>CAZLZO010000028.1:0-18294 GCA_964564025.1 uncultured Desulfurococcales archaeon
AGCTACTACTTTATCTCTAAATAGCGGTGCATCGCAAGGGGCACAATACGAAACCCCTCTACCTAGAAACTCTTCTTCCCCAGAAACACCAAGTTTTCTTTTCACAACACCTAAAGCTAAAATAACAGTTTTCGACGTAAACCTTTCCCCAAGAGAAGTAAGTACGTCAAACATTTCATCACTCCTCTTAATATCAACAACTTCATCAATAACTACGGGGACCTTATAATATTCTAAATGTTCGTAGAGTTTATCAATAAATTCAGGGCCCATTATCCTACGTACACCAGGATAGTTTTCAATATAACCTATTTTATTCAGCTGACCCCCCTTCTCCTTAGTTACAATCAGAGTTTTCAACATGTACCTAGCAGAATATATTGCAGCAGTAACTCCAGCCGGACCTCCACCTACAATTACAACATCATACTCTTTCTCCCTAGACTTCTCAGCTAATCTAAAACCCTTAAAAGATAACCTCAACGACATTCAAACCACCTAAAAACACTAAAAACACTACAGTTTAAGTTTTTAACCCCGTTAATATAGGAGGCAATAATAGAAAAACGGTAAGAAATCCCCCTAAACCCGTGTTTTATGAAACTATTTTCTATTTTTCTAAAAACACTTAGCTTATTTTTCTTTGATACATACTCTGTGTTTTCTTCTTAACTTCTCTACTGCTTTGGATAGTAGTGGGTCTGCTATTTTGTATTTTAGGTTTTCTGTTTTCTCTATGAAACCGTATTTTACTAGGTTTTGAAGTAGCTTATTGAATTTACTGTCAGGTATGTGTCCTAATATTCCTTCTGCGAAATGTTTTATCGTACTCCAAGAGTTTAAGCCTAGGGAAATAGCCCAGAGTATTGCCGTGTATCTTCTTGGAGAATATTTAACGAGCTTTTCTAACTCACTAGATAGCAGTTCTTCTGCTTCCTCTTCTAAACGTTTCAACGTTTCAACATGGTTTAAACCATAGGTTACTCTGTAGTATCCGTAGAGAGAAAGCCAACCAACAATACCGTCTAATTTATCAGCGGCTTCCTTGATTTCACCTATACTGACCTTTATATTTGCTTCTTCAAACCCCTTCAACAGAAAACCTATTGACTGTTCCCTGCTGAATCTCTCCAATTTTATTTCAAGCTTTGCTCTACCGAAAAGAGGGGATTTCGGATCGCTTAGTTTTAAGAAGTCATTTAATACTCCTATTTCACTACCTGTTATAATGAACGATATGTTTTCTAGAGTATCTACTGCCCAAGCTAAAATATTTCTCCATGCAGGAACAGTTCTAAGTTCTTGAGCTTCATCGAGAACTACTGCTATTCTAGTTTCTTTCCTTTTAGCCCACTTGTTGGCTTTCTCTAAAACGTTAATCAGTAGTTTTTTCCTCCCCCTACTAGGTTTCAGCTTAAACAGAGGGATTTCAACTGATTTAATGTACTCTAAAATTTTCTCCCCAGTTTTCCACAGTTTACCGGGTAAATCGTATTCTTTCAAAACATCATCTACTACGTAAGCTATAGCTGACGGCGTAAGGAGAATAGGGTTTTCAGAATACTTCCTTAAATCCAGAGGAACAAATGGGATA
This sequence comes from uncultured Desulfurococcales archaeon, assembly GCA_964564025.1. Classification (GTDB taxonomy): domain Archaea; phylum Thermoproteota; class Thermoprotei_A; order EX4484-217-1; family EX4484-217-1; genus DRYM01. The sequence continues at coordinate 1,595 of CAZLZO010000028.1, forward strand.
TTTAGCTCGTTAAGTCCAACATATACGAAACTTGTTTTACCAATTCTCCTAACACCATAAACAACTATTAACCCTTCACCAGCATCTATTCCTTTAAAAAACATTTCAAGCTCCTTCTCCCTATCGTAAAACTCGCCAATACGTGTTTTCGGCTCCCTACTGAAAAGCATAACTAACCCCCCGGTAAGTAACTAACCCTTGGGTAAGTAATAAATTTTCTATTCGCCTTAAACACATAAATTTAAAACAACTAGCACTCCTAATTTCCTACCTTAAGTTCTTAAGCAACTACTGTTTAGAGGAGAGTAAATGTTTTTAACTGTGCCCGTAACATATTGTGCTACAGTGGACTAGATTACTCTACGTTATTGCGAAAGTTGGTGTTAATAAGAGGGAAATTATTGGGTTTTCAGCTAATTTTCTGGAAAACACATGGCTGTTGAAAAGTATGTTATTGGCATGTATGTGTAATATTTTCTTTCTTATTTCAACTTCATTATACTGGCACCCATAAGCAGCCCTGTAAACTTTAACAGATAGTTAGAGTATGCGTTTGCAAAGACTAGCATATAGCCAGTTTAGCTCAAATATTTATATGGGAACTTAAGTATTTAGTTTAAAATGTAAGGTTATACATCTATCCTGTCTAAAGGGGTGATTATTTAGAATGAGCATAGAAAAGTCCATAGAGAAAATAGTTAAGTGGCTAACTGAGGGAACCGATGAGTCTAAAAACCCTGCTGAATGGGTTTGGGAGATTGATATTTCAAGAAGTAAAGAGGGGAAAATAGTTTTGTTGGAAGCATTCCACCCTAAAGCACCATTAAAACTAGTAGTGCTGCCAATACACGACGAATCTGTAATAAGGCTTATAGTTGACCCACTATATCCGACAAAGTTCCTAGACAAAATAGAGAAACTAAAACTATACTACTCCCTACTAAGACTGAACCTAGCATCACATCTAGTAAAAACATGTCTCACAAGAGACGACGACGTAATTTTCGTAGTAGATCTTAAAATACCTGAAATAGGGAAGCAAGAATTCTACGATGCAGTAGAAACACTATACATGACAGTAGCGTATTTTGCAAAAAACGTAGGGTGGGGGGATGAAATAGAGAAAGCCCATGTAAGAAACCTAGTAGAAGCAGTAGTGGAGAAAGCAAGAAAAGGGGAAACAAAACAACAAATAATAAACTACCTAGTTAAGAAAGCAAACATACCTCCGAAAATAGCTGAGAAAATAGCGGAAAAAGCAGTGAAAACAAGAAAGGAAAAAACAACACTAACATACATATAAACATAGCATATAATAATTAGCACTTAAAGATCAGCTAAAGCAGAAGCAACATCATTTATTGACATGGGTGAATACACTCTACCACCATGTCCTACTATAAATTCTATGAAATCCACGTCGGGCACACCAGCAATATTAATTAAATCTATTCTAATATTCCCTCCCCCTACAATACCCTCTAACTGGTTTAATTCCGCTACCCTATCATTAGGGTTCCCAGGTTCATTCCATTCCCCATCGGAGATAAGCTTAACAACGAGAGGCCTACAACCAGGGCACATGTTAACAACATTTATTAACGCCCTACCTATAGGAGTACCGGAACCAGCCCTATAACCCCTTAGCTCATGTATTTTAGTTGCAGGTACAAATCCGGGCAAATAAAAACCATTTAGAACATTAATTAGATTAGAGGGAGGGAAGAGAAAAAGACCCACATATACGTTCACACTCGACACTCCAATATTTCCAAGAAATTCCTCTATACCCCTTACTCCTGCCATGTATTTACTCATACCACCTATTTCTTCACTAAACATACTATGGGATCTATCCAGCAAAATAGCAACATAAACCATTTCTACTACGGCACCCTACTTAATAGGATCGTGTTTCACAGCTTCTTTTTCAACATGATATAATAACTTAGCTTCATCTACAGGAAGATCATCATATTGTTTTTTAGCATCAGTGATATCTCCTATAACATGCATGGGGATTGTTGAAACAACATGTGCAACATATAAGTGCGGCCCTATATTGTCTTCGTGAAAAACGTAGTCGAGAGAAACACCATACATGGCCTGTCTGAGAAGCCCTATAATCATTTCGCGATCTTCGCTATCTAGTAAAACCACAGGTTTCTTAGGTGGATTATAGTTTTCCATTGATAGGATTGCTTCGTTATACCGTACTGGAAGTCTTTGAAGAGCTTCGTAGAGATGTTCAATGATATTAGTTAGTTGTTCTCTACTGTACTTTAAATAATTCATGAAAAACGTTATTCCCTTACTCTTTAATTCTTCCTCTCTCTCAGCACCTAAGTATTTTTCGACAATGCTTTGTAACCCATTTTCAGTAAATCTTAGAACCCACTTATTTGGAGTTTCCATGATGTCTCCTTGTGTTAACTCCGTAAATAGCTGTTCCGTCTCTACTTCAAGGCTGTTTTTTCTCTTTTTCTTACTATCCTCTTCTTCTCTTAGCTCATTTGCTTTACTATTTAACCATTTGAGTGTTCCTCTGAGTGCATTAAGTTTTTGTATAGCGGAGTTTAATGTTCTTACGTACTTTTCATAGTCACTTTTATATTTCTCATAAGTGCCTTTACATCTACTAATCCACCTTTTAAGTAGAAACATTTTTTTGCAATGATCGTTGTATATTTCTAAAAGATTACCTATGGCTTGCACAATTGTTGAACTATTTTCTATTTTCGGCTCTATTTTACTTACTTTCTGATCTAGCTCCTTACATAGCTTTCCATATATTGTAATAAGGGATTCCAGGGCGGTTTTAGCTATGTATTCCTCATTTGCAATAAGTTCTCTTACTTCATCAATTCCCTTATTCACGAAGACCTTTCTTGTCCCCAAAGACCTATTAGCCACATTATTTTCATAGTATTCTATAACTTCGTTTAAACTTTCCAAACGTCCTTTAATACCAGCTATGAGTTTTCCAGCTTCTTCTTCATTTTCTTCAAGATCTTTATTTAGTTCGTTTATTTCACGTTTCATTTTAATTAGCTTTATTACTTTTCCAACATCTACACTTAATTCTATAGAGTCAAATATGGCAAACATGGCAGGTATATTGCCAAACATGTTTTCAACATTTCCAATATTACCAAATATGTTCTCCCAAGCTAATGCACCAGCTTCTCCTATTGGAGCATATGGTAGCTTATGTGTTGTTAAAAGGAAGTACACTACCTTCTCGTCAACGTCAGCATAGGGGTCTTGCCCTTGAACATCGTTGAAACCTACAAGAAACATCATATCAAAGCTTTCCTCGTTTTTAATATATTTAAAATAGTAAAGGTCCTTTAAGGCGGCATAAGTATTGTAAACGTATTCTGGTCTAGCTTGCACCCCTCTAAACGTAGGTAGGACTACAATAGCGAATACATGAGCTGGGTTTCCAGTTATCTCTGAGAATTCTTCTCTAACTATTTTCGCTATGTCTAATGCTATGCCGCTACCTGTTCCTCCACCTAAGGCAAAAATTATCCATATCGCCATGTTATTAAATTCATCAGGACTCATCCCCTTACTCACTATGGTTTCCTTCAGTCTTCTTAAATCATCCCTAATATGCTCTCTTACAAACTCAACCATGCTGCCAGCGCAGTTAAGAATAAACCTAGCGTTAGGTCTTACCCTATTAACCCCTGCACCAGACCTATACTGTTTCAGCATCTGTATAGCTGTGGATTTTAAAGGATACCAGAGCATTCTCTTACCTATTATGTTCTCCGCATAATCTATGAACTGCATTAAATCAGGGTGCCTCAGCTGTAAGACCTCATCTTCCTTTAAATTCCCCCTACGTACCTGGTCTTCTATGGCGTCAGCCGCAATATCTATAGCCCGAACCTTAATTAAATCCCTACCAACACCCAGCTCCCTTAACTTCCTAGCAAAACCACCAACAATCGCAGTACCAGTCCCACCCAACCCTATAACATACATTGCAGGCATGGCAATCACTAATTATAAAATCCTACATTATTATAAATAAACTTTTTAGTACTAAACAAAACACAACACCAACACAAACAACACTAAAGCAAAAACTAAAAATAACAAACTAACCTTACAACACTCTCTTACCTAAAATACTTAAAAACAACTACGTATTCTAAAACAGTACAATAAAACCCTTTCAATACGTACAATAATAAGCTTTCATATAAATATTAGCCGCCACGAAGAAAATAGACTTTCAACCTCTATTATTTAGGTTACCAATGCTTATTTTCTTTCAATTCTTTTTATTTTAGATACAGAAGGTTTATATATTCCTTTATATTGTTTGTTTTTATTCTTGTTAGTTAGGGGTGTTTTGAAGAATATTGTTTTACCCTAATTTATTAACTTATATTACATCAGGGTTTCCATTTTGAAAGAAGTCAAAATTAAGTATATTAAATTGTTCCGTTATTAATTACTTAAGCGTGTGATGAGATGAGCTCGCGGGAAGCCCTTTTCGAATATATTGCTCAGGCTGGTTTGTTCTTTCTCTTCGTAAACATATTGTATGCAGCAGCCCATCACATTAATCCTCTTCCCGAATATAGTAACCACCCGGAAATACTTGAAGAATACTTACCTTTCCTATGGAGGGTTGAACTGATTTTCTATGCACTACCATGTATAGTAGCTGTTGTTCTCGATGGTAGCATAGGTGGGCTTTTCTTAATAACGTTTTTCGAGTACATAGTGTTCTTGCCCTTAATATTTGAGTTTTTTAGGCCATATGCTATTAGCCAAGCAGCTATTATGCTCGGTGCTAACACGTTTTTCCTACTTATCTTCAAATTAATTACTAGAAAAACAAAGATAAGCCGTACTGTACACCGTGACGTAGGCTTTCTTCAAACAATTAAGACAAGAGGTTTTAAGCCCTACAAGATACCTTTAGAACTTGAAGAATTCTATGAAACAGTTAGAAACAAGTACATTAAATATTTCCCTAAAGAGAAAGCTTTAAGAACACTTATACTTCACGATACAGGGCACCGAATTAATGTTGAAGAAGAGGAGGAGTACTTCGAAAAATATGGAAGATGGAGCTTCGATGACGCTAGGGGAATATTGGAAAGCTTCGTTTATAACTGCATAGGAGACGTAGAAGACGTAGTACTGGCTATAGAGAAAATACTGGGTTGTATGAGAAAGTATCTTAAATATAAGCATCACTTCAAATTCAACTACTATTTTCCAATGGAAATATTCGATCACGGAGAAGGAACATGCGTTGACTGGACCATATTCTTCATAGCCTGCCTGAAAATACTGGGATTAAGAGCAGCATTTGGAACATTCAAAAACAACAAAGGAAAATACCACGCAATGGCACTAGTGAAAATAAATGACATAGGATACTCACACTACTATTATAAAGACATAAGTGAAGAAATGAGAGGTAAATGGATAATAATAGACCCTCAACTTCCTCTAAACGAACAAAGCTCCCAATGGGTAGAACAATGGAACCTCGTTGAAGCCTACCCATTATGAACAGAAATATGGAAACATATATGCACATTAAAAGCTTTCTATTTCAAAATCCCTATTACCTTACTTCTAAATAAATACAGGTTTCTTCATCCTTAATAGCACTTTACTCTCTTTAATTGTAGATTCCTGCTTTAATGCTCATAAGATGATTTATAGATCAAAACAGCTCTACTGGGTAGAGATTGGTGGAAACTCGCGAAGAAATAGTTGCTCTGAGATACTTCTGGTTTAGAACATCATAATTGCTAGATACATTTAGGTTTACCTTATTTAGATACGTGTACAGATTAATAGTTTTTTATAGGATTACTTAGTTTTTCTTTAAACACACTATAAAGCTAGAAACTAGGTTCGTTGTTAGTTCCAATATTTATAGGTAGGGTGAGAATTGTTGAAACCCTTTACTCTCCTATTTAGAGACTTCAAAAGTATTAAAGGGTATAGCTTTGGCAGCAAAGGACTTCTTCATAAACCTCTAGGGTATACTATGTCAAAGAACTTAGCAAAAAAGCTAATCCTAAAATAGAAACTATCTTGTGTTTACAGACGATGATAGAATAAATCCTTTCTCTATATAAGGATTTAAATAGCTAACATTTTAAAGTATCTAGCGAACTAAACCCTAATATTATTTACCATCATACTCAATAGCCAATATATACTCATTTTGGCTCAACAACATAGACAGTATAAACTACATCTTAGAGTTCAACCGGTTATATTTAAACAGTGCTGCTAACTCCCTGAAAAACTAAGTTCAGAAACTGTAAACAAAATATTAGAGGAAATACTTGAGCTACAAGACGTATACTTCATATTCTGGAAAAACATACATAGAAAAAGCATTATTTAAACAAACTATGTAGAGTAAATAGAAAAATAAAATGATGCGAACAACTAAAACAGTTTAAAGTAAAATAATTATAATTCACAAAATACGATATTCTTATCTTAAACATAAGCCCGGAAATAATAAAAAAGAAACCACTACAAACTTATGGGAGCACATAAAGCTTTAATAAAATAAGCCTAACATCATCATTGATTTCCCTATTCTTTACAAGGTTTTCAGCAAGCTCAGCATAAAGCTTAGATAAAAGACACCAACCTGAAATCCCGGAGATTAATGCAAGATATTTAGCAATGACTGCAGCATATTCTACATTCCCTTCATCTAGAGTTTCCAAGAGTAATGCTATGGGGTTTGATAGTAATAATGTCATTGGTAGTAATACTTGAACGAGCTTAAGATAGTGTTTTCTAAGCTTTTCTACTTCACACTTACTAATTATTTCATCAATCCGATTCATCAAGTTATTTTGCTCATTTATTATAATGTTAATTTGGGCTACACGATCTCCAGAAAACACACTAACAAATTCCTTGCAAGCATTTTTTTCTTCCTCTTCTTTAAGGGAAGAGCATCTCTTAAGAGCTTCATCCTTATTGATTTCTCCGTGGAGATAAAGAAATGGAATTTTAAGGTATTCAGGCTTAGAGTACAATAGTACTTTAAGATCAGGTTTTTCGATATTCTTGAGCCCAAAAACTCTAATAAATAGGGGTAAAAGTAGCGAACGAGTTACATTTGTTTCATAGAGCAAGTACATATTTAAGTGTTTCCTAAAATCTCTTCCCGTTGCAGCCAAGCATATAACGTATATCTCTAAAATGCGTGGAAAGTATTCTAGTACTAAAGGAAAGCTTAGACTTAACTTCAAAGCGCCCTCGATCATGCTTTTCAAAGTAGGAAGTGCCGACTCCAGCTCTTTAATTTCCTTAATTCTTAAAAGAGATAAGACAGCTTCTCTTTCTTGAACAGTAAGACGGAGATAATTCCTCTCATATTCCTGAAAGAAAGGAGCATTTTTGATTTTATTACAAGTCTCTTTTAAATACTCTTCCGCTTCCTTTAAATCACCCTTCCTAATAGAAATATCTACTTTCCCACGTAGCACCCATACTTCTTGTCTATATAAAAAAGACTTAAATAGTTTGAATAGTTCGTTCCGCGATAATGAGAGATTTGAGAGTATTTTCTTAATGTTATCTGAGAGATCTTGTATGGACTTTATATTCTCCAAATACTTGACAGCTTTTTCTGCTTCTAATAACTCATCTTCAAAAAGGGGTTGGCTAGCAAAAATTACTGCTTTAGCATAGTTGCAAAATTGCTCATCATCGCTTTTACATATTTCATTCACTATCTTGCAAACCTCTTCATAATAATGATAATTCGAAAGTCTGAGACTTAGTAATTTATACATTAGCGCTAAGAAGTACTTTGATAGGAGAGAACATTGGTCAAGTGAAACTTTCGAAATAATTTCCTTTAAAATGGAAGGTGCTCCAAGATAAGTACATGTAATTCTAAGGAGAAATTCGAGAAGAGACCGGTTTTTCGCTAGAAAATCTCGCACTAACTTCTCATAGAGTGTTCTTCTAATTATTAACCTATCACTATATGGTAAGAGAGAAGTGAACTCCAATGCACGAGCGCTGATTATGAGTGCTTTTTTAAAGTATTCGTATTCTTCGAATCCCTCCTTCAGTTTATGTGCTAAAATTAAAGATAAGCCTAACACGTACATACTTTCTAAAGCTGAGCAGGTGAAACCATTCCTTGCCTTGGAGTACGATTTTATTTCCTTTATTATTTCCTTTGGCTGAATAGCCTTAGCTAATATTTCTTCGAACAATCCGCTAAGAAATATTTTTTGCGATAAAGCCGGTATTTTATTCTTTGCTATGAATAATTCGCTTAGGTTTCTTCCAATTTTCGGTTTTATCACCTTCGCTGTACGGTAAAAATGGTGTCCTGGGAATACATGTGATGCTCCGAGGATTAATGTAGCTTCTTTCCAGTGCTTTCTAATTGTTTCTGCCATACTTTTATTAGAGAATAGTAAACTTTTGATGGAAAACATTTTTTCGACTATGTTCCAGCATAGTTTTTCGTAGTTTCCTTCTTCTATTGTTATTGATTTCCATTCTGAAACTTCGTTAACGTAATGTTTGCTTCCACTTATCTCTTCGCCTTTAAGTACTTTTACTACGTCGTCCAATACTTCCTCTATTAAGTCCTCATGTTCTATAGAGAACCACTCATGTATTCCTTTACTAGTGAAATCCTTGAGACCTATATTTACATTAAGTGTTTTTATGATGGTTTCTAATAGGAGTTTAAGCATTTTAGGTGTTGATATATATGGTACTCCATAAGTAAAAGCTAGGGGTGATTCTTTAACATAGTTTCTTACTAGTAAAAGTCTTGATATTACTAATGATTCTTCAATCCAGTCTTCAACTTTTTCTATGCCTAGTATTGCTCTTTCTATATACTTTAGTATGTACCATTTGGCGACTCCTTTTGCTTCCTCTAGTGTTTCCCTTATTTTCTTGTATTTTCTTGTTTTTGCTGCTTCTTCACATACTAGTCTAGCTATTAGCGTGTATCCTTCAGCAAAATCTCTCGCAATTATTCCCGCATATTTTTTCACATATTTCGGTGGTATATTACTTTTAGGGCATGAGAGAATAATGCCCTCTAGAAACTTTTCATTTTTGAGAGCTCTGCCGAGCTTTTCTAATTCTACAATGTATTCTTTGACATGTTTATTGTTGAATTTTGTGTTTTCGAGTTCTTCTTTTATAGTTTCCCAAATGTCTTTAGATAGAACTATAAGTGCATGAACTTTTCCGCTGCCTAGTTCTAGTTTTCTGATAATATTCTTTATTGTGTCAGCTATACCCGTGATTCCCATGGGTGAATATGTAGGGACCGGGGGTTCTTGCCAAGGCTCATATTTTGTTGTTGGCTGCTTAGTTAGCCTACCTTCAGCAGTAGGCCTAATTGTCCAAGGCTTATATTTTGTTGTTGGTGAAGGATCGTAGAGTAAATATGCCTCAATATTTTTATACATGCAATATGCTAAGGTCTCATTTAAAGCATATTCATCGTATTCTGAGAGGTTTAATATGAGTGATTTTTTAGTGTTTTTTAGGTCTTTTCTGAGTTTTTCGGCGAGAGTGTATGCTGCTAGGACACTTTTACCTATACCCTTAGGCCCTACAATAACCACTAACCCGTCTCTCTCAAGGTTCTTTGTAATTTCTCCTGAAAGTCTCTTGTATTCTTTTGTTCGGACAAGTTTGAAATGTTTCCCTAACCCTTCCGGTACAATTTCATATTTTCCTTCAGAATACTTGATTCCTAAAGCCCAATACTTGAAATTACTAAACATTATGGTTTTAGCTGAAACTCTAGATGCCTCCTTAAGCTTTTCAACTTCTCCTTTTAGTTCCTCAAGTATTTTTCTTATTTCTCTTATTTCATTTTCTAATTTCTCTATTTTTTCATTTATTTCATTTACTATTTCTCCTAATTTTTCCTCTATCTCTTCTCTTTTTCCTGCTAATGTTTCTAGGAGGTTCTTTACAGTATTTTTGTCTAGATGGTATTCATATGCTATTTTTGATACTACAAATTCTTTGAATTCTTCACTTAGTTTCCCGTATTCTTCTGCTACTTTAAGTATGTCTTCTAGGTTCCCGCTTTTCCTAACTATTAGTGATCCTAAAAACGTCCCTAACGGTGCTCCTAAAGCAGCCCCTATCACTGATGTTATTGCTGGAACTATAGTTGTAATTATTGCCTCCATTATTTCCTGTAATGTTTCCTTCGGTATATCTACAATGTCTATTCTTTTTTTGAGAACATCTAATACGTTGGGTGTTTCTAGAATACCTAGTGTTTTGAGTATTTCTTCGTAGAGTTTTCTTTGATCCTCTAGCTTTTCTGGGTTTTTATAGTATTTTTCGATCAGTGTTAGTGAGTAATATTCTGTGCTAAGCCATTTTAAACAATATATTCCAATATTTTCCGCTTTTACACTGAAGTGTTTTTTAACTATGTTTTTTATTTCTTCTTTGCTTATCCAGAAGGGTATTATGATATTTTTTTCCGGTTTTTCTTCCCCTAAAACCTTTAAAGCATATAGAAGTTCTTTAGATGGATTTATTTTCTTAAGCTCCATTATGAGGTGTTTTTCTTTTTGAAAATATTTATCTGCAATACTTTTCAATTGTTCTTTAGTATCTTTTCTTTCAACTAATTTCTTAAGCCTGTTTAGAATATTGCGAAACAGTTCTCCCGGACTTTTTAACTCACTTTTTTCCTCTACCTCATATAGTCCTAGAATGGCTGTTTCGACTTTGACATTAGGGTATTTTTCTTTTATTTTCTCCTTAAATTTTTCAAGGTCTTTGCTTGGAGGCCCGACTATAACTATTTCACTAACAGAACTAACATATTTTCCAATACGTTTTTCAATGCTTTTAAGTTTGTTTGTTAAAATTTTCTCTAATTTATTCTCAGGGTTTTGTCGCTGATCTCCTTTATTTTTCTCCAAGCTTTTTGCCTGAATTATTTAATACGTTAAATTATTTATGTATTTCCAGATATGAAATCTTAAAGTAATGTGTTATGCAATCAGTATAAGCGAAGTTCGTATGGATTTTTATAAGGCAACGGATAAAGTGCATTCATAAGATTAACTTGGTTTGCTCTATGAACACAGGGACAAAGTAGTGTAAAGGCTGAATTTCTTAACAGATTTAGGCAGGAGTTAGCATTCTGATTAGACTGGGTATGTGGGGAAGATAATGCAATATGTTCCCTAGATGTCTTCGGCAGACTGGAAGAAAGTTAAGTTAGTACGTAAAAAGCGAATTTGTGTCTTTCCGTAACAGTTTTCATGCTTAACCATAAGCTTAATTAGCAGTGTATAGCTTCTTTAACCGTAGGAAATTATGAAAAGTTTAAATATTGTAGGTAAGAAGTCCTCTAACATATTTCCTACTTAATTATACTCAATTACATGTAGAGGGGCGTATTAGAAAGGCTATTCGTTTATCCTTCCTTTACTCTTACAGAGTTTGTAGATTATGCGAGAACAGGACATCCAAGGATTTATAGTATTATTATGGAGCTTGGAAGCGCTTATTGAAAGCTGGTAAGATACCTACGACGAGAGAGGCCGTGGAGAAGTACATGAAATCCGTAATAGACAACATTATGCGAGCAAAGCATATAAAGCGTTCAATAGTAGCTGAGATCTGCTATAATGCAATGGTTAAGTCTGCTCAAGCGGTTTTAATGCTTATGGGTTTGGAAATACGCACACCAGACAGGGCTCATGATGAAGTAAAGAAGCGCTTAGTTAATACCGGAATACTAGATGCCGAATATGCTGATTGGCTCAAGGAAATAATTAAAATAAGGAAAGATATCAAGTATGAAAGAATTTTAGAAGTTTCAGGTAGCGATGTTGATAAATGGCTAGAGAGAGCAGAGAAGTTTGCGGAGAAAGCGCTCTCACTACTAGAACCCATAGAAATATTGAAGAGGAAAAATGTTTTAGAGAAGACATATGAGGTCATGCGTGTAGAAGTCGCTCCAGCATTGATAAAGCTATATGGGTTATCTAAAGGGCTAAGTGTAGGTGATGTTGAGAAGAGGCTTGGAATGTCTTTGGCTGAGGCTTTTTAAACTAGTGGATGAGGGGAAAATAGATCCCTATTACTATGATTTATGGTTGAGGGTTGAGAGTTTAAAGAGAGAAGTGGATGAGGGGAATATTGAGGGGTTAAAGAGTAATGAAATATACTGGTTATGGAGAGCAGTTGGAAAACTCATTGCTGAACTGGATGAAATGTTAGAGGAGGAAACGAGAGGTTCTAGGGGTTAGCAGTAGTTATTTGGTTTTTGCATTTGTTGAAGCTGTGTAGTGAGTTTGAATGGTGTAGGTTTTGTTGTTGTTTACGGCTTGGTTAAGGGTGAGGTTAGGTTATCACGTATTGCTAGGTGTTTAAATGTTTCAGCTAACACTGTTTGGAAGTGGGTTAGGTTTCTAATGGGGGAAGGTGTTGTTGTTAAGAAGAACTCTAAATACGTTGTTAAACCTACAGTAGACTCTTTAAGAATAGCCGTCTCCTACCTACTAAGAAAATGCCCAAGTATTGAAAACATGCTTTCTACTCTAGCTGAAATAGAGGATAGGGGATGGGTTGCCTCAGGATCATACGCACTATACTACTACGACACATACTATGTCCTACCACCTAAACCAAGCCACTTAACCCTAGCATTTCGCGTTTAAAGCTAAAACGTTTACCCCCGAAGTTCTTGAAAAAATACTATATGAGAGCATTCTACAGTTTCCACTTAAGAAACGAAGCAAAAACATGGTGAAGACAGTAGTGAATCTACAGGTAACGTTCTATGCTGAAACAAGAGACCAAGAGTTCGCGGGTTTGCTAAGGAGAAGCTACCATAAAATGAAGAGAGAAATACCATACGTTGAAAAATGGATGTTCGCACCTCTCAAGATAAGCTGGGATGAAATTTCGCCAACATAGCTAGGAAATTTGAGGAAGGAGGAAAAGCGAGAATAAAAGAACTAATTACCATACGGTAACTCTAACCACGTAGAACTAATAGACAAGATTCGGGATGGTGTTTTCCATCTAAGTCTTTAAACTGATTACTTTATAATTCTTACTTTCTTGCTGAAATGTAAGGTTTTATTAATGGAATGGTTTTATTTTTAACTGGGAAAATGTAGGAGCTAGGAGAAACTAGGTGGGCTTATTGGTTTACGGTTTCGACCTACAGGTTGGTGATGAGGAAGACACTGGTTTCGTAGTTAGAATGCTTAGGGAGAAAAGTTTTAAAGCTATTGAACGTGCCAAGAGGAACCTAAAATACGATGATTTCGACGGCGCGGTTTTTAATGCTCAACAGCATGTCGAACTTTACCTTAAATCCGTAGTAGTAGAGTATTCTGGTTTAACACCTAGAACCCATAGTTTAAGAAAACTACTAGCAACTGTAGGTAAAATTTTCGGTAGGGAAAATGAGGTTTCAAAGTTTATTAGAGATAACAGGTTTAAACTACGGGTTCTCGAAGACGCTTATTTCCAGTCAAGATACGGTTTCACAGAATACAGTAGGGAGGAAGCAGAAGAACTGGTTAAATTCGCTGAGGAAATAGTTGAGTTCGCTAAGAACATTATGTCAGCTAGGAAAGGTGGTGGGTTGTGAGGTTGGAGGAGGTTTTAGAAGTTGTTAGGAGGATTAGTAGGGTTGCTAGGGAGTTCGGTTGCGAAGTATACTTGTTTGGAAGCTACGCTAAAGGAACAGCGGTTCCCTCAAGCGACATAGACATCCTAGTAGTTTGCAAGAAACTTCCCAAATCAGTTTTCGACAAAGCAAAAATACTGTGCGAAATAGAAGAGAAAGCAAACATACCCCTAGTAAGCAACATACACTCAATAATAGTAGAGGAGAAACACGCGAAGCAGATAATAAAATACCTAGGAAAAACAATCAAAATAGAACCTCAATAAGTTACTGCTTAAGGTTAGCATGTAAATTGTGGATATTGAGAAAGAGGCCTAGGTGAGAACTATTAGGGCTAAAGCCATTCCAACAGCTTTCCCAAACTTGCTCAAAAACACTTCAACCCAACTACTTTCTACTCCGGAACATGCTCATCAACAAACCTCAAGCTTAAAGTCGAAGAAACCACCAAACCTATCACCACAACCGTAAACATGGTTCTCAACAGCAAAAGCCAACAAATTGTCCTTGGACGAAAGTAAATAATTTACCATAATTAAAACATAAACTATATTCTCACTAAGTATAGAAGTAATGTAAAGGGGTTATGTGGGCTTTAAACTTAGAAATGTGTAGATGATGTATTTGAGTTGTTTTTCTTTTAGCCTAGGTATGTGCTACTGATCCCTTCTTTTGCTGCTGCTTCATGCACTTGTTTGTCTCCTGTGTATAGTTTGTTTGCTTTTACGTACTTTGCGGAGACTATTTGTAGGGCGTCTGCTTCATATATGTGGTATTTTTCGATGAGAGACCATGTTTGGATGAGTAGTTTTGTTTTGACTGGGATTATTTTTAATAGTCTTAGCTTTAGTAGTCTAACTGTTTCGCCTATGAACTGGTATCTAGCTTTTTCATAGTCTTCTCTACCTAGCCACCCTCTTCTATGGTATTTGTCAAGTACTCTGAGAACTTCACCTATGTTCCATGCTGAAAAAGAAATTGTAAGATCTCCACTTAATGCTTTATAGTATACTTCACTTACTGTTTCGCTTCCAGGTTCCAGTATGTAGCGTTTTACTATAGCGCTTGAGTCTAGGTAGAGTATTGTCAAGTTCTCGACTCCCTCATTTCCCTAATTACTTTTCCAGCATTAGTTGGTACTTTGGGTTTAATAGCCACTATTGTTAACGGTATTTTCTTTTCGGGTTTCAGCATTTTACTTAAAGCTTTCATAATTATGAGTTCGCATAGTTCGTCTTCAATTGCTTCTTCAACTACTTTACTAAGCATTTTTAATCCTTTTTCGCTTCCAACTTTAGACTTGAGTTCTTCCCAGAGTTCACGATTAATTACGATACTTGTTTTTACCTTACCTTCCATACGGTAAACCCTATGTATAGTTAAGAGTACTTGCAGTATTAAAGCTTATCCCATGCTTATCGTGAAGAACTAGAGGCTATGGACTTTGCGGTTCTTGGTTTGTCGATAAAGTTATATGTTTGGCTTTGTCTTCATAATACCGGGAACTTTAGGTAGGTGGATATGAAGTTTACTGGTAAAATACTGTATATTCTTAGTAAGCCTGCTTCTGAGGAGTTGAAGTCTGAGCTTAGCAGTATTGTTGATGAGTTAAATAGGAGTGTTTTGGTTAAGGGTGTTGGTAGGCCTGAGCATGGGGCTAAAATAGTTGGTTTCTCTATTGCTAATGGTAATGTTCTTGTTTTCAATGTTGTTTGCGGCCGCAGAGTTAGAATTCACGATGCTGCTCTTAGAGCAAGGAAGAAATTAGCTGAAGTTTTGGGTAGGAAATATAGGATAGGTATTAGAAATATTGTTTTGGAAGATGTTGTTATTGAGCTTGAAGGTGAGCATAAGGTTTCACTTAAAGTACCTTACGTTAAAAATGTTGAGGTTGGTAATGGTAGAACACTGATTCACCTTAGTGCTTTAGAGGAAAGCGATATTAAGAAACCCATAGTTGATAGGCTAATTAAGCTGCTTTATGAGAAAGAGCAGAGGCTTCTATGGGGAGGTAAAGCAGAACATTGGTATTTGGTTAAGGAAAGCGGCGTTAAGAGGAAAATACCTCCGTTTAGGGAGGATCCTAATAAGATTCTTGAGGAAATAGGTTGGATTAAGAGGTTCTCTATTGGGCAGTGGATATACACTCCGCCTTTCACCTACCTCCTTAGCATGATAAAGAACATATTTCTAAGTGAAGTAGTTAAGCCTCTAGGTTTTCAGGAAGCAACGTTTCCGAAAATGTATCCTTTAGAAGTAGGTCTTAGAACAGGCCATTTAAGGGGAACGATTAACTCAATGCTTTTTGCATCCCTGCCTGTTTCATACGATATTGCCGAGTTTGAGGAATTAATAGATTACATGTACGTTACCAACAAGGCTCCTGCGGAAGAAGTTGGAAAATACGTTAAACCCCCATCGTACTTCCTATGTTTTGCACAGTGTGAACCGTTCTATCAGTTCTTCTCGAAGGAAATTCTAAGCGAAGAATCATTACCTATCAAATGGTTTGACCAAGCAGGACCCTCTTTCAGATGGGAAGCTGGCGGAATATATGGTGTTGAAAGAGTTATAGAGTTCCATAGAGTTGAAGTTGTATGGTTAGGGTTACCTGAACAGGTAATTGATATTAGAAATAAGCTTCTCGAAAAATACGAATACTTCATGGACAAGGTTTTAGATCTTGAATGGAGATGGGCTTGGGTTACTCCATGGTATCTTGAACAAGAAGGTGCTGTTGTTGAAATTAAGGGTGTTGAAATAAATAAGCCTGGAACAATAGATTTCGAAGTTTGGCTACCATATAAGGGTCCAAGGGAGGATAAGAAGAGCTGGCTTGAGGTAGGTAATATTTCAATTCATGGAACGAAATTCACCGAGCCGTTTAAGATAAAACATAGCAAAAGGAAGATCTTATGGACAGGCTGTTCAGGGTTCGGTGTTGAAAGATGGACGATTGCCTTTCTGGCTCAACATGGTTTCGACCCATCACAATGGCCTCAAAAAGTTA
>CAZLZO010000029.1:0-16909 GCA_964564025.1 uncultured Desulfurococcales archaeon
TCACTATAGTTTTCAATTTGCTTAAGCAAGAGATCCTTACTCGTAGTTAAATGAACCACTGGTACAAGTTTTTCCTCACCATTATTGAAGACCTTCCTTACCAGATACCTGTAGTTTTCAATTGAGTTCTCAATTTTCACCTTACGAAGACTCTCACCATCCGATGGTAGTGGGGGGTAATCTAGTGAAACAAACACAGTATTTTGAGTTTCATACTTAGCCAGTTCACTATACAGTTTAGCTAGGTTCTCCACTGAAGGATTAACCCCATGCGTTAGAAACTGGTAACCACCACTATCAACCCATAAAGCAACATTAACATCTACATCCAACACTTTCCTAAGACCCTTCCTAAGAACACTAGAGTAGATTCTTTTCTTAGAGAGAATTTCGAAAGAATTAACCATAACACCATCAGTCCATACGTAGCGCCAAACAGGAAGCAAATGCGCAAGCACTGAACCAGCAATAAGCTTCATTTCCTCCGGTCACCTACCTCCCTAGCCTCCCTCAGCAGCACATCCCTAAGTACAGGAAGATAATATACATTGTACGGTACATAAACAGTTTCAACATCAACACCATCAACTGCTTCTTCAAAAATCCTCCTGTGAAACCTAGGCAGGAAATAAACAATCTTACCATAGTTCTTAGCAATCTTATCCTCAATAACCCTCCTCAACAACTCAACATAAACCCTCCTCTCCTCAGAAGTAAGCAAACTAGGATGATAATCATAATGAGCAGCAGGAAAATAATAAGCAAACTCATAAGGAATCAAAACAAGAGGCTCAGAAACAATAAACCTATCAACATATTCTCCAAGACCATACCTCCTCAAAACACCATCAACCTTAACATTCATAAAACTCCTAGGAATAGGCTTAACACTAGAACAAGGAGTAAACAAAGCAACCCTCTTACCACCCAAAGGCCTCCAATAACGAACAATAAACTCATGATACACCCTAACATAATCATTAAAGAACAACCCCTTTCCTCTTAAAACTATCCTTCCAGGAAAAGTCAAGGCAAGAAAAGGATCACTAGGATTATTCTGTTGGTAATGATGGTAATAAGTATAGGAAATCGGTGTTAAGGCTACCTCGTCATAGTTAAAATACCTATAAGGATCAATGAAAAGGAGCAGGGCAAGTGTATTCAGAAGTCTACGCATACGATCTCTGTGTAACTCTCGATCCCAACGGAATGTCTCATTGAACAGTTTTCTATAGAGTATTGGCATTACTTTATGTTTCTCTATAGGTCCTGTACTAGCTAAGGTAATGAACGTATGAATGATTATTTGCTTATTCCTTTTGTTACTAAGAATTTTTCTAACTAGCTTTTCATATAGTACATGCTTTCTTTCATCTAGAAAAACCTCTTTCTTTAAAAGCTCAAAGACATTCTTTACTCTGTACGTTCTTTTTTCATAGCTTTCAATGGGACATTGCATCTTCTTCATTAGCTCGCATAACATCATGTTTGTTAACGTCTTCATTTGTATGTCCCTATTAAAGTGTTTAAGATTATAAAAGTTATTTTAAAAACCTTTACCTTTAGTAATTTCTACGAGACATTACTATCTGGAGTCCCTATGTTTAGTAATTAGGGCTACAGTATAATATGGACATCTATTAATCCTTTCTTTCTCAATTCTAATAATGCCTTTACTATTTCATGTTCTGGTATTTTAGCTGATAACGCGTTAATTATATCAATTAAATCTATTTTCTCGCTTTGTTCCTTTAAAGTAATTATGGTTTCTAAGACATTGATGGAGATGTTTGATATACCTAGTTTCTGAGCATTGTTTCTAAGAATTACAGGAAGCTTGGTGATCAATAGGTCTTTTAGTTTTTGAGCCAATTCATTTAATTCGCTTAGTAATGTGATGGTGTTAGATAATTCTGCTATGAAGATCTTGCTATCTTCTAGCTTTTTCTTAAGTAATATTGTTCTTTCAGTAATGTCTTTAAGTTTTCCTTCTAGGTTATTGTATGTTTCATTTATTTCTTTACAAACAAGTTCTAGCTCCTTAATACTTCTAAGCCATTCTTCATTTCTACATGGCTTATACCTTATATCAAATATCTTTTTAGAGGACGATATAAGATCAAGTTTACTCCTCAATTTACTCATTACTTCTTCATTCAGTTTGTGCATATTCTTTTTAATTTCATCTATGCTACTGCTAATTTTGTCTTCACTTACCTTTCTTAATCTATCCTTTAAACTATTTATCAAGTCTAATGGTGGAATGTCTTCACTTACCTTGAAGCCTTTAAATTTATCCTTTATTTGTTCATCTAGCTTTTTGACCATTACTTTGATGTTGTTTAGCATAAAATATTTAAGCACTTTCTCGGTATCTTTGTCTCCGATTGTTTTAACAAATTTATCTAAGATTTTATCATACTGATTAATGATCTTTACTAATTCGTCGAATTCCATTATGATTTTGTCAAAGGACTCTATGAGATTCTTTGTCTCTTCCATGATGTGCTTAGCGCTCTCTGGTTTAAGATTACCTAAAGATCTATTTCTCCATGTATTGTAAATGTTCTCTAACTCATCAATAGTCTCAATAACATTCTTATTAACCTTTATTCTTGACGCTTCCGCAATAGGTTTATCAAGTACATTTTTAATGGATTCAAGTTCTTTAACTAAATAATTCTTCAATCCATAGCTTTCTACTATTTTATCTCTAAGTTCAACCTTCGTAGTCTCTAGTCTAATTAGGTCCTCATACAATCTCTTAATACTCTCCATGACATCTCCAATTTTTCTCATTAATTCTTTAGCTTTTTCTCCTTGCTTATACCGGTTTATGTTAAATATCTTAAGTTTAGCACTAGTAATGTATTCTATAGGATCAACTTTTTCATCTATTTCAATAATTCCTTCTTTCTTAAGAGATTGTATGATTTCATGTATCCTGTAAACTTTGTAGTTAAATATGAAATATCTACCCCTGGTCCTATAATAAAATGGGAATCTAAACGCATTACTGGCGTATCTTATTGCTTGAACTCCATAAATACACTCATTTTGATCAACAGTGGTGCCAGCGGTTTTCTTCCAGAGATCCTTTAAGTATAAGTAATATTTTTCTAAAGGTATGTTTTCATTAAGTATTTTAATTATTTTTTCATAAGCTTGTTTTACTAGCTCAAGTTCATTAATTTTAACATCTATTTTTTGTTCTTCATCAATAACATACTTGCTTAATATTTCTTTGAGGGCTTCACGTTGATCATTATAATCCTTTATAATATCTTCCAGTACTCTTGTTAATCTATCCATGTCGTACTTGGCCGCGTAAGCTAGTGACACCATAACTCCTCTTTTTATTCCACAAGCGTCTCTCTCTAAATTCATTACGTCTATGTTTTCATGAATTGGAGATTTACTTAAGACTATATCGTATATTATATCGTTAATTAAATGTATCTTCTTTGAAGCCAATATGAAGTTTAACAGTTTTTCTTTATCTAATGCTAGTTCTAATGGTTCGTAAAGCCTTAATCTATTGAGTACAAGTTTAAATTCGTTATTGCTTAATTTATTCCATAGCTTCTCAATGAAGTTCTTAATGATCCAAGCTCTATAGCCTCTTCTTTTTCCGGATGCTTGATAACCATATTTGTTGAGTACAAGGTCTTCTTTTAATATTTTTAGTGCTTTAATCACTGGGGTATAACTATATGCTTCTAAGCTTAATACAATACTATCATGCCGTTTTTCTTTCAGAAATAATGGGAGATATGTTTCGTTTGCCTTTGGTAGCAATAATCCCCATACCCTGAATATTCGTATTAGTAGGTCTATGACTTGTTCATACTCTGGCTTATATTTATAAAAGTTTGTTATAAACTCCTTATTTATAAGTAGCTCATTGCTTGTAATTTCACTTTTTACTTTGGTATAATGTGAGTATATGTGAGATAGGAATTTTACTAATGTAACAATTGATGGATGTTTGTAGTTGATTCGTATTCGACATTCATCATAGCTTCTACACTCGATTATTTCAACAAATCCATAAGAAATTAGCGGAATAATGTTCTCAAGAAGTTTTCTTGCTCCTTCAATATCTGGGCCAAGTAGGGTTGTTTTAAGGAAATGTGGTTGATGGCATCTTATATTCTTAATAGCATAATCTACTATATACCTTAAGGAACAGCCATCATTTGTAAAGCATTCATCAGGTAAAGATAGTATAGGCAATACACTTTCAGTATCAGATAGGTCCGTGGAAAGAGAATACATTATTTCTTCATTTACTTTTGACCTTACATTTTCCTTTAAAGTCTCTACTAATCTCTTTCCGGACAATATAGGATAGTCAAAATATTTTCCTTTTCTTTGAAGTTCAGACCGTATATGGTCTGTTAATCTAGGTATGTATCTTAGTATGAATTCCGAATTATAAAATGAATATAATTTGTTAAATTCTATTCCTTTTCGTATGTACTTGGCAACTATTTCTCTTCTTTTGTTAGTATCTACTTCGTA
The DNA here is from genome assembly GCA_964564025.1 of uncultured Desulfurococcales archaeon. Classification (GTDB taxonomy): domain Archaea; phylum Thermoproteota; class Thermoprotei_A; order EX4484-217-1; family EX4484-217-1; genus DRYM01. The sequence goes on from CAZLZO010000029.1 coordinate 4,525, forward strand.
TGTTGTTAAATCATTAATTACTTGTGCACTTTTTTCGATAACATGTTCGCCGTTCATGCTTGTTTCTTCAAGTAAGAGACCTAATGCGGTAAGCCTACGTATATCAAATTGTGAAATGTTTGAGATTTCTATAAATACTATGTCCTTATTATTTCGTATATCATCAAGGAATGTCCTTACGTATCCGAGACTTCTACTTAGATCTTTCTCAAGTGACCTAAGAGTAATTAACACTATGACATCAAAAGGTTTCTTATTTAAGTAATACTCTTGTACCGTAGCTCTAATGTTAGATATCACTTTCTCCTCAATAATATGAGGTAAAACAGCAAATAATACTCGTAAGGTTGGTGGTTTATTAGGTGAGGGAGTTATTTCTATTATATACTGTTCAAAGTTATTTTCAGTTGTGATTGATAATATTCTGAAATAGTCTGTTCTACTTTCACCACTATAGAATGTTCTAAGAGAGTATACTAATGGAGGTAAAATTGCTCTTGCAAGATGCTGTGGAGACCAGCCAAGAGATCGAGCTTTTACTGTTATGGAGTATCGTTTTCTTAGATCAGTAATAAACTCTAGTGCAAGCATAGAGGGAGATATGATGTATTTTGCCACAATATCATCTAATAAATATAGGTATTCATTTTTAGTATCCTTTTCTAGATAGCCTTCTGCAACTAGCTCGTCTATTACCATTTTGAGTTCTTCAGCTAAAACTTCAGACTCTCTTTTCAACTTTAATGAATTCTTAATGAATTCACGCAGTATTTGAGTTTCATCCGGAAGCAATATAGCTAAATGTCCTTCATCATCTATGAAAGCGAATTGATCTATAAACATTTCATACAATTCTTCGGTTATATTTTCTGGTCTTAAAATTATATCTAATCTTTCAAGTTCTCTTTTAAAGGTCTCCCTTCTTCTTTCTAATAATCCTAATACATGGTTTATGAAGTCGGGTAATGGCTTAGTTATCTTGAAACTTTTTACACTATATATTGCTTTTTCGACATTGTATTTTTCACGAAAAGCATAGTTAGCTATTGTTATCATATCTTTAATCTCGGCTTTGCTTAAACCCTTAAATATCTTGGCTAAATAGTTTATGCTTATTCCAGCCGTAGATAGAAGAAGGAGTCTTATAAATTCACTAGCGACTTCATGTGGGTAACGATAGTTTGCGAACACGTTTACTAGAGTATTGTGAATTGTTGTGTAAGCGGTAACATTTATTAATTCAATATTAACGCCCTTGAAGGAGGTCTTAGCTGATGAGTAAACGGAAAGAGCGTTAGAGATGTCAAGTTTTCTAAATTTATTAGGACATTCATATGTGTCGGAAAGATTCGATATTAGATGATTAAGAAGATGTTCAGTGTTGCCAGGTAAGCCTCCTGTGGCATATCCAAAAATATTGAAAAGCGTCGGTGGATTAGCTATGTCTTTGAATGATAGTTTATCATTATTGAACACATATTTAATTAGTTTATCTAAGTGGTAAAATACTTCAAGCTTGCTCATGTTCCTAAGTCTAAGCTCTATAAATCTTCTGGTTAATCTTCCTGAAATTATCGCTAAGTCTGTTTTCTGTCTAATTGTTGCATCGGCCTCTTCAGATACCGAAAATACTAGGTGAATTAATCCTGTTGTTCCGGTTTCTCTTAGCGCCTTAATATTAACATTAATGAGTTCAACTATTGCTTCTAAGATGTCTTTACCACGTTCATACTTTTCTATCCCAGTACTTATTAGGTACCTATCGTATATGCGCTCAAATTCATCAACGAATACTACTAATTTGCGGGAACCAAGGATTCTTTTTAGTAAAGTTAGAGCCTCCTTAAGGTATTGCGATAAACTATAGTAGTTAAGTAGTTTCGGGAGTTTTTCAAAGAAGGGATCGCTTTCTCTAAGTGCTTCAAGAATAGATGCAAGAAAGGCTTCTGGGGTGAGACTAATTAATCTAAATTCTTTAACGATTTTTTCAGCGATATCGAACATCTTATTTGCAATAATAAATGCTGCTTTACACTTATTCTCCTGCTTTTTGCAGTAAGGTTCTATAATACCGTTAAATATTGCAGTTTTCCCTAAACCCCATATGCCAACAACCCATAAAACAGCAGGGCGATCTATTTTCTGTGTTAAATTGAGAAACGATTTAACAATGCTTATCTGCCGTGCTTGAAAAGGCAAATCACTAGTTAACTTTAAGGTCTCGGCTGCTTCAATCCCAACTTCACTAGGAAGACTTTTAGGTTTAATATTAAGACATAATTCTTGCTGCATTATGTGCACCAGTTAGCTATCGGCATAAATATATTATTCCAAAACATATACTAATATTATTGTCTCTAATAATAGGCGTTATTATACTACCACATATAAATGTTATGTTATATTTTGTTTTTCCTCTATTAGAAGGAAAACATATGGAGTCGCCGTCATCGCATTTGCCAAAGGTTAGAGCCCATATGCATTTAGTATTACTGCCATAATCTAAATTGCACATTGATTCGCAATAGTCATCATAAAGACAAATTTCCGAAGTGTTGCAGAAGGGTGTTAAGTAAACGTGAAGGTCTTCGATGCATCTTGCATAATTAGGATCATAACATATTTTCTTAATCATGTTGTTTAGACAGTTAAGGGTAGCATTGCCCCCTACGTATGTTTGGATATTCTTATTACAGCTTTCGAGATTTTTTCCTACATTATTTACACATATGTCACAATCGTGATTGTTTGAATACTTATATTTAAGTTTCTTACATACGTAGTTGTCAATATCATAAGGACAATCTATAAAGCATATTTTCCAATTAAGATTTCCTCCTTGTTTAGAGACAAATGCAAGATTAAGAATTACTTGTAATACTTTGATAATGAGTTGTTCAAAAACACATATGTTAGCTTGAGATAATGAGTTCTTACTTGGTGCGCATGGCTGTGAGATATGATAGTTTTTAAGTTTCTTAAATTTCAAAAAATCACTATAGTATCTATTTCTAACATCTTCTAAATAAGTATAAAGGGTCTCTATAGATTTTTCTAAAACACCATAGTATTCACGTCTAGGAAGGTATGCACGGCAGATACATCTATATAGATATATACATCCATTGCTTTCAATGGTCTTGAAAATTAAGTTTTCTACAAAATCTTTTACGTTCTCTGGAACATCTTTATGTAATATAACGCCATCTACAATTACATTTTTAATTACGGAGGAATCAAGCGCTAATAGAAGCCTATAACCTACCATTATAATCTCCCTAAGTGCTTTCTAATAGAGCTTTTATAAAGGAATGAATACCGCATAGATTAGTGCTTTCTTTAAATTCACTACGAGGTTCATTGTTTTTGACAGGGATTAGTACTTCAGGATTCTTCGGATCAACATAAAACTTTTGATATATACACGAAATAGTCGCTTGTCTAGTCTTACCGGATTCTTCCGTAACAACTTTTTTCAACATGATCTCTTTCTGGCAAACATCAATAAAGGATACCTTTACTCTACTAGATACTTCATTATCTGTTTTTAAAACATCTATGATTGTGTTTAATAAATGATCCGATTGAGTTAATAGTATTGTGATTATATTTTCACCGGTATTTTTAAGTAACTTTTCGGCGAGATTTTTTTGGAGCAGAGGATGAAGTCCTATTTCTGGTTCTTCATAAATAAATATTGTTAAGTGTTCTTTAACGGCTTCTTCAAGAATTAGCTTCTGTATTCTTTCTACAATTTTAAGTCTTGAAGTAACATAGTAGCCTAGTGGTGCGAATTCTATAGGTAAGAGTCGCCGAAATCCTAGTTTTTTATCTTTTACCATAACGTTATGTAGTCTATATGAATAAACTACATCGTATGAGGGATGTTCTTTGTCCCCGACTATCCTAAAGTTTATTTCATTTATTCCTCTAGCCGAAAAAATGCCGCTATGCCTATTTTCTCCCGGATATATTGGAGCAAACACTATTACGTCAAGAATAAGAGGTGCAGAAGATTCGACATAAAAGGAAGGAGTAAAACTTTCTTTTGCGAGTGAAAGACTGTATTTATACTCATTAGAACCGTAGCTTAGAACAGCCTTTATTTTGATCTCGTCAGCTTCCATTCCTAAATCATTATATTTAACGTTATGGAATATATACTGAAGATCGTTTAGGCTATTTAATCCCATATACTTTGATACAAGGCTAACTATTACGCTTCTAACTTCATCCTTTTCTTTTTCGCTAGGTTCTTCTGGAAAAATTGTCGCAAGACCAAATAACAAAAATAGAGCTTGTGCTAATGTACTTTTTCCTGAAGCATTTTCACCCGTTATGACAATAAAATTCCCTAAATCTTTGAAATTATAAATTTCAGAAGGTAATAACTCCTTCCCATCTATAATGCATCTTTGCGTCTCATTCCATGGAGGTATGCATTTGAATCCTTTAATTGTCAATTCACTAAGAGATACTGCATTTTCGTTCATTATTACACCTTGAATATTGTTATTGTACATAAATCCTTCATTGTTATAAGTTTATTAATGAATAAATAATATTTTCTCAAAATTTTACAAAAATAGCACAATAAAGATGGTGAGTTACAATTGCTTTACACAATTAAAAATTTAGTGTTTTAAATCTTCCATAAGAATGTTAAAGGATATGAATTGTTGAAGATTATTTTGCTGCTGTGTTAGAAGATCTTTGTATATTCTTGTAAGTATTGTCTCATAAATAAATTCCGCTGCACCTTTTCTGATTTTACATTTCTCATGTGCTAACACTATTGGTAAGGGGTGAACATTACCCGGTAAAGTTGTAGCTATTGCGATTCTGTATAATTTATCCATGTAGTCATTTACTGTTTGTATGTCCACTCTTTCCTCTTGAGGTATTCCTAATTCCAGCCTAAATACTCTATTATAGTGCTTATTTATTCCATATATAAAATAAATGTCAATACCATGTTTACTATATTCTTCATATATTCCTCCAGATGCTTTGAATGGCCCTATGTAGCTAAATGCTTTTTGTTTCTCAAGAGTACTATTTAAAACTAATTTACTTAAGATAATATATGCTAACTCGCTATCTCCTGCAAATTCATTAAGGATATGTTCCTCAATATTAAAATGTTTTATTAGGTTAAGTTTTAGTAGTCTATCGCTTTTGCTGCTTTTAACATATCCAGCAATATGTAAGCCATATTCTTTTAAACTATACGCTTCTGCTAAGATACTACTTCGGAATTTTATGTAGTTATCTATGTTGAAATTGTTTTTTAATAAAATAGCACCCTCATATGACGTTGGTCTAGGAGGATCGGCTAGTGGTCCATCAATGAATACTTGAAAACATCTATTATGCTCCTTGCATGCTTTAATTGCTTCGTATATGGCCGCTGTTTCATAGTACATCATTATGTCTTCGGCGACGTTATGTGTTTGTTCTCCAAGGGTTGGATCATCAAATGATAGTAGGTCAATACCGTTTTCTGGATAGTGTATTCTGATTTCATCTTTGCTTGTTTTTAATCCTTGGGGTAATTCTACAATAACTGCTGTTAACATAATATAATATCTACGTCCTCTGCCTCCGACAACTTGGAAGCTCCCATCTATGCCAGCTATTGGTGTTTGCGAAAATCTTTCTTCATCTTCTTTTGTCGTGGTTACTATGTGTAGGTATTTTCTGCCCTCTTTGTTTTCAAGCATTTTGCTTAATAGTTTATCACCTACTTTGTTTAAACGAAAAATGAGGGCTTGGTGCTCACGTTTCTTTTCTACGGCTTTTCTGACCAGCTCTATGGCTATTCGTGGCTCTGTTAATTTAAATTCGATAAGTTTTTTCTTTAAATCTACGTCATCATATGATTGCATTATATTTTTCGCCTCGACATTTTGGCTTATTGAAGTGTTTTATTTCTTCTTCTTGCTTTCTGTATAGGTTTTCGTTAGTGTGTCCATTACGTGTGTTGAACCCATATGGTGTGTTACTTTTCTTCTTTCAAACTTTATGATGACAGGCATTCCAAGCATGTTCATTTGTCCCATGATTACTGCTACTCCGCGTGATAATCTAGTTATTCTATTTCTTAGAGTCTCTGGCAAACCTCCGGAGAGTCTCATAACGTAGTTGACATCTTCTGGGCTTATACGGAAAATGAAGTATGTGTTTATCATGCTAACTACTACTGGGTCGATGAAGCTTGGTCTCTGCGATATTAGGCCAAGTATTATGCCGAATTTGCGGCCTTGTGTAGCTATTAACGATAAGTACGATCTGGCTACGCTTGCAGATACAGGGTAGCTTTTTGAGGGTATGTAGTTCTGGGCTTCCTCAATTAATAAGAGCAAATATTTTTCCTGTCCTTTCAATTTATACTTAGTGAACTTATAGAAGAGTAGCCGGGCTAGATATGCTATTACAAGCTGTTTTATTGGTTGGCTTATTCCTGGTGCTCCTTCAGGTGAAAAGTCGAGTATTATTAGTGAGGGGTTTTTCACAAGCCAGTCTACGAATTTTTCATCTATGCTAGGTTTTTCTGAAAGGAGCTCCATCTTCTCCACTATGTCTTGGTGGAATTTACTAACTGCTGTACGGATTGCTCTTGCTGTTGAAGAATGTATAACTGCTTCTTTACCGCTACTCAGCTCGTCCAATTTATCGTATATTAGAAATATTTTTCTAGTAAATACTTCAGTTAAATCGTCATATTCTTTAGCGATTTCTGTGAGTGTTCTTTCTAATCCGCTAACCTGTAGTTCTGGTAGTTCACCTATGCCACCAGTTTTATAGGCCATTATTAATTCGGCGATTTCGCGAGGTGTAAACCCACTTAAGCTTATCTTTATGGTTTCTGTGAAGGGAGCTTGTAAGACTTTTTTACTAGCTGTTTTGAAAACGAACCTTTTTACTTCGTTGAATGCTCCTAGCTTTCCTTTTTTGCAGAATTCTTCATGATAGTCTAGGTAGTCTGCGTTTGCATCTACAACTATTGTTGGTATTGCTACCTCTATTCTTCTTCCATCATGTGTTCTAGCTGGTATTGACGATAGTTTCTCTATTAGTACCCCTGTTGCGTAGCTTTTGCCGCTTCCGGTTACTCCAAATATTCCCATGTGCATTGTTATATTTTCAACGTTTAGAGGTAGTGGAAGATTATTGTATCCGAGAATACTTTTGATCCAGATTATTCCTGGATCGCCAGGTTTTACTCCATATACTTTTTCAATGTCCTGTTTCATGTCGAATAAGTATACTGTGTCACCAGGTAGCGGTGGTTTACGAGGTTCTTCTAGCCCGTGTTTTCCTATTTCGCCTAGGATTGTGCTTTCAGCAACCATGTAAAATTTATCAATACTTTCAATGAATTCTACATTTAATCCTTCTCTCCTAGCTATAACGAACGGTGAATGTTCAGCGAACGCTTCTGAATGCGGTTTTATGTTTTCAACTCTTACTAGGTAATCTATGTTTCTTCTCGACTTTATAATTAACAGCATACCTTCATAAACGCGTTCTTCGCCGTACTTAGTTAATTGAAAAGTAGCATTAGATGTGCTTGTACCTGTCATTACGTAGCCTACTGGCTTTCTTTCTTCATTACCTAAACTACTCATTACAGTTTAACCTCTAATTAGCAATATAACCTATGTTCACAACAATAAATATCTTTATAAGCACTTCCTCTATTCAAAGAAATGCGTTGTTTTCCATTATAAATATAATACTATATTTTTACTTATTATTCATATCCGTTAGCTATGTATACGCATTCCTTATTGTTTTTGCAGTAAGCTCTTAACTCCATAGCATATATGAGCATATCCGTCATCTCGTTAATAGCATCTATTAGTTCCTCAAACGTTTTTGTTAATTTATCAACAACAATAACTGCTATAACATTGTTTACCTTAATACGTTTAACACCAAGCAATTCCCTAATAGAATTCTTTAGCTCTCTTGCCTGTTTAGATTTAGACTCCCTAAGCTTATAGCTTAAATCCATCAATTCCTCATCAACATCCTCTATTTGAACACCTAAATCCCAATAAGCCTTCTGCGCCGAGGGGTAAGTAGTTTCAACAGTGCTACCAGCACTGTACCAGTTAAAGTAAGGTACATAGAAGTCTAAACCACCCTTCTCCTTAACAACAATAACCAGGTCCGCAAACCTACCATTCAACGGAACATTCCTCAAAACATAGCAACGCTTCGAAGAAGTAAACGGCAATACACAAGGAAACCTAAGCAAAACATTCCTAACCTCATCCAAAGACAAAACCTTCTCCTCATAAAAACCAAGCTTACCATCCACTATGCTAAACATTTTAAAGAAGGAATCACTCATAAACTATTCACCAAAATAAACTATCGAAACAAGGGTAAAAATTATTACAGCAAAACTTTACTTCTTAACATTTTTATTAAATGCTTTAATATGCCCATATTAAACAGAATAAGCTTGGAGTTTAAATTTTTATTTTTGAAAAGTATTTTAAATAATTAGAGGAATGCATACTAATGTTAAATAATCTTAACAATAACGATAAGATAAAGCTCTTCCTAAAGAATGTTTTTGATAGAGATCTTGCCATGAAATTTACTAATGATATAGAGAAGCTTGCAGCAATAGATGCCTTCATCCAATTTGCTCAAAATCCTACTTCCATGTCAGCCGGTTATGGCATAGAACAAAATTATCCATACATAATGAAGAATCTTGCTATAAGATATAACTTGAAGGAACCCTTTATTAATGACATTATACTATTCTTAAAGGAAATCGTTAAAGACATGGAGAAACTCACTACGGACTTTTACACATGGCGAAACGCTATAAAGAATTACATAGTTAATAATTATACCGATAACTTCCTTGAATGGTACGAGAAAGTCTATGCAAACTTAGGTTTCAAGGAAAGAAATGAATTTCTCTTCTTACTATATGCTTTATCTAACACAACATACGTTAATGATCTTCATAAATGGTACGTTTGCTTTTTGACAAAGAAGAAAAAACTACACAATATGACTTAGAGAAACTTCTAATAAAATATGGCTTAGCCAACATTCTTTACTATAGGACAAGCAGGGGGTACGAGAGTTCCCAATTAATACCGACATTATTCTTAAGTACTTTGCAAGAGAAATTTAAGGGTAAGATTCCGATACAGGAGGAAGATGTTATCAGCTTTTTAACAATTTACTCTTAGAAAATGTAAAATTACTCGAAACATGCAGTAATGAGTTTATACCTGTTCTTTCAAAGAGTATTGGAGAAGTAACTCAAACCTCACATCTTATCGTTGAAAAGTCTAAACATTATTTTGCCATATCACCTTTTGCAATTAATACCCTAAGGAAACTTATTAAGGCAACAAAACTTAAACTTACAGGAGAATGGAAAAATATTCTCGATGATGTTTTAAGCTCTTTCGTTAAGGGAGTATTTCCTCGTGCCGAACTGAAGACAATATTTGAAGAAGATGGTGCATACTGTTGGAACCTTCAATATGTAGTAGATTTAGGTAGTAACCCTATTAATATAGGCGTAGTTCTAATACCATACATTTTTAGCAGAGGACTTTACACTACCATTCTTGACGATGTAGAAAAACGTTTAAGAACGATTGATCATGTTCTTGATATAATCTTCATAATAAGGGAATCCTTACCGACAATAAATAGATACTTTAGCTATGTTAATAGGAAAACGCTTATCTTTTTATTTAATGAAAAAAAGAGAAGGTTCTATGTTATAGAAAAAAGCAAAGAACTTCCAAGAGGAGAAGAAATGGTAATTAATTTCTTTCTTTCAGAATTCATAAACGTAATTGAAAAGAAGATACGTATAGGCAAAACATTTCCACCCTACTTAGAAAGCTATTTTGAAAATTTAAAGCTACTTAACAAGTTCCCAAGATTAGTTGAAATTCGTAATAGGATACCAAAAACTGAGATTTTATTGAGAGAAAAAATTAGAAAAATGTTTGAAAGGGTTTTTGGAGAATCATGGAGGAAGAAGGTAGCAAAGGAACTTCCGAAAAAGGTTAAGAAGTTTGAGAACACTATTAATAAAAGACCTGATAAAGGAAACATTGTAGACTTTCTGGATGGTGCAACATTTGGCGAACTAATAGAATTACTTCGTAGATACCATAAGGACCTATTAAAGGATAAGGATCCCAACATTAGAGGAGCTATTTTAAATGCCTTAAATTATGTAAATAAGCATAGAAGACTTCTTGAACATCCTATAAAAGAGCAGAGCGAGGATCTTGACGAAAAAACATATAATGAACTTAAGGCAATGTTGAGTATTATTGAATCCTTCCTATAACAGTTATTGAGGAAGTACTCATGAAAGCCGTATTCACGAGTTTTCACTCTGCTTCACCAATATACATTAGTGAATATTATCCTGACACCATAGTGACATTTGATAGCCACCTAGATCTATACTTTTCAAGCGGGTTTACAGGAATTCTTCGAGAACTAATAGTACGCCTACCAGAACATCACATGTTTATATTTCTAAGACCTTCTGCACATATCCTTTTAAGAGAACAATGTCCTGAGGCAGAATATTATCTCGTAATTCCTAAGGAGAGATTTAAGTATGAAATTTTGCCGAAGCTAAGGAAATCTCTACATTAACTGGTGAGCATATTGACGATGAAAAATTAGGAGAGATAGTTTACCATGAATTACTAATAAAGAAATTTCTTAAGGCTAAACTTTACCTAAGCCCCCCACAGAACCTAGAAAACCTTGCCAAGGAAGTTAAAGGATCTTATGTAGCATTAGACATAGATGTAGATTATGTAGCGGAATTTCAAGACGAATGCTATACAAGAGCAGCATCCAAAGAATATTTGAAGACCTTAGGAAAGTATGAAGATCTTATAAAATTCATTCAAAACATTAAACCTGGGCTAATTGTGGTTTCAGAATTCACCTTAAATGCATTGAAGAAAAGAAATTCCTACACAAGAAAACTCATGAAAGACTTAAAAAGCATGGGCTATGACGTAGAGTACGGTTACCTTTCACCAAACGACAAGAAAACACGCAAAATAGTAAAGAAAACCAAGCAATTCTCCTTAAAAATAAGATACATGCTAATTAAACTACTTCACGAAAACAAAGAAATAGATCCGCTTGCTATAGGAGACACCATAGATAACATAGTGTTACAGGAATTCATGAAAGATTTCGGCCATTTAGTAAAATGAACAAGCTTGAGTACATTAATCCTCACTACTTTAAAAATGAAACGAAATGAAAACAGTTCATCATCTGTTTCATCAAAAATATAGGTCACTATTAAAATACTAATTCATCACTATAGTTTTTACATATTACTTAAAAGTATCTAAAGTTAATCTACAGTATTTATACTCTATATAGACTTAGTAAACTTTAAATGCGGTTTTTGTATATATTATTCTGGTGATTTCCATGGTAAAAACTTACATATTTGAGATTAGGGAGAATGGAAGAGTAGTAGAAAGACATGAATTTGAAACTTTAGAGAGATTAATTGGATTTCTCCAAACATTTATGATGGTTAGGGGACCTTTTTGGACAACATTATCCATAGAAGAATCTTTAGAGAAAATTAGGCAGAAAAATCCGATATTAGCCGAAGCTGCGGGTCAGATAATTAACTATGTTAAACAATTAGGTGACGATATTGATATTATAGGGCGAAAACAATTCATATCATTTAAGGTTAAAGTAAATGGAAGAACAAGAAGATTTCTCGTGCTAGACTATACGAGAAAATCAAGACTGCTAATATACGATGGTAAGTATGAGGAATTATTAGGTGAAATTAGAGGAAATACCGTTCCACACGAGTTACTAGATCGTATAAAAAAGGAGTACCTTAAAATGAAGAAAAGAGGCTAAAATAATTTAAACTCTGTTTTTACTTTTTTCTTCTCCAAGAGCATTTATTATGGTTTATGGTGTTAGCTTATGTCGAATAATTATAGTGAAGGCAAATTAAGATGGACTTCCTCTTTAATAGCTGTCTTTATACGAAAACCTGAGTTTATAGAGGCTTTAGTGGCTCTCATAATCATACATTTAGCTTTTTCCTCGGCCTACGCCATTAAGATTGCTTCTTCTATTCCGTTTAAATTCTTTAGCGTCGGCTACTTCTTTATCACAGTTTCCGCTGCGGTGCTGACATTGTTAATCTTTTACGTAAGGAAATTGGAGATTCTTAAAGATAAAATGAAGACTAAACATACAGGGATAATTTATTCTCTCATCTTCATAGCCTCAATATTACTAGTTATTTGGCTACTTACACAAGCGCTTCTAGTGGCATTTGTTAAGCTAGAGTATTCGGCAATAGTTA
>CAZLZO010000030.1:0-16713 GCA_964564025.1 uncultured Desulfurococcales archaeon
GTGTCTTATCTATGGGAATAGGTACGTACACTAGTGTTAAAGCACAAAAGCAGGTGAGACTAAGCATTATTTCAAGAGTTATGCTTGCTTCAAAATACGTTGCTCATGTCTTTAAAGAGAGAATCTCTAAGCTAATGAGAGAGAAGGGTTTCTCTAAAGAAGCTGTAGAAGCGATAATTGATGACGCCTTTAAAAATAGAAGTCTTCTGGGAAGAATGGTTGCTGAAGAAGAATATGGCTTAAGGGAAGAAACTCTCGAGGATCCAAAGAAATCAGGACTTTACACAGGAATATTTTACATCATTGGGGCATTTATTCCCTTAACACCTTACCTCATAGCTTTGCCCGTAATTTACGCTATGCCGCTTTCCTTTCTTTTAGCAGCATTTTTACTCATGTTTATAGGTTTTGTAATAGCTATCTCAGCAGGGTTGAGTGTAAAGAGGAAAATGGCGGAATTAGTTGTAGCAGGCCTTGGCTCAGCTATTATAACGTTTATTATCGGAAAACTTGCATCGATAATATTCGGTATCGAAATAGAGTAGATATGGTGTTAAGTTTTTATCCTTCATTCTTCTTTAATAACGTCAAGTATTATTGATGGGCATACTTTGGTAACGCCGGGAAGTTTAGTTATTTCTTCAAAGATTTTAGCTAATTCATCGCCATTCCTAGCCCAAATTACGGCCATTAATGTGTGGTCTCCTGAGGATAAAGCTAAGTACTTAACGTATTCTTTGTCTTTAAGAAACGATATTGTCGGAAATATGTATTCCGGTTCAACATTAATACCGACTATGGATACGGAATTGTAGCCTAATTTTTTGGGGTCCACGATAATAGTGTATTTCTTAATTATACCTCGGCGTTCAAGCTTCTTTATCCTCTTTATTACAGCAACGTCGCTTATACCTACTCTTTTAGCTAATTCCGTATAGGGTATTCTGGAATTTTCCCGCATTAGTTTTATTATTTCTAAATCCTTTTCATTTATCATTACTTTCTAACCTCTCCGTTTAACTCTGAAAACACCTATTCTAAATTTTTCATTCCCATGTATTCTCTCAAGTTCGGAATCAACATTTAAATCTTCTAAAACATATTTGAAATCTTCAATCCAATCATTAACGCCGCATGTTTCACAGAAGGAGCCTTTAAACTTGACAATAATTTTGTTACCACTTATTTTTAGAACTTCGGCTTCAGCCTCCAGTGCTCTATATTTGTTATAAACTTCTACTGCTTTAGATACTATACTGTTTATACTTTTATTCATCGCGTTCTACTCTACCTTTATTTCTTTTCTATTTTCCCATAGTCCATGAAGACTACAGTATTCTATAGCGTAAAGTACTCCGCTTTTCTTAAGCTTAATTGTTAATGTAATGTCTGGCTCAGTATATTCGGGGCTTAAGCTAATTGTTGCTAAACGTATTGGATTATATGCTCTTTCTTTTTCGTAAAAGTATACTTCAATATATCTAATTGAGTGCTGGACTGTATTTGGGTGGGGGCCTACTTTTATTTTAACAGTAAATGGTTCATTTGCCTTTACCTTAAATGGTGCTTCTATTTTTGGCGTATGTGTTTCAGCCTTGCTGATGACTTCTTTCGAGGCAATCTCAGGTGTATATATTAGTTCTCCAAATCTCTTCATTAACATCACCTGAGTATATAATATAAATTCCCTAAATATAAATTTAGCTATATTTTTATTTATAGTTAAAAAAATTAACTTTAAGAATATAAGGAATTAATTCTAAATATTCATAGTGAGACATTATGAAAATGCTTCTGAAGCTACAAAATATTATTGAATGTATAGTGATTAAACGTGTAAATAGGTTCATAGTTTCAGTAGTTTTCAATGGAAAAGAAGTAGAAGCTTACATTAACAATACTGGGAGACTTACTGACTACATCGTTAAGGGGTAGGAAAGCTTATTGTCTAAGCAAATTAGGCCGCTTAAGAATTATTGCCTTTGAAGATATGGGCTATGGAGTGCTTGTAGACACTTATTTTCAAATGAAAGCTTTCGAGAAAGCAGTTAGTCTTAATCTTATTCCCTGGCTTAAGAAATGCTTTAATGTTAAGAGAAATCCTAAACTCGGCAGCTCTACTTTAGACTATTTGCTTATTTGGTTACTTGAGTTGTTTTAGAAATTTGGATAGTATTTAAACACTTTTGAAACGCTGCATTTATATTTCTTTTTCCCGATAGGTATTAGGGAGCTATCAGGCTTTGCCGATGACGGCTTTACCCCCCCGTAAGACCGCCCAAGTGGTGGCGGTCAATGTAGCCCCCCGATGAGCTACCGAACCACATGAGGTGGCTGAGGGGGAAGCCCGTAGTTTCGAAAATAATCAAAAGATAAAGCACGGGCAACCACTACCTAACTAAATGCGGAGATAACCTAGTTTATATAGAACTTAAAAGCGCTGTTATGCGTGGCAATAGGTTCTTAGCAATGTATCCTGACTGTTTATCGATCAGAGGTAGAAGGCATATTACTGAATTAACAAATTATTGCAAAAAAGGTGGAAAAGGATTAATAGTCTTTATTGCTGCTTTACCATATGTTAAAGCGTTTAAGCCTAATGACGAAGTAGATCCCTTAATTCGAAAGCTTCTTAAAAAAGCTATTGAGGCTGGTATCGCTGTTAAGGCAATCAGTATGTACTTTAACCCTATACTTCAAAGTATTGTTTTAGACAATCCAGACTTAAGAACTATTATTTAGATTGTTTACCTAGCATTTTCTGCTTTCTTCTAAAAGACTTCAAAAATGCTTCGAAATCCTCTGAAGCAGCACCAAATTTTACTACGAAAGAATCCTCAACCATTTTAAGGAGTTTTGAAGCTCTCTTCATATTACCTTCTCTTAAATATCTTTTTACATCCTCTAATACCTCTAAAACATAGCGCTGGTTATAACTTATGGCGCTTAATAGAAGAAAGCCTACTACAGCAAATACTACGTATATTATGGCGTTAGCTATTGCTGCAACAGTAAATCCATTACGAACAGAGTCGACTGCGAACATTAACACCCCTATTGCTAAAACAGCAATTGCAAAGTTCTTTGAAAGATTTCGTGATTTACTAATTTTTGCTGTAACTTTATCAAGAACTTCTATTTCTTCGTTGAAAGAAACTTTTTCTTCTTCCATAAAGAACACCGTTCACGTTCTTACGTCTCCATAAGGAAACAAGGAGTTTGATGTAAATAAGAGTTTTTCTAAAACCACAAGCTTAAGTTAATTGGTGGAGGGTGGAGTTGGAAATGAAAAGGAAGTATAAGTTCTTAGACCATCCGGCAGATGCATATATTGAAGCGTATGGAAGTAATTTAGAGGAGCTTTTAGAAAATGCGGCAGTAGCTATGTTTGATGTCATGGTTGATGTTTCTAAAGTTGAACCTAAGGTTGAGAGAAACGTTGAAACAAGGGGGTTTGATTTAGAAAACCTTCTATATAATTGGTTAGAGGATTGGCTCTACTATTATTCAACAGAGTTTCTGGTGTTTAGTAAGTTTAAAGTTCATAAAATATTGAAGGATAATGAAGAATATGTCGTTAAGGCAACAGGCTGGGGTGAAAAATTCGATGAGAAAAGGCATGAACCTAAAGTTGAAGTTAAAGCTGCAACATATAGTCAAATGTTCATAGGCAAGGTAAATGATAAATGGATTGCTCGTTTCGTATTAGACATTTAATCTGGTAAGGTAATATGGAGGAAAATATTTAATGGAAGCAATGGAAACATTACGTGAAAGAATAAAGAAGCTCCTAATAGCAACTAGCACTCCCCTTACTATTGAGGAGATAGCTAACGAATTAGGTGTCGAGAGGGAAAGGGTGAAGGACATTTATTCTCACTTAACACATGTTGCAAAAACTATACGTAGGGAGAGTAGAGGAAGACTCGTTTTATATATGGTTCCTCCGATCTGTAGGAATTGCGGGTACGTTTTTAAAAATCTAAATAAGCCTAGAAAGCCAAGTAAATGTCCTAAATGTGGTAGTCAAAGAATAGAGCCTCCAAGGTTTATAATTAAGGAAGCATAAGTTTCCTAGAAACTTCAATACCTGCTTTTAAAAGTTTGCCAGCACATTTTTTGCAGAAGGCAGCTTCTTTAAAGTCAACGTCTAGTATTGAATTACTAAAGCTCATGACGCATTTTCTAATGTTGCAATGTCTTAATCCGAAGGTATGCCCTAATTCATGCAATACCTCCTTAAATAGTCTAACATAAAATCTTTCAAAATTCTCATGTTCACCATAAAATGAAGGCTTTAATCTTGGAAGGAAAACTAAAGCTACGCCTCTTACAGGATCAGCAAGACCAAATACGAAATTTAAGGGTGAAACGTAGGCATCTATGTTGCAGATACCAACTATTCTATCGTATCCTAGACCACCTAAATTCTCATAAATCCAGCTGAGTATTTTCTCAGCAAAATACTGGCCTCTTTTCCAATCATAATGTATTAATGGCGGAACCAGTGTTTCTGAGGAAACCGTTACACTAAAGTTTATGTTGTTCTCTAAATCTTTGCTAAGTCTCAGCAAAATGTCTAATGGAACATAACCACATGGTTGAATAAGTAAAGTAAAAGACACCTTTAAAACACCTAATCAATACTTCAAATTATTAGTATTATGGGGGGTCTTTATAAACATTAAAGTGATAATTGGGAAGAATTTTAAACAGGTAAAACATAGATAATGTAAGAGCTAAATTGAGAGGTGATTTTTCGAATGGTTATACCGCTACGTAAGATAAGCGATGTAGCATATGAAATACCTAAGGGCACTGTTAGATGTATGAGAGTTCCCTCAATAGTATTTGCAGATGAAACTTTGCTTAAAAAAATGCAGCAAGATCGAACCCTTCAACAAGCAGCTAATGTTGCTTGCTTGCCCGGAATTGTCAAGTCAAGTTTTGTAATGCCTGACGGGCATCAAGGTTATGGTTTTCCAATAGGTGGTGTAGCAGCTTTTGATCCTGACGAAGGAGGCGTGATAAGTCCAGGTGGTGTAGGTTACGATATTAACTGTGGTGTTAGGCTCCTCAGAACAAACCTCATGGTTGATGAAGTTAGGAAGAGAATGAGAGATTTAGTGGATGCTTTAGCTAGAAATATTCCGGCAGGTGTCGGTAGGGCAGGTAAAATAAGGCTCACTATTTCTGAGCTTGACAGAGTACTACTTGAAGGAGTCGATTGGGCTATTGATAGAGGATATGCTTGGCCTGAGGATAAAGAACATATTGAAGAGAAAGGTAAAATGGAATCTGCAGATCCCGACAAAGTTTCCCAAAGGGCTAAACGTAGGGGTGCTCCTGAACTTGGAAGCTTAGGTAGTGGAAACCACTTTTTAGAGATACAAATGGTTGAAGAAATATATGATAGGAAAGCTGCTGAGAGACTAGGCATTCATAGTGTAGGCCAAGTAGTTATTATGATACATAGTGGTTCCAGAGGCTTAGGACATCAGGTTGCCTCAGACTACATTCACGTAATGGAGCGTGTTATGAGAAAATATGGAATATATGTTCCAGATAGAGAGCTCGTCTCTGTACCTTGGAATGCTAGAGAGGCTCAGGACTACTTCGCCGCAATGAGCGCTGCCGTGAACTACGCATTTACCAATAGAACACTAATAGCATACTGGGTTAGAGAATCATTTAAGCAAGTATTTCACGAAGACTCTGATAAGCTAGGTTTAGAACTAATATACGATGTAGCACATAATATAGCTAAAGTCGAAGAACACGAAGTTGATGGTAGAAGGAAAAAACTTATTGTCCATAGAAAAGGTGCTACAAGGGCATTTCCGCCAGGGCATCCAGAAATACCAAGAGACCATAGAGACTTAGGTCAAGTTGTCTTAATACCTGGCTCAATGGGTACTTCAAGCTATGTCCTGTTAGGTATTGAGTCAGGAAAAACGGCTTGGTACTCTACATGCCATGGTAGTGGTCGTGTTCTTTCAAGAGCTGAAGCCACAAGAAGATATAGAGCGACAGAAATAATTCAAACTCTAAAAAGCATGGGTATAGAGCTTAGAGCAGCATCTAAGAGAGTGGTAGCTGAGGAAGCCCCTGGAGCCTATAAGCCGTCAGATGCTGTAGTTAGAGTAGTAGCTAAAGCAGGGCTTTCGCGAATACTAATTAAACTAAGACCATTAGGTGTTGTTAAAGGCTAATCCTATAATATATTCGCCTACTTCATCTAATCTGCTAGAGCAAAATGAAATATTCGCTTTTTTCGAAACACTACGGTCACACGTGTAAGCTACGGAGAAAACATTAGACATGAAGACTGGTATGTCATAAACGCTATCTCCAACATACACTATTTCCCTAAGCTTAATGT
Source organism: uncultured Desulfurococcales archaeon (assembly GCA_964564025.1). Classification (GTDB taxonomy): domain Archaea; phylum Thermoproteota; class Thermoprotei_A; order EX4484-217-1; family EX4484-217-1; genus DRYM01. Next base: position 6,383 of record CAZLZO010000030.1, read on the forward strand.
TTTTCTTTAAAGACCAACAGTATAGCACTTTATCCTTATCGAGAAGTGGAACTCTGGCTATGCCTCCGGGTTTAAGATACCCGTTTTTGTCGAAAACTAGGGAATTAGCTAGTACATAGTTTATTCCTAATGTTTTTGCTACATGATTCGCTAAAATATCTATTCCTGAAGTTAAAATCATAGTTATTAAACCATGTCTCTTAAGGTTTCCTATGGCTTCTTTAGCTCCGTCTACAAATTCCTCGTTAAGAAGAACCTCCTCTATTTCATCTCTATGAATACTTTTCTTAGCCTTAATCCATAATAGAGTATCAAGAAGCATAAATTCTTTATACGTTATTTCACCGTTTAAGTACTTTATGAAGTTCCCTAATCCGCAAACATTAAAATGTTTGTGAAGTTTTTCCCAGCTGCTTTCAGACTTAACTAAGACTCCATCCATATCGAAAACTACAGCTTTAAACTTCATTTTCTAATCAGTCCTTTACTTCAGACTTGTCTTGAACAAGCTTTCAATATAAACTATTTTGGCATTCCTCTCCGCAACTAGGACTCTATGTAGAGCATCTTCTATGGTTTCTCCAACACCGACTACACCATGTCCCTTAAGAATGGCTAAAGAGTTTGGCCCTTTTAGGCTTTCAGCAACTGCTTGTGCAAGTTCTAAGCTTCCAGGAGGTAACCTTGGCACTATAGATATTCCATCAGGTATGTAGTATTTTGTTTCACCTGTTGCCTCCATTAACGCTTCATCAATATTAGGTATAATTTCCGTCAATGCTACAACATATGGATTGTGTGCGTGAACTACAGCTTTTGCATTCTTAAATTTTTGGTATATTAATTTGTGCATTTTAAATTCAACAGAAGGTCTTAAACCTTTAACATTAACCCATCTATCATTAAAATAAACTACAACTAAATCATCTATTGTTAAAGCATTTTTAGCAATATGGCTTGGGGTTATGATATAATATTCCTCACTAAACCTATAGCTTACATTTCCATCATATATCTCTATTAGTCCTCTTTCAAAAAGCACACGAGAGGCCCAAACAATTTTTTCCTTAACTGCTCCTATAGACTCCATATTTTCAACCTAGTAATTTAACGTTCAAGGAACCGCAGTAAGGGCACTTGATTTCCTTTAATGATGCTCCATCTTCTTTCTTCAAAGAGAAAAATCCGCCTTTACCTCTTTTAGCGCAGCTTCTACATTGATACCTTAGTCTAGCCATTATATATTCACCTAAGTAAAGCATAGGTTAAAGCTGATAAATAAAAGTATTACTAATTAATACTTATAAGACCTCCTTTGCTATACCAAATACGGTCTTTTAGTAAGGAGGCTTCTAAAATGAAGTTGCATGAAATAACGGATGTTGAAGTTAACCCTGAAATGAGGGCTTATGAGCTTATTGAAGTTTACGATAAAATATACGGGTTTACACCAGCCTATCTTATTGAGGCATCAAAAATTCTTGCTGAAATGATTAGCGATAAGGAATCGACAAACTTTCTCTCCTTTACAGCTAATATTGTTGCTACAGGTATTAGGGGGGTACTTGCCCAGTTTATAAAGGAGGGCTATTTTGACGTTATAGTAACAACTTGTGGAGCAGTAGATCATGATATAGCTAGAAGCTATGGTGGAAAATATTATAAGGGATTTTTTGAGAGTGATGATAAAATTTTAGCTGAAAAAGGTATACACAGGTTAGGTAACATTTTTATACCTATCGAGAATTATGGGCCTCTTATAGAAAAAATAGTTTATAAGGTATTAGAGGAGGTTTCTAAGGAAAAAAGTGAATGGGCGGTTTACGAGCTTTTATGGGAGTTTGGAAAAAGAATTAATGATAAGCACTCAATTTTGAAAGCAGCTTACGAGAGAAAAGTTCCAGTAATAGTTCCGGGTATTGTTGATGGAGCTTTCGGAACGAACTTATTCATGTTTTCGCAATTCAGGAAATTCAAAATAAACCTTTTCGCCGATATGAAGAAAATTTCAGATATTATTTTCGAATCAAAAAGGACAGGCGCACTAATAATAGGGGGAGGGATTAGCAAACATCACACAATATGGTGGAATCAGTTTAAAGAGGGCCTAGACTATGCAGTTTATGTAACAACAGCTTTAGAATACGATGGCAGTCTTAGTGGGGCAAGACCGCGTGAGGCGATTTCGTGGGGTAAGATTAAGCCGCGCGCAAAGAAAACAGTAGTCTACGGGGATGCTACTCTTCTGCTCCCACTTCTTTACGTAGGAATGAGGTACTTCATTAATAAAATGAGATAACATATGAATAGAGGCTTCTATTAGCTTAAAATTTAAAACCCCTAACTAATATAAGTAAAGAGCCTACAAGTATGGTATCAGTATGGGAAACACGAAGTAGACAATATGGTGTTCATTATGCCTCGTAGAAGAGAAGTTTTCAAAAGCCTTAGTGCTGCAGAGTTTTTCTACAGAAATAGGGAAATTGCGGGCTTTTCGAACCCAAGCAGAGCACTGTATCAGACTGTTAGAGAACTTGTAGAAAACGCTCTTGACGCTTGTGATTCTCATGAAATACTTCCCTCAATATATATTAGAATAAAGGAGGAAGATCCTGAGAAATCACATTACAGAGTAACAGTATCAGATAATGGTATAGGAATACCTCCACAATATGTGCCTTATGCTTTTGGCAGGGTTCTTTTCGGTTCAAAATATAGGCTAAGGCAAACTAGGGGAATGTTTGGCTTAGGAGCAAAAATGGCTATACTATATGGTCAACTTACCACGGGAAAACCTGTTGAGGTAGAAACTTCTCCTTTAGGCAGCAGGTACAAGTATTACTTTAAAATACTTGTTGATATAAAAAAGAATGAACCAATAATAGTTGATCAAAGAATAAGGAGGCTTAAGAGGAAATCTCATGGAACAACAGTTTCTGTGGTTCTTGAGGGTGATTGGGCTCGAGCTAAAAATAAAATTTATGAATACATTAAGAGAACTGCTATAGCAGCACCATACGCCAATATAACGTTTGTACCTCCTGAAGGAGACAGAGTAATAACGTATACGAGAACGATAACAAAAATGCCATTACCTCCTAAGGAAGTGAAGCCTCATCCCCACGGTGTAGACGTAGAAATGTTAAAAATGCTTCTAGCATCAATAGAAGCTAAGACATTAAAAGAGTTTCTTGTAGAAGCATTTCAAGGAGTAGGTGAAATTTCTGCTGAAAAATTCCTTAGAGAGGCAGGTATTAACCCTAATATGTCACCCAAGCTGTTAACAAATGAGGGAATAAAGACTTTAATGATAAAGCTTAAAAATTATAAGGGATTTAAGCCTCCAAGGGCCGATGCCTTATCGCCTTTAGGAAAAGAAATTATTGAAGCAGGTTTAAAAAGCGTTTTACAGCCAGACTTTGTTACAGCCATTACTAGAAGACCTTCTGCCTATTCTGGTCATCCATTTATTGTTGAAGTAGGAATTGCCTATGGAGGAAACATTAGGTTTAAAGATGAACCACAACTCTATAGGTTTGCAAATAAAATACCTTTACTTTACGATGAAAAAGCTGATGTTTCATGGAAAATAGTTTCAAGTGAAATAGACTGGAAATCCTATAATGTTGAATTTCCAGCACCACTAGTTGTTCTTGTTCACATATGCAGTACTAAGGTGCCCTATAAGGGTGTTGGTAAGGAAAGCATAGCTGATGTGCCTGAAATAGAAAGGGAAATAAAAAACGCAATAAGAGAAGCAGCTAGAAAATTAAGACTGTACCTTTCAAGAAAGAAAAGAGAAGAAGAAGCAAAAAGAAAGGTTCTAACTTTCCTCAAATACATTCCTGAAATAGCTGAAAGCCTAGCGTTACTAAGCAAGCCTCCTGTAGCTACAGCAAATGGTAATGGAAAATATTTGAGTACTAATGAATTGAAGAAAATGCTACTTAGCTTAGTAACTTCTAAACTAGAAAAGTCCGGTATTAAGCTTGATTTTGACTTAAACAAGTTTAATATAAGGATTGAGTAAAGGGTGTAGTCCATGGAGTCACAATATTATTCTGTTGATTATAAGCAGAGGCTTGCGGCAGCTGAAAAAATCCATGAGGTATTCTCTAGATTAGTTGAACAGATAAAGGAAGGTAAAAACCCAACATTAGTATTTCCTAAAAGAACACTAAGTAATACCATATATGATGCTGAAAGAAAGCTACTCCTACTTGGGGGAGAGCTTCAGAAAAGGAGATTTTTAGACGTTAATGAAGCTAAAAAGTTCATGCAAACATTGCTTATGGCGAAAATAATATATGAGTCATTAATAAACAATGAATACCCAACTATAAGAGACCTTTACTATAGAGGAAAACACAGCATAATATATCGTGACCTTTCCGGAAGGAAAAGAGAAGAAAACACTTGGGATGAACAAAAAGAATCAGACTCTGTAATAAGAGATATTGAAGTTTTGACAGGGCTTCTTAGAGAAGATATGCTAATACTAAGTAAGGAGAAAGGTAAACTTGTAGGAAAAATAAAGCTTAGATCAGGAGGAGATGTTATTGATGCTTCAAAGATGGGTCATGGAGCTTACGCTTTAGAGCCTACACCAGACTTAATAGAAATACTTGATGTTGATGCAGAATTTGTTCTGGTAGTTGAGAAAGATGCTGTTTTCCAGCAGCTTCATAGATACAGGTTCTGGGAGAAATATAAGGCATTACTTATTACGAGCGCAGGTCAGCCTGACAGGGCTACGAGGAGATTTGTTAGAAGACTTAACGAAGAATTCGGGTTACCTGTCTACATATTGACAGACGCTGACCCATATGGATGGTACATATATTCCGTATTCAAAATAGGATCCATTACTTTATCTTATGAAAGCGAAAAATTAGCAACCCCGAACGCTAGATTCTTAGGTGTCAGCATGAGTGATATTTTCGGAGAACATGACAACTCTGGAAAGCTAATTAGACCACCATACTTGGGTGTAAGAGAGAGAAGAAACTATATAATTAAAGCAACACCACAAGATCTTAAACGTGCTAAAGAACTTCTTAACTATAAGTGGTTCCAAACTAGGAAATGGAAGAGAGAAATATTTATGTTCTTAAATAAAAAGGTTAAACTTGAAATTGAAGCATTAGCTAGTAAGAGCATAAGATTCTTAGCAGACAAGTACATTGTTGAAAAGATACGAAGCGGATGGATAGACTAGCTTTTCCTCTTTATCTTAATCCTTAAGAGGACGAGTTTCGCTAGAGGATAGTCGAAAAGTGATACATGAGCTACATTGTATATTGCTGTGACGATTAAGGCTAAAACAAGTCCTTCAAGCAGAGTTTTACCTAAGTTCTCAAGAAACTCCCTAAATATGGTCATTAAAATTATAATGTTCAGTATATTCATAATCAGGGCTCTAAGTACGGCTGCGAAAATTACGCTAGTTACCTCCTTAAACTTTAATTTATAAGCTACATGTAACCCTATAAGGGTAGATAAGACGGCAGTGTACTTCATTAGAGGACCTATGGGGACAAATTCTCCTCTAAACATTAAAAATAGGAAGTGAAGTGTAGCAACTAAACTTCCTACCTTAAGTCCGTATGCCATGTATGCAATAAGTGAAGGTATTTCAGCGGGATCAAATACTAGATAGGAGAATGGAGGAGGCATTCTTATGAAAGTGCTTAGCCCTGAAAGAGTAAGAGCTATTGCGAATGCTGCAAGTATTGCAGCTGAAGCTACGTCCCTCGTGTTCATAAACTACAACCTTTTTCAAATAAAGTGTAACTTAAATTTAAGAGTAGCTACTCAAAATAGAGTAGGTTAAAGTAATTACACTAAAATTACAGATATATGATCCTGAGGTGACTTCGCTTGCGCTATAGAGGTTTAACACATATGGATTTTGTGAAAAAGGTTAGTGTTGAAGAATTAGCGAAAACAATAGACCATACAATATTGAAGCCTAACTTAACCTTTAATGATGTTCTAAAGGTGTGCAGAGAATCCATAGAATATGGATTTGCATTAGCCATGATACCTCCCATTTATGTAAGAAAGGCTGTCCAGGAATACGGTGATTGCAGAATAGGCACAGTAATAGGTTTTCCTCTCGGTTATCAAACACTTAATACAAAACTTAAAGAAGCTGAAGAAGCTATAAGCAATGGAGCATCGGAAATAGATATGGTAATGAATGTTATGGAGTTTAAAAGCGGAAATAAAGGATATGTTTTACGAGAAATTTCTGAAATAGTTGATTTAGCTAAATCCATGGGTAAAGTTACTGTTAAAGTAATCATTGAAACGGGATATTTAGCTGATGAAGAAATTATTGAAGCTTCAAAGATAGTTAAGCAAGCAGGTGCGGATTACGTTAAGTCATGTACAGGTTTCGGGCCGCGAGGAGTAACAGTACATGATGTAACACTAATGTTTAATGCGGTAAAAGGTGAAATAGGTGTGAAGGCAGCTGGCGGTATTAGGCATGCTGAAGACGCAATAGCTCTTCTCATAGCTGGAGCTTCAAGAATAGGTACAAGTAGTGGAGTGAAAATAATTAAGGAGTATAGGAAGCTAAGAGAAACCCTAGGATTTAAAAACTAAGAAACCTTAGGATAAGGTGGTAGTTTTCTTTTATGTTCAGACATTTTAACCCTAGTTAAAATATCTTTTACATCATTAACACTTATTCCTATAATATGCGCTATAGCATTAACACTTAGTTTCTTTTCGAAATAACCATAGAGAACCTGGTCTATAATGTCATATTCAAAACCGAGTTCCTCTCTAGCTAAGTGCCCTTTCCAGAGCCCTGGAGAAGATGGTTTTGAATATATTTTTTCGGGTACTCCAAGATGCTTAGCTAATGCTCTAACCTGTGTTTTATATAAGTCTAAAATAGGGAAGAAATCAGCTGCTCCATCACCAAATTTTGTAAAATAGCCTAGTAAATATTCGCTTTTATCTCCAGTTCCAGCAACTAAGTAGTTAAGTGCGTTAGCGTGATAGTAAAGAACTATCATCCTTAATCTAGCTATTATGTTTCCTTTAACTACCTTGTTGGTAAGTTTTTTAAGCCACGGTGAAATTTCAACTATGTCCTCAAGAGGTTTACTAATCTCTATGATTCTGTAGTTAATATTTAAGAGCTTAGCTAGAGCTATAGCATCTTTAATGTCATCAGGGGAGGTTTCCTTATGAGGCATGATAAGTCCTAAAACTTTCTCTTTACCTAATGCCCTTACAAGCAATGTTGCTACAGTTGATGAATCCACTCCTCCACTTAATCCTACAACAACACCCTTAGCGTTTGCTTGCTCTAAATATGTTTTAATAAACTTCTCAATTTTTAACGTTATTTCATGGTAATCGAGTTTCATTAGAATTTCATCGTATAAATTCACTAACTCCACCTCCGCAATATTACATTCAGTAGTTACATGTTAGTAGCTTATTTTCTTATGTATAAGTATTAATGCGAAAGGTAATGTAAATAATGTAATGAGGTAATATGTTGCTATTCTCCAAAGCACAACACCTAGCCCAGGTTTCACTAGGGAAAAACCCGCTTCAACACCTATTGCACCTGCAGGTAATGGAATTATTCCTAATGCCATGGCCAATGAGTAAGCCTTGATGCATTCGAGAAAAGTAACATTAACGGATACGGCGGCATAAGCGAAATAAGCTGAAAAACCCATTAATAGAAGTTTAAGAACAGAGAAAACAAGTGAAATAGTAATCGTTCGAGTTATTACTTTTCTTTCAAATACGGGTTTCTCCTTAACTTCTATGCGTAGTTTAGAAAGAACCTTTCTAACTATCCTTTTAAAAAATCCTCTTTTAAGAATAACAAGGCTCCAAGCAGTAATGCTATAAAGTGAAGCAATTAATGGCCCTATAAATAAGGGGTCTTTAACTGCTAAAAGATAATATAAGCTGAAAAATAATGCTACAAGATTAGGTACAACTACGTCACTAAATATTTCCGCTAACACTATAGCTAATGAATACGATAGATTCTTAGAGGAACTATAGATAACGTAGGCTCTAACTATTTCTCCTCCACTATGGGTTGGTGTAATGTTAGATACAAGCTGCGATGTAAACCATGTAATTATTGAATTCTTTAAGGATATTTGTGTTAAAATATGAAACCTTACAGCGGAAAGTACTAGGGAAGATATAGCAAAAACGAAAGCTGCAATTAAGTATTGTATTTTAATTTTAAGTAGCTCATTATAATTTATTTTAACAATGTAGGAATAAGCAATAACCGTTAATGTGAGTGCAAATAGGGAGAGAAGAGCTTTTTCTTTAAGATTTCTATACAACAGCTTATTCCCTTTTAATCTTAGATTCCACTTTAATATCAACTATTTTCGTGTAAGGATACTGCCCTTTCTCATTCTTCTCGTACTTTTTAACCATATCCCAAATAGTCAATAGGGCAGTAGAAACTCCCACGAGCGCTTCCATTTCAACACCAGTTTTTGCTGTTGTTTTAACATTAACTATAACTTCTATTGAATTGGAGCTAACATTAAAATCTACTTTAACACTTGTTATTGGAATCGGGTGGCAAAGTGGAATCAAGTTCCAAGTTCTTTTAACAGCTAAAATAGCAGCCACAGTAGCTACATTAAATACGTTTCCCTTTTCAACCTTGTCCTCCTTAATTCTCTCTATGGTTTCTTCCCTTAAAATTATCTTACCTGATGCTGTTGCTTCTCTATACACTTCCTTTTTAGATGTTATATCAACCATTTTCACCTTATTCGACAAAGCATCTCACCCCATCATTAACTACTTCATTGGCTCATATTCTAAAAGCTTCGTCCATAACTTTAAGTGGGAAGTTTCGGAAGGTTTAAAATATGGTTCTCTAAGACTATTCGCCTTCATAATTAATCTTTTTATTTCCTCTATAGGGGATTTCGATTTAAGAGCACGTTTTAAATCAACATATAAGTCATTTCTAAATAGGCAAATCTTTAACTTACCATCAGAGGTTAGCCTCAGTCTTGTACAGTGCATGCAAAATTCAGGATTACAAATAGGTCTAACAAACTCTATTATTGCGCCATTAACATAATATTGCGGCCTATTATGCATATGTTTGCGGTAAATAACCTTATCTGCTTTCTCCCTAACTTGCTTTTCAAGTTCCTCTAAGTTAGAGTATAAGCTATTAAAAAGATTTATTCCAAGACCTTCAGGTTGTAATTCTATTACTTGAAGTATTGCTCCAACATTTCTGGCAAAACTAACTAAATCCCAAAATTCTGATTCATTATACCCTTTTAAAACCAAGTAATTTAACTTAACAGGCTTTAAATCGGCGTCTATAGCAGCCTTAATACCTTCTATTACACGGTTTAAACCATCTACACCTGTTATTTTCCTATAAACCTCCCTATTTAAACTAGGTAAGCTAATGTTAACTCTCTTTAAACCAGCATCTTTAAGGGCGTAGGCTAAATCCTTCAAGAAAAAGCCATTAGTGGTCATTGCTAAATCTAAAGGCTTTACCTCATTTATTGCTGAAATAACTTCGATTATATCCTCTCTTATTAAGGGTTCTCCTCCAGTAAGTTTGAACTTTCTTATGCCTAATTCGCTAGCTGCTTTCGCAACTACGTTTAGTTCTTTAGGTGATAGTTCATCTAATTTATTAGATTTAAATTCGAACCAACTACCTTCCCTATGGCAATATATACATGCGTAGTTACATCTATTAGTTACTGAAATCCTAAGATGTAGAAGCGGGCGGCCATAGCTATCGTAAAGAACCATTTATTGCACCTTTGCTTCTCATTTGAAATACCTACATTAGACCCTTAAATATCTTAACATACTAGTAGTTTCACTTAATGATTTAAGATGTTATATGAAATATTGGTTTAAAGGAAGTAAAAATTTTGTGGAGAAATGCTTATTTGCTTGTTAACTCTTCTATAAGTGAAGCTATTCTTCTAACACCTTCCTCTATAAGCTCGGGTTTTGCCATAGAGAAATTCAGTCTTATAACATTTCTTCCACTACCATCAACGAAGAATGGTGCTGCGGGTATTACTGCAACGTCGTACTTATCTAATAGTGTATCGGCGAAAGTATATGAATCAAGGTTTTCAGGTAGCCATAGTAGAATGAACATTCCAGCGACAGGTCTTGTGTGCTTTAGTTTTGGAAGATAGGTGTCTAGAGCTTTTAACATAAGGTCTCTTTTTAACCTATATGCTTCTATAGCTTTTGCCTTAATTTTCCCGAAAAGTTTACGTCTTAGTACTTCGAGCACTAAATATTGTGATGGTACTGGAGCA
>CAZLZO010000031.1:0-16509 GCA_964564025.1 uncultured Desulfurococcales archaeon
ACGGTTTTTCGATGAGGTTTCTACAGTGGGCGGCAAGAGCATACTTTAATGTTGCTGCAGCTGAGGAAGGTGCCGGAGAACTTATTGACGCATTATGGTTAGCGAAACGTACCCGTCGAAAAAGATTTCTTAAAACAGCTTAAACTATACATTACTACCTTAAATTTTCATTTTTAGAGAAAAAGTTACATCTTTAGCTATACAGATTAACTTATGTACTTTAATGATAAATAAGGCTAAGAAAGCTACTTCAAAACCCTGCTTAAATTAATATTTGATATGCTAAACAATCTCATCCTAAAAAGCTCATAGTAAACTTGAAAGGAACAGAAGAAGTTTATTAAGAACTCTCCGACCATTTAATTGACGCATAACTTATTAGTGAGCATAAGAAATAGGGTTTAAGCTTATTCGATAAGAAAGAAATGAACTGCTTCTTTTGCTTAAACGCTTTCTTCACCTCTCCTACGTTTCTTTAGTTTTCTCACTTGACCACGCTTTTGATAATGCATATTATGGATTATGCTTGCTTACTTTGCTTAGTTAAGAAAGTTTTAATATCTCTAATTTGACAAATGAGAAACAGACAGTGGTTTCCCGCGGTAGCTCAGCGGCAGAGCGCCCGGCTGTAGAGGGGCCCCCTAGCGCCCCCCGCGTACATGACGAGCGCCCATATGTGGGCGTTTGTGAGGATGATTGTACGCTGGCGTTTGCCTCTTGGGGCAGATACCGGGTGGTCGGGGGTTCAAATCCCCCCCGCGGGACCACTTACTTTCTTATGTTGTTATTATTGTGTATAGTGCGTATGTTGAAACTGTTATGATTAGTATGTTTCTTATTGTTGTTACGTGTTTTTTGCTTACATAGTTTGTTATGTATGTTGATGCTGCTGCTGTAAGTATTAGTGGAATTATTATTACTGCATTGTATATTGCTATGTAAGCTATTTTCTCGTAAAGTAGTTTAACGTTTTTGCTAAGATAGGCTAGGAAAACAAAGTATGGTGCTGAAGAACACATCATGAAAGTTATTGCCATTAAACCTCCTACAATGAATGATAGGGGAATTGAGTATTCTGAAACCATTTTCACAACCATTTTCCTCTTCAAAGAATCCGCGTAACCCCTAAGCAAACCTGTTTTAGAGGAAAACATGTTGAACAATACGAACCCATATCCGAAAACAGCAACTGCAACTAAGAGAAACCGGCTTGCTTCCAAAATAAGAGATACACCCATACCTATGAGGAAATATGAAATGTAAACACCTAAAACATAAGCTAATGCAGTAGCATATTTTTTAGCTTTAGAAGTGAAAGCAATTGAAGTAACAATTATAGCCAGGAAAACCATAGCACATGGATTCAAAGAATCAGCTACGGCAAGAGATAGGAGAACAGGGAAAACCATGCCGAAACTTGCTTCACCAATTCCCTCATGAATGCTTGTTGACTCCAGTACTATGGAGTTAACTGCTTCAATAATAGTTTTATTAGTTATTTCCTTTACTGAAACACCTGCAGCCGTAGGATACAATATTTGCAAAGTGTTTTCCTTAGCTAAAGAACCATTAATTAGGGATAACCAGAACTCCTTATCCAAAATAGCTCCCTGAACTACGGCAACAACCCTATCTTCATAAATAACTGCTGAAGTTGGAACAGCAGCTTCAAGACCAATTGTAGAAACCAGTTCATAGAATAATGAAGCATGCTTTTTATTCTTAACAAGGTCTAGGAAAACGTAGGGTAATCCTTCATTGTCAAGGAACTTTTTCAAACTCGTACATGCAGGGCACAAGTGTGAACCGTAAACTACAATGTAGCTTTTATTTTCAGTTGAAGCATTAACTAAGGAAATACATGTTAAAATAAGTAATGCTAAAAGCAAAGCACTAACTTGTTTCTTCGAGACCATAAGGCTACACATCGCATGATCTATTCTAAGAGAGTAGCTAATATAGTGATATCGGATTAGGCGGTAATAAATGGAAACTCCAAAAACTTATAGTAAACGCTGAGTATAAGTGAAAACGTTGATTGGGAAAGAGAAAAACATTGTAAACTTTTATGCTTGCTTCTTTTCCTCTTTAGCTTCCTCCTTCTTCTCAGCTTCTTCCTTAGGTTTCTCTTCTGAAACCTCTTTCTCCAGCTTCTTAAGTTCCTCTTCAAGTTCCTTCTCAATTTCCTCAATAGGTTTAGGTGGGGGAGTTGTTGCTAAAGTATAACCTATCCATGCAAGTATTCCGAAAACACCAGCTACAGCAATGAATCCTGTTAGCTGCAGTATCAGCATTGAATATTCCGTGAAGAAAACAAGCCAGCCATAAACGACGATAACGATTAGTGAAACTATGAGTAATCCTATGCCTAATATTTGATCCCTACTCATAAGGGCGTCATCCTCAACATTTCTTCTTACATGGTCAAGAAAATCCTTATGCAAGTTCTTGCTTAAATAAATTATCCTTAATTTCCAAATAAGCTTCTATTAGAAAGTTTTAGAGAAGATTTTGTAAATCCTCCACTTTAATTACTCGAATAGTTTTCCCTAAGTTACTGCAGAGTTTAGCTAGTAATTTGAAGTGATCATCTTTACCTAACACTATAACCGGAATGTTCATAGATAAAGCAGCAGAAGCTGATGAAATATCCCCCCACGGTATATTGTACTTGCTTCTGTAAGACTCAATTCTTAACATTCCTAACCACATAGCATAACTTGTACCTTCAACTACACTTAGCTTCTCCGAAACCAGTTTAGCATAACTTAACGCTGTTTCCGCATCGAACCCTAGTTTGTAAGTTGCTGAAGCAAGCTCTCCAATGTTAAATAACCCCACATGTAAAGTTAGTTCACCTCTCTCATGCATGTACAGTATTTTCTTAACACTTTCCCATCCAGCTTCTCTTGTAAGTGGAAGAAGCAAAGGTCCCGTGTCAATGGCGATGTTTTTAGATAATTTCCTCAATTCTTTCATTTTCCAATTTTTCCTCCTTCACTCTCTCCTTAAGAAAAACATCTATGCTTCCCTTAGGCTTAATATTTTCAATAAATTCTATGAGCGACTTAGATTTCCTTAAAATGATGCTATCATCAGTAATTGTAATAATTAATTCATCTCCCTCTCTAATGTTTAGTTTTTCCCTAACTTCCTTAGGTATAGTTATTGTAAACCTCTTTCCGACCCTAACTTTTAAGGAATTAACATTTACTTTATCTAATATCTTTACCACCCAATTAGAACATTACTAGACATATCTTAAATAATGTTACTGTATTTTCTGACTGAATATTCTGAATCATTATCTAACTTGTTGAATAGTAAAGTTATAAGCGGTAAAACTGTTAGTTTCTTTCATGACTACTTAAATAGTTCTATTTTGAATACTTTGTTGGCGTAGTGGTTAGGTATGGTTAAGAGAAACATTAAGATCATAGCTGCTGTGGTTATTGCAACAATTCTCGCATTTTCATTGGTGCTTGGGGTACTACCTTACTTACTAAGTGGTTTGTCTAAGAAACCCCTTGAAACCCTGCCTCAAACACCTGAAACTTCGCTTCCAACCAGCTGTGATATGCCCTATGTTTTAATATCAATTTATAAGGGTGATAGTAAGCTTCCACCACAGATTCTAAGCTATGTTAGAGACTATTTTAAACAATACATACCTGAAGGACAAGAATTAACCGTATGCGAGCTCCCATGGAATCACAGCATGTTTAAAGGACATGTTTTCAGAGCTTTCCCTGCATTAGCTATTAAAGCTGAAAACGTTTCTAAAACATTTATGGACCATGTTGGAGAAAAAATTGGCGAGAAAATTTACGTAATAAGGTATTCTTTAGCAGTTGATTTAGCTACGAGATACGGTATTCCAGTTCAGTACAGTTTCGAAGCGAAAGCCGAAATAGTTCAGGGTGTAACGGAGTATAGCAGAATAGATAATGAAACATTAGCTAGCAAATTAAAATATCTTCTATCACTAATAGCCGTAGCTAATGTAACAGAGGTTAAGCTTGTAGAGCAAACACAATACCCTGATATTGAAGCTTACCCCGCAGTACTTTACTCCTCAAGCAAAAACATTTCAGAACAACTACCGTATTTGAAACCTTACCGTGGAAAATACCTTATAGATCCAAAATATGCGCTACCACTAGTTGGGCTAATATCATACACTATAGGGGCTCAAGTTTACACTGAACTTCACGGTAAAAAACCTGAAGTAGGTGTGGTTGTAGGAAGCTCTGAAGCACCAATATCCCTAATTGTTTTCGCCGATTTAGCATGCTCTTACTGTGCAAAACTAGTTAATGAAACACTACCTAAACTAGACGATTTAGTGAGGGAAGGGAGAATTTCTATAAACTACGCTTACAGCCCATCACCACATATGATGAAGGAGCATGCAACACTACAGTGCTACTTAAAGGTTACAGGTGATCAAGAAGGATATGTTGAAATAGTTAGGGAATTAGCATCTAAATTCCTTAAGGAGAGAAAAGCGGCTACTGAAAGCGAAATTAAAGCTTTAGAGCTTAAAGCATCTAATGGAACACTTGACTTTTCCGAAATAGAGAAGTGCGTGAACGAAACAGGGATTAAATTGGTTGAAGAAGTTTTTAACGAAGCTTCGGAAATAAGTGTTACAGCAACTCCAACAATTATAGTTTGGAATAATAGGGAAAACATTGGAATAATTGTGGAAGGATACTTACCAGCAGATAAATTAGAGGAAATCATAGATAACCTACTTTCTACAGTATAATCTCATTATAAAGTACTGGTAAAGTAGTAACCTAAACCTCTTATTCCATTATCCCCTATAAAAACTGTGGAATTTACGCTTCCATAGACATTTTAAACAACTGTTTTATTCGCCAATTTCCCGTACGCTCCTTAGCTTTGTTAAGAGTGTTTAAAGAAAGTTTTTAATGTACTGAATAGTTAAAATATTCTAAACAGTCTATACGGTGGCTAGGTAATGTATAGCTTAGTTAAGCTCCTTAAAATGATTGGCTTACCTGCAACTGTTGCATTGGTTTTAGCTGTTCTCATAATTGAGAATAAGCCTTTATCACTTAACGAACTCTCAGCTAAAACAGGATACACTAAAGGCCACCTATCTTCAATACTTCGGCTCCTTGAAACCAGGGAACTTATTGAAAGAGTTTATGAGAGAAGAAGGAAGCTAATGGTTAAGGTTAGGGGGAACGCTATTTTCAAACTACTAAAGGAGCATTTGAGAAACTTAAGGAAAGCCACACAGGAAGCAATTGCCCAAATAAGGGACGAAATTGTTTCAGAACTTAAACTTGTTGATGAGGAACTTTCCAAAATGCTCAAGAACTTGGAGGGTAATGATTTATGACTTTAAATTTTGAAAAGAAATCATTCCACATAGTAGTTATAGACTCAGGTAGGGTGGATTACGGTTTAGTTTTGGAGAAAATAGTTAAGAATGGAATGATGGGTTACAGTAGGTTCACAATACATGTTCTTTCAAACCATGAAACACCATTTCACCTTGAAAAACTTAGAAGCATTATTCAAAACAACATAGCATACACGCTCATAATAAGGTATCATAAGCTTACAGAAAACAATGTTAAAGAAGTTCTTACTGAAGTGAAGAATAAACCTCACGAAATAATTGGAAACTTTAAAGTTAAGTAAGGGAAGGTGTTAGCTCATGAGCGGTTATGAAGTTGTTTTAACTAGCGATAGAACAATGATGACAAATCATCATGGAAAAGAGTTTTTAGGATTCCTAACAACAGGTCCAGCATTAAACATGCCTGAAGAACTATGGTTATGGCTTGGAGCACCTAAACCTAAGGTTGACAGGGAAGGAAAACCTGTTGAAGCACCTTACGGTATGAGAAAGGTTGAAGCAAAACTTTTGGAAGCAGGATTTAAAGCTGCAATAATAGATCCAGACCATTTACATAAGCACTTAGACTCTATGAAAATACTTATGCTTGGACACCACGACTACTTCGCATACGGTCCTCCAAGTAGTGAGTGGTGGATGATAACAGGTAAGGAACCCATTAACAGAGTTTCGTTTAGGAAGCTTATGGAGAGCCCCGCTGTTAAGAAGGCGAAGGAGAAAGGTGTGAAAATTATAGCTGGAGGTCCAGGTGCTTGGCAGTGGCTTTGGGAGCTAGAGTACTGGAGAAAGTGGGGTGTTGACCTGGTTGTTGAAGGTGAAGTTGAAAGAGTCATAGTTGATATTGTTGAGAAAGCACTAAACAATGAACCACTACCTGACTATATTTACGTTGGCCCTCAGGATAGCCCTAGTATTGAAGAAATACCTGTGATTAAAGGTGCTAGCGTTAACGGCTTAGTTGAAATAATGAGGGGTTGTCCTAGGGGATGTAGATTCTGCCCCGTAACCCTTAGATCCCTAAGATTTATTCCCTTAGAAAAGATTAGGGAGGAAATACTTGTGAACCTTAGAGCCGGAATTAAAGGTGTTCTCCTACATAGTGAAGACGTTTTCCTATACTGCGCTGAAGGCGTTAGACCAAATCCTAAAGCCATAATGAAGCTTCATAAGTTAGTTAGAGAACTTGTCGGAGAAGAAGGAGCTATTGGGTGGTCTCATTTAACACCTTCAACAGTTAAGTATGCTGAAGAAAAATATAGGCTAGTATCTAAGCTAATGGATGAAATCATTTTAACGGATAAGCAAAGGTTCATAGGTGTTCAGGTAGGTGTTGAAACAGGTTCTCCAAGACTAGCTAAGCTAATAATGCCGGGTAAGGCTGCACCTTACCCCCCGGAGAAATGGCCCGAAATAGTTGTTGATGCCTTCAGAATAATGCATGAAAACAACATAATACCTGCAGCAACAATAATTCTCGGAGTACCCGGTGAAAAACCTGAAGACGTAGTTAAAACAGCTGAACTACTTGATGAGCTAAAGCACTATAGAAGCCTAATTGTTCCAATGTTCTTCGTACCTATGGGGGCTATGAAGAATCTTGATTGGTTTAGAAGGAAAAATGTGAAAGGGGAACACATAGAGGTATTGCTTAAAACACTCTACCATTCAACATTCTGGGCTGAGGAAATAATGGACAAATACTATTTGCGCGAAGCTAAAATGGTTCCAATAAGGATTATGTTGAAAATCTTCATAAAATATGTGAAGTATAGGGTTGAGAAGCTTAAGCCTCAAATAGAGGAGCTTTTACGACATTAACTTAAATACACTCATAAATAATCTGTACTTACTTGGTGGAGAGTGGGAAAATTGTTCAATGAGGACTTGTTTAGGAAAATTCTTAAGAAGTTCATGAAGGATTTTGAAGAATTCGAGAAACAACTCTTCAAAGACGAATTTTTAGAAGTAGAAGAGCCAACTGGTGAAGCTGAAGAGTATTTTTACGGATTCTCCCTAACAATAGGTCCTGATGGGAAACCTGTGATTAGAGAGTTTGGAAGTAAGCCTAAAAGAAAACACATAATTGAAGAGGAACAATTTGAAACTTCAACTAAGCCCAAAATTGTTGAGGTTCCGGAGGAAAACTCTGAAGATGTAGATGTTTTCGAATACGATGACACAGTAGAAGTTGTTGCTGAAATAAGGAACGTAAACAAGGAGGACATAGATGTTAAAATACTTAGCGATAGAGAAACACTTGTAATTAAGGCTCCAGGATACTATAGGAAGGTGAAGCTTCCAGCAAAAGTGAATCCTTCTTCAGCAAAGGCACACTATAGGAACGGGGTTTTAGAAGTAACTATAAGGAAGCAGGAAAACACTATAAAACCAGAGTAGATGAGAAAAGCCCTTATAAACTCCCTTTCGTTTAAGAGGTTTTTGCGATTCCAATAACTACAACTTTATACACAGGTATATTACTTGCCTTAACTATTTGCTCATGATCTATGGTGAAACCAACTAACTTCAGTTGTTGAAGTGCTTTATGCGCAGGTTCCTTAGGGTTCATTATTAATATTCCCTTTCCAAACCTATGAATGTCCTTTAAAAATTTCCTGTTTGTTTCCTCAATTATTTTCTTAACATATTTCTCCCTAACTTCTTTACTAACTCCTTTAAGTGCTGCTTCCCTAAGACCAACTATTACTTCCTTATTCATTTTAGGGTACACATTTATCTTCTCCAAAACAGCTACGAGATGAAATGTTGTTAACGCATGGTCTCTATAGGATACTTCGTAAACAACATATACTGGTATGTTTTCAAACTTCCTTTTCACAGCATATATTGTGTTCAAAAATATTTCGTTAGTATAATCGTTTTTATCCATGAAAGCTAACGTACCGAACATGTTAAGCAAAGGCCACACTATAATCATGAACACCACTACTATTAGAAGCAAAGTTTTTGCAAACTTCCCTAACACACTACATGTTTAGTTTAAAACCCGAAAATATTGAATGTCATAGCTCCTCTTGTCCCTATAGCTAAAACACATAACGTAGTTGCTATGTAAACAGCTAATGCCCTTCCAACCCTACTTTTAACAGCAGCTAGAACAGTTAGCGCTATGAAAGAAGATAAAAACACATAGAATAAAGGTTGCTTAGCATGGTAAGGCAAAGTTATTACAGGTATTCCTGAAGGAAACATTGTAAAATACTCTAAAACAATAAACCATAGCCTCCTAAAACACTCAAACACTGTAAACCCACTTGACAAACCAGTCCATTTAGCTTGGAAAACGAAGAAAATAGAGTATAGGGGATGCAATATATTGTACAATACCATGTTAATGTATCCTAAAAGAAAACCTACAATAAAACACCACGTGCTTCCTAAACTAATTACTTCAATAACCCTTCTTGCTTTAAAAACATATAGTGTGGCTAAAGCTAAACCTGCATAGGAAGCTATGGTTGATGGATGTGTTTGAATAGTTAATCCAACAGTTATGCCTGCAATAACCCACCAAAACCTACTTTTCGTTTTAAAACTCTTCCATAGCGCATAAAGGGATAGTGTTAGAAATAATGGGGATAAGCTAGCTGACCAAGCAACATGGCTTGCAACTAAAACGTGGGGAGGAGTTGAAGCTAAAATTATAGATGAAAGTAAACCAATAACTCTACTACCCGTAATATTGTAAGCTACGAAATACAGTATAATCGGGGTAATAGATCCAGCTGAAACTGCGAGTAACCTAAAACCCCAGGATGAATGAAGAAACATGTAGAAAATGGCTGCTAAGTAATTATATAAAGCACCAATAAAAGGCACAGTGTTTGTAAGAGGGAAAAAGTCTTCTGAAGCAATAAGGTAGCTCCACAAGTTTTCATAAAGCTCATCAGATCTAAACAACGGGTATTTAGCAAAATACGGTAACCTTAGAAGTAAGGAAACAGAAAACACTAGGGAAGCAATTAGAAAATTCTTCAGCAGTAACTTTGGCTTCACTGGAACATCACGAGTTACAGTAGCGTGTTTTACTTGTTAAGATTATTCACTTGTTATTTATGTTTATACTTGGTTTTTACTTTAGCTATTTTCGAAAGATTCCATGTTCTACGTTTTATGTAGACGTAATTTTCTTTAGCTAATTCGTTAAATAGTTTCGCTAACTCCCTACTAACTCCTATTTTATCGTAAAGTATTTTGTGTCCTAAAATTAGCCCTGAAAGAACAGTGCCTGGTTTTAGGTTTTCTTTAAAACTTTCCTCATCAAAAACTAATATATCAACTTGTTTTCTAAGTTCTTTCATAAGGCTTTTAGCTAATGTTGCTTCTAAAAATGCTTTCTCATGTATGTTTCTTAAGTTATCAATTACAACCACGACGTCTATGTCTCTTGGTTTTCCACTATACACTAAGCTACCAAAAACTATTAGTGCAAGTAGTTTTTTACTGAAAAAACCCAGTACTTCAACTGTTTTAGATAATATTGTTTCTTCTAAGGAAATCCCTTACCACCTTAACTGCTTTTTCAGCTAAAGAAACACCTTTCTCAGCTATTTCTTTAGTCACTATGTCGCTTGGACCGTAAACTTCGCCTTTAAAAAGGAATGGATATCTAGCTCTAGTGTAGTATTCTTGCAGAAACTCTAAAGCCTCAACTACAATATCGTATTCTTCCCTCCACTCATTTGAGAAAGCATCGGTGAAAATAGCTATAAGCTCTAATCCATGATTATAAACTGCTCTTTTACGGGCTTCAAGCATTGCTTTAACGCATTTCTCCACACACTGTTGTGCGTAGAAAACTGATTGAGGGTAATCTTCGAATCTAAGGGCTCTCCTGGCTCTTTTCAAATCCCTAATTGCTTCTTCGAAAAACTTTTTAGCAAACTTTTCAAACACCGACAGGAGACAGCACCTAAACCAGAATATTAGAGGTTTAAGCTTAAATTGTTTTACTAGCATGGGGCAGTAGGCTTATTCGGTATTGTACATATAAACTTTGCTTTCGAATTCCCAATATTCCAGTATTCATGAACAATGTTTGGTGGAATATAAATTGCTGTTCCAGGTTCTAACGTAAAAACTTTATCTCCAACCTTCGCCTTCACCTTACCTTCTAAAATGAAAATTTCATGCTCCCAAGGATGCTTATGAGCTGGAATATGCCCTCCAGGCTCCATTTCAAAAACCCTCATAGCGTAGGTAAGTGTTTCTTCAGGTGAAAACAGCACCTTAATCGTTGTCCCCTTAGTGTTAGGAACAAGCTCAGCCCTCACCTCTGAAACACGAACAACCTTAGGTTTTTCCAGAACCATTCCACCCCTCCTCTTACACTGTAATTCTTCGCAAGTTTACAATGTTTAAATAGTTTAAAAGAACTTAATAGTTTCGGTTCGTAAAGATCCCTTTCTAAAGCCTCCTTAAACATCTTAGGGGACTAAGAAATATATTTCATTGTTTATCCACGCCTTAATTTCGCTAATTACTGGTTTAAATTCTTCTTCTAATCTGTAGAAAAGTGCTGGAATTTCATATTTTCTCGCTAAAGCTAAAGTATGACAGTCTACTATGCTTATAGGGAATTTGCATTTACACTCCGCCGCTTCCAAGCTAACATGGTCTGAACTTACCATTTTAAAGTATCCTAAATTTATCAGCAACTCTATTCTTTTCCTAGCTTCCCTTATTCCAAGTAAACAGCATGTTACATGTAATGCTTCAGTTATGTTTAGTGTTGTAGTGTAGGGGTTCACCTCTTTATATGATTTTATATGAGTGTATATAAACGGTCATCGGCTCACCTCTTAGTCCACCCTTCGCTCGGGCCTCATCAGTCATTGGGTGGGTGCCCCCCTCATCAGAGCTTTTCACCATTTAATAGCACTCTGCATGCAAGTTTATAAACTTTTGCATACATAAATAACTATTGGTGGCATGCATGGTTGTTGTCTACATGTTTGAAGCAAGCATTGTTAGAATGGGCAACAGATACTATATCTACCCGCCAAAACAATATCAAGACAGAATAGCAAAACTACACGGAAAGAAAGTAAAAATACTACTACTCCACGAAGAAGATAATCCATGAAGAACATATAAAAACATATACAATCATATAAAAACTGCTACGGCTTAATATTGTTGTTTAAAATATTGTCTATAAGCTCATTACCTACATTTGTTGCGAAGAGAATTTCAATTAGAACGCTTGTATCGAATACCATATCTCCTCTCATAAGCTCCCTCTACAAGCCTAACCTCCTCTTCAAGAATCCTATGGGCTTCACTAACAACACTTAAAGGAACACTCATCCCCTTTAGCTTAAGTAGAAATTCTGGATTACGGAAACTACTTTTCTCAATTAAAATCCTAATAACGTCATCATACGTTAATCTCCTACCCAACTCAGCCTCTAACCTAGCAAGAACTCTAGTAAGTAAGTTCTTAGCCTTCCCTGAAACCTTAATTATAGTAGACAAAGTGTACTCCATATAGAAAGTATACCAATGTCCACACTTAAGAATACCCACCATCGATACTGCTTAAGAGTGGAAATTGCTAGTAAGTGTTAAAGCTTTCACGTAGAAGAGCTAATATATTTTTAAGATTGCCTATTTTTATTTAGCGTGAGGGTGTCGTGTTGAAGTGCTTAGATAGGGGCTTTGTTGTTTGGTTTACTGGGCTTCCTGGTAGCGGTAAAACAACTATTGCTAACGCTGTTGCTTCTAAGCTTAGAGAGCTCGGCTATAAAGTTGAAGTTCTAGATGGTGACTGGGTTAGGAAAACAATAAACCCCGATGCCGGGTTTACGCGTGAGGAAAGAAGAATTCATCTGAGACGTGTAGCGTGGATAGCTAGACTACTTGCGAGAAACGGAGTAATTGTTCTATGCAGTTTCGTATCACCATATAGAAGCGTTAGAAGAGAATTAAGAGAGATAGTGGAGGAGGAAGCGCCATTTATAGAAGTCTACTGTAAATGTAGCCTACAAGAATGTATAAGGAGGGATCCGAAAGGACTCTACAGAAAAGCTTTAAGAGGAGAAATAAAGCACTTCACAGGAATAAGCGACCCATACGAAGAACCAGAAAACCCAGAACTAACCTTAGACACAGAACATGAAACACCAAATAAGAATGCAGAAAAAGTTCTCATGAAACTTAAAGAACTAAACCTCATCAAGTAGGCCTTTAAAGAATATACTGTAAGCGGAAAATTATTCAATTTCATAAAATTAGTTCGTAGCGTCATGTTTTTATTGTGCATGATAAACGTTATTTTAGTGTATACGTATGTGTATACTTAGTGTTGTTTGTGGGAAGTCGTGTAGTACCTGTCAGATTAGATAAGGAAACCCTTACATTCATAGATGCCCTTGTGAAACTCGGCGTTTACAGTTCTAGAAGTGAGGCGGTAAGGGATCTTATTAGAGCTGGTGCTGAAAAGCATAGATGGGCATTAGATGTTGCTAGAGCTGACGATGAACTTTTTAAAATGGAAAAGGACCTTGGAGAACCTCCTGTAAAACTCAATGGTGCTCTAAAGGACCTTCTAAGGGAGAGGGATAGATTCTAAATGTCATATATTGACACAAGCGTTATTGTAGCTTCTCTGGATCCCGAAGATCCAAGAAGTGATGAAGCTAAGAAGATACTTGAAAATGAGAAATGCAAGATCATTT
The DNA here is from genome assembly GCA_964564025.1 of uncultured Desulfurococcales archaeon. Taxonomy (GTDB): domain Archaea; phylum Thermoproteota; class Thermoprotei_A; order EX4484-217-1; family EX4484-217-1; genus DRYM01. The sequence goes on from CAZLZO010000031.1 coordinate 13,099, forward strand.
CCGAACTCGTCCTCGTAGAATTAGCTAGCGTAATTTCAAGAAGAAAAATCTACTTAAAAAGCTATTCTGATAAGCTCAAGCTTAATGAGAAGAAAACATTGATTACAATACTACTTTACATATTAAAGAAATTTAAGCTAAACTATAAGGCAATCAAGGATCCCCATTTAAAACATCCCCTAATAAATAGCATGTATAGGCCAGTAACCATAGGCATTGAGCTTTCGCATGAAGTAAAACTTAAAACACTAGACCTACTACACGCAGCATACGTTAAGGCCTTAAAAGAACAAGGAGAAAAACTAGAGAAACTAGTAACAGCCGATACGGAATTTAAGAAGGCAGAAGAACAGCTAAGGAAAATTGTGAAAATACACCTACATACCGTAGAGTAAACATGCATATGCTAAATAAAATAAAAATTAAGGGTAAACAAGTAGAAACTTTCATTTAAGAGTAAAATAGTGCTCCTCAAGTTTACTAAGAGAAAACTTACTCTCAATAAGCCCTTTCATCTTAGAAGTTACCGATTCCCTTCTATAGAGCAGTTCATTGACTTTTTCGGAATCTTCCCTTCCTCCTTCGCTAGCATACTTTAACGTTTCAAGGAAAACCTTAGGGTCACCATGGAATTTATCGAGTTCCTTTTCAGCTATTTCAACAAGAATAGATATTAACTCTGCCATACTTCTAGCACCAACTTTAACCTTAAGTCTCCTAAGTCTCTCATAAACATCCTTTCTAACCCTAATAACGCTCATAATACATCACTAAAAGTTTACATGCAATATGCTAACAAATATAACTTTTCCTAATATTGTAAAGTGTCAATAGTGCCCAATAAGGAATGAGCTGTTTAGTTTATGGCTAACTTTCTTTTATTATAGAATTAGAATTATTTGCATACAACTCATGTTCCTCTAAAAATTCGTTACCACTTTATTGTAGATATTAGCTGTTTTTCATACTTCACTATAGCGTATTTGAGTACGGGATCTGCTATTTCATATTCGCTTTCACGCCTCACAACGAAGCCTGCATCCAGCAGGTTTCTTAGGAGTTTCGTGAATATTGAATCGCTTATTTTCCCTTCTTCCTCTATTTCTAGGAATGATTTTATTTTACTCCACGTTTTAGCACCTAACGATATTGCGTAAAGTATTCTTAGATATCTTACTGAAGCTATGGGTCTTAGTTTTAGGAAGTTCATGAGCTCTCTTAGAACGTGTTTGCTTCCTTCTTCTAATGTTTTCTCCAGCACCTGCTTGCTAACTCCCTCTCTTACGGATAGTGCTCCGAAAAATGTTAGCCACCCTATGTTTCCACCGAGTTTTTCGACAACTTCCTCAATAATGTGTTTTGGCGGCTTAATTCCATACTGTCTAAATCCTTCTTCGAGAAACTCTAGCGCCTTCTCTCTTGAGAGATTTTCCAACCTTATTTCGGTTCTTACCCTACCGTAAACTGGCGAGGAAGGATCATGTAGCTTTAGGGACCTGTATAGTAATCCTACTTGGGAGCCCGTTAGTATGGTAGTTATGTTTCTAAGGCTATCGTAGGCGTAAGCTATTGCCGGTAGTACTTTTATTCCCCTTAGCTTAATTAGTTCCTGCGCTTCATCAAACGCTACAATGAACCTTGTATTCTCACTTGAAGCGTAGCTGTTTAACGCTTCCAGGAGGCTTATTAGCGTAGGTTTCTCCTTAAGCGAAAACTCTATTTTAAACCCATGAACACTTATCCCACGAATACCTCTAACAAACTTAGCTAACCTCTTAATCTTAGGCAGAACCTTGTGGTTGCCCGTGCATGATATTTAGGTTATTTTCAATATTTTGAAATCTTGCACGGGCTTCCCCCTTTCAGCCACCTCATCTTTATCGGTGGTTCACTGGGGGCTACATCCCCGCGCACCACTAGGCACGGGTTACGGGATGGCGCCGTCATCGGGCACAAGAGCCCATGATGGCTTCGCCATTCACAATTATCGTGGAGGAGGAATTTAAACGTTACCTAAATTTCCAAAATAACCCTAATACTCAAATAAGTGAATAGTCCTCTAATGCCTTAATGAAGTCAGCGTAGGTAACATATGTTTTCTCCTCAAAAACACGGCAATCAACAACAATACTAGGGTAATTTAGCTCATTCAAACCCACACGTAGTAACGAGGTCTTACCTGTACGCCTCAAACCCAAAATTAAAATTAAAGGATCACCCCTACCAATAGCCTCAATAAGCTTCCCAAGCTCCTCCTCCCTATCAAACAGATCCTCAACTCTCTCTTTAGGTCTAGGGTCGAAATAGGGCAAAAGCTTCTACCCCTAGAAGTAAATAAGCATTATGATATAAACATTGTAATGGAAAATACTTTTCAGCAGTTATGTGTTAAAGTTAAACACGTGTAGCTCAAAATGCCTAGTAGGTGTTTCTTTCCATGATTATTTACGAGAGAATTGCGAAGCAAGCGGAACTTATTGAGGACCTTCTTAGGGAGCTTAGTGTCGAAACTAGTTATAGGGGTATTGAAAGGCTTGTGCAATTAGTTATTCAAGCTCTTTTAGATATGGGTTTAATGGCTATTTCAGCCTTGGGGGCTAGGGAACCTAAGGCTTACTCAGAAATAGGCTACATACTTTATGAGTTAGGAATTATAGGGGAACGGGATGCTGAAATCTTAAGGTCAATGGCTGGTTTAAGAAACATACTTGTACACTCCTACGCTAGGGTTGATAGAGGAAAAATAGTTGAGTTTTCTAAAAAGCTTAGAGATGATGCGTTAAGAATAGCGAACACTATCCTGAGAAATATTAGAGAGAAAAACATTGACCCAAAAGAGGAAGGCTTAGGGGAAATTATTAGTAAGCTTTCTAGGGTTCTTAAGGGAAGAGTTGAAGCAGCATATTTGTTTGGTGGGAGAGCTAAAGGCTACGTTTTGAAAGGAGATTTCGACATAGCAGTCCTAATGAGGGAAAACTATAGCCTCTACGAGCTAGGCGAATTACATGTTCTAGTAGCTAAAGCTCTCGGAGTTAGCGAGGGAAAAGTAAACATTGTATGCTTAAACAATGCACCACCGGAGCTCGTTCTCGAAGCACTAAAGGGAATACCGATAACCAACAACATACCTGAGAAAACGTTTAGCATGAAACTTAAAGCCCTAACAGAACTGCTAGATTTAAAGGAAAACATGAATGTAGTAGAGAAGAAGATTAAGCCGTAAAAGCTTATATGAACAATTATAATCTGCTACTGAAACATCCTGCTTTAAGGTCGAAAACGTTAATGTTCTATGGGGAACAGTATCTACTGTAGTGGTGTTTCCGGGGAATGCTGAAGCTTAGTGAGGAGGAGAGGGCGCTAATTAGGAAGCTAATTTATGATGTAGAAGAAGCGCTAAGTGTTCTTGAG
>CAZLZO010000032.1:0-10593 GCA_964564025.1 uncultured Desulfurococcales archaeon
CTTAAAGGCATATGGGTTTATGTTACAAGCCCTCACCTTATAAGCTACTTAAATACATATGCTGAAATTGTAGGTCATAATCCTGTTAAATTTAAGGATATTGACACGCCTTTAACGTCAAGGGATGAAATATTACTTGAAAATTCAAAAGCTATTCTTAATGAATTAGACATAGTGAATATGAAAGTTAATAAAAATGTAGTTGATAATTTATTTAAAGAAATATTACCAAGTAACATATTATCTCACATTAAGTCCAAAGGGTTAGTTATAGTAGACGACGATACGATGTCTGTAATTTCTAGACGTAGTATGCTTATACAATATAGGGTCAGGTTAAAGCATCCTGCTAAAGTAGTGGTGCCAGGTGCGCTTTGGAGTGAAGAGTATTTACCGCAAGAAACAATTCTTGTGTCTGGTATTATATGTAGGCCTCTTACCAAGGTAATTAGTGAGAAATGTGGGAAAAAATATGGGAGCATATGTGAATGGCTTAAGGAGAAATTACAGGAAATGGGTAGCGTAATATGGCTTGGAGGTAAAGAAACCATAGGAAAGGGCGTTATAAAACTTTACATGGTGTAGCTTCATGAATTCTATAGTAGAATATGCTTTAAGTATAGTCAGCAGCATAGCTAAAATACATAGTAGGGAGGTAAAGGATAGTTTCAGAGCAAGAGCAAGAAGTTTTGCCTCAGATGTTTTCTTCAATGGAGCAGCATACGTTCTCTCTGTAACAGCTTCTAGAAGTTCTGCGGAAGCTGTAGAATACGGTTTAAAAGAAAACAACCTTGAAAAACTTATCAACGCCTATAATAACATGGATTTCTTGAAGAAACTTGGTTTAAAGGGAAAGGCTGAGGAAATAGCTTATGCCCTTTACGGCTCACTGCTCCTATTTGTACTGAAAAACATAGGAGTGCTGAAAGCTTCTACTTTAGCTGAAGCTATTAGAGCCTCCATAGGTAACATAGTTATTGATAAAAATGCTTCCGAAGTAGCTATTTGGTTTAAAAGGTTCGCAGAGGCATACATACCTTGAGCAAATACATGAGAATACTGTTAAAACAAAGTACTCCAGCATCTATAGGATGGTATGAGCCTGAACGTAATGATCCATTATTTTATTTAAGACCTTCAACAGTGAAAGGACTGTGGCGTTGGTTTACTCGCGCATTTATTGCTGGTGCTCTATATGATAGTAACCTTCTTTGTAGCGTCGAAGATAAAGTCAATGTAAAGAAAGTTGAGAAGAATTCTGCCAACGCCATATCGTATCTAACTGGTAAAATAGTTGGTTTAGGTTTTGTAGATTTTGGAAGCTTTGAACCTGAAGCATCTAGGTTTAAAGTTAATGTAGAAATAGTTAAATGGCCTAGTAGGCAAAGTGCGTATAACCTAGGGAGATTGCAAAGGGTAAAGTTATTAACACTTGGAGGTAGAAGAGTAGAATTCTTTGAGCACGGAGAATTTAGATTGAACGTATTTAAAACTAGAGAAGTTCATAAGGAAGATGAAGAACTAGCACTTCGTACCTTACTAATTTCATTATCTCTCATGGGTTTGGGTAAAGGATCTAGAAGAGCGTTAGGATGTTTTGATATAGTTGATGTCAATATAGATTCTTCTAGGCTCGAGGATAATCTATGCTCATTTTTAGAGGAAACTTACAAATTAGCTCTTTCCGTAGTTAATAGGCACAAACATGAGTTAAAGCTACAAACTTGTTCCGATGAAACTTTACCTCCATTACCAATATTCAGTAAGAGGCAATATGAAGAATTCCCCATAACTGCAATTTACAAGGTAAAGGCCAGATGGGAGAATGTACATAATTTCTTTCTCAGAGGAGAGAGATGTAAAAGAATTTTAAATGATCCACGAAAACCAGATGCTTTACGAACTAAACTTAGCGCGTGGATTCTCGGATTGCCTAGGGAACAACGAAGAACAGGGTATAGCGCTAAGAAAATCAGTATGGAAAGAAGAGCCTCTCCCATAATAATATCATATCATAGTAGAAATCATATATTTGGTGATGGAGTTTATATTACTGTTTTTGCATCAGCTGATTGGCCGAAATCGATTGAATGGCGTAAAACACCAAAAGAGGAACCTCAGACAATAGGTGTTGATGAAGGCAAAATAACAGCTGCTTTAAAGGAAGCATTGGATGAGCTGTGGAGCTACCTGGGGGTTAAAGCTGAACAAATATGGCCTTGTAGGTGTAAGGAATGAAGAAGGCTCTAAATATGTTGATTAAAGAAGTTAATGCGAATTATAATATATACTCGGTTATAGTGCGCCAGTTCGTAGATTCTGTAATTAGTGATTTGAAGGGGGAACTTAAGATATACAGTGAAATACGAAGGGAGAAAGCAAGGAAAAGGTTGGAAGGCCTTTATACTTATTATTCGAAGGAAATAACAAAGATGCTCTATAAATTATATGACCGTAACAATACTATGGTAAATAAATTACTGCAGAATGCTCTACTATATTTTAAAGAGCTTTATGCTTCTTTCGCTAGAACATTTAATGTAGTGTTACTTTTAAGTATGGAAACTAATTCTAGAGTAATAATTCACACGAAAAATCCTTACATGCCACTAGAAATAGGTTTAGCATGGCATCCCCTATTTAACCTGCCCTATATACCGTCTACATCTATTAAAGGGGCTTTTAGATCGTATATTGAAGAAAAGAAAACGAAAATATGTAATTATTCTTTAGAAGACTTGTTTGGATCGTTAAATAGGGAAGGATTACTTGTCTTCACTGACGCGTTGCCTGTAAGCTGTAAAACTAAATTAATAGAACCAGAAGTTATAACACCACATTATATTGAAAGCGAAGGTTTAATTGACGAATTGTCTTCTAAGCCAAGACCTCTAGTTTTTCCAGTAATAGCATCAGGTGTAGAATTAGAGTTTATTGTAGCAGCTAGGGTTGAGGATAAACGGGCAATGTGTCTAATTAAAGAGCTGCCAGCAGAGCTTGAAAAAGCTCTTGAATATAATGGTATTGGAGCTAAAGTCAATCTAGGATACGGTATGGTCTCTTTAACTATACGAAGCAGATCTCTACTTGAAAGGTGTAAGCCGTGAAGAAACTAACAAATTTAAAGAAACTCTATGCGGTTAAGATTAGAACTCTACTTCATGACCCTCCATACAAATCTATTTGCATAGCTGAAAGTATCAAAGGTGCAAAGTGTAACCATGAGAATGAAGCACTTACTCTTAGAAGAATAATAGTGGTAGGCACTCCCATAGAGGGGTTAGGTATTGAAGAATACGAGAAAATAGCTAAAGAAGCCGATAGACTAGCATCAGGTATAGACCGTTGGCTTTTAGAGTTAAAACCTAAAACAAAAACTGTTGCCTTAAACGTTATGGCTAACATATTTAATCCCTTATACTATACTGAACTACCTAAAGAAAATATCCAAGTGGTTAGAGAAAAGGCTTGGAAAACGGCAAGAGAAATCAATGAGATACTTCGAAGCATTTCTTCATGCTTTAACCTGGCTGTTGAAAGTGAAAAGCTTGAGGCAATGAAGCTCTCGTATTTGCTACTATATGCATTATTGGAACCATTATGTTACTTAAATGGCTTACCAGCATCACTTGCTGATACTAGAATACCAACTCATACTATTTTTGATCATTTATATGCAGCTACGTCGATGGCTAATTTACTATTAAATGTAGGCGAAGAAAATATTAGCGGTTATGTAGCGTACGTTGACTTCCCCGGAATTCATGAGTTTATATTTGCATCTAGGAAAGCTGGAGACTTTTGGGCTAGTAGTCATATAATCTCTGAAGTTATGTGGAAACTTGCGAAGAAAATCATGGACACCTTTGGACCCGATACTTTATTAAGCCCTACACCAAGAATGAACCCTTATTTATACTTCGACTATATAAGGGATAAACTAGACCAATTAACTAGTAAGTGCGGAAAAGTCAGTAAGTGCAGGGATAAGATTTTAAGTAGGCTTGTAGAGTTCTTTAGCAAATTAGTTGGTGAACAAAAAATAGAAGCTGAAGATTGGTTATGGCAGCCTCTTATACCTGGTACATTATTATTTGTTTTACCAAAGAATATAGCATGGGCTACGAATCCAAATAACGTTGCGGATAAAATTGCAGAGCTATTTTATAAATCATGGAAGGAAATGATAGAAAATGTGAAGACATTCTTAGAAAAAGGATTAACAAAAAGCATTATGTACAAAGTTTTGTACGGATTTTGCGAAAAACATAGGTTATGGGATATACTTGAAAGACCGCCTACCGGGGTTAGAATCGTAGTTATAGATGTTGGAAAGGTATACTACTATCTTACTAGGTGCATTAATGGAGATCCTGAAGCCTGTTCTATTCTAGGATTAAATATTAACTTTGAAAAATTAAAGAACATTGAAACAAAGTTTAACAAGGAATATGGTAAAAACTGGAAAGACAACACTGTTAAAGCTTTATTATTCCATGTAATCATAAATATTCTTCTCAAACCCTCATCTGAGATTTTAAAACACTTTGGATACGTAAAAATACCCACTCCTTCACCTTACTGGGTTTCCAAAAATAACTCCATCAGTGAATTAATGTTTGAGAAGGCTTTACCAGGAGCGCAAGTTACAGCATGGATACCTTGCAATCTCTGCGGTCTTGAACCTGCCGTCTTCGTGCTAAGGAAAGTATGGAGTGAAGAATTAGGAGAAGAGGATTATAACAAGGAAGACCTTAAACAATTATTAACAATCGCTGAAGTATCAATGGGAGACACACAAATTGAGAAAGATCTTAAGCTACGTTTTAGACCAGGCGAAGCACTAGGACCATACTGTTTTCTTAAAAGATTATACTATGAATATGCTAAATACGGTACATCAAACAGTATTTTCGAAGGAAAACCACTAGCATTCTCACCATTCTGGTCAACGGACGATGTTGCCTTAAAGCTATACTCTGATCTCATATCACATACCTTAGGTGTTAGTAAATGCAAGGAGCTAGCAGAAAACATTGCAAAGAAGGTAATTGAATGTCTTAAAAAACGAAAATTTGTAGTAGTTCGTGAAGACGAGGTAAATAGAGCTATTCGCAGGCTACTGTGTGGTGAAGCAGAAGGCATTGGTATCGGTAAAAATATTAGTGAAGCATTAAGCATCATTAGAAATGCTTTGAAAGGTGCAAAAATCAGTAAAGATACGTTTATAGAAGTGGTTGGTGACGCCGTTTACGAAGAAGTAAAGGAGAAAGACCATGAAAAATTACTAAAGACTATTGCAACAACAATATACAGTGATACAAATTTAATGGAAGATGAAATATATAAAATAGCTTCTATGCAAGGTATTGCTGATTACAAATTAAAATCTTATCTCATACCGAGAACCCGATATCTGATAATATATTCCGACGCTGATAATATAGGGAAAATACACTATGGTATATTAGATTTTTCAAGTAGAGATTATTCTAAAGCATTGCTAAACTTAATAGAGAAAAAAGGAATTTTTATTCAAAAAGAGAAGAATGAGACAATTAAGGAACTACGTAAAGTATATAGCGACGTATGTGATCTTGTTAGTGCGCTCTATGGAAAAGATGCAATTTTAGTATCTGCATCATATAAAACCTCTCTATCGTTAGCATTAATGGTTACAGCTTTACGTGATGTTGCTTTGGTTAGAACAAAGCTACATGGATTACCTATATTTGCTGGTGGAGACGATTTAGTGGCACTTGCACCTGTAGATGTATTGCCTTTAACATTATTGTTAAGAAAAAACTTTAGTCAGAAAACCTTTTTCCATAAATTTAAAGATACACCGATAGTATCAGCTTTACCAACAGGCAGGAGCACGTCCTTAAGAATAGTTAGTATATTTGATGTTATGGGTGAGGAAATAAGAGAGACGAACGTGTTGCTCGAGAAATACGCTAAAAATGTGGAATGGAAAATGCGTAATGGCATGTGGATTAAAGACGCTGTACTTATATCCTCATCTAGAGTAAAAACTAAAGCCATAATACCTCAGAGCATATATTATAAGAAGTTAATAAATAAACCAATATTTGATGAAATGCTTAAGCTAATTCTAAGGCAATACATTGCATTGTTCTCGGGAGTTCTTTCAACGAGCCTACCTGAAGACTTTGAAGGAAAGTTTAAAGAAGCAACTAAAGAATTAAATAAGAGAATTAAAGAGTTGTCAATAATAATCAAAAGTGTGACAAAAAGAAATATTAATATTAAAGAAAAATATGAAAGTCTTAAAGATCATGTAGTACAACAATTATTTGGTGAAGATCTTAAAATACTCGATCATTCATTATATGAGCTACTGCTCAATATTTACTTGAAAATACCAGGTATTGTGGAAGAAGAAACCCTATTAATGCAACTCCTTAATCTATGTAAGTTATTGAGGGCAATACCATGACAGCATTAATTATTAAACCTTTAGGAATTATGAGATTAGGCGTAACACCAATATATGGTAGTAGTTTCTTAGGTATGGTACAAACATTTGGTATACCGCTTCCATCTACGATTTTAGGAATGTTAGGGAACTTGTTAGGAATACGTTTAGATAAAGAGCAAGCGCAAGAAGATCCGCTACTAGGTATTGGTGTTCTGGTTAAAAAGCTACGTGATGATTCTAAGGTCTCCATAATATCAGGACCCATAGTTAGAGTCAATAAAACACACTATGCTATTCCACTATATAGCAAAGAGGGAGTGTTTCTTGTAAACATGGAAGCTATAATGAAAGTAGACCCCGAGAAGCCGCAAATCAAAAAGGATGAAATATTAGCAAACATTAAGGTAGATTTTCAACCAGGCATAGCATTAAGAGACACTATCAATGGAATTCCATTTGACAAGTCAGCTAAGAAGGGTTACATGTATCGTAGGGGATTTGTAAGATACATAAGCTCTACTGGTAAAGGAGTAAAAGTAGAGTTCCTTTACAAAATATGGAGATTTCTAAATTTGGGAACAGAGAACATTATCAAATTCGGCGGCGAAGGCAGATTAGCTGTAATAAGTGAAACAAAAACGGAACCTGAAGAACTAAAACATGTAACATCGCTTCTTAATGCTAAACCAGGGTATTATATTACTCTTTCACCTTATCCCTTAGTACCTAAGAATGAGAAAGCGTTATACTTAGATAAAAACTCGTACGTTGGCTTAGAAACCATTGACAGCTTAGCAGATATTATAGGAATTCCTAGCATAGGTGATGAAATTAAGAGGGCGCCTAAAATAAGAATTATAAGATTAGGACTTGGATTTAGTGAAGTACTATGTAGACGAAGACCGCAAATATTGGCATTACCTCCAGGCACAATAATTCATATAAAGCGCGAATTGACAGTAAAGGAGGACCTATATATAAACTTGCTTAAGGCAGGTTATGCTTCATTATTAAAAATAAAGCGATGAACCTTAACGACGGTTTTTGAATTAACAGAACACCTTAAACACGTCATCACTAATGGTATAAAGTATAATTAGTGTTAGCGAATAAGGAGGTGTTAATTAGGAAGTCGGTAAAGGTTTGGATATAGTGGTGTTAGGTGGCTGCTAATGTCGGTGCTTATAATTGCTCCTTGGGGGCATCCCGAGAAGTGGGGTGAAGCTAATTATGTCATAGATGGGGTTATTGTAAAAAATAAGTGCTCAACGATAGCGCTCTTAACATATGCTATTAAAGTAAAACACTGTGAAGTAGAAGATGTAAAGGTCTTAGTGGTAATAGCAGATACTCTGTCAGCCAGCAACATAGCAAATGGGATAAGGTATAGGGAGGTTATTGAAAAAGCGTCAAAAATAGCTCAGGATAAGCTTAAAGAATTTTTGGATATAGTTGAAGCACAAATAGGTGTAAGTTCAAAAGAATTAGAAAGGCAATTTGAGATCTTTGTAGCACCTGGACTAGGTAAATTTGGTGCTTTTACGTTTAGGGGAAGCTTCGATTTATACTATTTAGTATTTCTCCTTAAATCTCTAAGCAAAACATATGAGACATATAAACATGGCTTTTTAGAAATATGGCTTGATATAACTCATGGCGTAAATTACATGCCTGTACTAGCTTTTACAGCTATGCTTGATACCTTATGGGCGTTAAAAAGTTGCGGATATAATATCTCTCTTAGAGTGTATAATTCTGATCCCTATGTAGGAAGAGGAGAGCAATTAAATATTAATGAAATGCCATATACTACTGTACCACGAACAATACCTCAACCCAAGTTAGGAGAAGGTCCTGCAAAAATACTTGAACAACCTCACATAATACTTGCTAAAGGCTATCACAGCTTAGTTGAAAATACATACTTTAAGAGATTAAGTGAAGGTGAGCTAAGGAACTTAGTAGTTGATCTTTGGTACGCTGTCTACTATAATTATCCACTTATACTATTAGACTATGTTTTTAGGAAGTATAAGGAAGAAACGCTTAAACAATTAATTGAATTAGCAGATAAAGTGCCGGAAGATATTCTGAGAATAATAATTAATGCTTTATATAAATTAAGAGTTACAAACAACATCGTAAACACGAAGTCCATTTTGAGAAACAGTACAAGCAAGTATAGATTTAAAGTAGCAGATATTGCGCAGTTCCTAGTAGTAATTAATACAGTCTCGTATATGCTAGACAAAGCCATGAACTTTAAAAAAGAGAGTAGGCCTATCAGCCTAAAGGATATCGAAGAATTTGCTAGAAGATTTAATGAGAAGTATAACACATTAGCTCCGAAATTCATATCGCGAGAGGTACATAGCTTAGTTAAATCTTCTAAGGGAATTAAAGAGCTTAATAAATGGGTAAGGTACACTAAAGAAATGGCTCAAAAAATCTCTAGCATAGAAGTAGAAAATGGTGAGCGTGAAAAATTAAGTAAGTGCACGTATGTTAGGTATGTAAATGAGTTCGTTAATAAGGGAGTTTATGATAGGCGTAAGGATGATAGAAATTTCATAGCACATTCGGGTTTAACGTATAACGACATAGAGATAATGAAGATTTCATAGAGACGCTTCGATTACATATAACTATGTGGTCTACGATTTATCCTTGTGTCTTTAGTAGTAAGGGTGAATTATCATAAACTATTTAGTTTTGTTGTTAGAAAATGTTACTTGATAAGGTATGGTTGAAGTACGTTTGAGAATTAAGCGTGGTGAAGTTTTTGAAATAATTGCTAATGGTATTCCACTAGTTTTGAGGAAGCCTGTTCCGTTAAGTCGTATAGGTGAAGTTATTGATGTTATTAATAATGTGAAAATACCTTCTTAGTGGAATAGTAATATCTACTTGCGAATTGAAGCCTATGGGTTTTCAACTTTTCTCTATGTGTTTTACGGTTTTGCTAGGGTGTTTGTAGTGTTAACCGTATGTTTTATGGTATGTTTGGGGTTCATAGCTCTTAAACATTATATAGTGAGTTCTTAGAGCTGGGGATTTAACTACGCCTACTCCTTCAGGTGCTAGTTCAAGTTCTTTCTTATATTCTTTCAAACCTATTCTCTCTAAAACCTTTTCCTCGCTTCTTAAACCTATTTTAGTGTTTGTTAGCTGTATTATTAGGTCATTTAGGTCTGATGGTATATGGGTTGCGAAGAAAACACCTATCCCCCTAACCCTACCTAGCCTAGTTATCTTATTCACCATTCTCTCAACAACATCCTTGTTTATTTCACCTCTTGCCTGAGGGAAGTAATTGTGTGCTTCATCTATAATTATGAACACAGGCCTTGTCTCTACGCCTTTCATAAATGCTTCGTTTTTCCATGCAAACAGCCTGTCTAATATCCTGTATACGACAACTGTTTCTGTGAACTGGGATTTACTAAACATGCCCACGAATCTTAAATCAATTACTAGGATGTTTTCCGTTTCAGTGAAGAGCTTATGGTAGTTTGATTCTTCAAAAACAATAACATACTTTCCACCATTAACTTCAATTTCCAGCTTAGCATCTAGGATCTCCGTTTGACATAGTATTGAAAAACATCTGTAGAGATGGTTTACTGTTTCCCTATGTAAACCTAGATCGCGTTCTAAATTGTAAACTAACCTACCCCTAACTTCCGTTTTATCCAATATTTTCTCTGTAAATTCATCAATACTTAGTTCCCCATACTCGCTTTTAATATAGTCTATTACTCTAGGTATTAAGTTATATGCTTGAACACTAAATATGGGTAATAGGTTTCTCACTTCATAGCCTATGTTTCTGAAGTTTAGAGACCACGGAATTATATTGACTACGCATTCTGATTTTGAGTTATCTACTGTTATTTCGGCTTCTACCGTAATTGCGTACACGTAGGCTTTACTGTCAACGAGCTTGAATGCTATTTTAGCTTTCCTTACTTTAAATTCCGGGTATGTGTTTCTGAAGTATTCTTCAATAAGCGTTCTGTAAAATAGCTTAACTATTCCAGCTATGTTTACTTCCTTTAAACTACTTAGTTTTTCAAGGAGTTTAGGTTTAACATAGCTTTCTAGGAAGCTTTTCGTAACTGGTAAAATAACTGTTAAAGTGTTAACGGGTT
>CAZLZO010000032.1:10693-15909 GCA_964564025.1 uncultured Desulfurococcales archaeon
AACGGGTTCTCCTTCTAACCGGGGGTTCTTGATATTTAAGTGCATGTAGTCTCCTTGTAAGTCGAAGGCGATAATCAATGGTTTCTTGTTTTGAAGGTTTTGGATTAGCGATAATGCTGTGTTTTTGAGTAAGACTGTTTTACCACTTCCCGTTGTCCCTACTATTAGCGTATGCTGGTACAGTACGTTTTCCGGTAGTTTAACGTTAACGTTTTCGTCAACTATTCCTCCAACGTACAGGTTTCCAAGATCAACGCCTTCTTTTGGAAGATTAAGCATTTCAAATATGAAGTCGGGGTTTGGTTTGAATACTGGTGATTGGGGGTCTATTGGTGAATGGGCTGGAATAGGTGTTTCAACAATAACCCCTTCATCACTGATCTTAGCTTCTGTAAGCAATTCTACCTCAATAGTTAAGGGTGTTAGGAGAGACGTTATATCTGATGGTGGAGTATGTATTGTAGGTATACCTGCTATAGCAAGTATGTCTGAACGTTTAACACTAACAACTTTAGCTAGGAAAACAGTTGAAGTTAGTGGGTTAAGTATTCCTATAAAGCTGCCTATGGGGAAACAGTATCCTTTAAGAGAAGACTCTAAGTACTCTTTAAATGGAACCTCGATAGTTATCGTTCTTTCTTCTTCACTAACCTTAGCCGGTTCAACCCTACTAATAAAACCAACTACGTTACCGAATTTCCCAACAATCTCTAGTGCTTTCCCTATTCTCTTCTTAACCTCATTAATAGTTTTCTCATCTACAGTAGCCAAAACCCTATACCCCACTTAGTTCTCTAAGAACTTCAACAATCTTACCTGACTCATCATACATTAGGGGGAGAACACCTCTACTCCTAAAATACATTTCCCTATAAATAGCAGCTGTTAACCTTTTACCTAACCTATCAACAACTTCAACACCTAAGGGAACACCGTTAACTGAGCTTGTTCTTAAAAGCTTAGAAATAATTTCCTCAATAACATCTAACCCGAACTTATCAGCATCTTCTTTTAAAACTTCAAACCTGTAAACATAGTCTCCCTTAGGCATTCTAACATAAGCATACCAGAACACTTTATCAGGCATGTAGCTTAAACCATAGCTTATTTTGAAAGGTCCGAGGAGAAGCATAGGGCATAGGAAACCACGCTCAGCAAAATACTTTTCAACAATACACTCAACAATAATGGGGTCCCAAACCTCACTTGGAGGTCCGCCGTAATACTTTACAAAAAACTCTTTAACCACAGGGTCTTTGTAAAGTTTCCTACTAAAACCACATCTTTTAACAAACCCTATAGCTAAGCACTCCCTCCTAGACAAGACATTCAGCCTATCCTTAATTAGCTTCTCAAAAGCCCTAACATATTTGGAGCCTTGGAAAGACTTAAGGAACATAATTGGGGGTGTAGGGTAAACAGGTCCATCAACTAAAATGAAGTCTATATTGGCAGATAAGCTGCTTCCAACAATATCCTCTAATCCAATATTCTCAATTTGAAGTCTAAGCTCATCACCTATATTGTCATCCTTATATTCTTCACCATAATATTCCCCTACAGGCGAACGAACCTTAACGTTTAAACCTAACTTCTCAACTTCAGCTAAAATGCTTTCAAAACTTTTCAAAGCCATAAACTCAACATCAACAACATTACCCGGCCTAACCCAAACACCTCCAGGAGTAAGTAAAGCTAAGCCAGCGAAGAAAACCCTGAAACCATGGAAACCAATAGACCTAGAAGAAGAGTCAAGACAAGCAAAAGAAAAAGAAAATCCACCACTACTAACACACTTAACAAAATCCCCAACACCAGCTAAACATGAAACACAACCATAAACATCAACCTCCTCCTCAACACCCCTACCAACCCTAGAAACAACAAAACTCGGTAACCTAGACTTCAAACCACCCAAAACACTAACAACATTAGCCAAGAACACCGAAAGAGGCTTCATCAAAAACAATACTCTCAAAACAAATATAAAAACCCACCAACAAAACACCCAAAACAGCACGCTAAGTGCACTTTTTCACTTGTGTGTAGTGCACCATGAAACCGAATACTCTGAAGAGGATGCTGCAGTATGATTCAATATTAAACTACATTGCGATAGGGAAAGATAAGTGGGAGGCTTCATTAAATAATATAATAAGGATATGTAAATCTAAAAAAGAATTGAAAGTGGTTCAGCTAATGCGCTTATGTGAGTTCCTCTCATATCAATATCTTAAATAAAAGAATTTGGAAAGGTGGAGCGATAGTATGCTGGTAAACGTCATCGTCCGTTATAGTATGTATCTTAAATAAAAGAATTGAAAGTTCTTCCCATATCTAAACAGGGTTAATTAGTGTGGAAATGATTGACTCCGGGTTGGAGTGAGGTATTGGTTGTGATGTATAATTACGGAGAAGTATATTTACGTTGGTATTGCATGGGATAGTGGTTTTTAGTGCTGTCGAGGATAGTATGTTGAGTTAAGGATGTGATTTAAATGGGTTATGTGCTGTTAATGGGAGCTTGGGTGAATTGCTTTTCACTTATACCATATGGTTTTTAAGCCTATTATTTTGAAGAGAGGGTCATCTGAGACTATTTTCCCCTTTAGTCTTAGAGTAGTAGCTGCTATTAGTGTGTCTGCTAAAGGTATGTTGGGGTGTTTTAGGGATAGTTCTCCAGCTTTGACTCCGTCTTCGTATGTTAGAGGCTCTATTTTTACGCCTACTGCTTCAAATCTCTTAATCATTATTTCCGAAGCTGTTAAGCCTACGAGTTTTCCGGCTATTTTCAAGTATTCGGCAATAATGATAGGTGTTATGAGGGCTTCTTCTTCGCTGATAACTTTGTAGAAGAAGCTTCTTATTTTCCTCTTATCGCTTAATGTTGGAGGAAAAGTGTAGGCTAGCAGGAATCTTGTATCTAAAATTAAAGCCATTTAGATCTCAACTCTTCGAGTTCTTTAATTATTCTCTCATATTTCCTCTCACCTACGGGTTCTCCTGGTTCGGGTGGTTTGAGTTTCTCAATAATTATTTTGTTTTCTCTGAGAGAGATTATGAGGTAATCTCCTTCTCTGATGGATAGTTTTTCTCTAATGTTTTTAGGTATGGTTATTTGGCCTTTTCTAGTAACCTTAACTATGCTCATAAAAACACCGAGTACTACCGAGAAGTACTACCATATAAGTTTTTACTGCTAGAGAAAAGTTTGTGAAGAGTAGTGACATGAGGTTGTGTGGTGTTCCGGCGGGTATTTAGTCGGTAGCGTTTTTATTTTGGGATTTGAGTATGTGTGTTGGTTATCCTTAATTTTAACGTTCTGTATCTTGAGTAGAGGAATTTAGAAATTAGCATATGGTAGCGTGTGGGAGGTTGTTGTTTTGTTTGGAGGGGGTGTTTCTTCATTTATTGAGAAAGGGAGAGAGTTTATTAGGAGAATTGGTCTTGTAAGATATTGAATCCCTGACGGTAAGTATGGTTGGAAAAGAGCTTATGGGAAACCTATAGCTTACTTGGAGGTTTAGCTTTTGAAAATTAATCCGCTTAGCGAAGTTCTTTACAGAGTAATGCTCGCTAAGTACTATTTGAGAGATGCTGAAAACCGGGAGATGTGGGAGAAATGGCGTTGGAGCTTGCTGATATTGCTGAAACACTTCCCCCAGAACATGGTAGGGCGACATATGGTGAGCCTTTAAGAGGTTTAGCTCCATGGGAAACCTATAGTAGGGAAGATACTGAGAAAGCGCTAAACTATGCTAGGAAAGCGTTAGAGTGTGCTATTAAAGTTCTTAGTAGGCTTGGAGTGGAAAACGTTTGAGTTAGCCCTGTTCACTTCGCGACTGCAGTTCTAGGGTTTATGTTTTTCCCGTTTAAAGGGAAGGGATTACGCTATGGTGCTGTATTCTAGACTGTTTATGTTTTCGGTTTTCATTATGTTTTGCATTGTTTTGTCGCTTGTTAGTAATGGTATGTTTAACGTGGCTGCTAGTGAAATATGTATGGAGTCGAAAAGTGTTAGTTTATCATAGTATTTCCTCTTTAGTTCTAATGCTTTCCACATAGTCTCCAATGTTATGGGGGCGTAGGTGTTAACCCTGTATTTAGCTAGTTTTGCTTCCATGAGTTTAAGAATTTTAACCATGGTTTCAGCATCTATGCTGTGTGATAGTAGTACTAATGCTGCTTCAATAGGTGATGCTGAGGAAACAACAATTTTAACTTCTCCTTTCCTATGCTTCTCTAAAATCCTCATAACCTTAGGGTATAGTCTATCTTTTGCGCTTAGTCCGAATAGGAACTCTGTTTCTACAAGGATTTCTCTAACCAATTTCCTCATTTAACCTCCTTAAAACGGTGTTTTCCGCCTATAGGAGCTTCCCTATGGTATCTGCTTTGTTACTCCAAGAACCTTTAACAGGAGTTTTTCCGCTTCTATCCTATTTTTTCGTGTAAATGCGAATTCTTTAAGTAGTTCTGCAAGTTCTTCTGAAGGATCTTTCCAAATTATTCTGAGAAGTATTTCGTTTCTGTCCTTAGCTTCAACTAAAACCCTGGTTCCCGGAACTATGCCGTACTTCTCCCTAACCTCTTTAGGTAAGGTTATTCTACCCTTAGAATCTACATGAACAATAATAGCTATGATCCCACCTTGCTTAACATATAGGTTCCCACAAATATAAGAATATCCTACTTAGCTGCATGGGTGATAATTGGCTGTGACTTTATAGTATTTACCACGCTGCTTAAGGCTTGCAGAGCTGAGATCTCTATATGTTCTTTGCAATGTAGTTACCGCACATCTATTGTAGTAACATAAAAGAATTGAAAGTGGAATATGTTGGCAAGCTATTTCAAGAACATTCCATAGAGAAAGAATTCAGCTATACGGACGTCGCAACAGTGGTTACAATTAGAGAACATAACATAGAAAACCTAATAACATATGACATAAGATCATTCACGCATCTCATAAAACATCACGGATCAAATCACTGGAACAAATTACCCATAAAAGAATAGAAAAGAATAAAAAACATATTAAGCAAAACATCTAGCTAAAGCAGTAAGTTGTAACTAAGGTAAATAATCTTATATTAATCTTGATTAAATTCTATGTTTGAAAAGGATCCACATGGTTTAGGCTATGGTTAGGAGAGAGGAAGCTGAAATTTTAAAGGAAAGAGCTTTAAGAATGTTGAACGCTTCGGAAAAAC
>CAZLZO010000033.1:0-15456 GCA_964564025.1 uncultured Desulfurococcales archaeon
CCAGTATAGATAAGGTTAAGCCTAAGCTAAGTATTGATGCTACAAGTTGCCCTGCGCTCTTACTTGCAAGTCTAAACTCTCCAGCACCGAAATATTGGGAGATAATCGAAATACCTGCCGTAGCATACCCCATACCTAAAGAGTAAAAGAGCATTATTAGAGGCCATGAAACAGTTGGTGCACCGAAAGCTTCTCTCCCTAATTTACCTAGCCAGAAAGCATCAACCAAATTGTAGGAAATGTTGACGAGATTAGCTAGCACTATAGGCCATGCTAGCCAGAAAATTGTTTTTACAACAGGCCCATTAAGTATTTTCGTTCTTAAAGCGCTAGCTTCCTCCGAACCCTTCATTTCATCGAATCACTAAGTAACCGTAGTATTGCGTTTTACATTTAAAACCTTGTCTTATGCAGTTCTATGTTCGAAAACCGTTATCCTATAGTATCCTCTATTAGGCCACCTAGAACCTTTATAGTAAATGTTTCCAGGAAACTTCAAGTACAGTTCAGCATAGCTTTTCGTTAAGCTTGTCCTATGAGCAAGCCATTTTATTTCGAAAAACCCATTACTATCCGTTTTACTTCTCGCGGCAACAGTATCCCCTAAAACCTCATCGTGACATATGAGAAGTATTTCAGCGTTGGAAATAGATTTTCCAGAATTCTTCGTAACAAGTTTCCCCCTAAAATAAACTATTTCAGCCCATTTAACGTTTTTAGAGGGAGGAGAATATATTATGAGTTTTGTTTCGGCCTTACTTAACCCAATATTTAATGTTACATTTTCGCTTAAAACCTTACTAAACATTCCAATACTGAACGTTAAGGCATAGTTCAGTATGAGTGTTGAAGAGTTTATTTCGGGTAAAACCAGGAAAACACGTTTCCTACTGTAGAAACCGAGGCATCCTAATGTATAGTTGCTTGAAAAAACAACTCCGCCGCCATCTTTAGATACTAAATTAACACGTAAAATAACGTTACGATAGGTGAATGGCGAATCATTAACTACGTCTAGTTCCAGAAGCCTGCTCCGCACATTACTGGACACATAAACTTCAACGTTTTTTAGAAACCATATTTCACCGTAGAACCTCAAAGCTAAGGCTAAAACTATGGTTAAAATCGTAAGCGCCACTAGCTTATTTCTAAGAGGAAACATTCTCGAAGACCCAAATGAAATGTTCTGTACGAACCGAGGTTATACGTTTTCCTAACGGTAAATGAAGATTCGCTTACAACTTAAATCTTCGTAAACAACTAGTTACTGTGGAGGTTAGAAGAGAGGTTTGTAGATTATGGTTAGAATCGAGCATTACGACTTCGGAGAAATAGTCGTTAATGGTAGAAAGTATAATAGGGACATAATTATTACGCCTAGTAGGATAATTAGTGATTGGTGGAGAATAGAGGGACACATGCTATTCCTTGACGATTTAAAGGATGTTTTAAATGAAGAGTTTGAATACCTTGTTATCGGAACAGGATACTACGGTTTTATGAGAGTTTCAGATGAAGTATTCAGGGAAATGAGTAAGAGAGAGGTGAAGGTTATAGCTAAGCCTACACGTGAAGCAGTTGAAGAATACAATCTGCTATCTTCTAAGGGGGCTAAGGTTGTTGGAGCATTCCATTTAACATGCTGACTTAATTTCTTAGCACCTCAGCAAATATTTTAAGGCAATTCTCCAAATGCTTAGTTATAATGAAGTTCTCCTTAACGTATCTATGCCCATTTTCTCCGAGTTTTTTCCTCACCTTTGGATTCCTTATTAAATGAATTACGTACTTAGTTGCTTCATTTATATCTCTGACAAGATAACCTGTTACTCCGTCAATTACTTGTAGCTTAACGCCTCCAGCTGGCCGGGCTACTACTGGAACCTTCTTCCACAATGCTTCAGTAACCGATAATCCAAACCCTTCTCTTAAGGACATTTGTAATGCTACAGTAGTTGCTCTTTGGAAAGCATTTACCTCCAACGCTCTAACGCCTTTATAGTCTGCTAGTATGAACACGTTAGGGTCTTCACATATTTTCCTACATATTTTCTCAAGATAAATTAGCCCGTCAGGATCATCCGTCGGCATAGCCGTTATTAGAAGCAGTTGAACACTACCTACCTTCTCCTTAACTTTCCTATAAACACTTACTGCGGCGAACGGGTCTTTCCACGGATCAAACCTTCCAACCTGCGTTAGTATTGGTTTTTCAGGATCTACACCGAATTTTTCGAGAACCCTAAGCACATCTGTTTCATTAAGTTCACGGTTTTTAGGGCTTAAAGGATCTATTGATGGGGGCATTGTGAATATTTTAGGTGTAGGGGTGTCGGGATGAACAAATTCTTTCAAGTGGAATATTGAAGCATCATATTTCCTAAGCATTTCTCTAACTAAATCCCATATAGGCTTGTATGGTGTTGATAAGTCTATGTGGCATCTCCAAATCCACTTGCCAAAGCCCTGCTTAACTAAAGTCCTTAGCCCTAAAGGTTGAGGGTCATGTATCACAATAACGTCTTTCGCTAAATCTATTTCGCTTAAGTTTTCCTTCAAAACATTCATATAGAACTTCTTTTCTTCATCCGAAATCCTAATTTCCATTCCTTGCAGACCATGATGTATCTTCTTAGTTATCTTGAAGAATTCTTTAGAAGCTTCTATAATAAACCATTCAGCATCTACTCCAACATCTCTCATTAGGGGCACTAAATTGTAGAGTATTTCGGCAACGCCACCACCATATGCTGTAGAATTTACGTGGACAACTTTAACATTCTTCAATGTTTCAGCGAGATTTAATAGCTCATTTATTTTCTTAGAACCAATTATTTCCTTATATTCGAGAATTCTACGTTGCGGTAAATCGGAAACCTTCATGCCGCATCACTTAAATTGCTTAAGATAACATATATTATCTTGTAGTATATAGAAGTTACCTAGAAATTATCACTTTCGAGAGATAAATTAGGGTCTTCAGCTATGGAGGAAAACATGGACATAATTCTTAAGTCACTAGAAGCCCTCGGAATAAAGGGGTATGAGGGGAAAGCGTACCTAACTTTACTAAGGATTGGTGAGGAAACAGCTCCTAAACTAGCTTCTAAGGCTGGAATACCTTTGCCAAGGGTGTACGATGTTCTTGAAAGCCTATGTAGGAAGGGGCTCGTAGAAATTAAAGCTGGTAGGCCGAGAAAGTATAGGGCACTACCTCCTAGCATTGCTTTAACAAGATATATTAGATCATATATTGAGCAGATAAAGAGTCTTAACAATAGGGTAGTTGAGGAACTTGAGAAGCTTTACAAGACAACTGAAACCCATGAACCCTACCTATGGGTTTCCCATAGTATAGGGGCGAGTGTTGTAAGAACAATTGAGTGGATTAAGCAAATGTCCATTGACGGATATGCTTCATTAAATCTTAACATATTATCACAAATACTTACGACACTAACCAATAAACTTTCTAAGGAACCATCAATACCGTTTTCAGTAACGCTGATAGAGTATCCTAACGAGAAAGTGCTTAGAAAAATTGAGGGTATAAGGAATATAAGGCTCCTATATCAGTCGACAGGCTTCATAAAAGCTTTTGAACATGACTTTAAAAGAGCCGTGATTTTCGGTAAAGGATACGCTCTGTTCACGTCAGAACCTGAACTACTTGTTCTCCTAAACGACACATACTATTTCGGATGCTGGAGAAATGTTGAAGTAATAAAGGAATTCGAAGTTATGAGAGGTGATAGGTACTTTGCTAAGCATCAATGGTTAGTTATGCCGATAATAGATAAGGCGCTGAAAGAAAACTATACAGTACTTGTCAACGTTGTTGGTAAATGGATTAAAACAGGTGAGCCTGCTGAAGTAGGGGCTTATGCTAAGAGAGTATATAGGAGCCCCGATGATAGAACAAGAACGATTATCGTTGAAACTAAGGATGGAGAGGAACTAAGTATTGGAGGTTTAGGGGCTTCTGTGGAAGATATCGAAGCACACTACATTACTGTGGAAATTCTTGGCTAATACGTTATTGTTGTTAGTCTCTTACCTTCCGGTGCAAATACATGTAGCTTATATACTTTTATTTTAACAAGATCCCCATGGTTTGCATTACATTCTAGAAGAACCCTTAGTGATATTCCATTGCCAACGTCGACTTTTGCGTACCTACGTGACCCAACATACTCTACTATAACAACTTTGCCTTCTAAGTGTCCTTCATTGTTTGGTTCTAAAGCTACCGCTTCATCCGGACGTATTCCAATGAATACTTCGCTGTATTCTTTACCTATCTCCGAAGGGATGTTTAGGTTTCTAACCAGCTTATGTGACGTTGGTAGCTTGTAAATGTTCATTGGCGGATCTCCTATGAAGTTCGCTATGAAAACGTTTGCTGGGTTATTGTATAGTTCCTCGGGAATACCTACTTGCTGCGTTTCACCTCTTCTCAAAACCATTACTCTATCTCCAACAGCGAAAGCATCGGCTTGATCATGGGTTACAAGTATCGTTGTTATTCCGAGTTTCTTCTGCAGCTCCTTAACGAACTCTCTAGCTGTAACCCTAATTCTTGCGTCCAAGTTACTGAACGGTTCGTCAAGCAATAGTACGTCAGGCTGTTTAACTAATGCGCGAGCAACAGCTACTCTTTGCTGCTGACCACCGCTCATATAGGCTGGCTTACGATTAAGTAAATCGGCTATTCCGAGAGCTTCAGCAACCTCTCTAACTCTCTTCCTAATTTCATCTTCAGGGAGCTTCTTAAGCCTCAGGGGGAAAGCTATGTTTTCATAAGCTGTCATGTGAGGGTATAGGGCCCAATTTTGAAATACCATTCCAATGTTCCTATCTCTAGGTTCTACGAAAATCTCATCCTCAACACTTACAACCTCCTTGTTGCCGATGATTATTTTGCCTTTAGTTGGTATTTCTAATCCGGCAATAATCCTAAGAAGAGTTGTTTTACCGGAACCTGATGGGCCAAGTATTACGAAGAATTCCCCAGGCTTAATCTCGATATTAATGTTTTTTAGCGCAACAACCTTTGGAGGAAATATTTTCCAAATGTCAACTATTTTCACACCCTTAGCCAAATACGGGTCACCTCTTCATAGCCCATCCTCTAAATCCTCTCATGTAGTATCTATTGAATAGAGCGTATATTAGGAGAGGTGCGAGCATAGCAATAACAGATCCTGAAGACAGAAGACCCCAGTCAACCTGGTATTGGCCTTTAAGTCTAGGTAGCATTTGTGTTACAACCATTTTGTTAGGGTCAAATATAAGCATTAATGCGAAGAAGAAGTCGTTCCAAACCCATGCGAACTGGAGAACAGACGCTGAAACAAGACCGGGAAGTGCTAGGGGTAAGACAACTTTTCTGAAAACTTGGAAATCTGTTGCTCCATCAACTCTAGCTGCTTCTTCAAGCTCCACAGGCAGTAATGAAAAATAGTTTCTTAGGAAAAACGTTACCCACGGAATACCCCATGATGAATGTATAAGTATTAGTCCGAGGTAAGTGTTGAGTAGGTGAAGGTTTCTTAGAAGAAAGAATATTGGAATTATTGTCATTTGCTGAGGGACAGCCATTAGGAAAAGTATTGTTGCAAACAAGTACTTCTTTACGGGCAGGCTGAAACGTGCGAAACCGTAAGCTGTTAAAGCAGCAATACTTACTGGTATTAGCGTGCTAGGTATTGCTATTATGAACGAGTTAAGTATTCCCTTACCAAGGGAGAACATAGGGTTAAAGAGTGCATCAATATAGTTCTTAAGAGTAAATGTGAATGGTGCAAAAGCCCACCAACCATAAATGACAACTTCTCTAAAGGGTCTAATACTTGTCATGAAAATACCTATGAACGGGGTTATCCATAGAACCCCTACAATCCATGCTACGAAGTTCAGAATAAGTATTTTAAAGGGTGAGCCTAAGAGACCAGGTTTTCTAAGCTTAAACGCTTTCTTCATTATCCTCTCTCACCTTTCATAATTGATCTTATCCATAGGATAACCACTGGTATCACTATTATCGTTAGAATAGTAGCTACAGTAGCTGACATCGCATAGTCTCCTAGCCTAGCGAAATACTCGTACATTAGTAATGCTAGAACTGTTGAAGCTCCTCCTGGACCGCCTTGCGTTGAAGCATAAACTATATCGAATATTTTGAGGTCCCATAGAATGGTCATTGCAACTACTGTTAAAGTTACAGGCTTAAGCATAGGTATTATTATTTTGAAAAGTATTGTTTTAAAATCGGCGCCATCAACAATAGCTGCTTCAATAACTTCACGAGGTAACGATGATAGACCTGCAGAATACATTGTCACGGTAAAGCCCGACCATAGCCAAACAGAGCCTAGTATTAGTGAGAATAAGGCTGTGTTGGGATATATTGTCCATGTTTTAGCGAGAAATCCTAAGCCGAAAATTCTAAGTAAGAGGTTAACTACTCCAAGGTCTTTATCGAAGCTGAACTGTATGAGTAAGCCTCCAACAATCATAGGTATAACCATTCCTAAGAAAATAAATGATCTAATAATGCTACCTCCCTTAATGTACTGTAGAAAGACCGCAAATAAAATACCTATAATGAGGGTCAAGGGTAGGTGAATAGCTATCCATATAATGTTATGAACTATTGCTCCCATAGGGAAACTTAGTGTTTTAATACCTTCCGGATTAATGAATCTTTTATCGGAAACTATTTTCACGTAATTTTCTAATCCCAGAGGCCTTTCAACAATGTTTACTCCGGGAATAGGGTTTATGTTGAAGCTTAGAAGAATAGTTGCGATAATAGGGTACACGACAAATACTAATACGAGGATAAGGGCTGGGATAAAAAAAGTAATTCTTTTTGGAGACATTTTAAGTGATGTCATTTCTGCGCCTCACTAGTTCGAAGCTACTCTTTCGGGAAGTTCTCAGTTAAAGTATTTAATACTTCATCTAGCTTGTCCGGATCAACCCATAGTAGCTTCAGCTGGTCCCAGAAGAGCTTCTGCCAATCACCGCCAACACTATCGTCGAGGTCGGGTACAGGTTTCATCTTGGATAGTTTCTCATAAACTACCTGCATGGGTGTCCAGTGGTCTTCAACGCTAACCTTAAGCCATGTTGCGAACTTGCCAGCATGTGTTCCAACATGCACTCTTTGTCCTTCAGTTGCTAACCATTTAGCTAGTAGCTTTGCTTCTTCGGGGTGCTTAGTGTATTTAGGTACGAAGATGTAGTCTGTTCCCATGACTACTCCTTCACATCCTGGTAGCGGGAAGAACCCTAAGTCGTTGGGGTCGTCAACCATTCCTGTAAGCCAAGTACCCATGAAGTATAGTGCGTATTTACCGTTCCACCATTCCTCAATCGCCTTAGTCCACTCTATTGGCTCACTAAAGTAACCCTCCTTAATGAGCGGTACTAAGTATTTCTCGAAAACCTCCTTCACCTGAGGATCATTAAACTTAAGTTCACCCTTAACTAGCTTAAGCTGCATGTCAATGTTGCCGAAAGTTATTATGAAGTGCTCTGTTACGTCGCTTATAGGCCATCCTACGCTATCTCCCGTAACAATAGGTGCTTCTATGCCGCTAATACCCTTTATCTTGTCAAGTAACTGTAGGAACTCATCCCACGACTTAGGCTCTTGAAGTCCATATGCTTGGAAGAACGATTTACGATACCAGAATCCTGGTTTCGCCCACGCAGTGAATGGTAGCCCGTATATTTTATCTCCGCTTTTTACGGGATCAAATATTCCCGAAACGAATTCATTAGTGTTAACAAGGCCGCTAAGATCCATTAAGTGTCCTTTCTCACCCATTTCCTTAACCCACCAGCCCCAAGCAGAGAATATTACGTCGCCTGGAGCCATTCCAGCTTCGAACTGTGGTGGAGCTATTGACGCTAGGTCCTCGGCTCTGTATATTCTATATTCTACTTCGATGTTTGGATATTCCTCCGTGAACTTATTAAGTACTTGCTGGAAAGCTTCCATTTCAGCACCTGCCCATGGACCAATAACTATGAGCTTAACTTTTTCAGCAGGCGTAGCAGTTGTAATTACTGTTGCTTGAGAAGTCACAGTAGTTGTGGATGTTACTGTAACTTGCTGAGGAGTTATTGTAGCATAACCTATTCCGTAACCTATTATCAGCCCTATTATCAAACCCGCTATCAGAAAGACTATTTTAGAAGTTGTAGGGGCACTTGTCATAGTTTTTACCTGGGAAAAATTTATCACTTATTAGTATATAAGTCTCCCAGCGTATATAAGATTAATCTCCCCAATAACTAAAATGCGTTTCCAAATTAATACCTCACCTAGTACGGGTTGGTGTAGTTTGAAAATACTCATAATACATCCCCATCTCTCAGTTATGGGCGGTAGTGAGGTACTTACAAGAATTCTCACATACGAATTAGCTAAGTTAGGCCACAAAGTACATATTCTAACATCTTCGATAAATGAGAGTTTCTTTAAGCAAACAAGCAATGTTGAAATATCCTTCTTCGAGAAAGGAGAATACGGTTTAAACGATGTTCATGAGAAAATGGTGCAAATATATTTAACATTGGCTAGGCTTTTTGAAAAAGAAACATTCGACATAGTACTGGTCATGATTCAAGAACCCATATATAATATGTTAATTAAGGTAGTAGATCCGAAAACACCATCAGCAATTTACATACATTATCCTTTCGAAGAAGAACTAACTAAAGAAAACGTTGTAGAATTCGTGAGAATGTTCCGTTTCCCAGGATTTTACGAAGAACTATACACAATAGCTGATGTTAAAATAGCTAACTCAACATACACTGCAAGAACACTTTATAGAAAATTTGGAATCATAAGCTACGTTGTTTACCCCGCAATACCATGGGAGTTCTTCAAGGAAGAACCAGATTTAAACGCTATTCCAGGTAAAACAATAATTACTGTTGGAAGATTCGTTCCACATAAGAGAATGGATACGTTACTACGTATGTTTAGAGAAAGAATAGTTAGGGAAGTGCCTGAAGCAGAACTAACCATTATTGGCGTTAAAGACCCAAGGTACTCCTCATACTATATAAAACTTAGAAAAATAGCTGAAACAACAAAAAACGTAGTGTTCATAGATAAGCCGCTTACACCCCTAGAAATGGTGAAATACTATAGAATGGCCAGAGTCTACGTTCACATGAGAATAGGTGAGCACTTCGGAATGGCCCCTGTTGAAGCAATGTCGCAAGCAGTCATACCGATAATACCTAAAGAGTCTGGGTTAGCGGAGCTTATAAGTAACGGTATTGACGGTTATACGTACATTACAGATGAGGAAGCATCGAAGAGAATAATTGAGCTTTTAAAAACCAATGACTCTGGAATAATCAGGAATGTTAGGAGGAGATGTTACTATAAGGCACAGTACTTTAATCCTAGAAGGTTTGCTCAGGAAATACTAAATTACATTACGTTTCCGAGGAAATAGCTTTTCTTAACTCGGAAGCAGCTGATTCAGGAAACCTATCAACAATGTAAACCCCGGATCCTCTTTCATAGCCTCCCCACGTAGTTGTTAGCGGTAGTATTTCAATGTGCCAATGATAAAAACTCAGTGAACTATCGTATACTGTATGAAACCAGAAATTATAGCTTATATCACCTAGCGTCTTCTTTAAAGCGAAAACTGCTTCGCTAAGCGCTTCCCCAAGTTCTCTAAGTTCATTATCTGAAGTTTCTAAGAAGCTGCTTTGATGCTTTACAGGTAAAATTAATACTTCATAGGGTACTCGTGGCGCATAAGCCGCCATGGCTAGGAAAGAGTTGTTTCTAAAAAATATGAGTTCTTTTTTAGAGGAAGCTAAGTAGCAGAGGGGGCACGCATTATTCTCTCTAAAAAATTCTTCAAAACGTGAAATCTCAGCTTCTATTTCGGGTGGAATAAAAGTGTTTGCGAAAATTTGTAAGTGCGGATGCGATACGCTTGCACCAGCCATAGCACCTTTATTCTTAATTATTATAACATGCCTTATCCTATTGTCCTTAAGTATTTCCGAAACCCTTTTCTTAAGGGTCTTTAACGCTAAGTAAACGTTTGTTTTTGAAGCTAAATACTCGTTTTCACTATGAATTCTTGATTCAACAAGGACTTCATGATATCCGTAAGCTTCATTTAAGCGTGAATTAGGAATTAAGGCAGGGTACTTATTGGGAAAAACTCTAACAACCCACTCTTTTAATACACCACTCTTACTTTCCTTTGAGAAAACATATCCTTTATTATTTAGCTTAAGTAGCACAAGGGTTGCTGGCGGGGTTAAGTGTTCATTTCCAGGGCAGAATGGGCAACTTCCCTTTTCAACTTCTTCTAACCGAGGCTTAGTATAATGGGGTCTATGCTTTCTTAAAGTAGAAATTAAAGTTACTCTTAGCGGGTTATGTAGGCATCTTCTAATTTGAATCATACATGCTCCTCCCTAATACCTCACTTCATTCGTTTTTAGCTACAATGTTTTTAGCCATAATTTCCACTACAACCGATATTTTATTGTAGTTACTGTTCAACACTGGTAAAAGTGCCTTAAGCTTATTGCAGGACGTATTGTTTTCTAAGAAAACAATGTATAGTTCGTAATTTTCAACATAGCTTTTAAGGGATGCTAAAAGTTGTCTATGAATTTCACTGTTCCCTTCGGGAGGAATTGTTTCATTTAATGATTTTAAATCATTTTTTAGCTTTTTAAGAAAAACTATGTTTGCGAAATTTTTAGTGTTAAATGTACTGTTCAAGTTTATTTTAAGAACGTTTTCTATACTTTCAATAATGCATTTATCTTCTATTGCTGCTTGCGCAAAGTAAAGCGAAGCCTCTACGTGGTCTTTTACGCTAATAACTTCCGCTGCATAAAGCATTTTATCAATACTTTTTTCTAAACTATTCACTTTCCCTTGAAACTGCATTGCAGCAATGCTATAGCCTAGGAGTGTAGCTGAAGTAGCAAGTATGATTAATGCTACAGCGAGAACTAATTTAGCCTTTTTCAAAACATTTTACCTCAAGAATAAAGGTATACGAAATTTACCTACTTAACTTAATATGTTTATGCTGAGAAATTATCTTAACTACTTACTGCTATTGTTACGTCTAATATACTTAACTACATCGTGAACTACCTTTTCTAAATCATCAAACGATTTTATTTCATGTTTTTCTCCTTTAGAATCAACGTAGGTGAACGGTATTCTAGACGCCATTTCAGAATATATACGGTTTTTAGAAACGTATCCCACTAAGTTCCCATTAACTCTAAAGTATTTTTTAGCAACATCCTTATGCGTCACTTTATCGTGCATGATTCAATCACTACTCTTGCTAATTTCAAGATATATTGATGGGATAGGTTAAGGTTTTAAATTTATTCACTCATTTCTTTAAAAGGAACTATTTGGAACATACAGTTTCGCCTTAAGGTGGAAATGGAATATGAAATATTTAGATGTCTCAATGGTTCAGATTAAAACTGTAGATGGGAACGTTATGGAAAATTTTAAACACACAAGTAAGTTTCTTGAGAAAAATAAGTTAGCAATTCAGAACTCAGATGTAATGGTAATGCCTGAGCTCTGGGCTACAGGTTTTTCTAAAGAAGCAATAGAAAAGTATGCGTCAAAACTTGAAAATTCGGAAATAGTTGAATTTATCATGGAAATTTCAAGGAAATACGATGTTAACGTTGTCACTACGGTTCCTGAAAGAGAGAATAATAAAATATTTAACACAGCAGTCATCGTTTCCTATGACAAAATCATAGCGAAGTACAGAAAAGTTCATTTATTCAAAATGTTTGGCGAAGACAAGGTATTTTCAAATGGAACAAAAGTTACTGTAGCAAACGTGGAAGGAGTTAATGTGGGATTAGCTATATGCTATGATTTGAGGTTTCCGGAAATTTTTAGGGTAGAAGCACTAAAGGGAGCTGAAGTTTACTTAGTGCCTTCAGCATGGGGTAAAAAGAGGGTTTCGCACTGGAGAATTTTAGCTAAAGCTCGTGCATTAGAGAACCAAGCTTACTTTATCGGGGTAAACAGGGTAGGTGAAAGCAGTGTTGTTGAAGAGGGATTCTCCGGTGAAAGTATTGTGGCGTCTCCATGGGGTACCGTAGTTGCTAAGTTAAGTAGTGTATTTGAGGAGGTAAGGTTTGTAAGGTTAAATCTTGGGTTTTTAAGGAAAGTTAGAGCGAAAATGCCTGTTTTTAAAGATACTGTGCCGGAAAATTATTGTAAATGGTTTATGGAGGTCAGCCAGCCACCGCCTCAACATTAAGTTGATCTGTTCTGTAGTGGTCGGTAACGTTCATCATCCATTTCTCTAATTTTTCTAAGCAGATATTTTAAGGTATATTCTGTACTTTCCTGGAGTAAGTTCCTCCTTAACTCCTTCAATGGTTATGTCGTAAAATATGTTCTGCCTAACATAGTCTGCTTTAAACTTTACACTTGAAGGACCTATGTTTGACTCTATGTTTAAAATGTTGCTTCCCAGTATTTTTCTAAATACACGTAGTGCCTCAGAGATTTCGTTTTCAAAATCCCCTAAATCTTCTTCTTCAATGCTGAAGACTATGTTTTCTCCCTCAACTTTAGGATTCCATTTAGCAAGTCTCTTCACTAGGATTTCGCATAGCTTCTTTCTCCAATATGAAAGAACAAGCTCACCTGAAACTCTTAACCCCCTAATTTCCATTTGAAGCTTCATTTCCTCATTAAACATTGTTTTAGTTTCTAAAGATACAGTATATGGGTACTCATCAATGTAAAATACTAAGGTAGCTAAGGATGCTACATGTGGTTCAGGATAGCATTTATACCCGTAAACCTGGTTTTCAAGACCGAAGCTTGCAAAGGCCTCCTTTATTACATCAAGTAGTATATCGCAGAATTTCGAAGCTAAGCTTTCCTCCTCAGAATAGTCTTTAGCTATAATTGTTGAAGGCAATGTTTGACCACATATTTCTAAACATTTCTTGTTAAAAATTTCTGAGAGCTTATCTATGAAAATAAGTGGGTCTAAATCTAGCTTAATCCATCCTGTAGGCTGAAGTTCCTCCTTGATCCTACTTATCTCTTTCTCAACAATTTCCCTAACCCAGCTGGTTACACTAGAATAGCCTTTTGAGGAAAGAACCTCCCTTAATACGATGTAGTCGTCTAAGGGAATAGTTATTTTAACATTTTTATAACTACATTTCCTTCTACGCGCCATGTAGAATCCTCATGTACACTCAATAATTGGGGGACGTAATTAAGGTTAGTACCAATAAATTCTATACTAGAATATGTAAAAAACATAGTATAGCTACCAGTAGTTCGAGGCAGCATTAAATAACAGCACTAAATTTTTAAAACACCAGTATGGTTGAGAATTTGACTTCACCTTTCGAAAAAATAAGGCACATACCATCATATGAAGAAGTAGCTAAAAAAGTCGAGAGAAGATATGTTAAGCTAGATTCTAAACTTAAAGAACTACGCAATGTTAAGGTTAGGAACAAGGAAATGCAGAGAATAGGGTTGGTTTATTCAATAATTTACGATACCCTAGACAATATTGTTAAAACATTACCCCATGTTGATAAGATTCATCCCTTCTATAGAGATTTACTTGATATTCTAGTAGGCGTTAAGGAGTATAGAAGAGCTATTTTAAGGTTAGCTAACGCTAGAGAAATTGTTAAGAAAATACGTAAGGAATGTATGAATCTTATGAAGCTAGCTCAAGAACCTAAAGATTACGCACATATTAGAAGAAGCTGTATTGGAAGAATGATGTCTGTTCTACGGAGAAATAAGAAATACATTGACTTCCTAGCTTCATCCATGGTTAAACTTAGAAAGATACCGTCAATAGATCCCGAAGTACCAACAATTATCGTTGCCGGAATGCCGCAAGTAGGCAAGTCAACGCTCGTTAAAGCTATTTCAACAGCTGAACCCGAAATAGCATCCTACCCCTTTACAACAAAAAACCTTGTTGTAGGACATATTTTCTTAAAGCCTGAAGGAAAAATCCAGGTAATAGATACCCCAGGTCTCCTAGACAGGCCGCTGTCCGAAAGGAACCCTATAGAGCTACAGGCCATTATGGCTTTAAAACACGTTAAAGGAATTATACTCTATCTCTTCGACATCTCTATAGGATGCTATTACACATTAGAGGAGCAAATTAGAGTTTTCGAGGAAATACTTAGCTCATTCAATAAGCCAGTAAAAGCTGCTCTAAATAAAATAGATGCTAAAGATGAAAATAGAGTTGCTAAAGTAAAAGAGTATCTTAAGGAAAGAGGTTTTGAAAAAGTCTATGAAATAAGCGCTAAGAAGGGGATAGGTTTAAAAGAATTATTAGATGATTTGCTTAAAGACCTTACTTGAAAACTATGTATTTTGCTTCCGTTAAAACGCCTTTGTATAGGAAGTCTATTTGCCTTAAGGTTAAATGCTTATCAAACTCCGTTAAAGCAGAAATGCCATCAATAGGCACTATTACCTTGTAAAGATTCATTGCTGCAGAAGCTACTGTATGTAAAACACAAATGTTAGCTACAGTTCCTACAACAACCAAATTCTTTATCCCATAAACCCTAAGTATATGGTCTAAACTTGTACCGAAAAACCCATCATACCTCATTTTCTCGACAACTATTTCCTCAGGGATCTTAGGTTTAAGTTCGTCAATTATTTCCCAACCCCATGATCCCTTAAGAACATGCTCACCCCAAATTTTGAATTCTGGATCTCCAGGATAATGGGTATCTTGGGTGAAAATTCTTAGAACTCCGGCTTTACGTGCTTTTTCAAGCAACTCCTTAATTACGGGAACTGTCTGGGGAGCTGTTGGAACGAAAAGTTTTCCTTCAGGTTTAACAAAGTCGTTCTGCATGTCAACTATTATTAAAGCCGTTTCCTTACTTGGAAGTTCTATGGTCTCTCTCTTAATAGTGTATGGAGGTACTTCGACAGTAACCATAACTTAACACCGTTATAAGTAAGTAATGTAAGTGCTTATAAGCTTACTATTTCATGGTAGCGGTAGATACTTAAAACATTATTTAATAACAATAATGAAGAATAATGCTGACGTTAAATGCGAGGTAATGTGGCATTGAAGGAGCTAGTATTATTGTTGCTAGCGTTGCTCGTCGTTTTCTCAAGCATTTCAAAAACGCAGATTTACAGACACTACATTTCATTAGCGCTGGGATTGTTGGCTTTAATTTTAGGGTTAATAATGCCGGGTAAAGCCTTAGGCTACATAAACTTCGATGTTCTTGGCTTAATTGTCGGTATGAGTATAATGTCCGTGTACATGGAGATTTCAGGTTTGGTTGACATTGTTGCTTCAGCTCTTGAAAGAAGAATTAAAAACGTTTTTACACTGTACTTCCTAATAACACTTACAG
>CAZLZO010000034.1:0-15240 GCA_964564025.1 uncultured Desulfurococcales archaeon
ACCCCTACCCATACGCTGCCACAAAGTCCTCTTACCCATCAGCCAACACCAACACCAGCTACTCCACACCCAAGCTAAGAACCAAACAGTAAAAACCCCCTAATAAACCCAACTGCTTAAGAAGCTAAAAATAACAATAGGGTACAAAAAGTGAAGTATTAGATAAATGATGCTATGCTTGTGTTTTAATATTATCGATTATTTCTTTGACTTTTTGCCATGACTTATAGGTTTTTAGTTCTTCAATGCCATAGGCTATTTTCTTAAGAATTTCTTGATTTATGCATTTTAGGTAATTAGAATTTACTAAATCTACATAATATGTTTTAAGAACTAAATACGCGAACCATCCATTAATGTCAGTGAACTTTATAAGGAACTCAGATAGCTTTCCAGGAACAGGTTCGAGTTCTAACCAATCTTTATTTGCTGTTATACGTATTCCTACATCTAAGAATTTAGGATGAGGCCTATGAGAATATTTTGATAATTCTTCGTAGTAATTACGTAATTCCTCGAATTCATCATTTCCTATGATGCTCCAAGCTTTAAGTTGCGAAATTAACTTTGTGAACGTGCTTTTGGGATTAAAGTCTTGCAATTCGTTATCTATGATGTCAAGTATTGTTGCGGAGAGTTCTGGTCTATTATCCCCTAGCTTCTTATTTATTATGTTTAGTAATTCGGGGAATCCTTTAGCGTTCTTATAGCCTTTTATCTTAAATAGTTCCTCGGCATTTTTACGATATCGAGGTATAGCTAAAAGGTCATAGATAAGTCCACGCACCAGAGTTTCCATGGACATTCTTAATTCGCTGTATGCTAAACTATAGTAGCTTGTGAATGCTGAAAGAAGAGAATGCTTAAGTAACATTGTTGCTTCATAGTAATGATATAAGAGGGCTGAATGTAGATATAGTAGGAATTTATCATATAATTTCTTGCAGGAGTTCTTCGAGGATAAAATATTGGCTGTAATGTTTGCAAGATGTCCTAAAGAATCAAACGCATTACTTAAAACTTTAGCTGCACCAATAGTAGAAGAGAATTGTGGGGGTAATGCCTCGATACTTTCATATAGCTTTTCCATCATCTCACTAAGCATTTTAATAAAATAAGATATGGAGTCAACAACATGTGCGAGCTTTTCTATGTCCTTTTTAGTGAATGAATGATTATCTTTTGTTCTATTTATCACTATTCACCTCATGTTTATCATTTACAACTGTGTTTATACGTTGTATCGCATATAACCTGAAATGTAAAGGAGGATGCGTTGGATAGGGATTGTTTTTGAACATATCTATAAAGCCCATAGGCATTTTGAATATTAAGTATAAGAACTCCTTTAGTACGTCTTTCCACGTTATTTTATCTATTCGAATTATTGGAACATTTTCTATTAATTTTCTAGTGCAAAGTTCCTTTAATCTTGAACAAGCCACTACTTTTATTAGGGTTTTTCCGTATATTTGAGGAGATGTTTTAGTTGCTGCATACATATCTGCCTTATGCTCATATGTCCAATCAACGAAGGTTATTATTGTTGTGAGAGAATATGCTACAAGAAGCATAAACACCGAAACTAGTAGTTCTGTCGCGTCTATTTCAAGGAGGAAGATCTTATTGATCAAGTAACCAAGGATTAAAACGGTAAAGGGCATTAGCATGTTCCAGAGAAAAGTAGTGATTACAGACAATATTTTTAGCACTTTATTATTTATATGTCCTATCTCGTGAAACATTACAGCCTTAAGTTCCTCTTTTTCAAGTATTTTCATAAGTATTGTTGTCATAGAAATTTCAGCTGAAATAATATTTGCCCACGCATTAGGAATATTAGAGTCATACACCTTCACTTTATATGTTGTATTATCATGACTAAGTTGGTATATCTCTTTAACTTTCATTTTGCCTAACTTAATTTTTATTATAATTACGGAAAATATACTGTATAATACTGAAAACAAAAACAAAAGCAATATAGAAACAGGAATAGTTAAAGCTATGGTTATGTAAATTCCAATAATGGCTAAAGACGGTATGATGCCTAAGAGAATGTAAATTTTTTCTCTTGGTTTTTTCAATATGTTATAGTAAGAATAACTAGTTATTAGGAATATTGCGGATATTAGAAGTACGATCAACATAATGGTTGTGAAGATTTCAGTGCTCATTCTCTATACACCGCAGTTGTTTCAAAAATTATATTTTTCGTTTTCTCATCTCTAAGCCTTATTGCCATAGAAAAAGTGCCTCCTTAGAAGCATCTTCAAGTATTCTCTTGGATAATGTCTTGCTAAGAAGTTTACTCAAAATTTTTGATTGTTACTTAAAAATCCATTAATATGATTGAAAATAATTATCACTGATCTTTTAAGGTCTAACTACAGATTACATAATTATGAAACCGTTTAGAGGAACAATAAAAGCCATAGTAGCTACATGTTCTAAACCTCTAAGCAACGGGTGCAAAACAGTAGAAGATGGTGCTGAGGTAGTAATTAATAGCTTAGAAGCATTAAATAATGGTAAGTTAATAAGGTTTGATAATAGGTCTACATTATCTCTCTTCTTTGATAAATTTTAACATGTCTATTAGTTTAACTAAGCCTGGCTTTCTTTCCTCATTATAAATTAGTTTGGCGCCTATTCCTATTGCATCAGCCACATAAATTTCGAGGTTAAGTCCTCTCTCTCTATAACTCTTTCGTAACCTAAGTAGACTACTAGCATAGAGTAAGGCATGAAGGTTTGGTATGATAAGTCGTAACTCTCCCTTAAAGTTCTCTTCTAAGTAAGGTCTTAATGTGTAAGGATTAATTTTTGCTCCTATAGGATCGCCTGTTCCATACATTGTTTCTATTTCAATTGCAATATCTGAGGTCGCAACATCGGCAACTTTCCCGGGAATTACGCTTACCTCACTTTTAATACTATCCTCACTTATTCTTTCGTTATCGACGAGATGCATGTAAGCTAAATGTTTTAATGCCCAGTGTAACCAGCTTTCGTCTTTCCCAGGCTTAGGCCAATTAACGGGATCGATTCTTCTTCGAACCTTCTTTATGACTTTTTCAAGTTCCTTACAGAATTTGCCGTGAAGTTCTAACGCATACTCCCCAATACTTGTACTGTGAAGCGGTGTCCCGACAAAGCCAAATGCCGAAATCAGAAATCTCCCCAAAAATTTTTCGTCTACTCTCCTCAACTTGTATGCAAGGAATTTGGCATGTCTCAAATAACGCTCTATTTGAAGCTCCGGTTTATTTAACAAATCATAAGCTTTGTCAAATAATTTTCCATTAATAGGTAAGAGCAAAAATCTTAGTCGTCCCTCAACGCTTTTAGCCTTCACTTGGTTTATAAATTCCTCTTTAGCCCTATTGATTGATATGCCTCCATGAATTATATCTTCGATGATTCTTTGAGCTTTATCTAATACTACTACGTCTTCTGAGAGCCCACGCCAACGCAGCTCATCATCATAGCTTATAACTGATACGTGCGGTAAGCCCTCACTTTTTATACGCCATAATTTAGTACAGATAAGTTTAATAAACTCATGGAAATCTCTAGATTTATCCACGAGAATGAAGACTAACCCCTCAGAGCTAACCCCTCCTAAGCCGCCGAACTCACGATAGTCTTCATCGAGATATCTTTCATCAACCAAACTTTCAGGTAGACTTGGAAATTCTAGCAGTTCTTGAGTTTCCATAGGTTTAATTCGTGATAAGAACTCTTCCTCTCCACTATGTTTTGATGAAGTTGCTTCTTTTAAAAACTTCGGAAGCCTCAGTTTAGGTTTAAGAGGGAGTTGTTGTCCTATGCTAACTGAAGGTAGAAGTTTTGGCTGCAAGTTAAGCGGCAACCAAACCTTTGGTAAAGAAATTTTAATCTTAGATGGACTTATATGCTCAGGTTTCAGCAACGGTCTAACTGAGATGTCTCGAAGAGATCTCATTTTGATTTGTGGTCGTAACAAAGAGTGTAGCTGAACCTTTAAAGGTTCATAAACAGAAACTCTTACGTTACTTATTTCTTTCATAGTTATTTTTACTTCTAGTTTAAGAGGCTCTAGTAGAGTGACATTTATAGGTCTAGTATTTAGTTTTGGGAGTTTCAGTTCTTTGAAGGTAATATTTGGGATCTTAAGTTTTCCAACGGTA
Organism: uncultured Desulfurococcales archaeon; assembly: GCA_964564025.1. Taxonomy (GTDB): domain Archaea; phylum Thermoproteota; class Thermoprotei_A; order EX4484-217-1; family EX4484-217-1; genus DRYM01. The sequence continues at coordinate 4,173 of CAZLZO010000034.1, forward strand.
ATCTTTCTAGCTTCTTTAAGCTTGACGCTAAAGACGGGTAATGTAGTTGCGTGTTTAGCTTCTCTCATCGCTTCTGTTGTCGATGATTTTCTCCCTACAGGTTTCCTTTCCTTGCGTTTTCTCTTATACTCGGTTTCTTCCTTAATGGTTTTCTTTTGAACGTACTCCTTGCTCACTCCTCAAAACCCTCCAATAGCTTTTTTAGGGTCTCCTTATGTCTAAATGCGTAGCGCTCGGTAACAGACCTTCCTCCATAGTAGCCGCCATAATATAAATAATGTGAATACTTATATACGAAGTCCAGATGATATTCACTATGATTGAGTACAGCTTGGCTTTCTGTATATCTTCGTGAACCCGTATAGTAAAGCTCTTCACTCCCTAATTTTGGATCGCCGATAGTGAGCCTACATAGCTCCTCAAATTCTGCTGGATTAACCTTGAGTTTTTCAGTGACTTCTTTTTCGAATGTGTCCCATTGAGAGGGTTCTCTTAAGTCTGAATTGTAGATCTCAATTGACTCATGGCTTAATAGCATTCTTATGAAGTTGATGACTTTTCTCCCCAATTGTTCGTTGGAAAGTTTCCTTAAGACGAGCTTAGCCCATTCCATGTAAGGGTTGGGTAAATTCCTCTGGTCTATATCTAGTAACTTAGCAAACTCAGACCTTACATCTAACTCCTTTACCACCTGCCCAGATCTGTGATAAACAAGTTCATTATCTAACCAGTCAAAGGTTTTATGGATATGTAGGTAAAGTGCTTCTGCAAACCCTTTTTCTCTTCGGACTTGGTCTCCAAATTTAATGCCTAGTAGTTGTAAGATCTCCTTGGCAGAGGCAGTTGTAAGTTCTGGATAGGAATGTTCAACAATTGCCAAGTCCTTTGGTAATAGCAGTATGAGTTGTGATATTAGGTTTCTGGAGGGTGAGAGGTTTGTTAAAGCATTTAAGAGGTTGGCTAAGTGTTCCTTAAGCCTTGGCCTCTCATTCATAGTCTAAAGACCCTCTAGTACATTCTCATACTTCCTAACAGACTCCGATGGCTTGTAGCTCCCATCATAGTCTCTTTCAACTAACTTGTAAAGTTCCAGTAAGTTTAAGCATTGTAGTAGGTAACCTCTCCTTAGGTTAAGTTTTCTCTCTAAATCCTCGACCTTTAAACGCCCTATTTTGATAACTTCTTTCAGTATTTTTATTGAGTTTTGACCATAAGTTGGCTCTGATTTTAGGCCTTCTAGTCTTACTTCTAACCATTCTCTTGCAAGGTTTGGCACACCCTCTGGAAATTCGTCTTTGAGAATACTCGAGACCTTGCCTCTAAAATCCGAGTTTTCAAATAGCTTGAAGACCTCGTCAATGAAGCTTGTGAGATAATATCCATAGCCATTAGTATTTAGTGTTATTTTGTCAGCAAAGTTTATGCCAAATATCTTTGCGAAGGCTTCACGTGTATAATCGTCCTTAACTATGTCCGGATAGGCTTCCTCAGCAATTCTATAGTCGATACTTCCATTAATTCTGATGAGGTAGAGAAATTGAGTTACATAGTTTCTTGAGGGGGAAATAGCAATTAAGGCATTTACAAAATTTAAAAGATGCTTCTTAAAATCCTCTACTTCTCTGGCCAAACAACCTTCACCTCCACCTTAGGGAGAAATTTCCTAATTCTACTTATCAGAATGTCAAAGAACCCCGGCTCCACATCATTGGTAGGATGTTGAAGAATACCAGAGGAGGTAAGTTCTTCAAATGCCCTCTTCAAAACTTTATTATTAATTTCTCTCTGAAAGAGGAGGACGTAGATTTTTCGGAAAAGGTTAAACTCAAAGGATCCATAGTAACTTTTGAATGTCTCAGGCCCTAATTCAGCTAGTATATATAAACATTCTTTTGCGAGTGGAGATAGGTTTTTAGCTTTTTTCTCAACTTCTTCAACGAACTTGTCTAGGCATAAGCGTTCAAACGTCCTTACAATTACATCTCTGACATATTCATTTGTATCCTCTGTTTTAGACCCGTAGGAGCTGGGGTCTTGGATTCCAAGCTGTTTTATGTCTTCAAGGGCCGAGGTTAGGGGTGCTGCCATCTTATAGCGTATGCTTAGTGTTTCTGCAGCCTTTTCCTTTCCGAGCTTAGCACAAATGTATAATGCGTCAGCGCATTCAAGACGGTTTTCTTCTAAGTACTTCTTGAATAAAGCTTCAATGTCGGCGACCCTAACCATAGATTCCCCTTTTTCTTCTTTATTTACATGGTTATACAGGTTTCGCTAGTTCCTTTCTTTGCTAGCTTACCCCTCAAACTCCATGTTTGACCCTCATTAATTGCTTGGTTCTGAAAAAATAGGGTGGAGGATTCTTGGAAAACTAGAACTTGATAAATTATGTATTGCTTATTCTGAAAAAGCTAATGTTTAAGGTTAAAGATTTAATTATAGTATCTTGTAATTAATTATTAAGTGTTAGGTGAATATGGATGGTTAAAACCGGTTATGTTGTTTGTCCATTCTGTGGTGGAAAACTTGCATTTAAGATTGAAAAGGGCGATCCAAGGCAACATACTGGCGTAAGAGCTCGTATGATTCTTCATTGCAAAGTGATGAACGCTAACAATCCATTGCATCCAGATAACATACCTCCAGAAGAGTGGAAAGTGGTTTATAAAAGCTGATTAAACGTAATCTAGCGTCATCTACATTAGTTAGGTCGGGAAATGTGCGCGTTTGTTCCGTGGTAGCGAAATGTAGGAGCCTAGGTAGATTGAGCTAAGGCCTTACTAGTGCCGAAAGTAGAGCTAATGAGCCCTTAGCCCTTCCCGAGCTTCTACGATCCGTAGCAGACCCATTTGAAGAATATTAATGACAGTAAGATACTAAATTAAGTGATGAGTTTCGGACTGCTTTAAGTTCGAGTGTAAACTGCTCGTTTATTTAAGACATGTTTTAAGCGGCTCAGGCTTGGGCATGAACGAGGGTTTAGGAAGTAATACGTCCTAATTCCCATACTCTGATACCATTTCTACTACATGCTTCTTTCACTCCTTCCTCAAATTTGTAGGCAACGATTCCTAGGAGAGCAACTTTAACTCTAGGCCAGTCCTCTTGGAAGAGCTCCTTATACACTAGGATCTGCCCTACAGAACCGTATCCAGCAACAACCTTACCCTCGATTAGCCAAACATTTTTCCCGTTGAAGTCTAGGTCTCGGTATGTGGAATCCCCCTCCATAGCCTTCATCCAATACCTCTTGCTGATCCTTCGGTGAACTTTGAACTTCGCAGAATCTACACGAACTAAATCAACTACGTACTTGGGGTACCCATATCTCCTTAGACCTACAGGGACTTGAGGGAACCAAACCCCCCCAAGGCTCGACATCCTTAGGATGAAGGCATTCAAAACATCCTCCTCAGACAAATTCTCACCAGTCTTCTCTGTAGAATGCTTACCACACAAATACCTGTATGCTGTGATTCCAGATTTATTAATTTTGTATTACACATAGTCTTAATGTTCTCTATTCTTAAACTGGAAATATGGAAACACCAGAACAACTAAAGAACAGAATATACTACATAAGAATAGCTCTCGGCAAACCGCGCTGCTAGAAGTTGTCCGAGCTAAGCAATATAATGCGCAATATTTATTATGGTAATTATTATAACTTTTGTTTATAGAGGTGTGGTAGGTGGAAGGTAAAGCTGGATATCCTCAATGGGTAAGGACGATTCTAGAGAAGATTACTGTAACGATATATAGAGGAAAGACAGAGTATGTACTAAGAAAAGACGAACCTATTCTTAATTTGAAGTCAGAATCCTTATCGCGTGGAGGAAGCAAATATGATCAAACGGCTTATATTATAGGTTTTGAAGATGAAGAAAAGATATGGAATAATCCTCCTGACTGTAGTGACATAGTAGTGAAAACCTATGACCTAAAAGAACGGGGGAAATATCGTGTTGAAATATTCTGTTCAGGAGTTAATAAGAAAGTAATTAAATTTGAAGGCAAGAAGGTTTTAGATTACCCTGGCTACAGTGAAAAGGATATCAAAGATATTAGAAAATGTGATAAGATCGAGGGTATCAGGGGAACAGTAATATTTGACATCCAAATACCTTAACAAAAATTATAATGCCCCTGCCAACAGCCAACAATATAAAATACTGTATACTCCCAGCAAAACATTTTCACTTCAATAACACAGGCAATAGGATAAGGCAAAGGATAAGAGAGCGGTTACATATACTATCCTTGGAGAATTTCCAAAGGACAAGATGTTTTGAATTTCATTAACGAGGTACTAGGAAATGAATAAAAACCAGAACAGGATTACGAAATCAACAAACTTCTTGCTAGATACGATCAAAGAGATATCTGTGCTAGGCTATAAAGGTGCAAAGGATATTCAACAGGTAGAAGGCTTTAAAATATATCACATAAAAGAACCGTATCTATCCATTGGAGAGGAAAAGATACATTATCCACTAGAATTTAGAGATGTAAGAAAATTCTACACAAGCAATATACCTTTACAAGTTAGAATAAAGCCTTTTATAGCTGATAAATCCGGAGTTTATTTTCACGAAGATGTTACTAAAAAACTAACTTATAATAAATATCGAAAACGTTATAACTTTCGTGTGATCTTCGAAAACCCGGTATATAATTATAATATTGATAAATGTATCAACGATATGATAGATTACATGAAAAACATCTCGCAAAACAATCAACAAAATAATAGAATAATAATGCTGATAGCTAGAAAACTGCATGATCATCTTTTCAATTTAATAAAGGCTCATGGTGTATATTATAGAATACCTACCCATATAATAAATCTAGATAAGGTAAATGAAATACTTCAGTACTGTAAAGTAAAAAACAAACCAAAAGAACTGTGCCCTGACTTTAATGCGTATATGTTAAATAACTATGTACAGCTCTATGCAAAAGCGGGTGGTATTCCTTGGGCTGTAAGTGATGAGGATACAAAAATGCTTCATAATACGGCAATAGTAGGTTTAGCTGTCACAAGACTCGGTAATACTGAATATTTAGTTGGGGTCTCATACTCAATCGCTTATATAGGTAAAGAAGTTCGGAGTTACGTCTATAGCGAGGTTTTCAAGGAGACAGAGCTTGATATAGATTCTTTAAGAACCGTTGGATTATATATTCCAGCTAGGATTATAAAAAACATTCTTACTCATATTAAGAATGCTCTTAGCGCTTGGAACATAAATAAATATGTCATGTTTCAGACGGTCATAATTCATCCAAATGAAGTTGAAGGAATAGTTGAAGCACTAAAAGATAAAGTATGGATTTTAACGCACGTAAAGGAATCTGGATTTGCTAAACGCATATATGACCTAGACACCGAAGATTACGGCCCTTATAGAGGGATATGCTTCATAGACGAGGACTCTTTAGGAGATAATATGCCAATTAAAGCATTACTATCATCAACAGGTATTATAAGAGTTAAGAGGTTTAATTATGAACTTAAAAAAATGGTTGAAAAGGAAATGAAAACATATAAGCCAAACACTACCCCGATACCACTAGAACTAGAAATACTTTATGGGCCTTCAACAAAGATGCTAGTAGATAAACCACAAATAGATGTTGGAATAACCCTTTACATCTGTAGGTTAATATTACTCTTAGGCAAACTTGATTGGGAGGCTTATACTTCTTGGCCTAAAATACCGTTTGTAGAGAAGTACGCAAGAAGAATTGCAGATATATTCACAACATTATATGAGCAAAAAGACGAAGAAAGTATCAGTTTTGTAAATAATCTGATAACTATTTTGCAAAAGGAACCGAGAACTCTAAAGTACATTATGTAATATTAGATACTATTTTGTAAAAAATAATGTTATATTCTTCGAACTGTTTACTTATACTCCAAATATAGAACTTAAACTCTATTTTATCTCGAATACCTAAATCATTAAGTGTTTTTGTTAATTTATTATATCTCAAGTTAGGTTGCATCTGAGCTAATGATAGATATTTTTTATAGAATCTTATAGATTCCCGTTTCATTCCAGAATGTGAGAGATTTCTCGAGTTTCCTAATTCGTCTATTTTAAAAGCGTGTGTTACGATATCAAACCACATTCTTCCTCTTCCTTTTGGGGTAACTTCAAACAAGGTTTCAATACCTTGGCGAATAAATTTGTTCTCGAAAATATACTTGTTCTCATCTTTGGGAATTCTACAAGTATATATGATGTTTCCTTTAGCTAAGACATTCCTCTTAAATCCATAAATTTTGCGAAAATACCCATATACTATGGAACGAACTATATGAAAGTCCTTTTGTGATTTAGCTGAGTATAAATTAGTTGTCGTAATAGAGTTTGTGAAAATTGTTCTCTCTTTTTCCTGGCAAACTTTTTCGGCAAAATCGTTGGGGAAGCAATCTGTATATCTCTTTATAAAGGCATCTAACTGCTTGTTAAACTCTTCTAGAATGTTTCGATAGGGATTCTGAAGTACAAAATATAATTTATTCTCGTGATGATAAGAAATTATGCCTGATAACCATAGATCATATAGGAGATTTTTAAATAGAGGGTGATAACATTTTTGAGGATTTTTTATAGGGAAGTCAATAGAATTAAGAACTAATGAATTGAATGCACCCTCAGTAGTTTGATACAATGGTAGCTCTAACTTCAATTGAGCTCACTCTAATCCTCAGTAAGTTTTTTCATAAGCTTTCTTATTTCCGGCTCTTCGAGCAGGCTTTGAGTACGTATATATTCGTACAAGATTAATGATACGAACGATACAATCAAAATGAATGCTATCGGCATCATAACAGACGCTATTGGGGATAGCAGAGGAATGGATTGAAAGAGTTCTTGTGGTAATATAGGAATTACTAGATTGATTATTCCTAGAATTAGTGATAGACAACCCAAAAATGCTGTCATCCTTCTGTTTCTTTCTGATAAAATTTCTACCAAACGCTTGGCAAGCTCCTCTTTCAGAACTATGTATCCTTCAGGAACATATGTGAGTTTTTCTAGTCTGTTAAGCTTTAATGCTAGAGAGAGGGCTTGCCACATGCTTCTACTTCTTCTGAGTAGGGTTCTGCCATTGGTTTCAAGTATCTTAGCTAGTTTCTGGAATAGCTTTAAAGATATAACCTCGTTTCTACAACCAGCATATAGCGTCAAACCTGTTGTTAAAAGCATTAGCGTTATAGTTTCTAATGTGCTGAATCGACTAAATGACTTAGATACATTAGCCACACGTCTACATAGCATTTCTTCTTTTTCTTCTTTATCTAAGATAGCCTTCAATGTACTTGAAAAAGTTGTATATAAACAGAAATATCCGTACTGTGGTTCTGGTCTATCGCAGTGTCTAAGTAATTCCTTAAGTACTTCTTTGTATTCCTCGCTTAGCTTATCTGTGAAAATATAAGAGAGACCCATACATCTACTAAGTGCGGGAGACGATTCTAACGTTACTACACCTCTGTTATAATCTCTTATACATTTCGATATGAAACTGAGAACCGGTCTAACCAAGGTTTCTTCATATCGTTTAGAAATACCTTCGTTCGCTAGGATAAAGTAAAGCAATGTAGCGGCTTCAAGCATACTATCAGATGGTATCTCCTGAAAGACTTTTGCAAATACTTGAGCAAGTTCCTCGGCCTTCAGAACCGCGTGCTTCGCTCTATTTTCGCTCTTCTTTAAGAATTTATAAGTTACATAACTATTAAATACAGCCCAAGATTCGTCCAGAAATTTATTAGCTCTACTCGAAATTCCCTTCATAATATTAGATAAAACTAGTAACGGATTCACTCTATGTTTCAATAAGGGTTCTTGGTCTGCCACCTGTATTCATCTCCATTAATTGAATGTGAGTCCCCACTCTTGAAGTCCCTGAAGCCCCATACACATTTTTTCTCCTTATTATCTCCTAATTATCTTCATTTACAGCTATAATCCAACACTTAGGCACTTTCCTACTCTAAGTTATAGTATTTCAATATAGTATTTATTTATATATACATTGCAAAAATAACCAAGCCCATGGAGAACCGTTTAGACTCAGAAAAAGTAAGGGTAATACTGGTCAAAACCAAAGTATGTAGATACCACATAGCTAAACTTTCCCGTGATGGTTTAGAGTGCAAGAAGTATGTTGTTTAGTGTTGACCGCGTTGATTATTATTGATAGAAATTATAGTGAAATTCTTCTCAAACACTTCCATCCGAGAAGCAACAGCGTTTTAATTGTAAAAAGCTTGAAAGAAGCGTTACCCTAAAAACACCATATTGTTACTAAACTGTTAGGAGCAGTAGGATTGATAAACATGGAGTGTTCGTATGAGCTTGCTGAGGCTATGTTAAAGCTAGCAGAGAAGGAACTTGAGATAATCCGTTCTTCACAATATAAAATAGTTGAGCTCTCGCCTCATATAGCAAATGCTGTAGAATACTTGGCTAAAGCATTAATATACGCTGTTAATGTCGATGAGAAAGTATGTAAGGAGACAAGGAAACGTCATGACGTAAGTGGGATTCTTGTTAAGGTATTTGCGCAAAGTCCTATTCCTCTGTTGGAGGATGACGTAAAAGCCGTTGCGGGGATAGCGTTTCTAAATGCTATGCTATGCTATGTAACAAGGTTGTACGTGCAATAGTTCGCTACGGGGTTGAGTCTCTTGGCATACTATTTCACGAAGCAGCCAAGAAAACTACTTCAGTTCTATACGAGTGGGAAGAGCTTCTTGAACATGTAGTTAAGCTTCTCGACAAGTACTATAATAAATCTAGAGTTATAGTTAAACGAGCAGGAACCTTTGTTATCGAAGTAACTAAACATAGTTTTTCAGAAAGAAGAGAGGGCAATAGAATAGTTAGGTATGCAAGAATACTTATCAGCAAGCCCAGACCTACAGCAAAGTACGCACATGCAAGAGTAAGAATAAGGTTGTGTGATGAACTCCTTAATAGAACCTACAAGGTTTCAGTAAAATTCAGGACAGGAAATGAAATTGCAGCCCCGGTTCGCTGTGAAGTATGTCTATGGGATAAGGATGGTCGCTTAGCGAATAATGATGGAACCGGATCACCCGGAGATTTTATATATTTGTCTGGTGGTGAAGGTAAGGTTACTGTTAATGCCGGTAAAGTTGGTAACAACGTGATACAAGAGATTGAACCACGAGTATGGAAGCCTGGAGGAATTAGAACTATTGAGGTTACTATCGAGAAAGTAACTAAGCATTAAATAATAAAATAATGGGTTTAGTTTAAACATTAACACTTATCTCATGAAAACACACCATATGGCACTGAACTGTAGATTTAGGTCAATTAGATTTTGAATTACTCTTTTAAAACATGACATTTAAGACGACACTAACATTTCTAACGTATAGCTACTACTTTTAATTTCTTAAGTGTGCGATTAAGTAACGATGCGTGCATCTTATTATGTTGTTTGTCATAAGAAATAATTGATGATCAATGGCTAGCGATGTTAGTGTATATTATTACAAGACCCCAATAATTTTAGGTAGAACAAATATCGATAGCATAATTAAAACTATAGTAAACGAGCTTAATCGTGAGCAATATAGTAGCTTTGTACCCTATGCAATAGTGAGGGTTCCAGTAGGCGTCCTTGAGTATTTTAACCAAAACTATACGGAGAAGCTTGTTCTGAGAATAGATGAAGCATTTCCCTATTACTCATTAGGAATAAAGCCTAAATTAGCAGTAAGAAAATTACCTGTAAAGCCCCCGAAGAAGCTAAAGTACTTAGTTAGCAAGTTTCTTTCCGGAGATACTTCGGGGAACATTGCAGAAGCGCTTTTTGTGTTTGTTGCAGTAACATTATTAAGTATCGATCAAAACTATATCGCCCATCTTAGATTAGATAAGATTAGAAGAGGAGGCTTAGCTCCAGATTTCCTAATGATTCCGGTGTTTAATGATCTCACTAAAAAGTATTTACTTCTCAAAGTTTTTAAAGAAACCACTATAACCTCACCGATAATAGTTGAATGTAAAGGTTTCAGTAGCGGCTATGTTGACGAAAATAGAATACGCCATGGTTTCGGGCAAGTCATAGAGAAGCTTTATGCTCCAGATACATTTCAATACGGTATTCTCTTTCTTGCTAAAAGAAGTCTTGCAATGAAAAGATATGATGTTTTTCTAATAGGGATTAAACATGTAAAACTTAATCCTTCACGAAATATTATTAAAAAGTTTAAAGAGTTTAGTGATCTTGTAACCGTCCTGAATACTGTTAATAATGAAGCTTGGTTAGGCGATTATGAAAGAACCCTGAAAATCCTTAAGGAAAAGAAAATACCTAAGCTTATGGATAGAGAAAGTAGGGCTATTCTAGCCCAAAACATTAAGGTTATGAAAAGTCATATCAAAAAATTGAGAAGCGAGAAATACTATTACTTCAAGGAGGATAAACTGGACGAGTATCGAAGGATACTGGAATATGAAAAAATAAGTTATACTCAGCTTCTCCGCGACATAATAAGACTAAAACTTGTTGAATATTATGAAATATTTAAATATATTAATCGAAATTACAAGGTCGAGTATAAGCTAAAAGAACAAGTAGAACCTCGTTACTTTAAGTATTCTTTGATAAAGCGAAACGACATCTTATATGAAAGTAAGGCAGTTTTAAACATTAGGAATGGGGTTGATGAAGAAAAATTCCTTAAATTATTAAAGGAGCTAGGATTTACTACACGACAAGAGCCTTCAAGAGAGAAATTGATATTCACTACATACATGTTTTCAGATAAATACCACATCATATTGTCACTTATATTTAACAAGTGCGAGTGTATGATATATTCATACGCTAACGAAAAAGAGATAGTAGAGATGCTTAGCAAAATATACACTGCAATAATTAATTCTGCACTATAATAGCAGAAATAGAGAAAAAAGACTTAGAGCTTAACAGAAAAAATAAACCAGTAAAACTTTACTTAAGTGTTTTCTAATGCCCGGATTCAAAGAGCACTTAAATTACTGTAGAA
>CAZLZO010000035.1:0-15152 GCA_964564025.1 uncultured Desulfurococcales archaeon
GACAAAGTATACTAATTCAACCGTTATTGCATATAAGGTGGTGACTTCTGAGTACTGAGGATAAAAAACCCTTAGATGTTGGGAGATTTATTATAGATAAGTATCGAAAAATATATGGTTTCATGATTTTAGCTAAAAACATACCTGGCTCGTTCTACTCGATACTTGAAACATTCGCTAAAAACAAACTTAACATCATATACATAGCTACGTCTGAACCTTCTTTTGAAAAGTATCTTCAACTTCTACTTTACGTTGACTTCACGGGTTCAAAGGTTAAACCCGAAGATGTAATTAAGGAGCTTCGCTTAAATAAAAACGTCTTTTCTATTGAGAGAATGGACCCTGTTGTTGAAGGAATTCTAATAGACACATTTCACTTCCCCGTAACAATTAGCGGTGTGAGAGCTATTATTCTTAGAAAGCCTATTTTTGAAGCATTAATAAAGGGTTTTAGAGAGAAATTTGGCTCCGTAGGTGAAGCATTCCTTTACTACATAGGTTATGAAGTTGGTAGAGAAGCTCTGAGAAGCCATTATGAAATGTCTATTAGTAAAAATGTTGAAGACCTTCTCAAACTTAATGAAGCATTGTTTAAAGCTCTAGGCTGGGGTAAATTGAAAGTTTTGAAATATAGTTTAGAAGACTGCTTCGCAATAGTAACTATTGAAAATTCCTTCGAATGTGAACTAGATAGGGGAGCAAAGAAACCGTATAGCCAATTCATAAGAGGAGCGCTTGCAGGGTGGTTTTCTGAAGTAATTAAAAAGAAATGTACTGCGGAGGAAACAAGGTGTTTAGCTAAAGGCGACAAGTACTGCGAATTCCACATAACGCCTTTACTTCCAGAAACGCAGCGCTGGTCTTAAGAGAACCTATATTAATGCATTTCTGTAAAAAACTATGTGAATGAGTTGGTGCAAAAATAATGATTAATATATCTAAGGACTTAATGCTATATTATGTTAGCAGGAAAAAACTCATAGAGAGGAGAATGAAGGAAATTCTTTCTTTAACAGTTAAAGTAGACCCTGTTTTCAAAAATACCGAAGCATATGAAATGATAATGTATGGTGTTCACGGAGGAAAGAAGTTAAGAGGAGTCTTAACTCTTCTAACATGTGAAGCCCTTGGAGGAGACATTGACAAAGCATTAGATGCTGCTGTTGCAGTAGAATTCGTACATAATGCTTCACTAATACACGATGACATCATAGATGGAGATGAGATAAGGAGGGGGAGGGAAAGTTTTTGGAAGAAATACGGCGTATCAGCAGCGATAATTAGCGGTCACTATCTAATTTCCCTTAGCTTATCTATTTTTAGAAAGTATGGTTGGAAAGCTGTTGAAGCATTCAATAAAGCATGGATGAATGCTTTAAAAGGAGGAATAGCTGATATTTGGCGTGGAAAAAGTTTAGACGAAAAACTCTACAGAATAATAGCCAAACTTAAAACTGGAGAATTCTTCGCAATAGCATCCCTTATGGGGGCTATAGCCGCGGAGAATGAAAGATACGAAAGAGTAGCTTACTCTTATGGCTCAGAGCTTGGATTTGCATTTCAAATAGCAGATGACATAGTTGACTTAGTGAAGTTAGAAGAAGACACAAGTGTGTTACTTCATTCACCTAGTTTACCCGCCTTTGTAGCATGGGTTCTTGAAGGCAAGCTTAAAGGTTTTAGGAAGGTTTCGCTTATATCTTCGAAGGATTTAGTGAAAATAGTTAGGGAAAACGATGTAATATCTAAGGCCTTAGTTAAGCTACGCTCCAAACTTGTTGAAGTTGAGAAAATAGCTTCTCTATTTCCCGAAAATGATTACAGTAGATTTCTTAAAGAAATACCTAAACTAGCTATAAATAAAATGTTTAAGGAGGCTTCACATTTAAAGAATATAATGATTTAGTTAATTAATTTTTAACTTTGTTTAAAAATATTAGTCTACTGAAGTATTTTCTCCTAAAACCACCAACTTTATTTCCCCCTTTCCCTTAAATCTAGTCAAAGGAATCATTAACGGTGTTTACATTGGAACATAAGCTTGATGTTGTGGACCTTGTTGTTGAAGTCGAAGGTATAAGGGTACTTAAGGGTATAACGCTTTCAGTTCAATCAGGGGAAATTCACGCTCTCATGGGACCTAATGGTTCAGGTAAAAGCACGCTTTCTTATGCTATAATGGGTCATCCCAAGTACCGTGTAATTAAAGGGGATATTCTGTTGGATGGTGTTAGCATTTTAAACTTACCTCCGGATAAAAGAGCTAAACTCGGCTTATTCCTTGCCTTTCAGAATCCTGTTGAAATTCCTGGAGCAAAGTTTGAGGACTTTCTAACATTAGCTCTTCTAAAGAGGTACGGTAAGTCTTTAAAACATAAAGATATCAAACCATTTATTGCGAAAGAATTGGAGGTTTTAGGTTTAGAACAAAATCATATGCAAAGAGGAATTAATGAAGGATTTTCAGGAGGAGAGAAAAAGAGAGCTGAAATTCTTCAACTTAAGCTTCTAAAACCTAAAATAGCCATTCTTGACGAACCCGACTCTGGACTCGACGTTGACGGCGTTAAAGCTGTAGCTAAGGCTATAAGTGAAGTGCATAGTGAAGGAACAGGAATACTGCTAATAACACATTACGCTAGAATTCTAAATTACATTAAACCCACAAAGGTAAGTGTGATGATGGATGGTAAAATAGTTGCTCAGGGAGGACCGGAGTTAGCTTATGAAATAGAGGAAAGAGGATATGAAGAATTTTTGAAGGTTAAGGTGAAGTAAGGTATGGCAGAAACAGCACCTTCTGAAATAAAAGACATACTAAAGTATAAAGGATTTGATGAACTCCTAAAACCAGCTAAGATGAAAGCTGAAATCCTATTAAAGGGGAAAATTTCGAGAAGTCTTGTTGAAGAAATATCTAAGGTTAAAAAGGAACCTGATTGGGTTAGAAGACTTAGATTAAGAGCATTAGAACTTTTCGAGAAATTACCAATGCCAAAATGGATTTATGGCATAGAGGAACTTGATTTAGAATCGCTAATACACTACATAAAGCCTGCAGCTGAAAAGGCAAGAACATGGGGTGAAATGCCTTCTGAGCTAAGAAAATACTATGAGCAACTAGGATTGCCTGAAGCAGAAACTAGAATCTTAGCTGGCCTCGCTACACAATATGAGTCAGAAATAGTTTATTCAATGATTAAGCAAGCACTAGCTAAAAAAGGAGTAATTTTAGAAGATATGGATACAGCAATTAAAAAATACCCTGATTTAGTAAAGAGGTATCTTTTCAAAGTTTACCCATTTGGCGAACATAAGTTTGCAGCATTACATGCTGCATTGTGGAGTGGAGGGGTTTTCGTTTACGTACCTCCTGGAGTTAAAGTTACTGCCCCTATTGAGGCGTTCTTCCTAATAGGAACTTCCTATGAAGCACAGTTTGAACATACACTAATAGTAGTTGATGAAGGATCATACCTTGAATTTCTTGAGGGATGTGCAGCACCTGTTTACAGCGGTTTCTCATTCCATGATGGTATGGTTGAGATTTATGTTGCAAAAAATGCGCATGTAAAATTCATGACCGTTCAAAATTGGAGCCGTAGAATAATAAATTTTAATAATAAAAGGGCTGTTGTAGAGAAAAATGGTAAAATAGAGTGGATAGAGGTTGCTTTAGGCTCAAGGAGCTCATTCGTGTACCCATCATCTATTCTCAAAGGCGAAGGCGCTAGCTCATCGCATACAGTAGCTACAATAGCTAATGGTCCCTATTGGAAAGATAGTGGAGCAAAAGTTTACCACTTAGCCCCAAACACAAAGTCAAAAGTTGTTTCCAAAAGCATTAGCGCAAACGGCGGCATTTCAGTTTATAGGGGACTAATCAAAGTAGCTAAGGGAGCTAAAAACGCCATTTCACATGTAAGTTGCGATTCATTAATTCTCGATGAAAAATCTAAAGCATACACTTATCCACATAACCAAGTTGATGAACCTACAGCGACAGTTACTCATGAAGCAACAACAGGCAGAATAAGTGAAGACCAACTATTTTACTTGCAGAGTAGAGGGCTAAGCGAAAACCAAGCAAAAAGCCTCATTGTACTAGGCTTTCTCGATGTTGTCATACCTAAGCTTCCAGAAGAGCTGGCATATATTCTGAAGAAAGTGATTACACTTGAGTTTAAAGGTGTAGGTTAGCGATGGAAATGCTTTCAAAAATAAGGAAGAAAGCTAAAGAAATCATGGAGAAAACTCCGTACCAGAGAATTAGGGATTCACCAACAATAAAATACTATGCAAAATGGGAGTATATAAATAAACTAAACATAATATCTCATGAACCAAAGGCTTCACATACCCAAATACCTAAAAGCTTCATTAGCGATAAACACTATACCATAGTACTTAATGGAAACAGAATAGATTACTATGGAACAATGCCGCAAGGAGTTAAGATCAAAGAAATAGATGAAAAAACTGCAATGGAGTTTAAAGACTATGTTTTTAAGAATGTATCGCCCAGAGAAGGTAAGTTAATTGCAACACATTTAGCTTATTTTTCTAAAGGAATACTGCTAATCATAAGTGGAGAAGAAGTATTAAAAACCCCTATAAGAATAATCGGTTTTACATCCCACTCGAACACACATGTAGGTTACCATGTAGTATACGTTTTAAAGTCAAAAGCAAAAGCCGAAATAGAATTTATAAGTTTAGGAGTAGGAGACAAGGATGTTTTAAAAACATTCGTAATCGAAGGTCATGTTGAAGAGCATGCTAAGTTAAAAGCATACTTGCTAACATCAGATTCTGGAACCTCCTACACGTATTTTCTACATAGGATCCGAAGTTACGGTAACAATGCATGCAACACTTTACAATTTGTTTTAGGCGAAAACGTAACCCATGTAAGAGAGGAGCACATTTTAGCATCACACAGCATGGTCAATGTTTTAAGCTTAGTTATTTCGGCAAAAACCTCATGGCAAGACCTATTCACTAACGTAGTTCATGTCGGACCCTATAGTGAAAGCAAAGTCTCTGTGAAGGGTATTGCATTGAATTCCTCATCAATAATTCATAGAGGACTAGCTAAGGTTCATAGGAGAGCTAGGGAAGCAAGCACGATAATTGAAAGCACCCTACTAGCTTTAGGTAATAAGGCAAAGGCAAACTCTATTCCAATGCTTGAAATAGAAACAGGTAATGTAAGGGAAGCAAAACATTCAACATCAATTACTAGGTTAAGTGAGGAACATCTATTCTACATGGCTACAAGAGGTATTGATGAAAAGGAAGCAGAAAAGCTTGTAATAAAGGGAATTACCTCATCAATGCTTAGCAAACTCTATGGAA
Source organism: uncultured Desulfurococcales archaeon (assembly GCA_964564025.1). GTDB lineage: Archaea > Thermoproteota > Thermoprotei_A > EX4484-217-1 > EX4484-217-1 > DRYM01. Next base: position 5,362 of record CAZLZO010000035.1, read on the forward strand.
ACACGAAAGCTCTTGTTGAAACGCTTATTTCTAGGAAACTTTCTATACGTTTTTAGCCTAGCAATTATTATAAGGTGTAACTATGAAAGCGGAAATTCGTAAGAAAGAAATTATTGTGAAGAATGTTCATACACATATTGATGCAAGGGACATAATAGAAACTATAAACAACATTATTTTAAGCAGAAATTTGAAAATGATGTTTGATTTCGAAGGATCTCCGGGACCACTTGGAGGAGGAATGACAATAAGAATAAGGTTCAACAAGGAACTAAGCGACATAGATATTAATACTTTAAAGAAAATATTTGAGCTAAGACACATACCCGTAGTTATTTATGCTTAGCTTTCACTACTTTTCTGAAACTATTTTAAGAGGACTTCTAAACCACACATCAACTTGCGGAAACGGTATTTCTATACCTGCTTCCTCAAGACCCTTCTTTATTAGTGAAACAAGCTGTGTTTTAACATTAAACCATTCCTTAACAGGAACCCATGCTCTAACAGAAATGTTTACACTGCTATCTCCGAATTCTTCAGCGAAAACCATGGGCTCTGGTTCTGCAAGTATTAGGGGGTGTTTTTCGAGAATTTCTTTTATTACGCTAATAGCTTTATTAGGATCTTCCTTGTACGCTACACCAACTTTCAAATCTATTCTTCTAATCTTATGTTTAGCATAGTTAGCTATTTTTGATTGGAAAACTGTTGAGTTAGGTATTCTAACAATTTTACCATCCCATGTCCTTATCTTTGTTGATAAAAGACTAATATCGGTAATTATTCCGTGGACATCCTCTACTTCTACAGGATCCCCTACTGTAATTGGCTTATCAAGAATTAAGAAGACCCCCGAAATAATGTTTGATAATGCTTGCTGACTTGCAAATCCAAGTACTAAGCCTACTACTCCGCCTGCAACTATTATTCCTGAAATGTATTTTTCAGCGCCTACGGTAATCAAAGCCGCCATTACGAATAACACTAGGACACTGTAGAACACTATTTTACTTACGTAAACAGCGTATTCTGGAGCTTTAGTTCTCAACGCTTTTCTAGCATACATTGATAGTATATGGCCTATAAGGAACCCGAGAACTAAGTATACTACAACAACCAATATGTCAATAACTTTTAGTCCGTAAAAAACCTCTGCTTCTAAAAACACTTCATATCCCCCATTCCATAGTGAAAGATTTCTTCAAAGAACCTGCTTTAACAGGAGATTCAGCAAGGTCTTCTCGAGGTTTATTCTCTGACACCATAACCTCAGCTGTTTCATCGTCAATAATTTTTAATATTACCTCACCATACCATGACTCAACATCTCCATTCTTATAGAAAACTGGCGTGCCTGTAACCGGAAACACTATTCTACTTACTTCAACAGCTTTCTTGAAACTATTTATAACATGAATCTTAACTAATGCTTCGCCGAAAAACGTTTTCGGCTTATTTAAGTGAACATCAGAAACCATATACCTTGTAAGAACACCTCTAATTAAGGTTCCATAGAGTGCATGTTTTTCGTTAAATGTAAATGTATCGAAAACATTGTTTGCACTAGTTGTTAAGGCTATACTTATAGGTGCTTTAACGTAGAAAAATATTGAAGCATCTTTTTCGATGACAACTCCCTTCTTTAGCTTAATATAGACATATTCTGAATATTCTGAATTCACTAAAGCAGGTGATGCAGGATATATTCCTACAGTATTGTCTTTAATAACAAGTTTCTTTTCAATAATATGTTCCCCAATGCTTCTCTTATAAAGAAAGATGTTTTGAGAGAATCTCTTGAAACTTATTAGTAATCGATGTACTATGTCTTTTAAGGTAACCTCATTTTCTAACACTAATTTACCATAGTATATGTTATTACCCAACAATTACACCCTTAATCTTCATAGGTGGTGCATACTCTGAAACTCTATATCCTTTTTCGAAAGAAGGTCTCTGTTTAAGGTCTTTGCCTAATCCCTCGACTAGGTTTAAGTGTTTTGGTAACTGTAACTTAACGTAACTAACGACCACTGGTTCCTTTAATTCACCTTTCTCAATAATCCAAGCTGCTTCCGGAACTATTGTTACAATGTTGTTTATTGTAAGTTCAGCTTTCACTAAACCCTCAATATATATGCCTTCCCTTGTTTCCTCAATAAGTTCTCTGAAGCTCCAATCCGATGGTTTAACTACAATGTTGCTCATCATAGCTTTTGGTTTATGGAAAATTCCCCTAGCATTGCCTAAAGGTTGTACACCCCATTGTGCAGCTGTTTCTCTCGTATGTAGGAGGTTAACTATTTCCCCATCCTCAATTAATGTTTTCCTCCTGGCCATAACACCTTCATCATCAAACGCGTAGGATCCAAAACCCCAAGGTATTGTAGGGTCATCAATTAGCGTTATTTTTTCCCTAAATATTCTATGTGGGAGTTTCATTTTCGAGTGTAAAGTGTCCGCTTCTAACATGTGTGCTAATTCATGAAATATTGCTGCAGAAGTTGCATGGTCAAATATTACATTCCACTTTAAACCTCTTCTTAGCGGATGTAAACTTCTAGCTTTAGCTATTGACTTAGCTCTTTCAGCAACTTTATCAGCAGTTTTTAGGAAGAAATCTTCGTCTATCGAAACTAAATTACCTAAATACCCTATTAGTTCCCCTGCAATACCTCTCTTTATCCCCTCAGAAATGCCGTAAATCATGATATATGTAGTATTGACTTTTTCTTCCGCGTCAGCGTTTTCACTTGAAAAATACTGCTTATGGACTCTTGAAAGAGACACTATTATTTCACATTTACTGCATCCCTTATCCAATACTCTTTCGCATAATGTTTCCGCTAACTCAAAAGCTTTATCCTTATCTTTTCTTGTTATTTCCTGTCCTAGAACGTATTTTCCTCTAACAGGATTTTCCAGCTTATACCATGGTGATTTAGCTTCGCTTAAAGCTAATGCTTGGTTAACTGTTCTATCTAAAATGGCATCTATTTTTGATAAATCATATGTTGAATTTATAATCCACTTACCTTTATTGTAAGCTCTAATTCCGAAAATAGTGTTTTTTGCTTCATTAATTTCTATGTTTCCATTACGATAACCAACTTCGTATTCCTCGATAGAGTAGACTATTAGGTCAAGATACTCTACTTTTCCTGCCTTTTCAAAGAATTTCTCCTTAAACCATAGTGACATTTCTAACTTCTCCCAAGTATGGATTCTTTTCTACTAACCACCCTTACTACTTTACTGTTTTAGAAAATTCTTAGCACCATAAATTTTAGCTATTATGTTTGCTGGAATGCTTACACCGACTCTATCCTCAAGTATTAAAATATCGTCTACGGAATACCCTTTTCTTTTAGCATAAATTAGTAGGGCTTCAAGAATACTGTTCTTAACTCTTTCGTCTTTAAACTGTTCTAGCTCGAAAACTTGCTTGAGTGAGAATAAGAAATCCTCTAAATCTCCAGTAAGGCAAGCCCTTATTAAATGATAAATTGCGTTTTCAACTAAAGCTATTTCCCTCATAACAACATCTTCACCAGGCAATTTCAAAGCCACCTTCTTTTTAAATACTAGAAATTTTCTAAACCTATCTAGAAAATTGCTTGTTGAGGTTAAAATAGACTTGGTAACAATAGATGAATTGGATAGGAAAATAATATCCACATTGCAAATGGATGGAAGAATATCCTTCTCAAGACTTGCTAAATCACTTAAAGTAAGCGAAAGCACAATTTACTTAAGAATAAAGAAGCTTAGAGACAACGGAATTTTGAGAGGATTCACTGTAGACATAGATCATAGGAAATTAGGGAAAGACACGATAGCATATGTTTTTGTGAAAACAGCTCCAAGACAGCATCAAAGAGCAACGAAGATTATTCAGAATATTGAGGAAATATATGAAATATATGAAATAACCGGAGAATATCAGTTACTACTTAAAATAATAACTGAGTCTAGAAGAAAACTAAGTGAAATAGTTAGGAGAATAAGGAGAGTTGATGGTGTAAGAGAAATATATGTTACCTTGGTTTTAGAAACATATAAGGAAGAAAAAACTATTAGAATTTAATATTATTGCGGTCAGTGAGAGAGCTCAACATCACCTTTTAGTCAGATGGTTTGCTAGTCTTCATCCCGAATAGTGTTTTAAGAGCCGAGCTTAAAATTATTAATGCTACTTCCTAATGTTTTCCTTAATAATATCAGCTATTTTGTCTGCCGGATTTACCCCTGTAGCTGCTTGAAAACCTCTCCATAGAGGTGAAGCATTAACTTCGAAGACAACATATCCTCCTTCAGGAGTTTCTCCAATATCCACCCCGGAATATACTAGGTTAAGTGCTTTAGTTGCTTTCAAAGCTAACTCCTCGACTTCAGGAATTTTTGGGGCCTTAACTACTTTAGCACCTTGAGCAACATTGGTTTTCCAAGAAGTTTTAGATACCCTGTAAACTACACCTAAAACTTCATCGCCTACAACTATTGCTCTTAAATCTCTTTGAGGTTTACGTATGTATTCTTGTACGTAAAGTGGTTGATTAATTGAAACGAGAACTTTCCCTATATGAAATGCTATGTCTGGCTCATTAGTTTTTAATGAACCATAACCTAGCGAACCCATTAAGGGCTTAATTACAACATCCTTCCACTCCTTAACTTTCTCAGTGATTAGGAAAATGTTTTCAGAAAGTATTGTTTTTGGTACAGGTATTCCCTTCTTACTTAACAAGTATAAGCTATGGAACTTATCTCTAGCATTAATTATGGACTCTATGGGATTTATAGTGTACACGTTTTCTTGAGATAGAACAGCTAATATTTTAAGTCTAGAAAAGAACTGCTCCATACTTGCTGCGAAACCGAAGGACCTTACAATCATAGCATCGGGATTTTCAATGCTTTTTAACCCATAATACAGCTTAACTTTTCCATCACTTATTTCCAATGACATTCGTGAAGGTCTTAAATAAGCTGTTTGCAGCCCCTTTCTTTCCAAGGCTAGAATTAATTGGCGACTACTCCAGGTAGGTAGTGGTGCTTCATGAACTATTGCAACATATGCCATTTTACCCTCTAACCATACAGAAATATAGCCTTAACATCCTTTAGAACTTACCTTTATAAAATCCAAAATAGGCGACAATAGGTATTATTGCCATAAGCAATGCAACAATAGGAGATGATACATAGTAACTTAGCTTTAAAATTCTCGTTAAAACATATGATATTGCAAAGACCCCCATAGCTAGTACGAGCAATATTAAAGGTTTAGATAGTAGCTGGCTTACCCTAGATACTCTATGTATTTTAATGGAAAACTTTAAGCCTAAAAGGAATATTGTTAATGCAAAAACAACTCCTTCGGACAAAATAGCTGCTCTCATAGTTGTTGAAATTTCACCTAAACCAGCACCTATAAGAATAGATAATGTAGCGTAAATCGCTGAATAAAAGTAAGCATGAATATCAGCATTTTCAACACTAGCCTTTACTAAGTAGTAAATGTAGATTATGGGAGATATTGCCATAAGGACTATTACTAAGCCAATATATGCTTCATTATATCCTAAGATAGCCCACAAAGCAGGTGTAATTATGAGTAAAAGTAGTGATAAATCTGCGAAACGCTCAAAACCGGCCATTCCTTAAAGCCTCTTCTTAAGTTTCTTGCGAATCATTTAAAGCTTAATCTCAATAATAAATTTAACCGTAATAATACGGCATTGATTTGGTGAAAAAGTTTGGTATTTGCCGCGGTTTTAGCCATAGCCGTTTCTTTTACATTAAGCTACATGCTCACCCCTATCGTAGCAGGGTTTATGAAGAAAATAGGGCATGTAGGCGTAGATGTTCATAAAGCTAATAAACCGGAAATTCCTGAGTCATGTGGAGTATCTATTTTATTATCAACCATTCTAGGTTTGCTTATAATTATGTTATTTGATAAAGGCAATTTCTTAAAAATAGTTTCACTGATTCTTTCATCTTCTTTCGCAGGTTTTGTAGGTCTTCTAGATGATTTTAGAAAGCTCGATGCTAAAACGAAAACAGCGTTAACGGTTCTCGCAATAATCCCCATAGTTTCTTTAGGAACATATATTCCCAAACTTATGCTTCCATTTATAGGTGAAGCAAGGTTAACACTAGTTTATTTAGCGATAATGCCTTTAGCTTTAGCTGTCACGGCAAATGCAACAAACATGATAGATGTTTACAATGGAGCAATGGTTGGTTCGATGTTTTTTTCTTTCTTAGCGTTACTTGTAGCCTCTTTTATCAAATACTTTTACGGAGAAGTAGATGTTTTTCCCATGTATTCTTCAGCAATAATTATGGCTTCCCTCTTAGGATATCTTCCCTACAATAAGTACCCGGCTAAAGTGTTTAATGGGGATGTAGGAAGCTTATTTGTAGGAACATATTTTGGCGCGTTAGCTATTATGAGTAGGTTAGAAATAGTTGCTGTAACAGCATTTATGCCTCAAATAATGAATGGTTTCGGCATACTCTCAATAATTAAGGGCTTAAGGGAGAAAGGGGAAATAGGGATAAGGCCTGTCATCGTTGACTTAGCATCAGGGCTTATAAGAGCCTCTAGAAACCCTAATGCCCCAATAACGCTAGCTCACATGTTAACTTTAAGGTACTCTCTAAAGGAAAACGAAATAGTGTGGTGTTTCTGGTTTCTCTCCTTAATTTCAGCGGTTCTTGCTATTGTAGTAGCTTATCTTACATATGTTCACTGAGTCTAAGGGCTGTTTCAAGGAGTATTAGTAAGTATATTGGTGCTGAAACAGGGTCTACATTAATGCTTACATCGTAAAGATCTTTAATGTTAAGCCTTACTCTAGCATATCTGCCAATATGTTCTTCAACACCTGTCCTAAAAATAATGATTTTTCCATCTTTAGGGAGTTCTTCAGAATATATTGAGGTAATATCATGTAGAGTAACGTGTTTTTTACCACTAAATAGTAAACCTGCTGTTTCAAGCAAATACTCTGGTGCATAGACATGTAATACACTTTCATACTTAAGGACTCTAGCTAATTCTTCAATAGTGTTTTTATATTGGTTACACATGTCTTCAACTATTTCACCAACATTAGCTAATTCTTTTAAAAGATTAGAAACCCTTCTTGTTTGGACCTCTTTTGTAAGGGATTTAAGTGCAGTGATTGACAAGTATAGAGCCCAGAAAAGGGTTTTTTCGAAAACGTTTCCTCTAAAACTTATTTCGGCAACATCAAATGTTTTCATTTGCTTCGGAATGTTTTCAGTAAGAACAAAAGTGTCTATACGTAGTAGCTTTCTGAAATCGAAAATGGGTTTAAGTAAATTATCATTGTCTACTAAGGCTATTACGGAGTATTGCTCATGGTATGGGGCTATATGTGTTATGAATGATGAATATGGAGCCAGTATTGGCGGGTATTGATGCATTTTAAAAGCTGCAAGTGTCCAGTAGAGAATTGATGCTGGAACTTTTTTAGATGAAGAAAAAGTTATTATTAGTTTTTCCTTTCTCAAATAATTTTTCAATTGCTCGTTTACTGGTTTTTCAAGTTCTTCTTTAACTCTGTCTTCTACACTAACTACTTTTTCTGCGATTTCCTTAACTATATTGTTGAACATTTTCTAGATAAGTGCCTCCTTCGATATTTCCTCGTAGTTTAGAAGGGGCTCCTTCGGAATTCTGGGTATTAGCTCGTAAAGTAACTTTTTGGCTTTCTCAACATTCTCAGCCATTACCTTAGCCACTTCAGCCGCTGTAACAGGCTTCTCGGCCCAAACATCGTAGTCTGTAACCATAGCTATTGTAGCATAGCATATTCCAACTTCTCTAGCCAATGTGACTTCGGGTACAAGAGTCATCCCTATAATGTCAGCACCCCATGACTTGAAAAGCTTAGATTCTGCTCTCGTAGAGAACCTTGGGCCTTCAATACAAATATACGTTCCCTTATCATGAATTCTAAGTCCAAGTTCTCTTCCAACAGCAACTATTAATTTCCTTAAAGGCTCACAGAACGGGTCAGCCATTGAGAAGTGTCCTACAACACCCCCTTCGAAGAACGTGTAATCTCTTTTCTTAGTGAAATCAATAAATTGGTCAGGAACCACGAAATCCCCTGGCCTATAGTCTTCCCTTAAGCTGCCTACGGCAGAAATAGCCACTATTTTATCAACACCTATGGATTTCAAGGCCCAAATATTAGCTCTATAATTTATTTTATGCGGAGGTATTTTATGGCCCCTGCCATGTCTTGGTAAGAAAGCTACAGTGCGTCCCTTAAACTCCCCAACAACAACGTTGTCTGATGGTTGACCGTATGGAGTATAGATCTTTATTTCCTTAACGTTTTCAAGCATTTCAACATCATATAGGCCTGAACCGCCAATAACACCTATTTCGGCTTTAACTTCTTTAGGATAAGTAATGACCATAGCGAAGTATCCCCAACATAATGGTATTTAGAACAGAGAAATAATTCTTTTCCGAAAACGTGGAAGGATTAAATATGGCGCCGCGGCCGGGATTTGAACCCGGGTCACGGGCTACCTGCATACCTCCCCTTTTTAGATAGGGGAGGCTTTCGACAGGCCCGCATACTAGGCCGGGCTATACTACCGCGGCCCTTTTGTCTCGCAATATTTCTACTGACTAGATTTTTTAAAGTTTCGTTTTTACAAGTACTTGACATGTTGCTTAACAATTTACGCATTTTCTTCGAAAACCACATGTCAACTAAAGAATAGCTTTCCATAAACTCCTCCATTACGGAGACCAATAAGTAAGCTTCATTATAAATTAGTTTATAAGTCTTACCACATATGCTAGCTTAAAACATTAAAATATGGTTTTTGAGAGAGTATTAGGGGGCTATTTGCTATAATATATTTAGGGGCTAAAGCAGTATTGCTGCTTAACATCGTAGTAAGTTTTCCGCACCATACAGGCTAAGGTTCAAGGGATTCCCAAGATAAGCACTAAAACTCTATGAAGCATCAGCTTCAAGGCTTCTTGAACACAAGTATGATGCTATAGCTGATGAAATAAGGGATTACAAGAGTGAAGTTTTAGTGTAGGTCGTGGTACGTGGAAGCCTCTTTAAAATAGTTAAGTCTGAGAAGCCAGGTTTTGTTGCGAAATTAGATATTTCAAAGGCAATACTATCAATAGCTAAGAGGGTTTAGTTAAAGAAGACCTTTATGATAAATGCGATTTAGTCTTAGGAGATGCCCATAACATGCCTTTTAGACATTCTTTAGTAAATCTTATTCTCAGTAGTAAAACCTTACATTATTTAAGATGCCCTAGAGATTTTTCAAAGAATGCTTTAAAGTAATTAGGGAAAAGGTGAAGCATTGATTTACGAATTCTCTCACAACACTCCAAGTAATGAAGTTAAAGAAGTAAGCAAGCTTCTGAAAAAGCCTTCACTATTCCTTGAAACTAGCCGCTACACTACATGGAATACCTAAAAAGTCATTTCAGAAGCACGCAATTACCTTAAAGATGTTGTAAGGAAAATATAACGTAATATACCATGGATTAATTACGAAAACAGTTTTGCTAGGAACTAAGTAGTAACTAACCTTCTATCGAAGAAAATATTTTTACCCTTAATACTTAACGGTATAGCCATGGCTATATCAGCGTCTATAAGCCCTAATTCTTGAGCAGCAACACCAGCCGACATCATTACCCTATTATCTACATTATGTATTGAAGCTGTTTTAACAGCAGAACCTATAGCTATACCTAA
>CAZLZO010000036.1:0-14089 GCA_964564025.1 uncultured Desulfurococcales archaeon
ATTCGGCTATTCGGTCTGGTGTGAAATATATGAGAAGGCCTTTTCCAGCGCCAGCAAGGTTCATGTATATTCTTAGCTGCTCCATGTGGTGCTGCGCTGGAATACCGTAGTCTCCTCTGGCGGACTTTATTTCTACAACGAGTTTTTCACCGTCCCTTTCCGCCAGAATGTCTGCTCTGCCCTTAACATGTATGATCGCTGGGAGCCCGTTTCTCTCAATGTTTATTGTTTTCTCCAGGTCCACTTCAACACCTAGGATTTTGAAGTCCAGCATACCCGCCTCCTGCAGTTCCAGGAGAAGCCTCTGCAACCCGAAATGAACCAGCTTCCCCAGGATCATGTAGCCACTGTACTGCTGAGCCCTGGCAAGATCAGGGTATTTCAGCCTGTAAAACCACTTCAGCGGGCAAAGAGGCAGCACAGAAACATGAACAACATCCCCGCCAACATCATTGAATCTCTCGAAATCCTCCACATTAAGCCTGTAAAGAACCTCCTGAATCATAATTTCACCTTTAGAGAACGGCTTCTACCTTTCTTGCCTCAACAATTTTACCTGAAAGCTGCTTAGCCCTCTCAATAAGCTCATCAACTTCAGCATCGCTAGCACCCTTAAGAACAAAAATAACAGTAACAAGTCTCTCAGGCATTTTCGCTGGCCTCTTTGGTTTCGGTTAGGATTCTAAGCAGTTTCTTTATTGATTCGGCTACGTTTCTGGCCTGAGACTTGCTTAAGCCAGCATCGTAGTATAGCCAAGCCGCCAGAACCTCCTCAGGAACAGCATTAGCCAACCTGGCAAGCCTCTCCAAACCAGCAATAAGCCTACCCACTTCCCCAGCAACACCTTGAGACATCACGCACCAGCCTCCTTAGCCTCGTATTCCTCAAGCTTCTCAAGAATCCACTTCTTCAGCAGCGTTGTCGGTTTCAAATGCTCCCTACCAGCAATCTCCTCAATCCTTTCAACAATCCGCTTATCCTCTTTCCTGAAGAACGCGATTTTATATGCTTTTAATGGTTTAGGGGGCTTTTTGCCCCCTTTATTTTTTGGAATGAGAACAGTTTGCTCCAAGCTTACACCTCACTCTACTACTTGGTAGGTGTGCTATATATACTCTACTACTTTTGCAGATAGCAGTACTACTTTGTAGCTACATTGTATTTATTATTGAATGCACAATGTTATATCTGAAGAACGTTTAAACGGGAGATCGCTAATGCGCAAAAAACTAAACGGCACATTAGTAATATTGGCTAAACTCTTAGAACACGATAATGTGACTATACTTAAGCTTCAGGAGATAACTAGAATAAGAAACTGGTATACTATTAACCGCCACATAAACTTACTAAAGGAACTTGGCCTCGTAGAAGAGGAGTACATAGAAGGACCACCACCAAGACGCTTCATTAGACTTACAGAAAAAGGAAAAGAAGTAGCAAAACATGCCAAGAGAATTCTCGAACTAGTAGGGCAATTACCGCCTTAACTTTGTTTTAGTATTTATCTAGGTGTTAGGTAGCAGTGTTTCTTGGGGTCTACCTAACACTTCTGGGGGATGTGTTGTTGTCTAAGGTTTTGGTTGTTGCTGCTGTGGCTGTTATTGTTGGTGTTGCTTTTGGACTGTATTTTCTTGCTTCCATGTTTGCGGAGAGGCAGGTTCCTGCGTCCTCTCCTGCGTCTTCTGAGGTTTCTTCTCCTGAAACTTCTTTGTTGCCTACTCCGCCTCCTGGGAATCTTGAACCCGTTATGCTCCATTTTAGGGTTGAGAAGGGAACAGTTCATGTCGGCATTACGTTGCAAAACACCTATCCTAAGGAGGTAATTATTGAAAAGGTGTTTCTTAACGATACATTGGTTTATGAGGGACCGAAAGTTATCGATCCATGGGGTTTTCTTGTGAAAACCTTTGGAAGCCAGAATGCCGAAATGATGTCGACAATATATTTTGACTCAGGAATTCCTGGAAGAGAAGGCATAGAAGCTTCAGGAGAAAGAGTCTACGTAGGAACAATAACCATACATTATGAAATAGTCGGTGTAAAAGGCATCTACACGAAAACCCTCAAACTATACATCCCAAAAACAATGATGAAAAGATGATTAAAACATGGGATCCCTTACAAACACAAGCAAAGTTAATTTTAGCCTTATGAAAAGGGGGGGTGAATAGAGTTTGCAGCTTGAAGCACTTCTGAGTTTAATACAGCAGTATGTTCCACAAGCAGGGTTTTCAATAATCATTGCTTTAACCATTTATTTCTATTTTAGATCCTATGTTTCAGAAAAACTTTCAACAGTAAATAAGACTTTAGGAGAGCTTGAGGGTACCGTGAAAATGATAAACAATACGCTCTCTAAAATTGGTGAAAGAATAAACGAACTTGAGAAAAACTATACCAGACTTGATGAGAGGCTAGAGCATATACGCGGAAAATATAGGAACGAGGATGATCCTCCAGTATTTGTGAAAAGGAAGCCTAAATTAAAGGATGTAATATCAGTTCTCATATCAGCCTTAGGTTTAACCGCCGCAGCCTTCAACATTTTCGTGGTTTATATACTATTCCAGTCCTTAATTACTTCTCCTTCACCCTTACTCATACTTGTAATCGCAACATTCTTGCTACTAGCAGTTCTAGGTTTTCAAGGCGCGAGAATGGCTGACAGAGGAGACCTACTTAAAGCATTCATTTTAGTCCTGCTTTCCTCAATATTCCTCATTTACATCATCATCTACAGTATAATATCTTCATAAAATTAAACTTTATTTATTAATATTCAACTTTGCTCCAATGTTTATTTAGGTGTTAGGTAGAAGACTATTATGAAATTACTGGTCTCTAAATTTTATCTTAAATTAGCTTTGGTGTGGTTAAAATGCTTAAAGAAGTTGTTATTAAGAATTTTAGAGGGATTAAGTATTGTAAGCTATCTGATTTAAGTACGATAAATGTTCTTATAGGACCTAATAATTCAGGTAAGTCAACAATACTAGATGCCATATACTTCGGTCTGAAAGGAGTTTTTGATCCACATCACCTAAGGAACATTGTAGTTAATAGAGTAGGTAGGGACATAGATCTTCCTGAAATCTTTTACGCATATAATACTGAGTTCCCAATAGAAATTACTCTCACTTTTCATGGAAATTACTGGTACAAGCTAAGCATTTATAAAACTAAAGAACCGATTATTCTCACTACTATAGGAGGAGTCAGAAGTAGAGTATCTCCTGGAAGTGTCGTACTTACATTTAAGCATAGTAAAGAAAACTTAGAGTTCCTTTATGGAGTCTTAGGTACTAGAGCCGAAATCGTAAGCGGATATACACCAGCAAGTAATCGAATAAAAGACAGTTCTGTGTTAACGTATGCCAGAGACAGCAAGCTTTTACTTTCGCATGTTAAACTTAATGAACTATGGAAGGAATTAGATAGCTTATTAAGCAAGTTTAAGTTAAGAAGAGAGCTAGAGAAGAAAATTGTTGATTCACTAAAGGAAATATATGGGATTAAAGGATATGAATACGTGCCATTACCAATAAGGATTAGTGAGAAAAAACCTACACTTCTTGAGGGGGATCTTAGAGTTTATGGAGAATTTCATGGAGCAGGTGTTCAAAGAACTACTTTGATACTTGCTCATTTAATAGCTTTTAAAAATACAGCGCTTTTAATAGAGGAAATAGAGACATGGCAGCATCCAAAATCATTAAAAAGACTCATTAATTACGTTGTTAAATATGCTTTAGAAAACAGTGTCCAACTTTTCATAACTACTCACAGTTACTATGATTGCTTAAGGTTCTTGCAAGACAGCGTTAAAGAGGAGTTTCGCGAAAAAGTTTTAAGAGTCTACAGTATTAGCAAAGAACCTTCTGGTGAAGTTAAAGCCGAAAACGTTACCAACAATATTCAAAGAATAATCGAATCCGTATATGAAATGGGTTACTAAAAATTCAAAACAGAAGCCGCCAGATTCTTCTCTTTTTCTTCAACTTTGCTTTAGTGTTTATTTAGGTGTTAGGTAGAAAACCGTAGTGAAAGCTACCTAACACCGTGCTTTCTTTTTCGTAAATGTTTACGGGAAGAGCTATCACAAACATTTATTGTAGTCTTTTATAGAAATGTTTATACAAGCTTTGTTTCACAAAGTATAACACGAGGGGGTGTGTCAGAGGACACACACAGGCCATCACCTCACCTTTTCGGTGAGGTTTTACCCTGGCACCCGACTCATCATCCCCCCGATGACTTAACATTTCTTCTTTAAGCTAAAAGAGTTGAAAGCTAACTTATATTAGTTAGGGGTCTTAAAAGACAAAACAAGTTTAAATAAGTGTTTAAATGAAGAAAAAAGCCTGTGTTACTAGAGCGGATTTTATGGTAGCTGCTCTAGCATTGTTCTTATTTTGTCTATTCTTCGCTCTAGGATCCAGGTGTAGTATTGTTTTATTTTCTCTTTTAGTTCGTCTAGGTTTTCTACTTCGTCTATTAGGTTTAGGACGACCAGGAATGCGTCTTCTAGGCCTTTCACGTATATGTCGTTCAGGCCTCTGCACCCGAAAAGTAATACCCATTTTTAAAGGCTTCTTTTAGTTTGGTGTTATGTTTTAAATAATGGTGTTAGGTAGATTTCACTAGAACCTGCTACCTAACACTTTGTGGAGGTGATTTCTTGAGTTCAGGTAGAAGCTTAGCTGTTGTTGGTTTAGTTATCTTAGTTGTTTCTGCACTATTTCCATGGTTTACTATTGAAGCACCCTTCTTTTCTGGAAAAATTAAGCTTAATGATTTAGATGATCTTAATAGAATCGTTGAACGTATAGTGGAGAGGGTAAACCCTGTAGCAATAATTGGAAGGGAATATTCGATTTTATGGTTTGGTTATGGAGTTGTCGTGTTTTTAGCTCTTATAGGCTTACTTAGTCGGTATGTTGAAGGGTTTGCAGGCGTTTTAGGATTGCTTCTAGCAGCTTATGTTTATAATAACTTGGATTCAGTATTGTTTAGTGATATAGCATACGTTATAAAGCTGGTTGTTTCTACAGGATTAGACATAGGTTTCTATCTTTTCCTACTAGGATGCTTTATTATGTTAATAGCGGCAGCCGTAGGCTATGGTAAAAAGAAGAAAGAGTAATTTATTATGATTAGCGGTTTCTATGGGCTTTCTTCATTTCCCTGCCCCAGCATTTGGGGTTGCTTCTTGGTGAACCGCATTTTCTCCAAATGCGCTTCATTACGCTGCTTGGCAGGGGGTTTCCTCTTTTCCTTCTTCTTTTCCTGGCCATTTTTCCTCTCCGTTTTAGAATAGCGAAAGCTATTTTCTTCGGTCTATTTTCGGTCCTTTTGGCGGGTGCTGGGTTAGCTGTATTTTCGCTTTTCTTCCGTAGGGTTTTCCCAGGTGTATGTCTCTTGTTATTTTTCTCATGTATTTTGTTCCTGTTCTTGTTTTCCATGGTTTCTCATATTCTATTGTAACCCATAGTTCTCCTGCTTGCCTGTGAACCCTAACTATTCTGGGTTTAGCTCCTTTCGGCAGGTTCCTTATTTTCTTGACCCTTACTCTTTCTCTTACTGTTCCGTCCCTGTATCTTTGTTTTCCAGAGTAAACAATGTACCAGGCCATTTTCATCAGTCCTTAACATGTATTTTGCTGAACTCCCTGCGTGTAAGGTCTTTTAGAGGATATTCTTTGCTGGGTAGCAGCAGCCTGGATCCTCTGCTCCACTTTTTAACCTTGCATTTCAGCCTGCGGCCTGCAATAGTTACCGTAACGGTTTGTCCAACCCTTAGCCCTAACCTCTGGGCGTCAGCCTTGTAAACTATGAAGCTCCTGCACTGCTTAACATCTCCAAAATCGCTTCTAGCTTCCTTCTTCCCCCTATAGCCCATTGTTTGAAGAACGATCTCTTTCCCCTTAATCTTAGCCCTTATCTTGCACATTTCTGCCCCTACTTAGAAAAAGCGAAAACGGGCTTTCTCTTAGAATTCGTAAAATTAATGGTTAAGATATTTTCGAAAACAATATGCTCATGTAAAGAATGGTTTCTTAGAGAAGAGCTAGCTCTTTCTCTTAGAAGCCTTTCTCTTCTTCCTTTGCTTTTTAGATGCTTTCATATCGTATTCTCTTAGCTTGTCGAATACGTCTTTATACTCTAGGAGGACCTTCATTATTTCCTTCATTTTCATCTTGTTTGCCTCTTTTTCTTGTTTCCGTGTTTGGCTAGTTTTTTGAGTTTGGATAGTGCTTGTTTGTAGGTTATTTTTTCGTTTAGCCAGTCGTAGTATGTTTTCCATGCTTCCCTGGTGAATCCTGAGTCTGCAACGTAGCTTATCAACACTGAAGCTTTAGGCCTGATTTCTTTAAGGAACTTTTCTGAAGTGTACATTTCCTTGGCTTTACCTCCCGAATACTTCTTGGGGTCTTCCAGTTTTTAGCCCTTTTCTTCTACCGTATCTGTTAATGAATCTGTCGTTACTTACTATCGCATCGCATTTCAGCGTTAATGCCGCATAAACATGCGCTATATCGTACATTCTCTTCCTAGAGTACCTGTGCTTAGCTATTGTCTCCCTTGCTTTCTCAAAGAGTTTTTTCCTCGTTAACTCTGTATACTTTAATACCGAATTCCTTAATGACCTTCTTTACGGCGTCATAGCTTCTTTTACCGTAAAGCTCTAGGAAAGTTATGGTGCTTGTTAGGAGAACATGCCCTTCGCTTAAAGCCCTTCTTAGGCTTCTCCTGAAACCACTATAGTTAGGATCCCTGGGATTGGCCAGGGAAATTAAAACCGTAGTATTAATGTATGCCCTTATTTTTCTCGACAATCAGAGCCCATCAATTCTAAGCGAAAAGCTAGTCCGAGTCCAGGTTCGAGACAGCGTGTGATCTGCTTAGAACTGCAGCTATTAGTAGCATGAAGGCTACGTCTACTGCTGCCAATAAGGCTACTTCCTTTACTGATAGGCTCCATCCTCTAATTGCTGCAACTATGAAGCTCTTTATCATAAGCAGAATGAAAATTATGAAGAGCACTAGTGGTCCAGCATCTTTCCTCATAGCTTCTCTCCGCTATTTAGAAAGCGAAAGCTACTCTTCTTCAAGCTCTTCTTCGAGTTCCTCAGCTTTCCTCTTAGACTTGCCTTTGGCGATAACTGTTCCAGCCATGCTTAATTCCTCTAGTTCCTGAAGCTTCTCCTTAATCTCGTCTATTTGGCTTTGCAAATCATAGTATTTTGCTTCTAAAGTATTCTCCTTAACGTCAACGTTTAAGCTGCTTGCCTTTTCGAAGGGTAATTCAGGAGGCCAGAGCCTATGGCCGTAAGGACATATTATTGTGCTATCGGGTAGTACGATAGGTTTAACTTTGCCGTGTTTTGGACACTGCATTACCACATCTTCATAGTTTAGGACTGGCTCAGGCCTTAAGGTGGCTGCTTTAGATAGTTGCTTAACCATGTTTAGCTGCTTTTCAAGATCAGCCTTTAGCTTAGCTATTTCGCTAATGAGCTTGGGATCTAGCTTGCTTTTCCTCTTAAAAGCGATAGCTATTGAAGCTGCAGATAAGCCTATGGCTGATAGGCCTACTATGCCTCCGTAGGTGTTTATAACGTTAATTATTTCCTCTATCATGGTTTGTTTCCTCATAATGTGAATGTGGTGTGTTTACATGGGGGTACTCCCATGGTGTTTTCGAATTTAGGATGTTCCTTCTAACACCTTTACTGCTTTCTTGTAGATTTCGAAGAATGCATGGTCGTCGAATTGGAATCCTTGTTCTCTCATTAGTGCTGCTAGACGTTTCCAGCCTAGTTTAGGATCTATTTTCTTTGCTGTAATGATGGCTGCTAGGAGTAGCTCGTCTCTCCTATACTTTTTCTTTCCACCTGAAAGTACATCGTTAACATCTATTTCAACGTCGGAGTAGCCTAGCGGGATTTCATAAACTTTCTTTGGAGTCTCAGGCTTCTCAATGTCGAGTATGAATGGGCCATCCGTGAAGTGCCTTGCCACACTGTACCGCTTTATTTCGTCATCCCATTGGTCAAACGCTTTCTTGCTTATGTACTTTAGGAACTCGTAGTAGTCTTTACCTACCATTCGTGAGATCCACCATTTCTCCTCCCTATCATGGGTTATTACGTCTTTAAAGTCAACGTAGGGTGAATTCCTGAAAAACGGAGGTATAAGCCTCCATCTCTGACCTGCAAAACTCAGCCTTAAAACTCCGTGGAAGCCTCTTTTCTCTAGCTCATGTCTTATGTTCGCATATATTTTCTCAGCCAGCCTCTTGTTCTTTGTTCTCTCAGTACTCATACCTGAAAACAATACGTCATCTACGAAGAGATTAACATAGTGTAAATCCCTTAGAAGATCCTTGTTATCGTCTAGCCACTTTAGTGCGTCAATAATGTTTTTTGAAACAATATTTAACGGTTCTAGTTTATATCTTTCGTAAAGGACTTCGCCTATGTCCTTCATTAGTTTAAGCTCTGTTGTTGTTTTACCCATTTCCATGAAACCTATTAGCGTAAATGGTCTTAGTCTGCATACTTTGAATTCCTCAGGGCTTCTTGGCGGTACAAAATATTTTTCAAGCCTGCTAACAGTTCTTACCTCAGCTTTCTTAGCCTGCAAAATAGAGGGCATCATCACCTACCTTTCCCAAACCTTTCAATAAACAAGGTGGGCAGTCTTTCAGGTATCTGGAGGGAAGTGAACTTGTCTGTTATGAGAATGTGCATCATAAGTACTCTTGCCCTTACTGTTGTTGCTAGTTTAACCTTGTAGCCTTTGAGGACTAGTCTTAGGCTTTCAGCTTCTATTTCGTTTATTAGGAAAAAAACTCTGGGATCATCTTTAGAAGGGTCTGTATGGGGGATAAATGATGCTACTTCTTCACCTAAAACTACACTAGTGTCTTGCTTAATCATTTTCTTGTCTCTTTTAGCTCCAAGTACTAGAACCTTTAATGTTCCATGTAATTCCTCTAATTCAACATCTCTACTAAGGGACATGGGAGTACCCCCATGTATAGTAAGCGAACCATTTACTCTCTAATCCACTTAGGAATTAAGAAGTCCCTAACGCTATGAGGTAACAAATAATATAGTTTAGGCCCTAACATAACGTATATTGTGAATGCTAAGCTGCTTAAGAAAACCATTAGGTTAACTGAGAATCCTAACTCCAAGATCTTTATGTTGTATTTTCTATGAATTAAAGCCAGTGTGAAAAGAGGCCTATCTACTCCGTATAAGTAGCCGAAAATAGCAATGAATTTCACCAGGAAAAGCACCGCTAAAATAGCGTATTTCATTTTGCCAGTATGTTTAAGCGTTAAGAAAAACGTCGCTAAAATACTGAAAGTTACTAGCGCAAGGAAAGCTATAGATTCGTAATCCATAGCGCTAACCCTGTAGCTACCTTTTCAGTAGCCTCCATGGAAGCCTCTATTTCGTAGTTTAGTCCTATGAAGTAGCCTATGGCGATCCCTATTATTGCTCCTAGAATAAATATGCCTATGAGAACTAGCGGTTTAGCTGAAACAACTGCTTTAAGTTCTTGTGCGGCAGTGTACTTGGTTTCCAGCCTGTTAATGTCTTTTACACGTTTTAGTGAGTCTATAACGTCTAATGCTTGCTTACGTAACGCTCTGTTCTCGTTGACTAAGCTGTTTAGTGCCGCTGCTAACTGCTCTATGGTTTCTGAAATATACTCTATCGGGCCTCTTTTACCTAGGATTTCAAGGAATTTAGATACTGAAATGTTTGAGCCTATAGGAGAAGGTATCGTATAGTTTACTCCACCAATTCTATGGGGTAGTTCCAGCAGCGCTACGGTTTCGACAATGTTATCTTTAAACCTAAACAGATTGTAAATTATGTATCCGAAAGCATAGCTGAAAGCAACAATCCATAAAGACAATTTTACTGGATCAGGACTCCACTCCGAAGGAATAACCCTGTACGTTACATTGTTTAACACCATTTCTTCGTATGGTGGGCTGAAGACCAAGAGGATTCCTGGAACATAGATTGCAAGGTAGAATATTAGAACCCATATTACAAGCCACCATGTTACCGCTCCGCGTATACCAGGTAAATTAAAAGGCATATCCAATAAAGTATATTGCCAAGGATTCCCCCCTAAATTGTGAATAACTCTAGGACCTAATGTTCCGTCGCGGTCGCAACGTGGGTTAAGACTTACTGGAGCAACCTCCTTACCAGGGCCAACAAATATTTCGTTTTCAAGACTTTCTCCGTAAAAATAGTAGTAATGTTCAACACTATTTTCCCCTGCAATATACATTATTTTCTCAGGGAGACTAGGATACAGTATAAAGCTAATAACTTCTCTCCAATTCTTAAACCAAAACTTACCTGGAGCAAGCATTCTTCTCCATCCTCTTCTTAATAATTAATGAAAGACCATCTTTGCCTCCATATAGTCTTTCAAGCTCTTCAATAAGGATTCTAAGGACCTCAGCTACGCCTATCTCGTATTCTTCACCAAGCTTCTTCAGTAACTCGTTAACGTCCCTGAAAATCCATGCCTTAGTGTACTTCTTTTTATCGTAAGGCACTTGGGAGTACCCCCATGTACTATAAGCGAAAAACCTAAGGTGTTAGGTAGCATTCTCAGCAAGTCCCTACCTAACACCTAATTATAAAACTAAGAGTCTAAGATGGCAAGAACAAGAGAAAGGAAAAAAGCTTTTAATTGAGCTTTAAGTTTTTGTTTTTATTCTTTTATTTTCTTCTTTTGATTTTGCCTGAAATCATGGGTAGGATTAGTCCTAGGAATACTGCTATTATTCCTGCTAGGACTGCTTGGTCTGCTGTGAGAATTCCTTGTTGCACTAAAACACCTGTAAATGCCATGATGCCTCCGATTAATATTAGCCATGCTATTACTGCTGGAGATGTTTGTCCTAATCTTATTTTTCTGCCTCCTAGGGCTCCTATGAGGATGAGTATTACGAATGCTAGGCCTGCTCCTATGCCTAGCCATATTAGGTTGGCGGTCCATGCCGAGGTTGAAAACATTGAGAGCTCTATTTTGACTTCTGTGTCGTCTGGTACTTCGAAGGATTTAGCGTATACTTTGCCTTTGTAGTATGCGTATGCAGTATATTTACCGTTCTCTAATGTGAAAACGACAGTACCGTTAGTGTCTGTTGTTCCTGAGGCCACCATAGTGTCGTCTTCGTCGTATACTTCAACTAAAACCCCGCTTACAGGGTCTCCGTCTCTAAATACCTTGATTGTTACGCTTGTTTGGGCCGCAATAGGAGCTATCATTATTATTATCGCTAATATTGCTACTGCAGCTAAAGCTGCTTTCCTTCTTAAGCTAAGAGTTTGCATTTTGCTTCCCCTACCTTAGTAAAGCGAATACTAGCAAACCTAGCTAACACTACAGTAGGGCCTCTACCTCCAATAGCTACCAGGAGTATTATTGCTAAAACAAAGCCTCCACCTAAGCCTATAAGCAGCCATAGCCAAGCCTCACCTGCTATACCTGCTCCTCCACCTCCAGAAATCGCTGAAGAAGCAGCTTCAGCAAGTAAGCCTAGCTGCTCAGCTACGCTATTCCAGTAGGCTTCCCATTGGTCTAGTATTCCCTCTAAATTCGCCATTTCAAGCATTAAGTTTAGCTCTTCTTCTGTTACGCTCCATGTTACTTCTCCAGTTATCAGCTTAAGAACTCCGTTATCGTTGAAAAGCCAGCCCTTATATGTTGTGCTTTCATCCAAGTTTACGTATTTATAGTAATATTTGCTCATGTTCCCAGGAGGAATTACCTCAACAAGTACGTTATCGCTGTATCTTACAATATCGTACACTAAAGTGTCATTGTAGAATACAGGAGTAACCCTAACCCAGGTGTTGTTTGATTTCTCATAATAGTATAGCTCGTAGTTTGCTGTAGTGTTCACGTAAACTAGCGATATTTGACTCCAGTCTATTATTGGTACACCTAGGCCTCCAGGAGTGCCAAGTGGAACAGCAACAATGTACTCTATTACTTCAGGTGCTAGGTTCAGGAAAGACATTTTCGAAAAGCTAAACAAAGCCAGTGTTGTGTCAATTGTTCTAACCGTAGGCTTAATGTTAAGATACCATATAGTCATCTGTAAGGAGCTATCATAGCCTCCGCTCATATCCACTATGTCTTGGCCGTAAATATCGGACACTATGAGAGTGTAAACGTAGTGTACCACATCACTATCTAAATCGTAGTAGACATCTCTAATAACATAGCATGGTGGAGGCGGATTGTCTAGAATATAGTATCCTAACATGTAATAGTCTTCTTCGCTCCTTAGCAAGTCTGTAAATACCTGTACAGCGAATGCTCCGCTAACCTTCTGGTAACCGTCTTTAAGAATGCTTATCTGCGGAGGAATCATTTTAGGAACAACGCTAATGAAGAACTTTATTCCCCCTATAGTTCCATAGCCTGGGCTACCAGTCCACTTATAGTGAATATACACGTAGTATTTAACATAGCCTGGAGCGTTATTAGGTAGATACTGCTCTATATTGTCGAATGTGAAGAAATCTACGTAGTCTACGTTTCCAGTATTACCGCCTACGTTCTTAACTGTAATTGTTATTTCGTTTCCGCTTCTAGAATAGCTTATCCCATTCTGGGAAAGCTTATCAGCGAAAAGGTCTGCATCCTCTGTATTGTTGAATCCAAATATTATCTTTACCTGATAGGTAAACGAAGTCATTGGAGAGCTAGCAACATAGTACCTTGTCCAGAACGAAAACCACATTTCATAGTCGAACATTGATAGGTCGCTAACGTAGAACTTCTTTTGCAAAGGCATATGTATTTCGTAAGTGTTTGTTGCTGTCTCAACAGTTACTAAAGTATTTTGTGCTTCAGCATCACCGCCTGGTATGAAAGTGTAGTCTTTATGTGTATCAGCATTGCTAGACCATGAACTAGTTGAAAGAAACGTATAGGTGTATCCGCCACTAAGCTGCTTAACATACACTAACCTATTGTTTACAGTGTATACATTAGCACTCGTAATCGGTCTTTCATGGTAGTTTCCGTTTTCATCAACATCGTATGCGTGGGCTAAAACCACTACTTGCGTTGGTGTTGCGAAAACATCCCATATTATAACTATTGTTTTCTGATACTTTGAGGGAAGAAATGTTCCCCAGAAGTTATCGTTAAAGGACTGTACGAAATCCGCAAAAGCCTTAATCCTAAATATTGTCCCCAACACATGATTACATAAGCCAAACTCAGCCCCTAGAGCTAAAACCGCTGTTCCTGCTGCTTTCCAAAATTCGTCTAAAGCATCTTCTAAAGCCTTGTTTTCAGCTACCGTAACAGCATAGGTTACATGAAGTATTTCTCCCGTCCTATTCCACTTTACAGTTTCGTAGGTTTTCCCGTTCTCCCATGTGAACCACAGGAAACTGCCAGTAACCGACTCCACATACTTAGGGTTAGCGGGATCTGTTATGTGGAACCTCCACTGATAGCCGCTGTTAATGTTTATGTCGAGTGCCTGGTAATTCCATCCTGTATCTTCATCGTACCATGCTACTTGAACATAGGTGTTATTATACATGAATCTAACGTATGCGTTACCGTCCCTACGTGTTATCGTTAATCCTTCAGGGTTGCTTGCTAAATCCCACTCATAGCTGCTGGTAGGTGGTTCACCAGAGTATGGAAAAGGCATAACAGGAGCTGTTTGCAAATTAAGAATGTAAGTGTAGTTTTCAGCAATGTTCACCAGCTGCCTCTGATGAAAGCCGAACCAGTAAATGTCAACGTAATGGTCTCCTGCAGGTAACGGTAAAACAGCTGTTACATTGTCCAGCGGTGAAGCTATGAAGTCTTTTAGACTATACTTTTTGTTTTCAGGGTCATCGTCAACAACTATCCAGAAGTAATCAGCTAAGCTCTTCAGTCCATCGGGAGTGTTTACTGTAGTGTTGATTATTTTCTGAACGTCCTGAATGCTCCAAGTTCTTCCAAGATAGTCCTTTATTGCCAGGTAGCCTACTGCCTCTGCTTTAACGTTAACTGGCATTAT
>CAZLZO010000037.1:0-14021 GCA_964564025.1 uncultured Desulfurococcales archaeon
TTAAACTGCTAGCCTATTTGCTTAGCGTTGGTAGGGAAGTTCCTATTATGAGAATTCATTACGATACTGGCTTACATTATAGAACTATTTACACTGCTATTGAGGTTTTGAAGGAGGCTGGTTTTGTTAGGGAACGTTACGATGAAGGGCCGCCTGTTCGCAGATTCATTAGCCTAACAGAAAAAGGTAGGGAAGCAGCAAAACATGCTGAGGAAATTTTGAAGCTTGCTAATCTATTGTAGTGACATGTATGTGTGTAAGATTGTTTTTTAGATGTTACATAAGAAACAAAAGTGTGAGCCTTGGGGCGTAAGTTATAAAGTACTTATTTACTAATTATAGGGAGGAAGAGAATCTTGCTAAAGGGGCACTTATATTGAAGAAACTTATAGAGACTTATATTCCGTTGAGCAAGCTTAATGAAACTGCTAAGAGAGAAACAAGTTTTAAGATTATTAGGTTTCCTAAGCTAGGAAACTTACATCCATACTCGGCAAGAAGACCTACAGCACCTGCACGGATTTCAATACTGACCTCAATACTACCAAGCGATGTTGATGTAGAGGAAACGGAAAAAGCACTTGGATTAGATAAAATGAGTTCTGTACCTTATAAGCTACTTTACCTTGTAAATCCAGATCGCATGATAGTAGAAGAACTTGTGAAAAAATATACAAGAAAAAGTCCTAAAGATATCATCATTATAGATCCTATGGCTGGTGGTGGGTCAATACCTCTTGAAGCCCTTAGAATGGGATTCTACACCATAGCTATAGAATACAACCCTGTTGCATATTTAATCCTTAAAGCAACTTTAGAGTATCCTGCCAAGTACGGTAGGGAATTATATAAGGAAGTTAAAGAGAACGTTGGGAAGTTAATTGCGTGGTCTCAAAAAGTACTTTCTCAATATTATCCTCCAGACGCTTATAATTACATCGTAGCAAGAGGTTATAGATGTCCTAGATGTCAAGGCCTTATACCAATAATTCACAGCACTAAGCTCGGGAGACAAGGTCCTTTTATTAAGTTCGAAATAGATAAAGAAAACAAAACATTTAACGTCCACATAGTAAATGAAGAAACGATGTTTGAAAGGCTAAGATGCCCTTATTGTAGAATACCAATAAACGCTAATATAGCATTAAAGGATTGGGTCAGGAGGCATAAAGAGCTCCTAAATATAGCATTGGATGGTAATATAGAGAAAGCAAAGGAGAAAATAGAGGAGTTACTAGAAACACACATAATATTAGTTAAAGAAACTCCGCAAGGATTCAAACCAGCAGATGAGTATGATAGAAAACTCTTCATCAAGGCTTATTTAGACTTAACAAGACAGGCTAACGAACTCAAAGAGGTTCTACCTGATGTACAGATGCCTGAAGAGAATGAGGTTTTTAAACCAATTAAAGAACTGAATATAGAATTTTGGTATGAGCTATTTAGTCCGAGACAATTACTGGTGTTATTAAAGTTTCTTAAATATGTTAGACAGCTTACAAAGAAATCTATTAAAGAGAAGGGAGAACATGGTGTAGCCATATGTCTATACCTGGCTTTAGGAATAAATAAGCTATTTAATTTTAACAACATAACAACTACTTGGGATGATTCTACGAGTACAATAAGAGAGCTTGTTGATCACTATTCAAGAAAACGTTCTGTAGGCCTGGGACTAGAATATTGTGAAATGCCTCCTCTGGTACTGGATCCTAATAAATCCCTCGGTTGGGTTTTTGAACCACACGTTACAGCTATAGGTCGCACAGCTGGCGGTATTTTACCTGTTTTAAGACTTCTTTCTGAGTGGCTTGCAGGGTTAAGCGATAGAGTCAAAATCTATTGCGGTAATGCCGGAAAGCTCTCTGAGATCCTTAATGGTATGAAGGTCGATGTTGTTAACGTTGATCCTCCGTATTTGGCTCAGCATTTTTACAGTGATCTTATGGAGTTTTTCTGGCAGTTTTTGCGTATAATGTTGGAGCCAGCTATTGATGAAGGATACTTGTTTAATCGTGATCCGAAGAAGGGAAGGGTTGAGCTGTTTATTGAGGGTTGGTCTCCCTATCTTTATGCGTTGCCTCGTGAAGCGGAAATTATTGCTAGGAAGGGTAGGGATAAGATAGCTGATTTTTCTTCTATTGATGTTCGGCTTGTTGAGAAACAGCCTTATACTGGTGCTTGGTATGTTTTGAAAATGTGGGAGTTTTTCAGGGAGGTTTATAAGGTTCTTAAGGATGATGGATTGCTTATTGTGTGGTTTACTCATAGTGATCCAAGGGCTTGGGAGGCTATTGTGGGTTCGCTTTATGCTGCGGGGTTTTCGCTTAGTAAGGCTTGGCCTGTTTGGACTGAGATGGCTCAGAGAAGAGTAGCGTTAATGACGTCTGCATTCTTTACGTCGCTCCTTTTAGTTTTGAAGAAGAGGAGGCCCGAGGAGACTATCATTACTGGTGAGCGTAATCCCTCAAAATTAATACAGGATGAAAGTATTGTAAATGTTATTAGGCAGGGTGTAATAGATGCTTTACAGAGCGCATACATGTCTAAGGCTTCAGGCTCGGAAATGTTTATTATGGGTCTTGCTGGAGCTATTGCTAGCTGTAC
Organism: uncultured Desulfurococcales archaeon; assembly: GCA_964564025.1. Lineage (GTDB taxonomy): Archaea > Thermoproteota > Thermoprotei_A > EX4484-217-1 > EX4484-217-1 > DRYM01. The sequence continues at coordinate 2,611 of CAZLZO010000037.1, forward strand.
TAAGATATGGAATCCTCAAGTAGAAGTTCATAGAGTGAAGACCTTAGAGGACTTTTTAGGTAAGAAAATAAACCCTGAAATTGAGAGGTTTATAGCATCAATATTGTTCTTTGAAAAAGTCCTATATCCCGCCGCTATATATGTTGGATCATTAGTTATGCTCGAAGATTACATGAAAAAGCTAAGGCTTAGCGATAAAATGGTTAAGGAAGTACTATTTGGCGATAGATTCTCTCAAGCATATCTACTGTTCTGGGCTTCTTCGAGACTTTTAGGTTCAAGAGAGCTTTCATACGATTTTGTTGAGAAAGTTTGTAAAATCACGAATATCCACCATGAAAGTCTAGTAAATTTTGGTTTGTTGAGGAGAACTAGGGTAGGCGGTATGAGAACTTATAGGGTATTATTCGGCATTGAATGCTATAATGCTGTTCGCAATGTCGTCCCTGTGCTTTTAAGAACGAATGCGGGACAAGCAATACATTTACTAAGATTTATAAGTGAACATAGTAGAGAAGACCCAAAAAGAGTAGCGAAGGAGATTAAGAAGAGTTTGCGTGTTAGTTGTAGTGCAATATCCATTGCTACTTTCCTATTACGTTCAGCTCAAGAAGATGAGCTCCAGCTTATTGGTGCTTCAGACCTTATTAGAGGGTTTATAGAAGACGTTTTAAAAGCACTATATTCGGAGGTTTGTGCATGATCTTTCCTACACTGAAGGAAACAATAAAGCTTAATGAATTTGCTTCTAGAATTTACAGATACCTTGAACCCCAAGAATACATTGGGAAACTAGCTCCAAGTTTAGGTATGATTATAGAAAAAGACCTTGATATATCGCATGTTATTGTTAGTGAGGAGTTTCTAGACACGGCGGCATTTATTTCCTTAACGTATTTTCGTGAACCACTGCTTGAGGCACTTAAAGCTGTAAACACAAGCCTTCAGAAAATTGCTGAAGCTATCCCGGTTATACCGCTAACTCATGCTATGGGACTTGGTAAGACCCATTTCCTAACATTGCTATATCATCTCTATACTAAGGCCCCACATGCATGGATTAATATAGAGAAGTATGCTAAGGAGCAGACTAGTGATCTTTTACATAAAACAAATTACAAACTTGATGTAGCGAAGAGGACATTAATCATAGCCTTGGATCTTAAACATACCCCGGCAAACATACCTCCATACCAGGCTTTATTTTTCATAACTTTAAGGATCTTCAGAAAATATAAAGCTAAATATTTACTTAACGAGGTGCCTGAAAGCAAGATTAAGAAGTTTGAAGAATTCCTTGAAGAAGCACACATGTATGCTCCCAAAGAAGCTGCACAGAAATTCGTTAGTAATCTTTTAGATTTAGCAATAACTATTCCTGTGTTAATCATAGTTGATGAACTTTATGCAGGAGTTTTTGAAGCCGTAGAAGGAGCATCACCGGATACTATTGACAATCTTAGGAAGACGATAATGTTCTTGACAGCAATAATTGATGAACTTAGAGGCAAGGTACCGGCAATTTTAGTTTATGCTTCTGCAATGCAGGATGTCTTACGGTGGCGTAATATTGTGAAAACTATTGAAGAAGCAAAACTCCATGATAAAGTCTCAACCAAAATAGCATTCTTAAATGAAGCTGTAAGATATTTTGAAGATAGAACAAGTAGAGTGATGCCAATAAGTGTTAGGGATGTAAATGAAGAGGAAGCTTTAGAAATTACAAAGAAGAGGATATTGGAGTTTACGAAGCCGCTAACTACAATCCATGAAACGGCTGATTTCGATGCTCTGTATAAAGCCTTACGTGAGGTAATAGGTGAAATTGAAGCACGAGCTTTCATTGAAGAACTTAAAAGAACATATCCATTTTCTCCTGCATATAGAGAACTTGTAAAGAAGCTTATTAATCCATCATATAGCTCCGATTTTGTTTCTGGCAAACTTCAACATCTTCGTGATTTAATTAAGATAAGCTCAACAGTTATAGCCAGAATTATAGAAAAGACCGGAGAGCGTGATTGGTTTATAAGCATAGCGCATGTAGATCATAATGATCTCAAACACTTATTAGATGAAGGGTATGCTAATGAATGGGGTAAGGTACTAAGTACATGTAGAGAATATGCAGAACGTGTAAAAAGGGAAACTAATGATCCTACATTAAGTAGAATATTTCACGGCTTATTATCGAGTATTTACGTAAAATCTGTGACAAATAACGGATGGGACGTAATAAACATTCTAACTAAGTCACCAGAATCGTTAACTGCTGAGGATCTAGATAAACGTGCCCTGTTCCGCAATAAACTTATAATGTCGGTAATTGGTATTGACGGTATAGACGGATTAAGGAAAGTACATGACGCATTAAGAAGACTCGAAATGACCCCCTATGTGCAAGTTATCGAGCGGAGCGATGGAAGTTATTATATGCTAAGTTTTCTTACTAATCCTTATCAGCTTTTAAGAAGCGCACAAGAGGAAGAACTTAACAAATTTGTGGATGTTAATGGCAAATTAAATCTAAGAAAAGCTATAGATTATCTTAGGGAGAAACTGGAAGAATATGCTTTAGTAAGTACATTTAAAGAGAAATCTCCTCTGAACATTGAATTTTCGCTGATAAATGATTTTAAAGGAGATAAGCCTAGATTTTTAAACTATTTAAATAAGGAGCACTTTACCATACTCATTCTATCGCCAATAAATGTTGCTGAAGAAATCCTATTAAAATCATACAAAGTAAACATAGTAGAGAAAATAAAAGAGGCTGTAAGCAAGCATTGTAATGATATTAAGTCACTTAATATGTTTGCCATAGTCGTTCCTGAGGTAAGCGGCAAATCTTTAGAAAGAATAATGAAAGCGTTAACAGAAATAGTTGCAAGCAGTCTAGTTATAGATATGCTTAAGACAAGCAAAAGAAGAAGAGAATTTGCTGAAAGAGTGAAGAGAGAAAACGAGCCTCTGTTAAAGCTTATTCCTGATATTAGAAGTGAAGAATATTTTAAAGAGATAATATTAGAAATACTAGAAAACTTTAGAAGAAAACTTGAAAATTATGCCCAGCAATTAAGTAATGCTGCTGTTCAAGATTTCATCTCAGAATTCCTTAGCCTGTTTAAATACGCTATTTCCTATGACTCTCTGAAAGGTAACATGGAAGTTTATGTTATCTCGGTAAGGCCAGGAGAAACCGTAAGGAAGCTGCCAAGCTTCTTTGCTTCTTTCCCGGTATGGCTCTCTACAACTCTCAGCGGAAAACTTAAGATTAAGGATGTAAGCGGCATTCAAGCAGAGTTAATTAACTGGCTAAAGAAAGAGGCCGTAAAGAAAGAAGAGTTACTACTGAAGCATAGGCCGCTTGAGTACTACATAGATTCAATAATTGAGTGTTTCAGAAAAGGATGGTCCGAGATACCTATAAAGCCTGTATCCATAAAAGCTGCAGAAAACGCTATAAAGGCGCTTGCTGGTAGAGAAATTCCACTAGACAGCAAAACCATAGTCGTAGATATTGATGAAAAAGAGAAATTAATTACTGTTAGACTTAAGATCCGTTTACCTCCTCCACCGTCACCACCAGTTGCAGTAAAGGGGATAACAATAACTGGTGTAGATAATGTATTAGTAGGATTAGTATCTATTAATATGCTCAAACAGTATTCTAGAACTTTTGATCTGCAGATAGAGGGTAAAGAAAGTTACATACTAGTTAAAGGCCCAGTAAGTAAGCTTATAGACGTTACGAAGACAATTAACAGGTACATTAATAAGTATAGGAATGACATAACATATTCTAAGCTTCACATAGAGTTCATTAAGCCTTTAGAAAAAGAAAAAGCAGTAGAGATAATTAAACAAACAGGTTTACCTCTCCATAAAGTGAAATTCGACTTAATGTAGGTAAGTGCATTGTTAACTAAATTTCACTATCTTAATACAGTTATCAGTAATCTAATTAATGAAATAGTTGCTGACTTGTATAAGAAAGCAGGAGAAGGCATTGTATGCTATAAACGCATAGCTGATATTCTAACATATGTTATTAAGAGAAAGCCTATATATTTCCCAAGAGACCTAGAAAAAGACGTAATGTGGATCAGCACCGTAGATAAAGTAAGAAGACTTTTTAATTTTATTAACATTATTCAAGAAAAATATGTGGCTTCCATGTTAGATCATTATAAATCCGCATTAGACCATGCTAAAGGCATTATTTCCTTGAGTAAAACACGTTACATTATATTATGCGATGCTTTTTCTCTCACAGAAGCCCTATATTTTGCAGTAATATTTAGAAGAAAGATTCGTTTTATAACCGCACTAATTAATCCTGGGGGCAATACTTTGACGTTTAAATACCTAATGAGTGCATCATCAGGCATGCCTTTTGAAGAAGCGACACATAGTAAAATAGCAAAGTATTTGAAGGAATTCTTTGGTGCAAAAGATCACAATGTCTTTAGAGAAATAGATCAAGCAGTTCATAGGTTACAAGACGTAAATAAGAACTATGTAGCTTCAGAACTGTACTCTATTACTACTAGACTAAGCAATGGAATCAGAAATGTTATGGAATCTTACAAGGCATCGTTAATACTATTATCAGATCATGGTTACGACATAGACTGTATAGGAAGTGTTTGCTCCTTAAAACACTGTTGGGAGAATAAAGCTTCCTTAAGCACGCTGGCTCCATTGCTTATCATTGGGTGAGTTATCTTTGAGTACTACATTATATTATCTCATTTATAGGCGACCCATGAGAAGAGACAAGAAAGATTCGAGACTATCACTAAGAGAGTTATCACCGAGTTCGAAGGATTTTATAAGGGTTGGTGGACGAAGGGCATACTTAATGTACACTAATATAATTAGAACGCTTAATGCGTATTCTATTAGATACAAAGAGATTACAAAGAGAAGGAGAGTAATAGTGGAATTACCAGCAGACATAGGTTATGCGGTCTTAGTATACATGATGTTATCATACAGTACTTTAAGGCCTGGGAGGTACGTAGGTTTTCTAGAAAGAATGTTGGCTGGAAAAATACCGTTAGTAAACTACATTGGGTACTTATTGAAACTTGCTGTTGACTTATCGGAGCTAGGAAAAAGAGATGTGAAAACTGTAGTTTCAAGTAAAGCGGCAAGAACAATATCTAGTATTCTAAAAATACTATACAAACATTTAGTATCTTAACCTGCTACTGAACATTTAACGTACTTACAGAGTTATGAAGTATCTTCTTTCCTTGTAGGCGTGCCAGCGAACCTTAAACGGCCAATATCGGAGGAAGATGCTAAGCTTATAATGGAATCTTTAAGCTGATTAAAGTTTAGGAGTTAATAGGTAGCTTAAACTTTTTATTTATAATGTTGTTGGAGTTGCTTGAGGAAATGCTGTTGAAGGGGAGGGAAGATTAGTTTCGTATCATTTTCTCTATCTGATATTATTACATCGGTTATGGTCATTATTACAGGCTTTATGGCTTATTATTGAACCTTTAGAATATGTGAAACGAACACTTACGTCACTTTTTAATGTCTTTCACTATAAAAAGCTCCCTCTTAAGTACTATATTCAAGGTGGCATTATTAACTGTATACCTTTTTTGTATATGATGTATGCTTTTAGGTCATCTAGTATTGGTTCTATTTCATTCCACCATGGGGCTAAAATTTCTTTCAGTTTTTCAGGGTTTCTGATAATTTCTTCAAGTATTTTTATCATTTTTAAGAAGTTGCTGTCTACTCCTTCGAGCTTTATTTCTTGCGATATGTTTGTAATGGGCTTTATTTCTGGTTTGCATGTGATTTTTTCTAATCCATATTTTTCAGGGTTTATTCCTATTAGCACTAGTGCTGTGGCGAGTGCTTTCCTAGTTTTTCTACTAGGTTTTCTTTTTAGCCATAAGTTCATTAAATTGCTAAAATCGGTCATGGCTTCTTTAACTACATGGTTGAAGCCGTATTCTATAAGTTCTTTAGCTAAAATTCTGGGTATAAATATGTTAATTAGTTGGTAATCATATTTTTCCCATATTATTTTACATTGAGATAGTAACTCTATGGTCTCTCTAATGCTTTTATCATATAATTTTAAGAAACCTAGTTTAAACGAGGCAAGGTATGCTAAGGTTTCATCAACTATAGTGTCTAGTACTATTTTACACTTTATGTCTAACGATTTATGTATTAATTCGTGAATAATTATCGAAGCCGTCCAGTAGGGATTTTCAGAGTTAAAATAAACTATAATTTTGGAGTCCTCGGTTTTACCGTATGCTTCGTAAATAGCGAGAAGCCATCCATACTTAGTAAAAGGAAGCGCTAATAATATTTCTTCCACGTTCTCGATACCCTTTAAAATGTAGGGTAATACGTCGGCGGATATATTCTCTGAGACTATTTTAACTATTTCAGAAACATGCTTTTGTGGACCTTTAATCTTTTCAAGTAATTTTTCTTTAAGTTTATGCATTGGTATACTATCCTCACTAGGATTTATTAGGGCTTAAAAGCTTAAATGATGAATACCTTAACTCTGTATGCTTTACATGCTTCCTCTATTAGTAGACTATTAGGATCCCTCTTTCCACATATTATTCCCTTACCTATGACGTGAATGTCAGGGTTATCTTTTTTGAATAAGTATTCGTTGATTAAGATTTCACCTAAAGCTTCAGCATTTAATCTATCTTTTACTTCAAAAAGCCATGCCTTAGTACCTTTGAGTTCTTCTCTAATTTTTAGCCAGTCTTTGAACTTCGGTTTTAAGGGAGGTCTATTTATTCCTACTATACATACTAAGTCTATTTTTCTTGAAAGTACGGTTAACGTCCCTCTCAGCCTTGTGAGTTCTTTCTCATGATATTCCTTTGCCAAAATGTTTTCAAATATCTTTAAACCTACTGGTATTTCTTGTAAGAACCAACCACTTATTATTCCTGAATTTATGAAACGATCTATTATCTCCCTCTCCTTCAATTTCTTCTGCATCTTCTTTTCCCGCTAAACTATGTGTAACCTATTAAATTAAGCGTATTTTTATTAGTAGTTTACTAGTTTGTTTAAGGTGAGGATTTGGAAATGTTTAAAGGCTAGTGATCAGGGCTGTAGTTATGTTTTCTTTGCTAGACTTTTGTTTCTGTTGTGATAATAGCACGTTATAAGTGTATTGTATACCGTAGATTGCTGGCAATTGTAGCTTTATAAATAAAGAACTTGGGTACATATTAACCATGTATGTAGGCGGGAAACTGAGTGATATACTACTATGTTCAAAAATTAAGGAAGATTACTTGGTGTCTAAAGAAATAGCAGCTAAGGTGCTTAGAGAAACTGCAGAAATTCTAAAAGAAATGATTAAGCGGGTAAAGAACACTAAACTTGAATCCTGAACTAATACAACAGAAAGAGCTTGCTGAAAGAGGTATATTCTAAAATAGTGTGCTGATGCTGTCTAAAGGTTGCCATTAAACCATGAAATGAATGTAGAGAATTTATATGGAAACAGCAAGATCCTTTGGTTTATCAGATTATTAAGAACAATACTTACTTTTTGAATATGGGAAAACAAACCTATACTTATTTGCATTTTCACGAGTTTTCTAGAAAACAAGAAACATCAAATTTAAAGTTAAAATATTTTTACGACGTAATAATATTATGTCTAAAAATGCTATCTGTATAGTTTTTCAATGTATTGGAATTGATGTGATAGATAGTGTTCAATTTATTAAAAAATAAGAATTATATAAAAATAGTGGAAAAAGTTCTCATTAAAACTGGGTTGTTTAAACGTTCTGATCTAGAGCCCTACCATCTTAAGGGTTCTGGTATAGAGAGTTTCCTCCTTGCCTCATATGCTGGTCCTAGGTCGTTTTATCTGTATAATGAAGAGAGCATTCTTTTACCTCCTAGCGAGAGGGATGTACTAGGATGTCCTCCTATTTTCCTTAGAATGCTTAAAAGAGTGAATTACACTTCGTATCCTTTACCTGAGGGGCTTCCGTATTTATTTTCGAAGGATGAATTACTAGACAAGATTATAGGTCAGGATAAATATGTTTTCCTTGCAAAATTTGGAGCTATAGATGCAGCGAAGATTTTAGAACTTTATCGGAAAAGTAAGAGTTTAGGCGTTGACCCTTTAGATGTTTTAGTTGTTGAAGTTGATATAAACCCTGAAAGAGAAAGTTCTTTTGACGAATATTTGGCTGGTGTTGTGTTGAGGAATCAAGGGTATTTAGTGTCAAGTATTTCCTTATGGCAATCTAGTGTTTCTATCTGTCCATCAGCTGCTGATATTTTTGCCTATAGAGCTAAAGATTTTAGTTGCGGAGTGTTTCTGCTAGAAATCGCTATAGGGGCCAAGAAGATAACAGGAGGCAAGTCTGAAGAGGCCGCTGCTTTAGTAGAAGCAGAAGCGCAACATAGAATTCTGGGGGCTAGACATGGTTTAGACCAGGTTAAAAGGTATTTGAGAGAGTGTCAAGGATATTTTGGGAAAGGTTTTGTTTCGGCTTCTCTTGCAGCAGATTATCAAATAAAAGCTGTGGTTTCAGAGGGAATAGGTATTATAACATTTAATGAAGATGGAGACGTAGTTTTCAGAGACTCTAAAGACTTTTCCGTTAGAGAAAAACAGTCAGCAATGTTGAATAAAGTAAGCGAATGGGTAAGGAAGCTGGAGGAAAGAGCTGAGAAGTGTTACTTATTTAAGACTTGATTAATAACTGCTTTTTAAGGGCAGACTAGCTACATAACCTGGATTATTAATGAGTTTTTGATTGTACGCACTATGAATGTGATGATAGATGCTTTTCATCGGTTATTGAAACGAAAGGAATTACATGATATACATCTGGAAGGAGCAAAGTGAATATTAGTTGATGTAGTGTTCTTATTCATAAATAATGTTGAGACGCATGTTTAAGTATTAAACCAGTATACTTTAAACTTAATGCTTATTAAGTACTTAATACTCAAGTTCTCTCTTAGATTACAAGAGTTTTTTAGTATTTTCATTTTTATAAGTCGCTGGCTTAATCTGTTATTTGAGGACACGGTTTTGAAATGGAGTACTCATAGGGCTATTGTTGATGTTGTTTGTAGGGCTTTAGGTGTTAGTCAGTGGTATTCATTTATTTTAAGGAGTGCTGTTGTTGAGCCTGATAAGCGTAGGGGTAGGAGTGTTCATCATCGTGTTAATCCTAAGAAGTTACTTAGATTGGCGTTGTTGGCGAGGAATAAGGTTATTGAAGCATGTTTAAGCTTTGAAAATAAGATGGCTTTGTATGAGGCTCTTAAGGTTACGGGCTATTATCTTCATTATCTTCACGATCAGCTTATTCCCAGCCCTAAAATTATAGGAGAGGTTGCTCACGAAGATCTTGAACGCGAAGTAAGCAATGTTTTACGTCGCACGTCTCTATCTTTGGATATTAAGAAGGTCGGTAAACTAGGTAAGCGTAAGCTTGCTGAGATGCTGCAGTCTGTGAAAGCTTACGAGGAGCCCGAGACCATTGCAAAATTAGCTTTAGAGTATACAGCATATAGCCTTTTAGCTATTTTTGGAGATATTACCGCGCCTTCAGATCTTGATGCTAAGGTATCATTATTTTGGCAGAAATATAAGAGAAAATTGACGGTAATCATTCCTTTAACGTTTATAATATCACTTATAGCAATAGTGTCGTCTTACATCTTAAGCTCTTTACTAATGATGCTGATAGCTCTAGGTATTTTCTACCTTATTCTCTTCGGCTACATTTGGGGATCTTTACTTACACTTTTATCTCCTAAACGAATAAGTAAGGTTCTAGCAAAGATGCCAGGCATTCAAATAGCTAGTTTAATTACAGCTTTACATGCTTTCTTAGCTTTTTTGACACCTATAGCTTTACTATGTTTGTCATCGTCGATAACCGTCCTCATTATTAACTATATTAAAAGAAAATACAGGGAGTGCATAGAAGAATCTGACTGGTGGATTTACAGCGTAGATAATATTAAGCCTAAAGTTAAGAACCCCTTAACCCTACTTCAGCAGGAAACATAGTATTGATGTTTTTACGTTCCAAAATACAACAATAATCCCGCCGTTTAAAGAATTTATTATCTGGGTGGTTTTCTTACCGTCGCTGTTTCTGTTTAGACTGTCTTTTAAAAAGATGGCAATGTTATTTTCACTGAATAGTTCTCTAGAAGAAAATTACACTTGAGAGTGCTTTGAAAGAAAGAAGCTTTAGAATTTATTAAATGGTCTAATAAGGTAAGGGCATGGATTAAAAGAGGATAGGACGGGTTTACAGGTACCTTTCATCTCTTTGTTAATTTCTTAAATACTTGTTTGTATTTCTGTATTGTTTTTGTTATTTCGCTTATTTGTTGAGGAAGTATTATTTCTATTTTGTCTCTTAGTCTGTGGAATGCGCCTTTTAGGTATGGGTTTATTAGTTTTCTTGCTCTTTCGAGGTCTTTTTCTTCCGTTATTATTAGGTATAGTTCTGAGCCCCAGACATCGTATGCGTGGTTTAGTCTTGCTAGTGCTAGGTCTATGTTTGAGCGGTTTTCTATTTCGAAAACTTTTAATGGTCTTGGTGCTCCTTGATACCCATACCATACTACGTCGAACCTGTAGAGTTTGTCTGGGCTCCATTCTTCTTTTTTCGCGTAGAATCCTAGGGCTTCACCTATTTCCATTAAGCATTTTTTCAGGCTCTCGTGTATTTCTTGCTGTGCTTGAAGAGTAGCTTTTATTTGCTCATATATCCAGCTATATTTTTCCCACTTCAATACTCTAGTGTATCCTAGAGGCCCTATGGACTCTATGTTCTTTACATCACCTACTGCTATGGGTTGAAGGTAGGTTTTCATTCCTCTATAGATTATTATCCTGACTTTATCGTCTGGTTTAGGGAATGGTGCTTTTGCTACTTCTACTGCTTTATTAGCGTATTTTCTGTGGAATTCTTTTCCAGTAATCTCTTTCACTTCTACTACTTCGAATTCTCCTGCAAACACTTTCCTATCATATAAGTATACTATGCATATGTCTCCTTCGCTAAGCTTTAGAATCCTAGGTTTTCTGTTTGGTGGAAAATGGAAAACCCCTTGTTCCTTAGGTGCTTTCTCAAGCCACGTACTTACAGTAGACACTATAACCAGATATTTCGGCATTTTTCAGACCATCTGAAATACTTCTCAATTATTATGTTCGGTATTTCAGGTATTTAAGAAAAATTCAATGCGCATGTTGATGCATTATTGTTAAAACATTTTTGCTATGTTTTGTAGTAGGTTTGTTGTTTTTGCAGTTGTTTATTTTTGTTGGTATTTTTCTTTGGGTTATTAGTTTGTTTATTGTTTTCCCTGTTGTTGTTATGTTTTATATTGTT
>CAZLZO010000038.1:0-13514 GCA_964564025.1 uncultured Desulfurococcales archaeon
TGCTTAAATTAGTTAGACTAGAAGGCTATGAGAAAAGAAAGCCTCATCAACTAAGCGGAGGTGAAGCACAAAGAATAGCTATTGCTAGAGCTCTAGTTATTGATCCCAAAGTATTATTGTTTGACGAGCCATTAGGACACTTAGATGCTAAGTTGAGAGAGGAATTGAAATTCGAAATCCGTAGAATACAAAAGGAAACAGGAAAAACCGCGATATATGTGACGCATGATCAAGGAGAGGCTTTCGCAATAGCAGACTACATATACGTACTTCACAATGGAAGTATTGAGCAAAAAGGAACACCTATAGAGCTATATGCTAATCCTCTCTCACCATTCATAGCTGACTTTATAGGGTCAAGTAACTTCATCGAGGGAGTTATAGAGGACATTGATAAAAGTAAATACCTTGCGAAGATAAGTGCAGGATCTCTTGTTTTAAAAGCTCATGTCAGAGGAGATCTTAAGCCCCGTAGCAAAGTGATAGTATCTGTTAGGCCTGAGGACATTAGTGTGGCGAGAAGTATTGAGGAACTTAAACTACTTAAAGAAAAACATCTCAATGTAATTAAGGGGACACTTATTAGGAAAATATTTGTGGGACCATACCTTAGGCTTGAAATTGACATAGGCTATAAAGAGCCCATAAAGGTTGACATATATGGTGAGAGAAGATTTAAGTACATGAATCTTGATACGGGTTCAAGAATATATGTTGCCTTCGATAGGGCAATAGTTTTTAAGAAGTAAACAGAACTATACTAATTACATAACTATTTAGTATAGCTTTATTAATCCTTACTAAGTGACAGCTGAAGTTCTTTGGAGCGTATATGCATTTTTCCATGTTCATTGGCTCATTATTTAACAATATGGCTTTTACCCTCCAACTACTAGGGGTTACAACATAGATTACTGATGGCGATGTGAAACCGAATGTAAGATTGTAAGTAATAAAGCTCTCACCATAACACGGGGTAACAATACCTGAATATGCTATAGTGACTCCATTAGCGTATTCAGGCCACTCAGTAACATTCACTAAATAATATCTTAATACATCTTTTACAATAATTAAGTCAGAAATGTTCTTATCAACAATATATGTTCCATAATTTCGTAATGGCCACCATACATTGTCTCTTGGTGTAACAAGTTTAATAAATACTTGTAATTCTAAATAATCTTTCATTAAGTTGAAATTACGTATATGTGGGGCAATGAAAATTTTATATTTTAACTTATGTGGAGCTTTAATGAACCAATGCCATATTTTAACATATGTTTTATTGATAAAAAATATCTCTATGGCTTCGCTTTTCAGAATAGGCATTATAGTGCATCCTAGGGAGAAATAGAAAGTTTCATTAATTACAGTAACATCGTCTGTAATAATTATGTTTCCCTCTAGCTCTTTTGCCTCCTTCGTCTGGTCACGTACCTTTGCTTTAATTATGGCTTTTTCGCCTGAAGAAGACATGTTATATATTTTAAAATATTTTGAAGGATTAATTATCGCTTTTAACTTTGAATAATTCAATGAGTCATTAATTACTATTTTAATTTCATCATTTACTGATAAACATGTGTCTTTCGATTCTACAGTAATGTAGTGGCTTGCTTCTTTCCAGTATCCTATAGGTATGTTTGCTAAAGTTATTGATGTAAAAAGAAACATCGAAATAATCAAAACTATAATTTTAATATTTCTTGAAGTACTTTCTGGCATGTAATCACCTAAGTAAAAATGTTAGAAGGAAAAGCCACCTAGATACTTTGTTCCAAGGGTCTTCAAATATAGCAGCATTACACCAAATGTAGCTAGTTGCAATATTGATGCTTCCGCAGCTACCCTACCTAAGAGGCCCCACCATCTAATGTCAGAATATAGCTTCACAGCTAAGAGGTCTATACTTGGTCCTGTGATGAAAAGTGGGAGTAAATAGTTATTTATACTCCACACGAACGTTAGAAGAAAGCCACTGAAAATTCCTGGCCCTATAAGGGGCAATACAACTCTAATTATTGTTTGAAATGGTGTTGCACCAAGGGTTTTTGCCGCTTCTTCATATGTTGGATCAAGACTCTTTATAGATACTAAAAGAGGCAATAACATCATAGGATAACTTGTTGATGCTAGTCCGAGTACCGTACCATGCAATGTACCATAGAGCTTGTAGTATCTAAAATAAACTGCTGATAATCCGACTCCTGCAACCACGTCAGGTGTAAACATAGGTGCAACAAGTATTGCGACAAGTAGTTTTTTAAACTTAAAATCATATTTGCTAAGAATATACGCTGGCGGAAACGCTATAATGAAATCTAAAAGTGAAACGAGAAAACCCACCATTAGAGAGTTGCCTAGCGCTTTCCAATAATCTTCAGTAATTTCCGAGAAAAACTTTAACCCAACAAACTCTATACCTGTGGGTTTTCTTAATGTAATTGCTCTATAAAATATGAAGACGAAGGGCGAGATTATAATGAACATTATCAATATTATGTAAATTATTTTGGCCAATATATGCAAGTTTATTTTTTCAAGCTTAAACTTAATCATTACTTAAACACCTTCGTTATCTTAAATGTAAGGTATGATGTAAATATAGTCATTAAAGTAAGTATTACAGCTAATGCAGCTGCAATACCGTAATTATGGATTTGCAAAGTTAAGTGAACTATTTTCACAGTGATAACATTGCCTGCCTCAAGCCCTCCGAGAAGTAATGGTATTAAGTAACCGCCTAAGTTCCATCCGAAACACGCTAGGAAACCAGCTATTGCGCCTGGTAATGTAAGAGGCAAAATTACCTTAAAGAACATTTTAACAGGTGTAGCTCCAAGAGTTAAAGCAGCCTCCTCTAAGGTAGGGCTTATTTCTTGTAGACTTGATGAAATGTAAAGAACCATGAATGGTAAAGTAAATATAGAGAATCCTAGTATTACAGCGTAATGCGTATAGAGAATTTGCTTATATGTTATTCCAAATATGTTGTAGAATATGTCGAATAATCCCCCCGGAAGAAACATATTCCATAAACCATACGATATATATAAATCGCCAAAGTATGGGAATACTAGGGAGGCCCTAATGATGTTTTGAAACGGTATCTTTTTTCTTACAAGCAAATATGCTAAAGGATAACCGAGTAATAGATCTAGGAGAGCAGCAGAAAATGGGAGAATAATAGAGTTTCTTATGCTCTGAACATACATTGAAAATACTTCTTCATAATTTTTAAAACCAACAAATACTGACGATCCTAAAATGAAAGTATCCTTTAATGTTAAGCTTATGATAAATATGTGAATTATTGGAATTACCCAGAATAACGTTATATATACTATTGTCGGAACTAGTGCTAAATACATTACTACTCTATAAATCCAGCTTTTGGTTACCTTAAACGGCAACACTTCCCTTCCCTATATGATTGACTTACCGACTATACTAACTATGTGGCTAAGTATTTATGTTTAAAGTAAAAGGAGTTGTTAGAAAAATATTTTATAAGTTTATTTCGCCATTTCTAGGTTAAGCCAGCGTATTGTTTGTACAAATTAGACCATTCTTCAGTATGCTCCTCTATGTACTCGTAATCTGGGAAGACATACCATTCGTACATTTTATCTAATGGATATGGGTATATCTTTGAATATATCGGCTTAATCCAGTCTGGTAGTAAGTCGAAGTTAGTGTCGTTTAGCAAGTTCTGATGTAACATCAGGAAGTCTTCCTTAGATTCTCTGTATTCTGGGTAATCCAGTGCGAACCAGAACTCTGGACTCATCAGAAAGTCTATGAATATCTGTGCTAATACTGGATGTTTTGCGTTCTTCGGTATCCAAGCGATACCGGGTATGAATACGCTGCCTTGTGGTTGTGCAACTCTCTCTATTGGATAGCCTTTTGCAGCCTCAACTGGCGCTAAGTACCACCACCAAGCAACAGCCCAGGCTTCTCCGCGCTCTAAATACTCTATTATTTCTGCTTCCGAAACAGTGTATCTTAGTACATTAGGATGTATTTTCTCAGCAGCAAATTTTATTACTTCCGTCATTTCTTGCGGGCTCTTGTAGTTCTTACCCATAGCTAGAGCTAAGTTTACCAGGAAGTTGGCGAAATGAACGGTTCCAGGTGTTGGCAATATGACATGTCCTTTCAATCTAGGATCGGCTAAGTCCGCATAGTCTTCAATCCATCCGGCTTTCTCGGTATTGACAAGTAGACCTGCGGTGTCTATTGCTTGGAAAACTACGCTATATGGCTGGAACTGTAGAAAGAAAGAATGCACGTATTTAAGGTTAGGCATCAGCGGATTTCCCACATATATTGCTGCTTCAATGGCGTTGGCTTTCTTTGCTCTGAAGAAGTATGGGGCTTCAATGGCTACAACATCGTATGGTGCTGGCTGTCCAGCTTTCACAGCCTGTAATACTGATGAAACAATAACTTCTGGTTCTTGAGTACCTATCCACTTAACCTCTATATCGACACCCCAACGTTCCTTAACATAATTCTTGAATGCTGGCACATGGTATGTTTCAACTAAGCCACCATATGTCCAATCAGCTACAATAATCGTACCTTCCTTCTTTATTTCCTCTTTAATTTCATTTTCACTCATCCATTTGTCTAAAATAGGTACATAGTATAGCTTCTCAGCTTTGGGCGTTACGGTCTGAGTTGGTGAAGTTTGGGCAGGCTGCATAGGTCTTGTCCAACCTGCTATGGCTAATATTAACACCAGCACAACCAATATCAACAAAATTGATTCAAGCTTGGTAAGGGCCTTAATGGCCATAAGACGTCCACCTAATTGTATTAATATTTTTTCCAGTTATATAAAAATTATCATAGGGATCCCTTGCTGTGTATTAAATTAATGCCTTTAATGATGACATATTTAAATAGTTTCTTCTAATTATGTATTTGACAAGTTTATGTTCATTCGAGTACAAGAAGAAATATCGTTCATTCGAAAAGCATTATTACTTAGCTATAATTTTAACCTCAACTTAACTATATATTAGATAGCATTGCTTAAGATATTATAGAACAGACGGTTGGAGATGACTTAAGAGTGGGTGGTATTTTCGGCTGTATATGTAAAAATACTATTAAGGAGAACACCATTATTGAAGGTCTAAAGAGACTACTGTACCGAGGGCATGATGGGGCTGGTGTTGCATTTCTAAGCAAGGAAGGAAAGATTATAATTAGAAAAGCGGCAGGACATTTAGAACAAGTCGCAAGGAAGGTTGATTTAGCTCATATACCATCAAAAGTGGCTCTCAGCCATACCAGATATGCTAGTAGAGGATGGCCCGTAGATGAAAATACTCATCCACTTACAGACTGCTATAATAGGGTTGCTGTTGTTGGTGATGGAATAATAGAAAACTTCGAAGAGATAAGAGAAGAACTTGTAGAAAAAGGACATAAATTTAAATCAAGAACGGATATTGAAGTGTTTGCTCATTTACTTGAAGAAACCTTGAGAAACAATGAACCTCTTAAGGCATTAGCTTTAGCAAGTAGGAAACTACGTGGTATTTACTCAATAGCGTTTCTCCTAGAGAAGAAAAACAAAATATATGTGCTAAATAAAGGACAACCTATGGTTATAGGTGTACGTGGGGATAAAGAATGTGTTTTTATTTCGAGTGACATACCAAGCCTACATGGATTTGCTGATGAAGCATTGATTCTCGAGGAAAATATGGCTGCTGAAGTAGGCCTTGATGGAATAAGGGTAATTAATATTGAATCCTTAGCGGAAGTTAAGGAGATTCGAAGGAAAAGGGTGAAATACGCTATTGGAGTCATAGATAAAGCAGGCTATCCGCATTTCATGTTGAAAGAGATCTACGAAGCCCCCGAAGCTATTATTAGAACAACTGCCACTCTTATGGAAAAGTACCTTAGGCTTGCATCAATGATAATTTACGGGGCAAAGAACGTTTATATAATAGGTAATGGTACAAGTCTTTATGCAGGTTTAGTTGCGTCATATTATTTTACAGATTTAGCTAATCTAAACGTTAATGTAGTTAGTGCTGCTGAATTCCCCTACTATGCGTTAGAAAATGTATCTACTGGTACAGTAATATTAGCTATTAGTCAAAGTGGTGAAACAAGAGACGTTATTAACAGTATTAAGTTAGCTAAGCAACGTGGTGCCGTAATAGTTGGTGTAACCAACGTTGTTGGTTCAAGGTTAACGCTAGAATCAAATGTATACCTACCTGTGGGTGCAGGCCCTGAAATTGCTGTACCAGCAACGAAAACTTTCGTATCTACACTAACAACGCTTGCTATTTTAGCAGCATATACGGGTCTTTACACGGGAACGGTAAATTCTAAAGCGATACCACAATTAATTAATGAATTAAGAGGGTTCGCCAAAGAACTAAGCACTAAGATGGAAATATTTGATAGAAGAGCTAGAGAAGTTGCCAATAAACTTTCTAAATGGAATAGCTTATATGTGGTAAGTAGCGGTGTAAACTATCCAATAGCATTAGAGGCAGCACTTAAGCTTAAAGAAGCAGCACTAATTCATGCCGAAGGAGTACAATTAGGAGAGTTAAAACATGGACCCATGGTCCTTATTTCCAATGGTTATCCAATAATATTTATAAAGCCTTTTGAAACCTCAGCCATAGAGCTTTACAATCGTACGGTTAAAGAAGCTCTTAATAAAGGTGCTTTCATAATCACCATAACTCACGATGGAAAAGGTTATGGAGAACTCATAGAAACAATTAACGTTAACAACAGAATATTAGCGCCAATAGCGTCGATTATTCCTTTACAGTTAATAGCATATAGAATAGGATGTATTAAAAATTTGCCGATCGATGCTCCTCCAGGACTAGCGAAAGCCATAACAACATAAAATAAAGGCGTTATTCTTATTATTTCTTCTTAATCATTATTAGACTTATTGTCCTTAACGCTACATAACGTTGAATCATTATCTCCCGTACCTATAACAGCCTGAAACGGTAACTGTCCTAATAATTCTAGCTAACATAACAGCTAATTTTATAGTTAAAGCTAGAGTCGTTCGACATGTACTGTATTCGATATTTAGAAAAGAGTTTGGACAGCCCGTTTACGCCTTTAAGCATAGTGACATTAGCAACAGAAAACACTACACTTAAGTCTCCGACAGCAATACCCATATTTGCTCTAACTAATGCTTCAACATCATTTATTCTGCCATTAACCATTGCTACATTTCTGTAGGTTATTCTTTTAACTAGCTCCATTTTAAAAGGATCCATGCCGACTAGTACTCCTTCAATATGGACGTTAGTTACAAGAACTGTTGAAAAACTCGTAGAGAAGAGTATGGAACCTTAAGTATGGGCAAGTGCAAATGTTCCAGAAGGCATAGAGAGAAATAAGAAATATGCGGATAAAATAATGCCTGGCACTAATAAAACCAATATAGAGGGTTTAGATAAAAAAGTAGCTACTAAACTTTTCCAAATATTTTGGAATTTAATATATGGTGCATTAAGAATCTAACGTCTTTGGATCTAATAAACATAAACTATGTAATTAGGAAATCTATTGTAAACTTTATTCGAAGTGAACTATAATCTAATGTAATAGGTGGAATGTGTTTTTGTCTCGAAATGGTAGTTTAGTTTTCAGGCATGCAAAGGTTTACACGCCACACGAGGTAATAAATGACGACTATATTGTTGTAAGGAATGATATTATAATTGATCTTGGAAGAGAACCTGTAAAGGAAGAGTTCGGATTTAGGGAATTTAACCTTAAAGGATACATAGTAGGTCCTAGATTTATAGATACACATATTCATGGCATTTATGGATATGACACCATGAATGGGGAGCCCAAATCACTCATAAAGATATTTAAGGTATTGCCAAAATATGGTGTGACAGGTTTTATTCCAACCACAGTTTCTGCTCTCCATGATCTCATTCTTAAAGTGTTAAGAGCTTATCATAGTGCTGCTGAGAGCCAGTCTCAAGGAATTGGTACTAGGTTTCTAAGTCTTCATCTAGAGGGACCTTATGTAAGTCCGGTTAAAGCTGGTGCTCAAAATAAAAAGTATATTAGAAAGCCAGATGTTAGCGAGCTAAGTGAGTATTTAAAGGCTTCTAATAATCAGATAAGGGAAATCACTATTGCGCTTGAAGTTGAGAAATCACTGGAGCTTATAAAATACGCTGTTTCAAGAAATATGATTGTTCAAATTGGGCATACTAACGATACTTACGACCAAGCCATGTTAGGTATGGTAGCGAGTGCTTCTAAAGCCACTCACTTATACAATGGAATGAGAAAAATACATCATGAAGAGCCGGATGTGGTCATCGCATTACTAATATCACTCAGTACGTACTTAGAGTTGATCACAGACTTTATCCATGTAATGCCTGGAATGATAAAATTCACAATAGATTTTGCAGGAATACAAGGAATGGTTTTGATAACCGATGTTATATCCGCAACAGGATTACCCGATGGAGTGTATGAACTTGGCGGTTTAAAGATTAAAATTGAGAAAGATATTTCTAGATTAATAGAGACAAGAGGCTTAGCTGGTAGCACGCTTACCTTACTTTAGATAGAGCATTTAAGAATATTATTAAACTGTGGTACAGCATAAGAGACGCCTTTATCATGGCAAGCACAAATCTATCTAAAGCTATTGGGGCCATGTACAGGGAAAAAGGACTGCTAAAGCCAGGTCGTCAAGCTGACATCGTTGTTCTAGATAAGAATTTAAATGTAGTGATGACTATTGTTAGTGGAAAGATTGTTTACAGATCGTCTAATATTACTCCATAGCCTCAAGTGGAGGTTAACTATGCCATTAATATAACTAGAAAGCTTTAACTATTTTTACTAAACCCTTAGGTTTGTCTGGATTATGCCCTTTAAGTATGGTCCTATAAAATGCTACTAAATATAATGGTATAATGAACAATAGTGATGAGTAATATACATGGCCGGACCAGTTAATGTACAGCTGGTTTTTGTTCTTATAGTTTTCAATGTTTGTGACTAGTTTAACATTAAAACCTTTATTAATTAATTCGTTATAGAGCTTAATCACTTTATCGGCACTTTTATCGCTTGGTGTAAGGATAAACAAGGCTGCCTCCTTGCTTTTGCTGGCAAGAGCCACTGGTCCATGTCTAAACTCTAGTGCATGTAATGCTTCAGTGAATGAGTGTGTCATTTCCTTGAATTTCAAAGATGCTTCGAAAGCCGCTGGCATAGTTATTGATGTACCTAAGAATATGAATGCATTCTTTTCCAAAGTTTCTTTTGCTAACTTATAATATTGCTGTTTATTATTTAGTATTTCCTCTACGGCTACTGGTAACTTAGTGGATTCTTCTACTATATCCTCTACCCGTTCATGATAATCGGAGATTTTATATAAGGACAATAACAATCCTGCTAATTGCATTGTAACAAATGATTTAGTCATAACGTAACTTTCTTCGTAACATTTCTCTGCGAGAATAGAGTAGTCTGTTAACTTTAGAATAGGGCTATCTCTCGTGCAAGTGATACCTATAGTTATATATCCTTTTTCCTTAGCTTGGCGCATAGCACTTAAAATTTCAGCTGTCGACCCTGACCTTGAAAACGCTATTACTGCCCTTCTTGATTTGTATCGGTTATTTAAGTGGTAAAAAATGAACTCTGATGCTGGAGCTACAATTGTTTTTACAGTGGAATGAATGAGTAACGGAAGCGCAGAACCCATAGCTACGTAGTGACTTGATCCACAACCTATGTAGTATAGCTCATTAACTCCTTTATTATTTAGCTCATTGACTATTTCTCTTATTCTCCTAATATTACCAATAACTTCTCTAATACTCTCTGGTATTTCATTAATTTCTTTAAACGTTTTATAGTTAAATAGCTCTTCATCAGGCAATTTTGAAAACCTCTAACTTTATATGCCTTAGTTAGTTGTTGAATAGTTTTACGCTCAATCAAGACGGTAAGAACTATTTAGTGAAAATAGATATTTAAAACAGTTTAGCAGAGCTACTGAACCAATTATGTATATTTTATAACTTTAATTTACGTCTATACTAGCTAAGCTTTTATTTATTGAGCGATTTAATCACCTTATTAAGTTTAGCAGTTGATCCTTCAAGGCCAAATGCTTTCGTATACTTCCTTATCGCCTTTATGATTTCATCGATAATTACTTTATGACCGTTAACGCCTATGCTCTCTGCATGCTTATAGAGTTTCTTTCTCATCTCATTAACTTTTCTATTTGACCAAATATATCTTGAACATATACCTATTACCCATTCCCTATAATTACTCGGTAGACTTTCAAGTTTATCAATGCCTCTTGGAACGTACTTCTTCCATCTACCATCCTTCTTCACTAAATCAACTATAGTATTTAATATTGAATAAAACTCATCCTTACCTTGCGTTTCCCTTTTCTCCAATAATTTAACAAGTTTTTTAATACCACGATATTCTACATCCGCGAATTCAGGACCTACGTTAGCTCCTCCAATGCCTATCTTTCTATAACTTTCAGGATTTCTGACATAATCTGTTGAGTGTCCTTTAACGTATAAACTATATTTCTTAGCTATTTCAACTAATTTTATACCTACATTAATATCTAACATGTTCTTTGGTGTAATACATGTTCCTAAATCGCCTACAACAAATAAGAGCGATGCTTCCTTAAGACCTCTTTCTATTAGTCCTTTTCTTATCATTTTAAGGAGAATGTTAACTCTTTCGGGGTCGCTAACTCCCCATCTATCGCTTCCTACTTCATAGTCTACTCTGGGTAAGCCTTTGCTTATACGTATAGACTCTGCGTATTCAATTAAATCAAGCGTTCTTTTAGCAATAACTTCTTCATTTAAGGGTCTTTTCGAATGAATATCTACTGTCGTATCAATATGTAATAAATCATATCCTGAAGTTATTGCCGCTTCAATAGATTTCATAACATGTTCCATAGCTTCCTCAAGATCAAGACCTTGACGTACATGAGCGTCTTTGAGCCATGGTCCGCCATGGTCAAGGGCAATTATTACTGGGCCTTTGTAATTTAGTTTAAAGGCTTTTTCAGACACTATTTCAACAAATTTTCGCGGTGTCCAGCCAGTGTATCCGCCGTCTATATCTACTTGGTTTAAGGAAGCAATAAACATTATAGGGGAATGATACCTTTTAGCAACGAGAAGAGCTGATTCAACTACTGAAATCGATGTAGGAGATGCACCCAGTAGTGTAATTGGTGTTCTTAAGGATTTGTAAAATGCGTCTAAGATAAATCTTGTAATTGGCACATCTTTTTCCAACGCTGTTTCCCTAATAATGCTTTTATCATATTTCTTAATAGACATAAAATAACCCCTGTTCTTCGATAATATGTAAACTAATTTAATACTGATAACTTTGTCTTAAGTAGCTTACTTAAATACTTCGACAGTTTAAATTAATTTTAATTCCAAAGATTTCCAATAGTGACTCATCTCTGATGATCACACATGATCATCTTTAATTGAAGGTGTGGGGTAAGTTTTATTGTGTTGAAGGGTGAAAAATTATTGGTGCTTCGGTTGTCTAAGGATGCGCCTTGGCGTATTTTGATCGTTTATGTTTCTGCTTCTTTTCTTGTTCCATTTATGTCTTCATCGATAACTATTGCTTTGTGGAGTATTAGCGATAGTTTCAATGTTGATGTAGCTGTTGTTTAATTGGATTGCGAACGGTTTTCTCGTTTCTTTAGCGGCTTCAATATTGCCTGTTGGTAGAATTGCTGACTGGATTGGTAGGGGGAGATTTTTTGTTTATGGTTTAGCGCTGTTTTCTTTAGCATCTTTTCTATCAGCTATTACACCGTCATTTCCGTTGCTTGTATTGTTTAGGATTCAGCAGGGTATTGGTGGAGCATGCATTTCTGCCACATCGATCGCCATATTATCAACGGTATTTCCTCCGAACGTTAGAGGTAGGGTTATCGGTTTCAATACAGCATCGATATATGCAGGCTTAACCTTAGGCCCTATATTGGGAGGATTATTTGTAGACTATCTTGGATGGAAATGGCCTTTCCTATTTACTGCTTTAATCTCCACTATAGGCTTTATTTTCTCAAGAACAATTTTTAGATGTAGGTAAAGTAGCCACACCATTGCCAAGCCCATATAGGCTAGGGCTTTTAGCATTCTCTATTGCTTCCATAGTTTATGGTGCTTCATGTATCAATGAGCCCTACGGAATCGTATTAACACTATCTGGCATAGTAGCTCTAATAGTGCTATTATATTTTGAATCCCTAGTTGACATAGGCATTATTGGTCGTAAACTACTTAGGAACAGATTTTACATGGGTGCTTCGTTAACAAACCTCTTAACCTATAGTGCAACATATGCTTTAGCAATACTGGTAAGCCTATACTTACAGAAGATTAGAGTGTTTACTGGTCGCGAAACCGGATTACTACTGTCTTCTCGCTCAATAGTTCAAGCAGCGCTATCTCCTATTGCAGGGTTTATAGCTGATAAGTATAGGCCATCGATTATTGCATCTATTGGACTATGCATAATAGTGCTAGGCATATATTGTCTAGTTCCATTAGAAACATTCACATTAATTACAGAGATATTATATGCGCTTCTCATTTTAGGGGTTGGCTTTGCATTATTTACAACACCAAATACAACTTCAGCATTAAACGCTTCTCCAAGGAAACTTTATGGAACGGCAAGTGCTTTCCTAGGTAGTATGAGGTTTCTAGGACAGGCAATTAGCACGTCAATAGCTATAGCAGAAACGAAGAACATACCAAACATGATCGACGCAATAGACGCAACCTTATGGATATATCTACTCATAGCAATACTTGCAACGGTATCCACATCAATTATTAGAGGTAAGAGATAACAGAAATACCTTAAAATAATATAACAGCTTCATTTTACTCCATCCTACCATAAAATCCGAACTTGTTAAGATTAAGCATTGAACATTTTCTAAACTAATGCTAGTATTTCTGAAGAAAACTTAATGTTCTTCCCTTAATTCTAATTTTAAGCCATGTTCTTTTATCCGTTCAAAATCTTTATCTTTCGTTACTAGGACTAAATCGTTTACGATAGCTGTTGCTGCTATAAGCAAGTCAGCATCTGGAATTAATTGTCCTTTTTGTTTCAATGTGTTGTAAAGGTCGCAATATTTCAATATCACTTTATTGTCGATATTCAATAGGTCGAAGCTTTCTTCAAGCAACTGTTTTACCTTAATTCTCTTCCTCGGAGAAATGCCTCTAAGTATCTCTATTAACGTAATTATAGAGATTGAACCTTCTTCATAAATACCCTTTCTAATACTATCTATCAAAACGCTTGTATCAATCAGCTTCATTTAAGCTTAAACCCCCTTCTAAACTCCACGCTTGACCTCACAATATCCTTTAAATCCTTTTCATCAAGCAAACGCCTAAGTTCTT
>CAZLZO010000039.1:0-13079 GCA_964564025.1 uncultured Desulfurococcales archaeon
ATTCTGATCTCTTAATCATTTTATCTTACTCTAAGTTAGGTATTTTAGAGAAAAATCTTCTTGTATCTTCTTAGTTCCTTATATATGTGAACCTCACCAGGGCGGGGAGTCATTCCATATTTGCTTATTAATATGTTAATGATTTTTTCTAACATGTCTAAGACTTCCGTCATAGTATTGTAGTTTCTGGGTAGTCCGTGTTTTTCTCTCCAAGAGGTATGTTTTTCATCGCGTTTCATGGCTATGTGTTGTGCTAGGCCACGTAAAGTGGGTCTACTATAGCCACATATGGAGCATTTATAAGGTATGATTACGCCTATGATTTTTTACGTACCATAAATTTCACCCTAGTCATCCATAGTTTAACAATTTCACTATTTGCAATGCGAACTTAAGTATTTTCTGATATCGTTTAGAAATTCTATTAAGTCTTTCATGCTGCTTATGGTTCTAAAGAGTTTAGGATTTTCTCCGCTTTTAGGCGACCAAAAGACCGTGACTCTTTCTCCTTTTCTTAAGACCGATAGTATATGCTGTACTGCAGCAGCGGGTGATAGGTTTACCTTACCTTTATCGGTGCTAAATACCCCCTTTAAGCCTCCTATTAACATTCTTGTTTCTTTACTAAGTCTAAATGGACCTCTGATGGAGAGTTTAATTGGAAGATTTTCATTATTAAACTTTATGACAACGTCATATACTGACTCTAGTATGTTTGAAACGGTGACTTTAACCTTAGCATTGGGATTTTTCTCTACAAACTTCCTTAGGAGATCAAAATTAGCATATTCCTTTTTCACTAGTCTCCTTTGCTTCATGCATCGATACCATTCATAAACATCCTTAGCAGAGAATTCTGATTGCGACGTAATTTTGCGTTCTAATGCTTCCTTTATGAATTCGTATACTTTATCGCACATTCTGTTCAACCTTCATTCCAGCTATGAGTAATTTGTGTTATTGCATTATATTTACATAACTTAATGCTGCTCGTCGGTTTTCTTGCTTAATGTAGTCTAGTTATCTATGTAAGGTCTCTCTAACCTATCGATACGCAACATGACCTTTGTGTTGAAGTATTGAAAGATAGGATAACTTCCTCTATCAAGACCACTACTAATGATCAGCGCCTTTAGCTCTAAAGGATTTTCATCAAAATACTGTTCAAAGTCCTCTTTAGCCCCTTTAAACCCGGTTTTTTCTACCTCTATTAACAATATAGGAATATCTGTGACAAGGCTAAGTACATTCTTTACGTTTAATTTTAGCCTAGCCTTGATTATAATATCTGGTCTTCCTACATCATAGTTAACGATTTTTATTAACTTTAGTTGCCCTATACTATTACCCTTCTCATCAACTATGCTGTATGTTTTACTGCAAATTTTTCTGAGGGTTCTCGAAATTTTCATGAGAATAACATCGTGCTCCCACATGTTCTCTCCACTTAGAATTATTGTTAAAAAGGTTAAATATGGGGAAATGCCTAATGGTACATGGAAACCGGGTAGAAACCAATACCATTAGATAAATGAAACCACATCGAATTACAGTTCGGAAAGTTTATAAGCTAGAGAGACTAAATGTTTTCTCGGCGGGCTCGGCCCCTAACGTTTTTTCCCCATATTGGGGCGTTAGGGGCCGGGGTTTCCAACTACTAAGAGAGGTGAATTCCATAAGCCTACATGCAAAAAATGTGCAAATCCCATACTCCGAAGTTGAAGGATACCTTAGGGAAGGTGCTGAAGGGTATAAGATATTATCACTTATCTTAACATATCATGCGATAATGGGTAATTGGCCAACACTAAGAGAGCTAGCAGAGTTCTATGATAGAGTGAATGTACGAAGAGCTTATGATAAGATAAGGGCTTATTTAAATAAGAAAATAAAGAATTATGGTACCTTTAAGAGCTTATTTCTCAGCGAGCTAGAAAAAGAAAGCAAGGTAATGTTGCAAGCATATACTACTTACATATTTAAGGATGGAAAAGAAGTGCACATAAAGCTACAGGATGTAATAGGCATAGTAGCGTCCATTGACAGGCCCTGGCTGGACCTCACACCAGAACATAGAATGTCAAGAGAGATAATAGAGGATGAGCTCAGGAAATTCAAAGAACGCGGGAAAGCTCAGCCTGTAACAATGATCGGTGCCATAGGCTCAGGAAAAACTCAACTTTGCTATCACGCCTTCAAATACTGCTACTTTGAGTTAAATGTTCCTGCTTTGTATATAAGATGTGATAAAATATTAAGAGAGATAATTAAGAAATATGGAAAGGACGCCAGGATTACACAAAGCGAACTATACGACATAATAAGTAATATAGCTATGGAGGGATTAGAAAAACTTTATGAAAGGATAAAAAGCAAAGGAAACATAGGAGAGTTAAGTGACTTTCTACCCGATGCACCACCACGAATGAATATTATAGACTATTTTAGGAAAAAAGTTGGCTTCATAGATGAAGATAAATTATTAAAAATTATAGATGAAGGCATAAAGAATGAAAAATGCGTTTTAATCATAGACGAGGTCGAAGTAACATATGACGAACTAAGAAAACATGTTATAGAACGTACAGGGATATTTAGAGAATTATTTGATAAGATAAATACTGGTGCTTCTAAAGTATATGCGATGTTTTCCTTAGGTTACGTTTCAGCATATGAAGCTTCAGCTGAAATAAGGCGAACAGCGCTAGTTATTCTACCGCTCATAGGACCTTATGAAGTAAGGAAATACTACCCCCAACTAAGCGTAGGCGAAGCTAACGCTATTTGGTGGCTATCCAGAGGCAGGGTAGGCTGGATGGGTAAATTTGCTAATGAACTGCAAGCATATAGAGACCCGGAAACCGTATACAGGTATTTGTCCAAAATTGAGTTATCGCCTGGTGTAAAAGTTTTAGCTCCAGATACTATTGCATTAGCAGAGAAGATAGCAAAGAAGGCTAATGTAGCTAGTAAGGTTAGCAATGTGGAGAAGCTTATTCTTGCATTAGTCTTGAACATCGTTAAACCTCTGAATATAGATGAATTTATAAGTATTCTTAAGAGATACGGTTTGGAAGAGCTAAACGTAAGTACGTTAAATAGTTTAGGACTTATATATTTAAGCAAAGAGAAAAGAGCCGTAGATGAATTTGTAGAAGCATTTCTAACAGATATGGAACGAAATATTGAAGGTCTAAATAAGCTCTTTGCTTCTTACAAATATTTAAAATCAAGAGTTCGTAGCATATTAAGAGACATACTATCAGCAATATCTGACGGTAATCTACGGATATGTCTTGGGGGACTAAGACCTTACTATAATGCACTAAGAGACTTTGTAGTACCCTTAATTATATATCTCCATGACGTGTTAGTGGAAATAGGGGAAGAGGAACTACTAGAAGTTGCAGACAAAATTTACACAGAACTTATATCAAGATACGGTTTAACGACACTATACACTCAATATACGGCTTTCACTCCTGCAACAAGAGAAGTTGAAGGGGAGCTCTTTAAAATATTTAGGGAAACATTAAAACGTGTAGATACCGTATCCGTCGATAATCTATCAGAAGCCCAGTTTATTGCTCCAACATTGAGACTGCTAGTGGATACCTATTCAAGACCTATAGTGGCCCCCGTGATAAGCTTAGAAGGCGAGAGCGTTAATCTGCAAGCTAAAGATGTTCTTATGTTAATAGCTAAAAGCCCCAGAACATCTATTGATGAGATATCAGAGTTGTTTAAGGAAATAGTAGGTACATCGGCAATAAATGATGTTAAGATAAGGCCTCTAGTACTTCCCATCATGGAGGCCGAAGAAAGTTTAATGTTAGCCGTATTAAAGGGATATATTAGCCTCATAGATGATATTATAAGACTTAAAGAAACAAGAAGTTTGGCAGCAATATTTTTACTTCCGCTAATTAGAGAAAAAAGTATTGATGAGTTAATCAGTGATATTAAGGAAAAGCTAAAACACCTTCTACTAGAACTTAACCTTAACGATGAATATGTCCAAGCAATACTGGATGATATAGGAAATATTGTGATAATACCGGTTTCAGAAAAAAGATATGTAGACTTCTTAACAAGTATAACATACCATGTTTTGAAGAGACCTGGCGGAGTGAAGGAAGTACTTGAAAATCTAAGGAAAAGTAGGGATGTAAGGAGGAAAATAGATTATTACTTCAATAGCCTAAGAAATTACTTTAACGAAGTTTTAGGAGGAGCAAAGGATGTCTATATAAAGAATATTGAAAAACTCTTTGGAGAGCTACCTAAAGAAGTATTTTATGAATATTCCAAGGGGCTTAAAAGGGCATTAGAAAGAGCAAGATTTCCCAGAACACTAGATATGTCTATGCTAGCCCATGCTCGCCTTCGAGATAGAGAAAGAGCTGTAACTGACAGATTTAGGTTCTTCTTAGAAAGAGCACTTCGAGAGAGCCCTGAGCTTTTATCAGGAGTATCTAGGGCTGGAGAAATAGGGTTTGCCGAAGCCGTGAGACGAAGTAGTGATATAATTTATTCTTTAGAGAAATTGCTTAAGCAAATATATTATAATAATATAGGTTACAGGCATGTAATAGATACTATAATAATGAATAAGGTAAACAGCATTGCAATACGTTCACTAGATGATATTCTTAATACAGAATTTTACGACGGGCACAAGAAATTAGAGCTTACTTTGTTACTAAGTACTGTGTTAGGGCATGAACATTTAAGCGAACAAACACTCTTATGTAACAGTCTGTACTTGGCAAAACTCCTAGAAAAGAACTATAGTGTAATAGAGGAAGAGTTAAAGTCTATGCAAAATGAGCTAAGGAAGCTTATAAGTACTATTGACACTAGGATAAAAGATATCAAAACAAGCCTAAATAAAGTTAATGGCTTATGTGAAAAGATTTATGGAACTAAACTTTTTGAAGTTTATACGGGAGATTTCGAGGACAGACTAATAGGACCATTAAATGCTTTTCTTAACTTTATAGAAGCAGAAAAAATACAAACCATGGCAGGTCCTGAGTTAAAGTATCTAGTGGCTCTACTATGTAAGGTCTTTAAAGCGAGAATGGAAAAAGTAATGGAAAATTCACGTTTAGGTGTAGTAGTAGAGCAGATAAAGGAACTTGAAGAAGCCCTTACCGAACTTGATGAGAAAATAAATACTTTATTCAACTTCGCTAAAGACATTAGTTTCTGGATATCTAAATTTATGAAAATAGAAGGCAAAGATTTAGAAAAAACCCTAAGTCACAATGTAAGCAGAGTATTAGATGAAGCATTCAAAGAATACAAAGGCACCTACATGATAATTAAAGTACCAAGATCTGTTGAAGAAGCAGTTTCTATAATCAATAAGCTTGAAGAAATAGCTAAGAAGATAGATAAGGCAAAGGAACACGTAACCTCGCTAAGTAGTAAACTTGAAACTCTACGTAACTACTTAAAGACAAAATTGGGTGAAATTACCAACAATACTAAGAATACAATAGATATCGCAAGGAAAATGTACTCACAACTTGTACAAGCCTCTTCATAAAATATCTG
This sequence comes from uncultured Desulfurococcales archaeon, assembly GCA_964564025.1. Classification (GTDB taxonomy): domain Archaea; phylum Thermoproteota; class Thermoprotei_A; order EX4484-217-1; family EX4484-217-1; genus DRYM01. The sequence goes on from CAZLZO010000039.1 coordinate 5,563, forward strand.
GAGATGAAAGGTAATGGAAGAATTATGGAGTATACTTAAAGGAAAAATAGATTCATATGCAGAGGAAATTAATGAGAGAAATAAAAAGGTATCAGAGATCTGCGCAGAAATATTAGAAATAGTTAAGAGTATTCCAAGAGAAGATCTATTGTCAATTAAAGGAGATTTAGCAGAACACCTTAGCCGCATCGACACCCTCATCGCCAAATTAACGTCGATAGAGGAAAAAATTGAGGAAGGTATAGAGATAGCTAAAATAAAAGATACGCTAGATGAGCTGCTAAAGACCCTCTTGCAAATACGTGATATTCTAAAAGACCCTCTGTCGTATAAAGTTCTTAGAAATTTCAGGGATATGTTATGCAATGTTGCTAAAAAATTAGGTTATCTAGATATTGTTGAAAAAATAAAAGATGTAACTGATGAAAATCTAAGGAACAAAATTAAGGAGAATATTAACGATGCGAAAAGAGCATACAACTCGGTATGTTCAATAGTAGATATGTTCGAGAAGGAACTTTTGCCGTTGCAAAAAGTAACTTATAACATTATACTACATGGTCTTCTCCACGCATCATTAGCGTTATTAGAAGATGTGAAAACGTCGAAGATAAGTTTAGCTAAAATGGCCGAGGATATTGAAGCAGCTAAGGAGCATTTACAGAGTATAATGTATTCCACTAAAGAATTAGATAACATGTTACTCAAGGTAAAAACTGAAACCAATATAGACTTACATGCTCTCTCAGAGCAATTAATAGAGGGTACCAGGACAGAAATTAGGATTACAAAATCCCTTAGAGAATATGTTGAAAAGTTAAATGAACTAATCAGAAGAATTGAGAACTTACTAACTGAAATAAAGGATAAGGTTTATACATTAATAGAACACTCGAAGAGGCTTGATCTTAACTATAATAAACTGGCTTCTCTGTTATTTAAAAGAAGCATATCGGGAATAAAAGAGGCAGAACATATATCCTCTGAAATGGGAGTAGTAAATTCTCTGATGAAAAGTATACGCTACGAACCAAGAATTATTAACGCTATATATAAGTCATCATCTACTATAAAGAACTCGTGTGATGGATTGCTAGAAGAACTAAGAACGTATACGTTATATACTATTGCAGATAATGTCAAATCATTGTCTAAGGAGGTTAAAAAAGCAACAGAGCATGCAAATAACTATATGGAGCTCTTATCTAGTATAAATGAGGTTACAGATTTTGAAGAAGTCAAAAATAGGCTAAAAGAACTTACAGCATTGTCTAAAAGTATAACAGCGAGTCTAATTAATATGAAGAATTTATCACTAAAAATAGCTAGTGACAGTCTTAGAGTCTGTCCTCAAATATTTAAGGAAATTCGCAGTAAAATGGCAGATATGACTTCTGGTTTAAACATTGATATAGAGAGAGAAAGAGAGCATGAACTGAATTTACTTCTAGAGAAGATCATGGAACTATTGAATATCCTAATGGAGTTCTTGAAAAAGAGAAAAGCGCTTTGGGATAATATAGTAGCTAAGATAAGCGTTGCTGGCGTTTTAAATGCTGAAACTCTGAAGACCATATGCGACGAGTTGGGCATGGAAGAAGCCATTCTGGGGCAAGAGCTCATGGCCATGATAAAGGAAAATGTAATTGTATTTAAAGTATTTCAGAAAACAAAGCAGGACTAAGGAGGTACGCGCTTCAATGTTTAACGTAGTAAAGTCAAAATCCAATATAGCACTAATTAGAATGAAACCTATGTTCTCATGTCAATAATACCATGTAAGGTGATAGAGTGGATAAAGAGAATGTTATTCGTTTGGAAAGCTACTTGAAGAGTAATAGCTTAAAAAATGTTAAGAACATTATTAGAGAGATTTACGATAAAACGTGTGAACTGCTTAATGTTATTCCTTTGAAAAACGAGTGCAGAGATAAAGTTCCAATGTTTGCTAGAAAACTTAGAGTAGCTGAGGCAATATGTAGCAGCATCGACGTCGGGAAGTTTATATTGGAAGGGTATGGTGCACCTCCGGAAGAGTGGAAGATAATTATTAAGGGGGCATGCGAATTACGCACTAAAGATAAAGATCCTCAAACAATAGTAAGTGCATTAGCTAATACAGGGAAGTTAGTAACAGAACCCATTTATCATCCATTAGTTAAAAACTTAATGGAGGACGGCATATCAGATCTAAACCTGAGTGATAAAAAGGAATTAGAGATTGCAAAGAAGCTTATTAGTAAAGGCATTGTTAAAGTAGTTTTAATCTTAGACAATATGCCATTAGATGAGCTCCATTTTAAAATGAGAGAATTAGATATTGAAAAAGATTCTGAAAAAGCAAGCCAGATCATAGCTGAAATGGAAGAACTTATTAATGATCTACCTGAACCTGTTAAAAATTTCATAGAAAAACCTTTTGAAGAATTAAAGAGATGTTTGAAGGAAAATAGTTTAGTTGAGGAACATACAGTAAATGACCATGACAATTCATGGGTTATTTTAAAATCAGAAAGTAAAACAAGCTATTTGGGAAGATGTCCAATATGCGGACATAAACTAAGATATGATGTTTTTGCTTCTACTCCTAGAACTTTTAGCGGTGAAACGAGGCCGAGGAAAGTATGTCCGAAATGCGGCTATACGACGCAAGAATAAAATACTAACCAATATATTTTAAGGTGATATACTATGAGCCATACAGCACAAGATGTGTGTACTTATTTTTCATATATAGTTAACAAATACTGTCCTAACATTACACCTCAAACATTTGTTAAAACGTTCTGCCGAAAGCATATGTTATGGATGAAAATGCATGTAGCTAGTCTACTTGATGATAGCTATGCTTGGTATTTAACCGAAGATTTATTCCACTATCTGCGTGAAATATGCAATAAACCTAAAGCACCACATAGCGTAGGTCGAGCTATAGCTTTAATTTTATGCGAGATAGCAATACTCCGAGAGGACTTATGTGCACAGAAACCTAGACAGCCTATAAATGCCTGTTTGGGATGGCTGCATACAATGTTTGGAAATACCGCCGTAAAGATTGTGCTCCACTACATGAGAACACTATGTAAGGTCAAAACATGACTTTGTGGTTGAGTAAAATGTATGAGGGTCTCTTTTATCGTATTCATATGATATCAAGCCGTCTTAAACGGCTGTATGAGAGAGTCGAGTTAAAGGAAAAAGAATTAAGAGAGTACTCTATATTGTTTAAACATATAAGGCAAGAACTGCATCGTGCTCTTACTGAGTTTGAATTATTAAAAAGCAAAGCGGATAACATTGAAAGAATTATTGTTGGTATCTTAAGTGAGGAATTTCTACATAAAGCAACTAGGGACTGTACAAACTACTTAGTTAAATTGTACGAAGAATTCGAAATAGATGAAGATGAGCTACAGAATCTCATGGACAATCTAAAGAGATTATTAAGAACGGAAATTAGAGAATTGTTTAAGGAACTTATTAAGATAAGAGAACAGTTAGGCATTAAACCTCCACTAATGGGTAAACCGCTAGGCTACGTTATTGAAGATGTTATAAGGGTTAATATACCAAAGGCCCCCCCAAGAAGGGAACAAAAAGAGTATGGCATTTTAGATCTTACGAAAAAGCCGTTTATTCAGGAGAAGCTAAAGAAGTTTGTTAAGAAGCATAAGCGTGGAGTAATAATTATGGATAAGGACATAAAGGAAAAAGTACTAGAAACCCTAAGTCCGCCAGAAATCGAAGTACATTACAACACTTATAGTGATAGCTTAATTCAAAAATTAATACTCACTTTTCAATGGAGGCGATAACCGCATATTATTAAGATTCGGGGGAATGTTCCATGCTTTTAAATGAAGTTATTGGTAGAGTTTATGCTTTTAAAAAGTTTGTCGAAGAATGCGAGAATGTTTTGAAGGATTTTGAGAAAACATGTAACTGCCACGCTGTTCCAATGTTCTTCGGAGTTCACAGATACATTACAGCCTCAGTTGTTGACAGCGTCTTCACAGTTCTCAGTGAAGCTGATTTAAGCGGAGACGTAGGCGTCATACTGTTCTCAGGAGGCGGGGACATAGATGAAGCATATATTATTGCAAACTACCTTCAAGACATTGTTTCAGGGAAGCTAACAGTTTACGTTCCAAGATACGCTAAAAGCGCAGCAACCTTAATCGCATGTGCTGGAGACGAAGTAGTAATGCTACCAGTAGCTGAGCTAGGCCCAATAGACCCGGTACTCCACGACCCTAAAACAGACCGCTACGTACCTCTCCAATCAATACTCGAAGTAGTAGACCTACTAGCCAGGAAAAACGTTCCCAGAGAAATAGTGAGGGAATTTGTAGACAGATTACCAGTAATAGAACTAGGAGACTACGCAAGAGCAGTAGACCACAACATAGAACTAGCAGCAAAAATACTAGCAAAAAGAATGTTCAAACAAAACCCCAACAAAGCAAAAGAAGTAGCAAGAAAACTAGCAAGCTATAAACAACATAGCGCAGCAATAACACCGCATGACGCACAAGAAATAGGACTAAAAGTAAGAAAAGCAAACCAGCAGGAAACAAAACAACTATGGAAAATACACGCCCTATGGTACAAACACATAATAAGAGCAGAATACGATTTCAAAGACTCAGAAACAGAAGCCGTGGAATTTAAACTATGGAAAGGAATAATAGCAACAATAACACCACAAGAAATAATAGAAAGATAATTAAATTACATTAAGCTAACAAGATAGCAAAATAAATCAATAAACATTTTAGTCAAACTCAATATGCTAGAATTTCTAGATAGGCAAAAAGAAACATCTGATTAGAGTAGCTTAAGGGAGAAAAATTACCTTCCAGCTGGTGATGGTAAACTAAAAATGTGGTAAAAATTAATTATGTGTAAAATGTCTTAATTTAGTACGGGAAGAAATTGCTTAAAAAATCCCCTATGGAGGAGGTGCTTCAAAAAATATTAGAGGTGCTTCCTGAAAAAATGGAAGACCCTCTCGTAGTAGAAATAGCTAATGCTAGACAGGAGCTCAAAAATGCCGAAGAAAAACTAAAAGAGGTGCTTAAGGATAATGAGAGAATAACCAATATAGTTAATAAGATAGAAAAATTGCAAACACGTATAAGCAAGTTCAAAGAAATTAAGCCCACATGCTTAGAGAGCGAAGCTGAACATAAGTTTGAAGTTTTTGTAAATCGGCTAATTAATCCCCATATAGATCATGCAAACAGCTTAAAGAAGGAGTTAGGAAAAATTATAAGTGAGGCAGCCAAGGACATTGCACATGTAGAGAGGAGAACTAAGGAAATTAGATGGTTCATTGATTTTATCTCTAAACTTGGCGAGAAAACGCTTCAGCAGTCCTTGCATGAAATTAATGAGACAATTTCAAGAATACAAAGCTCTCTTAATGCGAAGAAGCAACAGCTTGAAGAATTACGCAAAAGCCATAATATAGTAAGTCTAATCATAACTGAACTTAGAGAACTCGGGGAATCACTTCATAGATTGGAAAAACGCGTAAGAACAAGAACTCGGGAGCTTCCAGGGGTAAAACCTGACGAAATCCGTATTAAGGAAGAAAAAATCATTGAATATGTATGCACAGTTTGTGGTCGGAAAATTAGAGAGGAACCATATATGTAATACTTTACCCCACGTAATATAACCAATATTGTGCTTCTGATCATTGTATTATTTCTTTTAGCACTTTTCAATTAGACCATGGCTCTTGCTCTATTTTGTTTTCTCTTATGTCTTCTACTATGTTTCATGGTGGTTTGATTAGTGTTTTCCTTGTACACCTCTTCTTCTAGTGATCCTAAGACCATTTTATTTTCTTTTTCTTCGTTTATTCCAAAGTATGTGGCTTAATTTTCCTCTTCTCATAGAGAACAAATCCGCTACTGGCTCTGCTGTCGCTTGATACTGGGACTCTGTCTCCTCAGACGAGAGCAATAACTAGAGTCATTTCCTATCATCTTTTCTTCTCAAGTTTTTCGAGAAGTGCTGTCCCTTTTGCTGTTAGTGTGTATGCTGGTTTCCCGTTTTCTCTTAGAGTTTTTGTTATTAGTCCTTGGTTTATTCCGTTTTTCAGTCTTCTACTTATTGTTGCTGGTGAAACTTCTCTGGACAGTTTCTCTACTAGTTCTGTCCATGTGAGTTGCTTCTCCCTTAATGCTTTTAGGACTTTGAATAATGTTTTTTCTACTCTACGATCCCTGGTTAGGGTAAGGTGCATAAGCATCATAGGTGCGTATATTCGTCGTCTTGGTTCCGTGGTTTTCATTTCACTCAGAATGCTACTTAGGAGTTCTCGATATCTTTCTATTTCTCTTATTTCTGAAAGCCGAGCATATGGTGATATGCGTTTTTCACGTTTTTTAAATGGTTTTTCTGTTCTTGCGACCATTAGGTGTATTGTGTTATTGTTTAGGACCGTGTATTCTCCTACTATCCCGTTTCCTTCCAGGAGTTTGGTGTATGTGTTTTTCCCTTTGAAAACCTCTGTTTCACGGCATTCCTTTATTTTCCCTAGGAAAAAGTTGATAGCTTCTTTTATGGCTTCGCTATCAGGTTTGAATATTGGTATTTCCTGTTCTTCAGCCAGTATTTCCCCAAACTCTTTGCCGGCGTTTTTAGCTATGGCGCTCCATGATTTCGGATGGTCGAATAGTTCTAGGGCTTCAACACCTTTAGTACCTACTATTATGACTCCAACTTGGTCTTTTACTAGAGGGAATTTTTCTACAACATCAGCTATTTTAGTTTGTGCTTTCTCAATAGATCTAACTACTTCAGTAAGATCAGGAACATATCTGTTTAAATATGCTAAAGCATAGCGTCCTATACTATCCCATACCTCATTCTGACTACCCCTAGAAATTACATGTTTTAACATAAAGGGAACATAGAGTGCTGGTCTTAATTCTTTCCCACGTCTTATAGGTGAGGTTGCGTGGACGCAAACAACATCTACAGTATATGTTGCTCCCGGCTCCACCAGTATACCGTATCTTAGGGCTCTAGGTTGTGTTAGTCCTTCGAGAATACATCCACCCCTAATAAACACGTGCTTATCAGAACTGTTTTCCACAATAACCTTACCAACTGTTCCAGCATCACGTATACTTAAAATACCTGGAACTTCGTCAATAACTATGTATTCTCTAGAACCATACCTAACCCTAACAATAGGTACAACAAGAGCCAAAGACTTCGAAGAATACCTCCAAGGCTCAAGAAGCCTAAAAGTCTCCTGCCTTTCAAGATCATCTATTAGGGCAGAAAGCGTTTGACTAACCAAACACCTTTCACCCCACACTATATTTAACTCTCAAAATATTTAAACTAAACTCTCAAAACTCTGAAACCAAACATCAGCGTAGACTTAAGCATGTTCTTTCTTAAATCAACTAACATATTCTTTGGTTTTCATTGTTCTAATGAGAAGCTTAAACCTAAAAATAATGATTAACATAAACTTTCTTGGTATTGAAGGT
>CAZLZO010000040.1:0-12141 GCA_964564025.1 uncultured Desulfurococcales archaeon
TAGGAAATCTTCAATGCTAACATATTCCTTAGATATTTCCGCTCTAACACCCTTCCTGGGATCAACTACTTGGTTTATTCTCAAATTAACTATGAGGCTTGCTAACATATATGCTTCTTCGAACGATAAACTATATTTCCTCTTTAAAACATTAACAGCCTCCATAGTAGCTTTATAAACGGCTTCATCAAGATCTTTCCCTGGAGCTATTATGGCATAGTAGTTTGAAGTTTCAAGAACTGGGTACTTAGGCTGAACATCCTTAATAACATCGACTCTAACCACTACTTCGCCTGAAGCTTCAGCTCCTGTAACACAAATTTCTCCATCAGCTTGTACTGCATGTAAATCACCTAAAGCCAAGAGTGCTCCTTTAACAAATACTGGAAAGTAAATTGATGTACCGGCGGTTAATTCTGCAATATCCATGTTTCCACCATGAACATCAGATGTTCCTGTAGGATATTCTCCCTCTTTAGGTGCAACACCGATAACTCCTATCATAGGCTTCATCTTGACTTTTAACCCACTAAATATGACGAAATCCTTTTCAACATTCACTATTTTCACTTTAGAATCGTATTTCAAATTCCCTAAAACCCCCGCTCCTGGAGCAACAGCCATTATTGCTGGATTATTAACTCTAATACTTAGGATTTCAACTTTTAACGTATCTCCTGGTTCGGCCTCCTCTACAAATAGAGGACCAGTAGCTGGATTTACCTTATTCCAGTCTATTTCGTTAAGCTTAACATTCTCATCCCTTATTTGTTCCCCGAAGCAATCTTTTGTTTCAAAAACCACTATATCCCCTACATGAGCTTTTTCTACAGGCCTCATGGCTGGTGTAAACTTGTAAATGATATGGTTTTTACTTATCCTTTTCAACGCCATAGTTTTGACCCTTAGAGTATATTTACAGAGCTAACATAAATCTCTAATTTTACATGAGCACCGGTTTTCTTATTTAATATAATATTAATAGGTCATAATGTTCATTATCCTACCTGGGATTGGAGATTGGTATATCAAGTGTTTAAATTGTTACCATTAAAAATTGACGGTAAGGCTAAAGCCTTGCTAACATTAGTAGTACTATCTCCTACTTCTGCCGAGCTACTAACCACTTCAACCACGCCATGGGAGTTCTTTAACCCTATAAACTTCTTAATTCTCATAGGCCTTTACGGTTCTGGGGCTGTTCTCGTTAGAGAGTTTAGAATTAAATATAACTTAGGATATAGCTCCCTTATATTATTAGGCATGGCTTATGGGATTCTTGAAGAAGGTTTAGCTGTAGAATCTTTCTTTAATCCCGAATGGAAAGACTTAGACATTTTTGGTTCCTTTGGTAGATGGCTTGGTGTTAATTGGGTTTGGGCTGCTTACCTCACGCTTTTCCATAGTGTATGGAGTATAGCGGTTCCAATAGTCATTACGGAAGCGTTATTTAAAAATTACTCTAAGGATCTATGGGTTAAGAGAAGGAGCTTACTACTCTTTTTGTCATCAATAGTTTTCATAACGTTGCTATTCAATATCATAGTAATACCCTATAATGCTGGAGCATATGCTTATATGCTATGTATGCTTGTTATTATAATTCTTGTAGAGTTTTCTAAGCTCTATAAGTTTCCTCAATCAGCCTCCGTAATGAGCCCACGTAAATATTTTGCCTTATGGTTTCTATGGGCTTGGTGTTTCCTTATAGCTTTCTATGTAACTCCATTCATAGTGCCATCACCTTTACTCTCAATATTCTTATCGATAATATTGGCAATTGCGGCTTTGAAGCTAATATCAGTTTTAGACAGTGATGAGTCAACAAATCTTCATGCTTGGGCTTTTGCTGCAGGACCAATACTTGTTCTTTCAATAATTGACATGTTAGCATCATTGCAGCCCGGTAGTGAGTATAAGCTGTTTGTTGGAGCCTTATTTATCATTATAATTTTAATTATTTATAAACGGTTAAAAAGAAAGACAGCTTAAATAAATATATCATGTAATACGTCCATTTACCCGCAATATTAAGATAATTAGCCAACCATAAATGAAATTAGATGACATAATTTCTACTAAATGAGCTAACCGTATATTTACAGGCATGAATTCGTTTGGCAATAGCAAACTAGACCCCATAATAACTGAGAATGTAAGTGCAACCATTAATCCTGTTTCCAACCAACACCCCTTCATCATCTTTACTATTAAAATAGCTATTCCGGTAAAAATCAAAGCCCTCAAACCTTGAAAAGGAATTATCCATGGTGGAAGCTGGAGATTAGCATAGTATTCTCGGGCAGCTTCACCAGCTAATGGCATGAAAACAAACATGCCAAATATAATGTAGATAATAATGTAAATTATCGCTATTAGAGCTAATTTCCAAAACCATTCTATCACAGGTATTGCTAACCGCTTATGCTCTTCTAAAGCTTTACTTGTTTTATTATAAGCAAAAACAGCTACTGGTGTGAAAAGAGCTGCAGTAATCGCACCATGTATGAAAAGCTGTGGTATAAGCTCCGTAGGTACTATTTTTACAAGGTACTGAAGAAAAACCACGGTTTCTACTTGGCTCAGAAAAGTTTTCACACCAAAGAAAACTATGAAAACTGCTATAATAAGTTTCCAACCGTACCAGTGAGAACGAACTATTAAATAACTTAAAACAATAACGTCAAGAAAGCACATAGTGGTAAGCGCTAAAGCTTCATGATATTTTAAAACAGGTAATCCTACGAGAAGCGATGCTATTAGAAAACATATGCATAATATGAGTGTGAGAAATAATGTTTTAAGTCCAAAAATAATTATTTCCTTATAATTCACCTTATTATTCCTCTCATAATGTTTATTGCTTACACCTATAAGCCACATTATTAATAAAACTTTACATTAATTTTAAGAGGTCATTATTTTTAATTTAAACTACCACATTACCGAGGTCTTTTGAGGTATTGCATAAGTGTAACATTAATAATTACTTAGCATATTCATTATCTGGACTTTTTAGTGCTTAGCTATAATGCCTATTTTAGGCTTTAAAACCTTAACGAGTTCTTTAGCGCCAATTTTTACTAAATGATGAAGAGAACCTCCACCTACTAATATTATGTTTTTGCTTAGAACAGACTTATCGAATATTATATTTAACCTTGTAATTTCTTCCATAAGTGGACTTACTTCTCCAGGTCCCACACCTAAGATATTAACTATTTCGTTAGGTTTAGCTAATCTAACTTTCTTAGCACCTACGGTTTCCGCTATATTTTTGAAACTAAGTTTCTTATCTCCGGGCAACACTATAGCGTATGGTTTCTTATCGGCAATAACTATCATTGTTTTTAATATTTTGTCTTCTGGAAAGCCTGATGCTTTAGAAGCCGAATTAACGCTTTCAACAGTATCTTTAAACTCTAAAATCTCGGCTTTAACCCTACACTTGCTAATGAACTCTTTAACCTTATCAACGCCAGTCAATGCTAAATACGCCAAGTAAGTAAAATGTATAGTGAACTCCTTAAAGTTTACTTCAAAACAAACAATGCCGTCACTATTTAAAGAGGTCGTGGAGATGAAGGAGAATATTACGGTATTGAATCTTGCGAAAAGAAGGAAGAGTATTAGAAAATATAGTAGAGAACCTGTAAACATAAATGACATACTATACGCTATTTCCACAGCTCTTCAAGCACCTTCAGGCGCTAATAGGCAACCTTGGAGATTCATTTTGGTTACTGATGAAAATGTAAAAAAGAAGTTAAGGGAAGTTTGTGAAAGAGGTGGAAAAAAGATTTTGCTGACAATAAGAGGTTCTTTTATCTAGGGAGTTTATTCATAGATATTCTAAGACCTAAATGGAAGTGGCTAAAATGCTAGATATGACACAGGCCTCAATAAACTACTACCTTTATGGTAAGAGAGCTTCTAAAATAACGAAAGCTTTGGATAGTATTCCTGAAATAAAAAGTATAGTGAAGAAACTAGTTAAGGAAATTTCTGAAAAATAGAGCTAATGTTAGTGAGTTGTTATGTGAATTCTGCATGATAATAAAGTCTAAAGGTACTTAACGCTGTAGGTGTTGAGGAAAGCGACACTTACATCTTCATTCCTAAGTCTAAAGAGTTGTCCACTCGAAATAAATTATTTTTCTTAGTGCTTCTATCTTCTATTACTAGTCATTTTTACATCTAAAATACGTAACGCCTATATTGTGAAAAGTAAATAACACTAAATACGTTATGGTGAATGATTTGTCATCGCGAATACCTGGGTTTTATAAATTATCTATGGATGAAAGATTAAGAATAATTAAGGAATGGGCTAATTTAACCGATGAAGAGTTAAGGTTGCTAAGGAATTTTGGAAATCTTGATTCTAAGATTGCCGACTCCATAATTGAAAATGTTGTTGGAGGAATGACGTATCCTTTTGCTATAGCGACGAACTTTAAAATAAATGGGCGAGACCACCTTATACCTATGGTTATTGAGGAAAGTAGTGTTGTAGCTGCAGCTAGTAATGCTGCGAAAATGTTACGTGAAGGGGAGGGTATCGTAGCTAAAGCAGAGCATCAATATATGATTGGCCAAATACATTTAGTAAAAGTAAGCTCGCCAAGGTATGCTGCTTTCAAAATTCTTGAAAGGAAAGATGAAATACTTGATTTAGCTAATCAGCAAGACCCGGTTTTAGTAAGGTTAGGTGGTGGCGCTAAAGACGTTGAAGTAAGAGTTATTGAAACAAAGCGTGGATCAGCAGTAATAGTTCATTTAATTATTGACGTTTTAGATGCTATGGGAGCTAATGCCGTAAATACTATAGTTGAAGCAGCAGCTCCAATGCTTGAGAAAATCTCTGGTGGAGAAGCAAGGTTAAGAATAGTTTCAAACTATGCTACATACCGTATTGTAAGAGCTTGGGCACGAACATCTCCTGAAAAAGTAGGTGGTATGGATGTTGCTGAGAAAATCGTTGACGCATACTTACTTGCCGAAGCTGACCCTTATAGAGCAGTAACGCATAACAAGGGAATTATGAACGGAATAGTAGCGGTAGCGCTTGCAACAGCTCAAGACCATAGGGCAATAGAGGCAGGAGCCCACGCTTATGCTTCAAGAAGCGGCAGATATAGACCTTTAAGCTCATGGGAAATAGACAATAAGGGCTATCTTGTAGGGACATTAGAGTTACCACTTCAAGTAGGCATTGTTGGCGGCGCAGTAAAGGTCCACCCAATAGCGAAAATAGCTTTAAAAATACTTAAAGTGAAAAAGGCGAAAGAACTTGCAGAAATAATGGCGGCAGTAGGATTAGCTCAAAACCTAGCAGCATTAAGAGCGTTAGTAACTGAAGGAATACAGAGAGGACATATGAAGCTTCACGCTAAAAACTTAGCAATAATGGCTGGTGCGACAGGAGATTTGATCGACCTAATAGCTGAGCAAATGGTTAAAAAGGGAAAAATTAGATTCGACTATGCGAAAGAACTTGTTGAAAAGTACAAAAGCAAACTTAAGTAATTATTAAGGTTGAAGACTAATAGGTGTTGAAAAACTTGACATGTTTAGTTCTTCATTAAAACTTTAATATAGTCAAGTGAAGCTATATATTAAATGATTAAAACAATGTGAGATGCTTTATTATGAAACTAAGCGAAATAAGCAAGTTGATTTCAAATGTTATTAAAAGAGTTACTCAAGGTGTTGTAACTATATTTACGGAAAAAGCCAGTATAGATGTGTTATTTGGCTATAGACCTATAAGAGGTATAGGTTCAGGCTTCATTATAAGCAACGATGGAGTTATTGTAACTAATGCTCATGTAATAAAAGGTGCTAGTAGAATAAAGGTGTTATTACCAAGTGGTGAAAAAAGCTATGCGCAACCTATAGCTGTAGATCCATATAGGGACCTTGGGCTATTAAGGGTTCAAGCCAAAGGACTTCATTCTTTAGAACTTAGTGATTCAAGCAAAGTAGAAATTGGGGAATTAGTTTTCGCTATAGGGTCTCCCTTAGGTCTTCCAGGACCAACTGTTACAATGGGTGTCGTTAGCGCTATTGGTAGAACATTTGTAAGCAAAGATGTTATTTTGGAAGACCTTATACAAACTGATGCAGCAATAAACCCAGGTAATAGCGGCGGTCCATTAGTAAACACTGAAGGTAAAGTGGTAGGTGTTACTACGGCTATAGTGCCCTATGCTCAAGGAATAGGCTTCGCTATACCAATAAACACTGTTAAGAAATTCCTATTAATGATTGAAAAATATGGAAGACCCGTTAGAGCATGGATAGGTGTTTATGTAGCTCCCGTAACCCCAGAACTAGCTTCCATATATAATCTTCCAGTAAGTAAGGGACTAGTTATAGTGAAAGTAATACCTGGAACACCTGCCTACGAGTACGGGTTAAGGGAGGGAGACATAATAATTTCAGTAAATAACGTTGAGCTCAATGAAGCCAGTAAATTGAAGGAGATAATAGAGGATTCTATAGATAAAGGCTACGTAAATTTAAAAATAATTAGAAATAGTGAAACATACAATGTTAGAGTTCCTATACTTATCGAACCATTATATTAATGTTAAGCTTTCTCTGACGCACTAGATTAGTAATTGAAATTATCGGCTTATAATGTGTGGATAATGAATAATTAACATATATAGCCTACCGTATTTACAATATTAAATTAAAATAGCTTATGTTATAAAATAACTTAGTCTTGTCTTTAGTAAACCGCACATTAGCTGCAACTTATGAGTGCTCTGTTACTACTTCTAGACCTTTACTTGTTACTATGAAAGTATCTTCGTGTTTTATCTGTCCCGCTCCCTTTAGCATTATAGGTGCATGGACTGATGCCACAGCCATTCCTGGCTTTAATTCAATAAACCTGTGTTTAGGCACTATGGTTGTTATTGGCGTTTCCTCTATTTGCAAACCTACTCCATGAAGATACCCTATCACTCTATGATCTATTAATCCATGTTTGATGTATATTTTGTCTAACTCCATTATTACATTGATGGGTTTAACGCCAGGTTTAGTTAGTTCTAATGCTTTCCCATATACTTCCTTCATGCATTTTATTGCTTTTTCCGCTTCACTATTATGTCCTACAATGATTGTTCTTGAAATGTTAGCGTAATAATGATTATAATCTACCCCTAAGACTATGGTTACGGCTAATCCTTCAATCACCTTCTGATCTCTAAATGGTTCAGCGTGAACTCTTGGATTAGGCCCTATGTTTACGTATATTTTTGGTTCTTCTGTCCCGAGTCTGTATGCGTGATAGTATGCTTCAGCTGCAATTTCTGTTTCACTAACTCCAGGCTTTATTACATTGACTACTTTATCCATTACCTTTGCAGCTATTTTACCTGCTTTTCTTACTGCCTCTAATTCGTACCTGTCTTTAATCATTCTCATTTCTGCTACTATACCTGATATATCTACTACGTTCACTTGCGGATTAAGACGTTTAAACATCTCGTAGAAGAGTATGTAAGCATCTCTCTCAATGCCATACTCTAAACCTACAGTTCTATACCCACTACTCCTTATAATGGTTGAAACCTTAGCCATGAGGTCTCCTCCATCCCTAAAAGTCACTACATTATCTATCCATGTTCGCTGTGCAAGCTCATCTTCCTCTCCTTTCGCTGCAAATAGCATTGGTTCTTCACGTGCAGGTATTAGCAATGCAGGTCTAAGCCACTTTGCTCCGGTAAAGTAGGTAAATGTTGATTGAACGCGGATCATGGCGGCATCAATATTTTTAGAGCTTAATTTCTCCTGGAAGTGCTTTAGCCTCTTACGTAATATA
The DNA here is from genome assembly GCA_964564025.1 of uncultured Desulfurococcales archaeon. Taxonomy (GTDB): domain Archaea; phylum Thermoproteota; class Thermoprotei_A; order EX4484-217-1; family EX4484-217-1; genus DRYM01. Next base: position 7,841 of record CAZLZO010000040.1, read on the forward strand.
GAAGCGGGGAAGCGGATTTTCCTCACAACATACACCTGTGTTCATAAACCATATTGTGGCTTAAGGTGTTAAATAAGCGTTAGGGATAATGTGAGGGCTTTCTTTAAGGAACATTTCCAATAAGCTAATACTACCTTGAAAGCACGTCTTACTTAAAAGTGATGAAGCTAAGTTCTTTATTAAGGTATTAAACAAGGAATTTAAATAACAACTAATTAGACAGCTACTAAAGGTCCTAGATGAGGCATGGTAATAAAAGTTCATAACGGAACAGTTCGTTACATAGTAGAAGCTCTGAAAGAAAATGTGCTGTGTAATGTTAAATTGGGGGAATTCTAATCTTGGTGAAATAAAACGTTAGGTAAGCGGTTATATGCTTTAGCTGAGGCTTTTCTTGTTACATTTCTTTGGTCCACATCCTATATACTTATCAAAGTTGGTCTTAAAGAATTGAATCCTATAGCTTTCGTAGCTTATAGATACACTTTAGCTTCTATAATGCTGATAATGCTTATGTTAACTCAAATATAAGGGTAGTAAAACTCTTGAGTTTAAATATTTGCCGATATTCTTAGTGTTGGGGTTTACGGGTTATTCTGTAGCTCAAGGACTACAGTTTTGGCCTATATTATCTTCCAGCAATATCGGTAACGTTTATTCTTAATATGACGCCCATAATTTGTTTTAGTATTAAGTATTCTTTGCTTAAAGGAAAAACCTACATTCGCTCAACTCATAGGAGTAGTGATTTTTATTTGTGGTGTAATATTGTTCTTTTCCTCATACTTACTGCTGGTTTTAACGAAATTTTCGGCGTATTTCTAACTGTGCTTTCAGGTATAGGTTGGGCTTTATACATGATTATCTCTAGATATTACTTAAGAGGGAGAATAGGTTAGGTGTCTTTACATTAACTTCTTACTTAATGTCTTTTGGCTCAATATTGCTTCTTGCAGCAGCCATTCTAAGTAACAACGTTATATTTCCCTCTATTTGGTTCATAATATTTTGGCTTAGTATTGTAAATACTGCATTAGCTTTTACTCTATGGAATTACGCATTAAAGACCTTGAGAGCTTATGAACAATCTATATTGCAGAACACCATGTTAATACAGATAACACTATTAGCCTACATATTCCTTAGAGAAACACTAACCTTTCAGAAACTTTTAAGAATAATAATGGTTTTTACAGGAGTATTAATAGTGCAGTTATTACCTAAACGTACTTAGTCAAAATGTATCTAAAAGAACTATGTTGCCCTATTGGAAATATTGAAGATAAATGTGTATATTTTTCTTGAGATTAGAAAGACTAAAACACCGAGCCATGGACTTAAAATATAACAATAAATATTTAGACATTATCTGAAAAGTACTTTAGATATGGGCTACGCTACTAATAATGATGTTTACGATTACTTTAGTATTTGTATTTGAAAGATCGCTCAATATGGCTTATAAAGGCTAAGTATCCATGTAAGGCCATTTCCATTTCTTTGGCGGCTTAAGATTTTCCTTTACTGTTCTTAAAGTGACCCATTTAAGTAGGTTAAGCCACCACCCGGCCTTATCGTTTGTTCCAGAAGCTCTAGAGCCTCCGAAAGGCTGTCTATTAACTATTGCTCCCGTCGGCTTATCGTTTATGTAGAAGTTTCCAGCGGCCCATCTTAGAATTTTCTCAGCGATCATTATTGCTTCACGATCCTTAGCGAAAATAGAGCCCGTTAAGCCGTAAGGTGATGTTTCATTGCATAGCTTTAATGTTTCCTCATACTTATCATCATCGTAAACGTATACTGTAAGTACTGGTCCGAAAATTTCTTCCTCCATTAATTTACCCTTGGGCTTCTTGGAAATAATCACTGTTGGCCATACAAAGTATCCTTTACTATCATCGTATTTCCCACCATAAACTATTTCGTAATCTTCAGGGTGTGCCTTAGCGTATTCGATATAGCTTACAACCTTGTCAAAAGCTTCCTTGGTTATTAGGGCTCCCATAAAGTTTGAAAAATCTTCAACATCGCCAACCTTTACTTTATCTAGTTCTTTCAGTAGTTTTTCCTTAAGTTCGGGCCATAAGCTTTTCGGAACGTAGAGTCTTGATGCTGCAGAGCACTTTTGTCCTTGATATTCGAAAGCACCTCTGATTATGGCGACTAATGCTTCGTCAATATTTGCTGATTTATGTAGGAATATGAAGTCTTTACCTCCGGTTTCACCTACAATTCTCGGAAAAGACTTGTAAATATGTATGTTTTCTCCAATTGTCTTCCATATTTTCCTAAAAGTTGCGGTACTTCCAGTAAAGTGAATACCTGCAAGACTTGGATGTGACAGAATTATTTTGGCTATTTTCTCGGCATCGCCTGGAATAAAGTTTATTACCCCTGGCGGTAAGCCTGCTTCTTCAAGAATTCTCATAATGTAATAGTTTGAGTAAACTACTGGAGCTGAAGGCTTCCACACTACGACATTACCCATCATAGCAGGTGCTGTCGGTAAATTACCGCCTATTGAGAAGAAGTTGAACGGAGTTATTGCGAAAACAAATCCTTCAAGAGGTCTCCAATCTATTCTGTTAAGTTCTCCAGTAAGCGATTCAGGCTGTTGCTCATAAAGAAACCTCATGTAGTATGCGTTAAAACGCCAGAAATCAACAAGCTCTACTAAATCTATTTCAGCTTCCCTAGGAGTTTTACTTTGACATAGCATTATTGCAGCATTAACTTCAAACCTGTAAGGTCCGGCAAGTAATTCTGCAGCTTTAAGGAAAATCATTGCCCTATGATACCAGTCCATATTAGCCCATTTATCCCAAGCCTTAAGAGCTTCATCAATAGCTTTTTCAACGTGTTCTTCCAAAGCCTTATGATAATAACCTAAAATCAAAGAATGATTATGTGGGCAACGGCAAATACCAAGCTCTCCAGTCTTAATATTCTTACCACCTATAATTAGGGGAATTTCCATCCTTCTACTTTTCAATTCCCTTAATTTCCTCATTAACTCCTCTCTTTCCCTAGTTCCGGGAGCATAAGATAGAACAGGTTCATTCTCAGGCTTAGGTATTTGGAAAACTCCTGCAGATGCCACATTCTCACCGCTATTAAATAATAAACTAAATAGGCTTTAAGCATAGCTAGGTTTTAAACACAAATACTTTAGAGATTCCTTAATTAAATCGCAGAATGCATGGAGCGAAAATATTAGCAACTAATACTGTATGCTTAACCATTACTTAGAGGGAATAGCTTTTCTGCATATTGTTTTGTTTTATCGGTATTAACATTACTTCAATTCCTCAAAAACTTTATCACCAAAATATAGTGTTTATGGTAGCTATGTTTAAGTCAGTATTTGCTAGAGTTGTTTAATGAGCTTACATTTTATGCCTACATAAGCCGAAAACGCCCTCATACCCGCCAATATTTTATCATAACTATACTGGCTATATATTGTTTCTATAAGAAATACTTTCCCTCCAAGCTCGTGTTCTTCAACTATGAGGAAATATACCATTGGGGGTTTTACTCTAGCACTTCTAATAGCTAATGCTTTTTCAGAAGAATATTTAACTAAGCTTTCTATGCCTCCAACTATTTCCTCTAAAACTTTAACTAAGCTTTCCACAGGTAAAAATTGAAATTCTTTACTCACCCTTCTTCTAACTTCATCTAAGCTTTTTACCTTCCAATACTCATATTCAAAAAGAAACAAACGTTTTATAATGTTCCGTGAAATTTCCATTATTCCACAGTCTCCTAATAGTTTACTAGGAATTTCTAAGAACTTATAGTTTTAGCTGATTTAGCTAAAAATTTCGAAGCTACACATGCTTTATTACATGTTTGCCTAGGAAATACTTTATAGCTTAGTAACTTGTTTAAACTGCTTGTGCTATTACTTCAGAAGAAGGGTAGTGTATTATGAACGTGACTTTGCTACTAAATTTGTTCGTGAGATTCCTGAAGATAGGTATTGTAGGGTTTGGTGGAGGATGGGCAATACTTCCAATAATTGAAAGGGAAATTGTTGAGGAGGCAAAATGGATTTCGAAAGAAGAATTCATGAATGTTGTAGCTATAGCCGGTTCAACACCTGGACCTGTGGCTGTGAATGCAGCAACATATATTGGATTCAAATTAGCAGGGCCTATAGGAGCGTTCGTAGCAACATTAGCAGTGGTTCTTCCGCCTTTCACAATTATCTCACTAATAGTTTACTCGCTAACAACGTATTTTACAAATAGGCTAGTACAAGCATTACTTAACGGATTAAAAGCAGCAGTAATAGG
>CAZLZO010000041.1:0-11964 GCA_964564025.1 uncultured Desulfurococcales archaeon
TATATTTGGTGATAATATTTGGTTACTAAAGAAATCGAAGACTGGTATGCCTCTCTTAACTTTTTGCAAAGAACACAACATCCATACATCACGTACGAGCTCATAATGGATATACCTTGTAGATTCGAAGATGTATTAGCAAAGCAAGAAAGGAGAATTAAAGATATTGCAGAAGAGTTTAGCAAGTATAACGTTAGAAGAATATACGTAACAGGATCAGGTAATTCGTATTACGCGGCAATTTCAGCTAAGTATATAATTGAGGAAATTGTTGGAATACCAACAAATCATGAGGAAGCGTTTGAGCTGGCAAATTATACCATACCAAATCTTATAAATTATAAGATTTCTGACTATGCTGTTATAGGAATTTCGTTGTCTGGAGCAACAAAAGCTTGTATTGATTCTTTAAAATTGGCCTTTGAAAATAAGGCATATACAATAGGTATAACAGGAACCACTGCATGCCCTATGGAGAAATGGTCTAGAACAATAGTCATCCCTCGAGCTCTTCGTAAGGATATACCTGTAAGAGCTAATACGTTCGCTACCGTATTGTATACAATAAGCTTGCTCGCTACGGCTTTACGTGAATCGTTAATAAAAGATTCTAAGGTAATTAAATATAAAGAACAATTAAGAGAAATACCTAATATCGCAAAGAAAATATTGGAATCTCTTGAACCAGAAATAGCTCAAATAGCTAAAAAATTTGTCACGGATGAAGACTTCTACTATGTAGGAGGCGGACCAAACTATGGTACTGCACTTGATGGAGCTTTAATGGTTAATGAAATGAGCAGAGCCAGACCTTGGGCCTGGGAAGTCGAAGAAATGTGCCATGGTCCATGGACTACGCTTAGAAGAAGAAGTATAGTGGTACTTGTTGCTCCTCCAGGGCGCAGTTATCACAGAATAACCATGGTGGCTCACGCAATAAAGGAGAGCATAAATGCGACTATAATATCTCTTGTAAGGAAAGGTAGCGAAGGAGAAATTGTGAAATATTCAGACCATGTAATCGAAGTCCCGGAGAATGTAGACGAGGTATTAACACCAATAGTATACGATATTCCGCTGTTACTCTTTGCATACTACAGAGGAGTGTTTAGAGGACTAAACCCTGATACGCACGGTATGGACGTGGCTGGCTTTGAAAAAATGCCACGGATACTTCATCCTCCAGGATGGCATTAATTAACATGTTTTTAATTTATTATTGTAAGGTTTACATTAAAAAGATCCTTAAGCTCAGGTAAAGTGGTAATGTCCAAGGGTGTACCTGTATACATTACTAATTTAACTAAGAGATATAGTAAAGTTGTAGCAGTAAAAAATGTATCCTTAAATATAGAACCAGGAGAATTCATTGTAATATTAGGTCCTTCAGGATCCGGTAAATCCACGCTTCTTAGATGTATTGCTGGACTTGAAAAACCTGATACTGGAGAAATAATTATAGATGATAGAGTAGTGTACAGTTCTAGTAGGAAGATAAATATTCCACCTAGAGAACGAGACGTTGCCATGGTCTTTCAAGATTATGCGCTTTATCCACATATGAAAGTGTTCGATAATATTGCATTTCCACTTAAACTAAGAAAATTACCTAAAACAGAAATAAGGCGTAAGGTATTAGAAGTAGCAAGACTTCTTAGAATAGAGGAACTTCTTGATCGTTATCCTCGACAACTAAGTGGTGGACAGCAGCAACGCGTTGCACTTGCCAGAGCCTTAGTCAGAGAACCTAAACTTTTCTTAATGGATGAACCTTTAAGCAACCTTGACGCTAAGCTAAGACTGATGATGCGAGCTGAACTCAAAAAGCTGCAGAAATCAATAGGCGTTACAACCATTTATGTAACTCATGATCAGGCTGAAGCAATGTCTATGGGCGATCGCATTGTTGTATTAAATAATGGTGAAATACAACAAATTGGAACTCCTTTAGAGCTTTACGAGAAACCTGTGAACATGTTTGTCGGAGGCTTTCTTGGAACGCCACCAATGAACTTCTTCAATGCAACAATAGTTAAACATAAACAAAAATTGCTCTTTGACTGTACAGAATTTACACTGACCATACCTGCAAGCATGAAAGAGAGTTTAGAGAAGCACGTAGGTAAGGAAGTAATCATAGGTATTAGACCTGAAGATTTTGAGATTGTTAATATACAAACGGAAAATACGATAAAAGCACACGTGTTAACTATAGAGCCTTTAGGCAGCGAAACTGTACTTAATTTACAAAAGGGAGACTTAATATTTAAAGTAAAAACTCTTTCAAGATACGTAGGCAGAGTAGAAGAGATCATAGTAAGACCTATTGAGAAAAAGATTCACGTATTTCATAAGAAGTCGGGCAAACGGTTACTATGACGATAAAAAGTAAGCATTTTTATCTAACAAAGAATATAAATGTTGAATGGTGCATACCCCATGGTTAAGAGACTACTTGAAGCAACACCTCAAGAAATTCTATCTATGAATAAGAACGAATTAATTACTTCAATAAGAATGTGCGAAGGAAGAGTAATACTAGCTGTGGCCAGGGTTAGAGGACCAAACTTAGTAGACGGTGTCTCAAACGCAGAACTTGTAGCGGCATTTGGTGCAGACTTAGTTAGTTTAGCAACATATGACGTTGTTAACCCCTACGTCCCGGGATTACCAAATAAAATATCAAACGAAGCTGAGGACAAAGCTCTATTTAAAGTTCAAATATCTCTAGGCAGAGGTTGGACACTTAAGGATATAAGAAAGCTCATTGGTCGCCCTGTTGGTGTATTCCTAACAGCTGTTTCTGAGGATATGAGGAAGGATTTGGAAAGACGTTATGGACACGTATTCTTCTCTAGAGAAACCGTTAAATTGGCTGTAGATCAGGGTGCCGACTTTATTCAAATTTACTCCTGGAGGCCCCAGGATGAAGACTTAGTGATTAAATCTATAGAAATAGCCAAAGAAGAGGTAGGTGATAAGGTTATAATAATGAGCGGCCGTGTGCATGGACCAGGGTTAATGGGGCATTTAGCAGCAAAAGAGCTAATATCGAAAGAGTTCATAAGAAAACTTATTGATGCTGGAGCTGATTATATAGCATTGCCTGCTCCAGGAACATATCCAGGTATCACCTTAGAAAAAGCTAAAGAATTTGTTGATCTAATACACAGTTATGATAAACTAGCAGCTTTAGGTATTCATACTTCTCAAGAGGGAGGAGACATAAACACTATTAAACGTTTGGCAGTACTGATAAAAATGGCCGGACCGGATGTAATCGAGCTAGGGGATTCTGGCTTTACAGAGTCTATGGTGCCTCCAGAAAACATTATGGCTCTATCCATTGCAATAAGGGGTAGAAGACATACGCTTAGACGCATGGCAATCTCTCCCCTACGGTAACTATACCTACCACATTTTCTCTTTAAGACCTATGTAATGTAAAAACATTTCATGGGTTTTCGTTAATGCAACAGACTTACGATGTTGTAGTATTCGGTTTATCAAATCCGGACATCGTGGTATATCCTCCCGAGGGAATAAAATTAACACCAAGACGTATAACTTTTGTAAATAGGTATATGATTAGGCTAGGGGGCCCTGGAAGTATAACTGCTGCAGCATTAGCTCGTTTAGGTTTAAGAACAAGCTTTGTAGGGAACATAGGAAAAGGGGTCTTGGGAGAGCTTATAAAGAGAATGCTTAAAGAAATGAACGTTGATACAAGGAACGCTATAGAATACCCTGATGAACTCTTCACCATAGTTTTAGTAGATGAAAAAGGCGAAGGAGGAACAATGATCGCTACACTGCCAATGAGCCCTCTATTTCCTTCTTCTTCATCTATAATAACCCATTTTAAAACTATATCTAAGGCCAAGATTTTATTCATAGCACATTGGTTTTGGCCCTATTTGAGATTATTTGAAATTGAGGACATTCCTAAATGTGAAGTAATACGTGAATTAAAGAAAATGGGATATATAATAGCGCTTGATATAAACTATAAAGCTAAGGACGAACCCGAGGAACACGACGTTTACGAGCTTGCCTGTAGTTTAAAATATATTGACATTTTGCTTCCAAATGAGTTCGATGCAAAAATTGTAGGTAGAAGGTTATTCAGAACTAGCTCCATAGAAAGTATAGTCCAAGGTTTTTTAAGATTAGGACCTAGAATTATCGGATTAAAAATGGGAGAAAGAGGATGCTACGTTGTTTCACAGAAGAGTAAATGTGTTATTCCAGCGTTTGTAGTTAAAAACATTGTAGATACTGCTGGCGCAGGCGATGTATTTAACGCGGCATTTATTTATGGCTGGCTTAAGGGCTGGGATATTGTAAGTATAGGTAGATTCGCAAATGCTGTAGCCGCTTACTATATTACGCATCCTGATCCCAAGAAAAAGTTTCCAACGTATTATGATGTGGTTAAGTTTCTTAAATATAAACAGTTTAATTTATAAATGAGCTTTTATAAACACATATACTTAGAAACATTGTACACTCGGTGATATAGTTGCCCCTACAAGTTCGCTACATTATTGTGATTAGCATTATTTTGATAATCATCGCCGGAATAGTAGGGTATTTTGCAGGGTCACAAGCAGCACCTGTAGTCACTGTAGCAAAGAAACCATTTGAAGGTGTTACTATAACATACTTAACAACATCTCCAATGGTTACTCCGGACCTAGATAGGCTATTTGAAGAACTTACAGGCGCCAAAGTAGAAGTAGTTAGTGTGTCATGGCCTGACCTAAGACCAAAACTTGTAACAGCGCTAACTACGAAAAGCTCTGACCCGGATGTCTATATTCTCCCTGACGAATGGGTTTTAGAATTTGGAGATAATGGATGGCTTGAACCTCTTGACCAATACATACCAAAAGAGAGACTAGATGACATGTTAGAAATTCATAGAGGAATGTATACATATAAAGGACACATCATTGGCGCACCTATCATGGTAATGCCCATGATAATGTTCTATAATGAGAAAATTTTAAGAGATGCTGGTTTTGATAAACCTCCATCTACTTGGGAAGAATTATTAGAGATGTCTACTTCGCTTAAGGAAAAGGGAATAGTTGATTATAGTATAACATGGCCTTTACTTTCAGGAGATGACATGTTAACCGATGTATTTTTAACGGTGCTTTTATCATCCGGCGGCAGAATAGTTGATGAAGAGGGAAACCCCGCATTTAATGACGAGCATGGTCTTTGGGCTTTAAACTTCATAGTAAATACTATATACGAGTATAAAATAGCTCCTGAGACTTCCTTTGAATGCGAGAAAATGGAAGCACTAAGACCGTTTATGACTGGAGAAAACGCGTTCAATATAAATTGGCAATTCATGGTTGCGATGGCACGCTCTGCAGAGTCGAAAGTCGCTGAGTATGTGCGCTACGCTCCAATACCTGTTAAGAAAGGAGAAACACCAAAATATACAGGACTTGCAGCTGGCGGTGCTTTAGCTGTAAATCCATACTCCGATGCTAAAGAAGCAGCAATTGCATACGTGTTATTCATTACTGACCCTGCTTTCTCGCTAAAGCTATTCGCAGAACGAGGCTGGTTACCAGCTTGGAAGAGCTTCTATGAAAACCCAGCAGCAAAACAAATTGAACCACAAATCGACGTACTTCTAGAACAGTTATCAAAGTCGTATGCTCGTGGATGGACAGGAATCAAGGACTGGGCAAAGTTCTCAGAAATAATAAGACTCACGATATCTAAAGTGTGGCTAGAAGGCGTTGAACCCCAGGAAGTTCTTAACAGTGCAGCTGAACAGGCCAAAGCACTAATTGGTAAAAAATAAGCATTTTTTCTTTTATTATTTTTTGTATCTGAAATAAAATAATATGCTATGGTGTATGAGTAATGAGGTATGCGAGAGAAAGCAGGAACGCATATGTACTCATTTTACCAGCACTTTTAATCGTTGCAATGTTTACGTTGTATCCTACAATCTATGCATCGATATTAAGCCTTTATGATTGTTTACCTGGAAAAGCTTGCGTTTTTGTAGGCTTCTCTAAGTATATGCAATTATTCTCCTCGGGTCTTTTTTGGCATTCTTTAAAAGTAACGTTGATATTTGTATTTGCATCAGTTAGTGCACAAATCATCATTGGAACCCTCATTGCATTATTAATATATTATTTACCTAAAGGCTCTAACATATTAAAGACGCTCTTAATCATACCTTGGGCATTACCAGGAGTTATATCAGCAGCTATGTGGCGTACAATATTAGACTATGATTATGGACTAATAAATGGTGTGTTACGAGCACTTAATGTATGTTCACCAGATGAAGGCATAAAATGGCTACTTGATCCTAATCTTGCATTATTGTCTTTGATCTTAATCGATATATGGCGATTGAGTCCTTTTGTTGCGCTACTTGTTTTAGCAGGGCTTGTTGCCATACCTAAGTCGTATATTGATGCTGCAGAAATTGATGGTGCTTCTACTATACAGAAGTTTATCCACATAATGTTGCCGTTTCTTAAACCTATTTATAAATCCATATTCATTATAAGGTCCATATTCGCGTTTCAAGCTCTAGATATAGTTTTCGTTACAACGAAAGGTGGTCCTGGAACAGCAACCTACCTCTTACCTTATTACATGTATAACGAGGCTTTTGCTTTTTTGGACTTTGGTGGTGGAGCTGCATTAGCCGTTATCCTAGCATTGCTTATTGTCATTACAATATGTATATTCTATTATATAGTTTTTAGAACTCTGGTGCGTACGCCATGAGGTTTTCAGGCATCAGAAAATTTTTACTATACATCTCAGCAGTGATGGTGTCCATATACATAGTATTACCAATCTATTGGGCCTTCATTATAAGTGTCAAGAAACCTGATGAAATATATTCTAAGATACCATCTCTGGTACCGTCAAAAATAACTTTTGATAGGTATGTTGCAGTGTTTACAGGTAATGAAAAGTTATTACCTGCTGGTGGCCGTGTCATAGGCTCTGCTACTTTGCAGAGCTTTATGCAAGGTTTCATGAACAGTATTATTGTTGGAGCACTTACAACAGCCTTATGTCTATTAATAGGAGTTCCAGCAGCTTATGCTTTTGCTAGATACATATTTAAAGGTAGGACTTTTATCCTATCATTCCTGACAGTTACACGATTCATTCCTGTGGTGCTTCTTGTCATACCCCTTTACTTTATAACGTTAAGCATGAACCTGTATGACAATGTTGTAGGTCTGTCATTGGTTTATACGGCGTTTGAGTTGCCGATAGTAATGATAGTCATGATGGCTTACTACGAGGGCCTGCCACGTTCATTAGAAGACGCTGCCATATTAGACGGTTGTAGCACATTTGACCTATTATTTAAAGTAATAGTTCCTGTATCCTTGCCTGGCATGATAGCTTCTAGTATACTTGCATTCATTATGGCATGGCAAGAATTCATATTTGCATTGGTCTTAACAAGTAGTAGAGCAAAAACCATGCCCATTGTTTTAGCTGAGTTTTTTGGCAGATATGGGCCTCAGTATGATATGTTATGTACTGGTGCTATTTTAGCAGCTTTACCTATACTCATAATATCGGCTTGTCTAAGTAAGTACATTATTAAAGGAATCAGCGAAGGGATGGGAAGAGTTATATAGTCCTACTCATACAAACACTCAATTTTTTCAAGGCTTTTCATTATTCTTTCAATGTCATCTTGGTTAACTTTTAAACCGAGCCTTTTCATCGCAATCACTATGGGGCCTATTACTGCTTTAATGCCAGTAATTGGAGGTCTAATTACTGCTCTAGGTAAAAGCTTCTTCACTTCAGTTATGAAAGATTCATATACTATTGAAGACCTAAAGACGCTTCCCACGCAACCTACGATAACCTTCTGATCAACCATGCCAAGCTTTTTTGCGACAGAGTACGCAGCTAACGCTAGTTCTTCGCCAGCTGTTTTTAAAATCTCGCAAGCAACTTCGTCTCCTCTTTTAGCTTCCTCATCTACTATTAAGGCTAAGGATGATATTTTGGAAACATCAAAGGGACTTTTATAAATTATGGGTATAATATCGAGTAGATCCTCAACATTGAAGTATTGTTTAAAACGCTCGACAAGCGATGTAGCCTTTCCTCTGCCGTCATAGGCTCTTGCAGCGGCATTAAGAGCCTTTAATGCGATCCATGAAGCTCCGCCTTCATTTCCAATTAGCCATCCCCAACCGCTTGATCTAGCAGTAGTGCCATGCTTATTTAATCCGTAAGCTATGGCTCCAGTACCGGCAATTACTGCTATTCCTGGTTTACCTAAAGTAACAGCATATAGTGCGGTTTCAGCATCATGAACTATTACTACTTTACTTAGCGGGTAACCGAGTTTTATTATATATTCCTGGGCTTTATTATATGCTGATTTAGTATCTAATCCAGCCCAACTAAACACCATTAAGTCTATGTTTTTAAAAGACTTACATGGTTTCTTTAAGCATGTCTTGACTGCCTTATCAATATTCTTCAACACTATTTCTTCTTTAAGCGATACGTCTGCTGGGCCTGAACAGGAAATACAGTGAATGTTAAGGTTAAAGTCTAATACTATAGCTATTGTTTTAGTCTTTCCTATATCTATCGCCATAAACATTATAAATAATGCCTCAATGGTAGAAACTATTTTTTAATAGTCTTAAGTTTTTCCAATTAATACTAAAATTGCTAAGATTTATTAAATACTTTACAAGATAATTACCCATGGTGTTATAATATTGAAGATCACTATAATAGGCGGCGGAAGCACATATAATCCTCCATTTGTCCATGCATTACTTGAAAGGAGGGATTCCTTACCTATCAAGGAAATAGCCTTTATGGATACTGATCCTCAGAGGCAAGAAATAGTTGTTAATTTCATAAAACGCCATTTAAGGAACAAAGGCATGCTAAAGGACGTGAAAATTTGGGCAACAACAAACTTGACAGATGCCGTAGCTGATGCAGACTTCGTTATAGTTACTATACGACCTGGTGGTAACAGGTTAAGAGCTCTTGGAGAAAGAATAGCGCTTAAATACGGTATGATAGGTGATGAAACAGTAGGTTTCGAAGGATTCGCTTTTGCATTAAGGACTATACCTGCTCTCATAAAAATAGCCAAGGAAGTAGAACGTAACGCGCCTAATGCCTGGATAATTAATGTGACAAACCCCGTTACTGTAGCTACAGAGGCTATGGTTAGATATTCTAATGTTAAGATCATAGGCGTTGGAAGCATTAAAAATATTCATCGATACTATGTAGCACGATGGTTAAAAGTTGATGATCCTGAAAAAATAAGGATGATATATGTTGGCCATAAACATTTCGGCTGGTACCTTAAAATATGGGTTGGAGATAAAGAGGTCCCGATAGATGAAATGGTAGATAAGTATTCTAAGTGGGTGGCTTCTTTATCGGAATATGATCGAATAGACCCCGAATTCATTCGCGACTGGAGATGGCCAATACCTGACATACCGCTATTTTTCAAATACTATTACATGACAGATTATGCTGTGGACTTTTGGAAGAAAAGAGGAAAAACTAGAGGAGAGGAAGTTGTAGAACTACAAAAGGAATTACTTGAATGGTTTAAAAAGGCTAACACTATTGATGATATTCCGGATTATCTGTTTAGAAGAGGATCAACGGAGTTAGAGAGAGGCGAGGCAGCAAAAAGACGAGGTTATGGAGCATATATGCCCCAGTTAATCGAGATTTTAGATGCCATAATAAATGACAGGAATAGACTAATATGTGAAATGATACCGCAATCAGGCGCTGTTGATGGATTTGATGAAAAAGCTGTATTAAGGATTCCGTTTATACTTAATAAGCGCGGTTATTGGCCCATTAGAATCGGTAAATTACCTCCTGAGATTGATGGAATATTACATCTTTTGAAAGCACATGATTATTTAACTATAAAGGCTGCCGTGACAGGTTCATGCGAATTAGCTATTAAAGCGCTTTTAAGTCATCCTCTAGTTATGAATTATCATAGAGCAAAGAAGGCGTTCATGGAGCTTTTAACAAATGTTGGACGAGAATACTATCCACAATTCATGCATTGTTTAGAGAAATGGAAAGAACCTAGTTTATAAGATATTAGAAGAAAAGCAATAATTAGTAACCTATGCTATAGAGAACCTTAGAAAACTAAGCTATTGCAGATAAAAACATTGTGATATTGCCCCTTAGATTTCTCTAGCTATGTTTGTTAAATTAAAACATCTAAGGTAATATTTAATGGAGCTGCTAATTCTCTTTTTTACGTATGTTTTTCCATTTATACCTTCAATACATAAATTACTGAATATTTCGTTTAAGTAATCTTTGACAGCTTTACTGTTCCACACATACCTAGTCATTAATCCCAGCTTATATTCTTCGCTTGTGCCTATAAGTTTAAAAAGCTCACTAGGTGACTTAACATACTTTCTCCATCTGCCATCCTTAATTATCTCATTGATTATAATATTAATAAAATATTCTTCAGTGAGATCTTCGCTCCCATGTTTTCTAAGAATATCCCTTATAATTTGAAACATCAAGTCTGCGAACATGGGTCCCATGTTTGCTCCTCCTACTCTTATCTTGGGTAAAATACTAGGGTTTTCAATATAGTCTGCTGAATGAATTTTTAAATAGAGGTTATAGTGTTCAGCTAATTTCACAAGGTTTAAAGCCTTGTTTACATTAAGTTTATTTCCTGGTGAAACTCTTGTTCCAACATCTCCAACAATAAATACTATTCTTACCCTAAGTCCCTTTTCTCTTAAACCATTCAATACCCGTGACAATAAATCCTTAACATAGTAAATATCCTTAACTTCCCATCTATCGCTTCCAATTTCATAACTTATTGGTGATAGTCCTTTATCTTTCCTTATTTCCTCTGCAAACTCTATCAATTCTACTGTACGTTTTGCAACAACATCAGGTGAAGGCGGTTTATTAACAGTAGGATCGACGGTAGTGTCTATGTGGAGAACTCGATAACCTGCAACAATGAATGCTTCAAGAGATTTCTTAGTTGCTTCAAGTGCTTCTTCATAGCTCATATTTTCAAATATGTGTTTGTCTTTAAGCCATGGACCTCCATGGTCAAGAGCCATTATCACAGGGATGCTAGCACGAAGCTCTCGGATTTTTAAATTAACATATCTCATAAATTGTTCCGGCGTCCAACCAGTATAGCCGCCGTCTATATCAATCTG
The DNA here is from genome assembly GCA_964564025.1 of uncultured Desulfurococcales archaeon. Taxonomy (GTDB): domain Archaea; phylum Thermoproteota; class Thermoprotei_A; order EX4484-217-1; family EX4484-217-1; genus DRYM01. The sequence continues at coordinate 11,259 of CAZLZO010000041.1, forward strand.
GTTTAATGAAGAAATAAACATCATCGGTGCTTTTAGATTCTTAGCTGCATCCAATGCTGATTCAACGATTACTTCATTTATCGGCGATATTCCGAGAAGCGTAATGGGTCTTCTAAGATAATTATATGCCCTATTTAGAATATATTCTACAGTTATTTCCTTATGTGAAGCTTTAATGTTAAAATACTTTGACTCGTTCATTAAAAGGACACCAATGCGTTCTGCATTGTAAACATATACTTCCTTCACTACAACTTCTATTAAATAGCTATATAATATAGGTTTTGTTAAGCCTGCTATACAGTTAAAAACAAACACTAAGTACCCTATACTTCAAGATTCTTTGTCTAAAAATTCCCTAACATCCTCAAATTCTTTTATATCATACACCGTAAATTCTACTTCAGAACACATTTCTTTAAGTTTCTGTATAATAACATTTTTTATCCCTACTAAACCATTCCTCAGAGACTAAGGATCTCCTATAGCTTCTAAAGGTGGGACAATGAAAGCTGTTTCTACTTTAATTTCAGACAAGTTTTTCATAATATCTCCTCATTATGAAAATTACCTCCTTAAGAATTAAATAAGACTTATTAAGGTGAATATAAGGTGGTAATTAAAAGGTGTTTTTAATTGAGTGAACGATCAAAAGTTCATGAAATTAGATGGAACCCCCTTATTAGGCAGTGGGTTATAGTTGCAG
>CAZLZO010000042.1:0-11832 GCA_964564025.1 uncultured Desulfurococcales archaeon
TTAGCCAAAACAGTAGGAAAACGATAAAGACTACAGGAAACAAGTGTACCTAACCTTATCTTCTATGTTTTAGAGGCTAAAAATGAAAGTAAAGTCCAAGCTTCGAAAACATTATCAGATGTTATAAATGGAAAGGGTATGAAATGATCTGTAACCCATATACTATGGAAGCCCAGTTCTTCAGCAATTTCAGCTAACTTCATTATTCTCCTTAAAGCACTCGTAGAATTCTTAGGTAAACCGTAGAGAAACCCTTGAGGCAATAGGAGTCCGAACTTCAAGTCCTCTCCTCCCGAAGAATCTTTAAATTCAGCAAATACTTAGTTTAAAACGAGTGCCCCGGTCCCCGCGTGAGCCTAGAATGGGCGCCCCCGAGTCCCGGGGGCTTATGAGCGTTGGGGCGGGTCACTCCCGGCCTTTAACACAACTCTTTTCCTACTGTTTCTTGTTTCTCACAGAGGCACTTAATACTTATTAGATAGATTAAAGAAGACTAAAGGCTGAAACATCGAGCTAAGCCTTCTTATTAAGGAAATGACTATACATTAATAGTGCTACAATTGTTTTTCCATCTCTTATTTCACCGCTTACTATTTTCTTTAGCGCTTCATCATATGGGATTATGACGTTTTCTAGAACCTCTGTTTCCTCAGGTTTCCTTACAGTTTTTTCTAGATTTTCCGCTAGAAATATGTGTAAAACTTCGTTTGAATAGCCTGGAGAAGTATATATTGACGCTAACTTTGTCCACTTATGAGCAATGTAACCTGTTTCTTCTTCGAGCTCTCTTTTAGCGCAAGATAATGGATCTTCATTAGGTTTCAATGTGCCTGCAGGTATTTCTAAAATCCATTGGTGAAGCGTTGTTCTAAACTGCTTTACTAGAAGAACTTTGTTACTGTCTAGTATTGGGAGGATGGCGGAAGCTCCTGGAAAATTCACTATTTCCCTTAAAGCTACTCTTCCATTAGGTAGAAGTATTTGTTCCTTTATAATACTGAATTTTTTACCTGAATATGCTATTTCGGATTTTAAAATCCTAAACATGGAAAGTAACCTGCTTAAACATGTGCTAAGTGAATAGAAAGTTAGAATAACTAATTAAGTTAGCTTAACGTGTGAGAACTAACTAAGCGAATTCACTATACTTAAATGTTAAGTCAAATCGTTTATGTGGACTCAACGAATTCTGGCTCTATGGGAGTCTTTATTTCCTCTATTTTATCAGATAGTTCCTCTATTTTCCTGAAAAGTTCATCAACAGTGTCTTTAAGTCTAAAGATTTCTCCTTCAAGAATCTCTATTCTTTCCTCACTTAAGCTTAACCTTCTTTTCTTTTCATGCCTTCTTTCAAGACCCTCCTTAATAAATATCTTTACCAAGTCGGTTATTTGAAGCCCGAATTCATTAGCTATTTCTCGAAGTTCTCTATACATTGCTTCAGGAACAGACAAGTGTATAGTTGGCATATGTACACTCCCTAAAAGAACTCTCTCAAAAGAGAAATATAAATTATTCGCTCTCTTAGTACTACTAATGAGAGAATTCTCTTTAAGGAAAAGGATTAAATTCTCTCGATACAATCAGTAATACGGAGGCGGGGTTCGATGAGAGTAGTTACTTTTAAAATAGAAGAGGATTTACTAGAGCTTATAGACCAATATGCCGAACTTAGGGGAGAAACTCGTAGCGAAGTTATAAGAAAAGCATTACTTGAGCTTCTTAGGGAGGAAAGAGAGAAAATTAGAAGAGCAAAGTCTAAAAAGGTGAAAATAGTTATTTAAATTTCAAATTTAAATTTCTTAAGCATTTCATCCCTGGTTTTTACATAGTTACACCTGGTGTTGTCCCAAAGACTTCTATGAAGACATTGCGAATAATTTCTTCAAGCATCTTCCTTTTTTCAAAATCTCTAAGCAACTCTACTGGACCATAGACAGTATAGGTTATTTTGGGTTGCAAACCTGCATCCTCCAAAACCCTTGATAAAGGTATTCCATCAACGATCTTTATTGCTCCCTCAGTTTTTCTAGCGAGATGAATGAAATGTAGAGGATAGGGTAGTGCAGGCAACGTTTTCTTCATGTTATGATCGATCCAGAACTCCTCAATATAATCTTTAAACCCTTTGTCTTCAAGATTCTCCTTAAGAACTTTAAGTATTTCTTTAGCAGCTACTGTTGGATCACCAAATCTATAGAAGAATGGTGCATTATGAGCAGGCAAAGATATTTCATAAGGCTTACCTACAGGTTTCCACCTCTTCCGACGATTAATAATATCATCAGCATACTGCTTAGCTAATTTCACGTCCTCGCCTGTTTCAGCTAATGATTTTATCATGTAAAGTATTGAGTAATCGTCAAGTTCAAGATAACTCTCATAACTACCTTCTTTAATCTTTAGTACACGTTCTTCAAGATTTAGAGCCTCTTTAACGTGGGCCATCATTAACTGAATAGTGTGTTCAAAAGACCTACATATGGGGTGTAAATATACTGTTTCAAACATGTACTGTCTACTCTGTAGGAAACTTCTTAAGGTGTTAATGTTTTTCTCGTCTAAAACTATTAGGTCATTATAAGGATAACTGTAAAATATTAGTCTATAGTAATCAATTGTTCCATACTCCTTCGTACCAGCATAGTAGCTATCCCTCATTAGAAAATCCATTATGTCTGCTGGGTAAATCCAATTTTTAACTACCTTCTGGAGAAGCTTAATTACGTTAGGATCTAAGGGATTATAAGGCTCTAAAAGCTTAAGAACAAGTTCGTAAAGATTATCAAAACCATATTCTTTCCCAAGTTTCTCAATTAATATGCCTAGTTCAGTATATTTAATTAAAGCTACACCTACTTTCTCGTGATCATTAAGATTCTCCTTACGTAAAACATCGCTTTTTGCAAGTATTGCTTCTTCAAAAGAATGACTATAAGGGCCATGGCCGACATCATGTAGAAGACCAGCTATTCTAGACGCCTCTATAAGTTCTTGCATAGAGTATCCTTCTAAAACCTCGTCACCTTCTAAGGAAGTAGCTATAGATAGTAAATGTTCACTGAAGAGACCAGCTAAATGCATAACCCCTAAGCTATGCTGGAATCTTTTATGGTCAGCTCCCGGATAGATGTAATGTGCTATTTGAAGCTGATGAATTCTCCTAAGCCTCTGCATAAAAGGCGTGTCTATGATTTTACCTTCAACTTCTTTAATGAAAGGTATGTAATTATATATAGGATCCCTAATGAAACCCCACTTAAGCTTAGAAACATCCCTAATTACCATAACTCAAACTACCTCAAATCTAACTTTCTATAGAGAAGCCTAAATATTAGTTACTTTAACCTCTTACGTTTAAACAATAAGTATAATGTTAAACTATATTATTTCTACTTCTCCATTTATGAAGAAGTTATTTTCTGTCAGCAGTAAAAGTAAGTCTTCAAAAATATCGTTTTCACCGTTTGCATCCACTGTAACACTCCATTTAAAAGCCATTTTACTTCCTAAATTACTTATACCAGAAACTTCAATCGTTATTTTACCCCAAAGGGTTTCCGGAATTTCCTTTTTAAGTTTACTCCATAACTTCTCAACATATTCGAAAGCCTCACTCATAGAGAAGCCCAAAACAGTTAGTTTTGAATCGGAAATTATTATTCCAAGAGTTTGCTTGACCTCTATACTATCTCTACTTTCCACTTCAAATAGCACCCACTACGTAGTTACTTAAAGCTTTATAAAGTACTTTATAAGCATTTACTTAATATTATCCTTCCCCTAATTGAAATACGTCGCCGCCCCATACATCCCTTATTACGGGGCTTTCGAAGAGATGTTTCCCATCAGGTGTAAGTATTTTAAAGTATCCGTCAACAGGCTTTATGAGCTTAGAGGCATTAAGTATTGCCTTATTTCTCTTATTTGCTTTAGCTTCAAGTATTTTCCCACCGCTCCAGAACTCTACTCTATACCCTTCTGGAACACCTTCCACAACAATCTTATTGTCTGACGGTATTGCAAAGTTTTCTTGAGGTATAACTTCAGCTACTCCATCGGGCCTAATCCATCCCAAAATTATTTCGCCGAAAGCATATTTATTGTAGAATCTTAGAAATAACTTATGGTAGTCGGCACCTAACCCTAGTAGGTCACTATGATAAACTGTTGGTGCTTGATCTTTCCATGCATCGACAATTAGTTCATCGTTAAGCCATAGTTTAGCACCATCATCTGTTAACAAGTAAAATCTATAGAGACCCCCCTGAGTTACTCTTAAAAAGCCTTCCCATTCTACACCGAAGAAATCAGCTGGTATTTCGGGTGCTGGCTTATCCCACCAAACAAAGTTTATTTGTGGATCTATTCTTTCAAGTCTTAGGTTTTCCTCGACAAACTGTTCTTCTAATGGTTTTTCAGGTGATAAAACATAGTATTTTCCTTTAAGACCGTTTACTAGTCCCTTCTTTATTCTTACTAGAACATACTTAGTTTCAGACATTACGTAGTAACCTCCCTTTTCATAGAAGAGTTATTCTTAAGTGTTCCTTTAAAAAATCTAGGGTACATCATAAAAGTTTTCTTTACTTAAGAGGTTTAACCATAAGATATGCGTCCTCTCCATCTAAATAATATGATGGTATAATTTTCTTTTTCACAAACCCCAATTTCTCGTAAAGCTTTATAGCTGGCGTATTTGAGACCCTAACTTCTAAATAAACCTCTTTAGCACCATAATTTCTTAAGCCCTCTATTGAAGCCCTCATAAGAGCTGTACCTATACCTCTTCTTCTATAACCTTCGAGAACAGCTAAGGAAACAATATGTCCCTTCTTTACAAGCCCAAGCTTAGTATGTCCCCATCCAAGTTCAACACGCGACATAACATAACCTACAACTTCACCATTAACCTCAGCTACAAAAAAGGCGTTAGGCCATTTATTTAAGTGCTCTACGAAAAAATATCTCGTGTAGTTTTCTGGCAATGAAACCCTATTTATGTAAATTATTCTATCTAGGTCTTTAATTGTAGCTTTTCTCACAACAAAACCTTCCTTGATGCAGTTACTTTCCAGCATCATATTATGCCTCTAAAGCAATTTCCAGTAAATCTCTAATATTTTTGGAAAATAATAAAACATTATGGTAAAAGTAAGTTGGTAAGAACGATTTATACCATAGGACATTCTAATAGGAGTTTTGAAGAATTTGTAAAGATACTACTATCCTACAAAATATCTACAGTAATCGATGTTAGAAGGTTTCCTACAAGTAAGAAGTATCCGCATTTTGAAAGAAAATATCTGGAAAATAAGCTATTGGAACATGGTATCAAATACTATTGGTTAGGTGAACTCTTAGGAGGATATAGAGATGGAGGGTCTGCAACTGTTTCTTGTCTGTAGGTCTTTTAAGGTTTTTGTAGGTTTTGATATGCCTCTTTAGGTCTTAGTCCTAGGTATTCTAGTGCTAGAATGTATGCTGATGCAGTATGTCTGTCTAAACCAAGGTCTTTAGCTATCAGTCCCGCTAGCTTACTCGTGTATGCTGGGTTTACAAAGAATGGTTTTAGTCCATACCTTAATGCCTTAAGTATGAACATCTGCGATGCTTTTCGCTTAGTCCATCTACTTATTTTGCGATTAACAGTACTATTCTTGGTGAACCTTCTTGTCTTTATAATATTCGGGTCTTCGAAGACTACTACACCGCATCCATGATGGTAGCAGTAATCCATAATCTCAGATAGTACTTGAGACTGCTTTGTCTTCCTTGCAATCCTCGGGTAGCCGTGACTTGTGGTTTCTGGAAACCACCAAGTCTTATGGTCTAGTAGCTCTCCTTTAGGTGATACTATGGCTAAGTTTGCTCTATCACTATTCCAGTCAATACCACCAATATTACGTCCTCTAGGCTTATCATATATTCTTCTATACTTAAGATAAAGATCTACTGGCACTATGAATTGGAGCTCAACTAAAGCTTCATCCCTTGAATAATCTCTTATAATACACCTGGCATTATAGCCGAGAAGCTTACTAGAACCGAGCTCATATAATTCCTTTATAATTTCAGTATGTGTTTTTAATGGCTTAATAGGTAGCTTTATCCTCTTTATCCCGAACTTCTCCGCAAAGACTACTACTCTTACTTCATTCGGTGATGAAAGCCTTATGTTGCGGTTTCCCTTGTCTAGTCTATCACCTATGGACTCAAACATAAACCATTGTCTTAGCTGTTTAACTTTTCTTCCTTTTCTCTTTGCTGACTTGTACATTTCCCTAGCTCTCTCATAACACGCATGAGCATATTTCTGGTTAGGAACAAAACGTTTAATCTTAAACATACACTCCTTCATAGGTATCTTACTCTCTAAACACTCAAGTGCCGTGAGGACTCCAAGACGATACATTCTAGCAGTAAATACCAACTTAGCTATAGCATCACTATCACGTACTTTACCAAAACCCCTTACTGTTACACGGTCAATTATGGCTTCTCTTATCATGGATTAGCACCCTTCCTAAGAATAATAACAATTACTTCCTCTCCACGATACTTTTCAGCAACTCTCTCATACTCCCTGGGAACATAGATTACATAACCTCTCCGACCCCATCTTGATATTTTTCCCTCAAATACTAACAATACTTCACTCACCAATAAATATTAGAGAAGGAAAAATTTATAAATCTTATTAGTATAAGTTATAATTGATCGCTGGGATGAAACCATGCTTCACCGATGGCTCTGGTTCCTAAGCTATGGAGCTGGGGCCGTAGGTGGGGTGTGGTCAGATACCGTGATGAACCGACCTACGGAAACCTAGGAAGACCGTAGGCGGGAAACGGTATAGAAGATACATGGAAACAGAAAATTACATGAAAGGAATAGAGAAATTGCTTGAAATAGTTAAGAAAACTAAAGGTAACGTTGTAATAATGTGTTCAGAAAAACTATGGTTTAAATGTCATCGAAGATTCATTTCAAATACCTTAGTAAGTAAAGGTTTAACAGTAATTCACATAATAGACTTTTCAAGAACATATGTTCATAAACGTCATTAAAAATGATTTGGGAACAATTTTATTAAAAAGTTTAGATATTAAAGAAATACGATATCGTATAAAAAGTATTTAGGTTAGCTTTAATAAGGTGCCTCCTTTGGCTGAAGCTAATGTTGCCCCCAGGGAGCATGAAGAGCTCGTTCTGCTTGCTGAGAAAATTCTCGAAGACCCTGTTTTACTTAAAATACTTGAAATCATGGTTGATGAGAAGGAAATTAAGCCTCTAATAAGGCTTGAGAAAGGCATAGAGTACCCTGCATTAAAGAACTTTCCTGAATGGTCTGAAAAAATAAGTAAACTCATAAATTTAGACTTTGTGGAAAGAAAAATTGTTGATAGAGTTATAGAATGCCCAAAGTGCGGTAGCATACATGTGGGAACTAGATATAAATGTCCATCATGTGGTTCAATAAACATGGTTCGAACAAGCATAATACAACATATAACATGCGGTTGTGTAGATACTAAAATAAGGTTTAGAAAAATTAAAGAACATGGTAAAGAGGTTCTTATATGTCCCAACTGCGGTATTGAGTTGAGGGAAAAGGATGTTGACTATAGGATTTTAGGAGAAATATTCGAATGTCTTGACTGCGGTAGAAGAGCGGATAGACCAAAAATCGGGTTTGTTTGCAGAAGCTGCAATCACACGTTCGATATATTAACTGCAAGCTATAAGCCCGTATACATGTTTAAAATAACTAAAAAAGGTATAAACCTTACAGCTTCAGGGAATTTAGTGAGATCACTAATGTATGTTGCCTTGAGAAAAGCAGGCTTCGATACCGAGGCAAACGTCGAACTTAAGGGGGTTTCCGGAGTTAATCATAGATTCGACATAGTTATTAAGAGAAACGGAGCACCAGCAGTAAGCATAGACTATAGACCATCATTAGGAGATGAAACGCAAGTAACAGACCTACTCGCACACATAGCTAAATACATGGATTTCCCGGGAATACACTATATCTATGTTTCAAACAAAATTTCGGAAAATGTTATTAGAGTAGCTTCAAGCCAGGGAATAAATTTAGTTTACGGAGAAAGTATTGAGGAAATAATTAATAACGTATTAAACGTTGTTAGAAATCTTATTTCAAAATCTAAAACCTCACAATAGTAAGCATTAATTGAACTAAATTATCTACAAAATTGTAAAACACCATAACAACACTTAATAACATCGCCATATGCAGTAAGCCTTCAACAGAGTATCCAGATCTTATTTTCCCTATAGCTATGCTAGAAGGTATTGTAATAAAAATTGTTGTATAGTAAAGAACACCCTTAAGCTGGGTTGGATGTAAAAGTAAAGTGAAGAAGCTTCCAGTAACACCCCTACTTGAAGCTTCATAAAGAGCGGTATTAAAGAACAGTAAGAAAGCTGATGAAATAAGGAATACGAGGATTGCAGCATAAATTATTGTAACATAAACTTTCATGTTTCTTCTCCTTTCCTCCTCAAAGGCTTGAAGTCTTGAAGCATGAACTGATGCCTCAGTTAAAACTTGTGCTGCTCTACCACCGCTCTCATGTGCTTCAGCTATAGTTTCAATAAATCTACGGGTAATTATTGTTTGGTCCTTAAATGTTTCACTAAGAGCTCTTGAAACATCGTCACCTAAAGCTATTCGTGACAAAACCCTTTCAATAAGTTCATTTAGAGGCCCTAAATTCTTTTCTAACTCTAATTCTAAAGCCTTAGGTACGGTATGTCCAGCTCTCACAAGCCCCGCTAAGTCATATAGCAATACGGGCATTAAAACTTCGATACGCTTCTTTCGCCTAAAAACTATGTATTTATATGTAGCATAAGGTACCGTAAGAATGAGGATTAATATCACCAGAAAATTTATGAAATTTATACTGTAGGGAAGAAGTATTGTTATAGGGCCTGAGATGACTAGTACTTCTATATTCTCAAATAATTTTAAAACGTGAAATGCATACACTACTAAAGCTAACGAAAACATTAGGGAAAACAATAACACAGCTAACTCTACACTTAACCTCTTACATCTCAGTCCCAGCTTCATCATTCTATACTTTCCCATAACCTCTTCACTTCACGACTTTAAGCTGAAATTTTAGATATTAGAGAATCAATCATTATAACTATGATTACAGCTAATGCTGGAGTTATTATGAAGTGTATTATGAAAAGTAGCTGCAACGGATCCATTGGAAGCATTCTTCCCCCAAGAGAAGCCATTATCGAAAGCATAATTGTTAGAACTAAAGGCATAACAACGACTAAACTCACGAACAGTTCCATAAAAACAGACATGGAATTCAATATTTCACGCATTTTCGCCTCACGTGATCTTAGAACATTAGTGAGTTCTTGCTCTAAAAACTCACTCAAACCCTTTCCTGTCTCAACTATACCTGCTAAGCTTTTAAGCAATGAGGAATATATTAGTGATGGAGTATTTCTTGCTTCATCTAAAAGCATTTTAGCTGTATCTACACCTAGAACTGAAATTTTCCTCATCATTCTTACCGCATCATCCTTTATTCCGAAAAGATCCCCTTTCTCAGCTAATTTAGCTAAAATACTTTCCAAATTTCTACCAGCATATGAGAGAACGGTCATGTACGAAATTATGTAGGGAAGCCTTGTTTCTAAAGCTTCGAGCCTACTCTTAGCTCTGAAAACGGGAAAGTATATCATTAACGCTAAAACTGTTATTGCTAACGTAAATGATAAAAGAATAGATGCCGCAATGGAATAAATAATGTTGAGTTTGAGAATTAAAAAATGAATAATAAATGTTAGTGGAAGAGATAGAGTAAAGAATAATAACGTTAAAAACATGGTTAATGCAATATACCTCTTAAAAGACATGCTTATGCCTGAATGTATAAGGTAAGGTTCTAGCCATGAAAGAAATCTATAAAAGTATCGATAAATAGGCGACTTCTTAAAAACGCTATAAGCTAAGTGGGAAATACCCACTCTTAAAGCAACCTCCTTCTAACTACAGATTCAGCTTCCCTATAAACTTCTTCAGGGTCTCTATAGTAGCTCCTTATTACCTCAGCTACTTCAGCGAATGATGTTTTATTAGTTGCTTTCATCCATTCTAAAACAACTTTTCTACGCTCAAAATCCTTATAAACATCACTTAACGGTATTCCTCTATTTGCAGCGATGTGCTCGAAAACGAAACTTCTACCAGAGAACTTCCACGAATCAGTAATGGGATCCCAGGTGTAAACTTCATTAAGAGTAATCTCTTTCGTCGTAGTTTCTATACCTACAGTTTCTACGATTCTAAGAACACGTCTCTTAAGTTCTCCTTCGCCACGAATCCTGACTCTACCCATGTGAACAAATGCTTTAATTAACGGAATAAGTATTCTAGGAATATTCATTGGTTCGTTTTCTAATCTAGAAATTACTGCTTGAACGCTTTCGCCATGTATCGTAGTTAATCCGCCATGACCCACTGCCATTGCTTGAAAGAAAGTATAGGCTTCTCTCCCCCTTATTTCACCTACAATAATATATTCAGGTCTTTGTCTTAACGCACTTTTTAGAAGCTCAAATAGCGTTATGTCTTGTACTCCAGGTTCGAAGCTAGGTCTAACAGTCATAGGGACCCAGTTTTCATGAGCTAATCTTAACTCAGGAGTTTCCTCTATAGTAACTATTTTTGCTTCAGGCCTAATCATCATGGCTATCGCGTTTAAAAGAGTTGTTTTTCCGGATGCCATTTGACCTAGAACCATAAGGCTCATAACATTATCTAATAATAGCCAAAGGTAAGCAGCTATGTTCGTATCTAATGTATTGAATTTAAGAAGATTCACTATAGTGTATGGTTCAGCACTATACTTCCTAATCGTGAATGTACTTCCTCTTCTTGAAATTTCCTTTAATGTTAAATGAGCTCTAAAGCCTTCAGGAAGTAAGGGGCCTTCAACAATAGGTCTAGCATATGTTATACTTTGACCAGCTCTGAAAGCTAGTCTTCTAATGAAGCTCTCTAGTTCATCAGGGTCTCTAAATATGACATTTGTGGGCGTCCACTCAAAATCTCTATGATAAACGTAAACTGGAATATTATATCCATCACATACTATGTCTTCAACATAGGGATCCCTGTAGATGGGATCTATTTTACCATATCCTATTAAATCTCTTACAATGTAGTATTTTATTTTGTTTAGAGATTGACTGTTAATATTTATTCTATAATCCTCTATTAATGAATCAATTGATTTATTTAAAGACTTAACTGCTTCCTCATAGCTTTTAAGTATATGTATTGGAATTCTTACCTCTTCTAAAATTAGTTCCTTAAGTTCACTTAGTATTTCCCTTTCTTCAACAGTAAGGAAAGGTTCTAGAACATGGTATCTTAAAACACCTTTTTTATCGGTAAGTATCATTATGTAAGCATAAGGTGGATTTACAGAGTAAATGTTCTTAACTACGATTTTCTCTTCTTCCACTTCAGGAACTTTAGTGTCCTCCATGACCTTAGCTGCAATTGCAGCATTATTCTTACTAACCGAAGAATTGCTATTGTTTCTCTTGAAGAACTTACTAATAATTCCCATTGTTTACTCCTTGATTATTTTTTCTAAGCCAAGTATTTGCCTTACTATACTAAATGTATCTCTGTAAATTCCTACGTTTAAAAGCTTTATTAGCATTGAGCGTTTCTCCTCTCACGGTACTTTTAGTTAGTTTTCATTACTTCTGATTCCGTGGGGGGAGTTAGTCCTTGGTGTGGGCTCACCTGCTTCACCC
>CAZLZO010000043.1:0-10736 GCA_964564025.1 uncultured Desulfurococcales archaeon
TCAACTACAGAAAAGACGTTAATGACATTCTAGAAACAAGAAACCTAAAATTGCCTCCACTTCCAGAAATGGCTAATAAAATATCTAGAAATGGAAAAAGGGAGCAGAAGAAGTACTTGGAGAACACTAGTAACTGTTTGGTTTTTGTTCTAATTATTCAGAGGCACTTTTATATTGTGCATTCTCATATACTAGTGGGGGTACTAGTAGCTAGTGGGGGTACTAGTTCATTATGTTGTTTGATTTATACCCAAAAACCAAGCTTAAGGATTTGTTCGGTAGGGAGAGGGAGTTTAGAGAGTTTAGAGAGGCTTTGGAGCTTGGGGAGAGATTAATTGTTATTTATGGTATGCGTAGGACTGGTAAAACTAGTCTTTTGAAAACATGTCTTTACGAGCTAGAATACCCTTTCGTTTACATTAATGTTGGGGAAATCTTTAGGGAACATTGTTTCATATCTAAATTCTACCTTTACGAGGAAATGGCTTGTTCTTTCACGGAAAACATGGGTTTCTTCGAAAAAATAGGTTTCAAACTAAGGGAGCTTCTTAGAAGAACAAGAGCATTCCACATTAGCGGTTCCGGGGTTGAAGTTGAACCGGCAATTGAAAGAATAAGTATTAGCTCTCTCCTAAGAGCCTTTAACTCATGGGCTAGAAAGCACAGTACAAGATTTATTGTTGCATTCGATGAAGCACAGTATCTCAGATTTAGCGGTAAAACAAGGTATGATGGAATATTCGCTTGGGCCATAGATGAACTAGAAAACATAACAATTGTTCTTACCGGAAGCGAAGTAGGAGTTCTAAGGGATTTCCTAAAATTCGAAGACCCCAAAGCACCCCTATTCGGAAGATATAGGAGAGAAATATTCCTCAAAAAATTCGACAAGAAAAAATCGCTAGAGTTCCTAAAGGAAGGATTCAAACAACTAAACATGAACGTTTCCCCTAAAGAACTTGAGGAAGCTGTTGAAACATTTGATGGAGTAGTTGGTTGGCTAACACACTACGGATACTATAGAGCAGTAAGGAAGCTAAACCATAAAGAAGCAATATCTAAAGTTTTCAGGGAAGGCTCAAAACTGGTATTGGATGAGCTAGAAAAAATAATTGAGCCATCAAGGGAAAGATACGTTGCAATACTTAAAGCAGTAAGTAAGGGAGTAAGGAAATGGTCTGAGATAAAAACGTACGTAGAATTCAAAACAAAAACCAAAATCTACGATAGAAACTTCTCAAACCTCCTAGAAAAACTAGTAAAATACGGAGTACTAGAAAAACAAAACAACACATACAAAATAACAGACCCCCTAATAGACTACGTTGTAAAAGAATATTTATGAAAACTTGTTTTTATGTGGTTTGTCTTTCCAACCCTAATGTTTTGACTAGTTCTTTCTCTACTTTCTCAAGTCTTAAGCTTACTATCGTAAACGCCTCTTTTATGCTGAACTTCAATTTCTTAGCTATTTCCTTTGTTTCTTTAATGGATTTCTCTATTTCGTTTGATATGTCGTAGAATTTATCTCATTTTCAATGTTTTCTATGTCTTTAATGAACCAGTGTAGTTTCTTATCAACTTTAAATGTTTTAAGTAATGCTTTTCCTAGGTCTTTGAGCATTGATTTCATTTCTTTAACTTCTTTTTCAACATGGGAAAAACATTAGGGAGGCTTTCTTCTCTCTTCCAGATTTTCTCCCAACTCTCTTTTTTCAATTTTTAACTAGCTCTAGTTTTTGCTTTATTTCTTGTTTTGCTGTGGATTACCTTCTTGTTTATTAGGAGTGCTACTTGTTCAGCTATTATTAGTGCTAGTCCTACGTGTACTAGTGCTGATTTTAGAAGCGCCGAAACTACCCCGACTATTAATAGTTAGTCCGGAAACATACGGAGCAACCGCAAAAAACAGTGGAGCTCGTTTCGCCAGCACCACAGCTAACCCACATACGCAAAATACCTAAGACAAACGCCAACAGGCCAAGCAATAGCAGTATCAACAAACCAGCCACAACCAACACTAATACAAATAAAACAACCACCATAAACACCAAAAACCCTCCAAAAACAACCTAGCAGAACATAGTTGCAGAAGATGTTCTAAGGAGTCTACTTAAGCTTTGGTTAAAGCTTTAGAAACCGGTCGAAAAATATTCCAGATTTCTTTACTCTCTTATTGTTCTCCTCCATGTTCTTGGAAGTATTATTGATAGAAAAGACACTATACCGTTTAAGTACCAGTATAGTAGTGTTGCTATTACATGTAATCGACTTATCCTTGTTTTCTTCAGCTTTAAAGCTCGAATTAATATTGTGAGAAGTGAAAGCACACCTATTGTAAGTAAGCTTAAGCTCCAGTAAATTAGCGTTGCAGGTATTAGTAGGTTAATGTTGAAGACATAAGCTAGGGCAACTACTATCAATATTGTGTAGAATAAGGCTGAAGCTAAAGCAGCTATAGGTGACATGTAAGCTAGTAGTAGGCTTAGAAACACTTTCAAACTTAGCTTATCAGTGTTTCTTACGAGCTCAAGTAAGCATTGATAGTATCCCTGAAACCATCTTACCCTCTGGTTAATGTATGGTATGAGTTTTCTAGGAGCTTTCTCGTAAATTTCTCCTTTACCATAGGATATTTTAAACCCTTGTTTTGCTAGTAATAAGGCGAGCATTGCATCTTCCGTTAGAACCCTTGGGAACCCTTTTATTCTTTTAAGAACACTTGTTTTAACAGCTAATCCTTTACCACTTAGTGTAATATATCCTCCGGAAATAGTCCTTAAAGATTCAAGGTAAATATCATACCATAACACGGTGTCTAAAAATATTAGTTTTCCTAGGAAGCTTTCTGAGAACCTGTAGACTTTAGGGAAGAAAGCATCAAAACCGTTCTTCAAAGCATTACTGACTTCCATAAAATAGTTTTCCGAAGCAACAACGTCAGCGTCGAAAACTAGGAAAACATCCTCTACAATATGTTTTAGAGCGTAGTTTAAAGCGTCAGCTTTCCCCCATCTAGCACAGCCCTCTCTAACGAGAATTTCACAGGCAATACCTTTTCTTCTAAGCTTTCCAGCATAGTATCTGGCGGCTTCAAAAGTTCCGTAATCTCCTCCCTCTAAAACAAAGTAAACCCTAAACATTTCTCTAGGATACTTTTGCAAAACAATTGATTCAACAGTTAGCTTCAAACTAGTATGGTTTTCCCTGTAAGCTGGAACAATAACCGCTACCTTAGCAACTCATCTCCATTTGCAATGTTGGCTTCGAAATTTTTCCTTCTAACAAGAAAAGGATACATGATTATAGGTATAAAATACACTGTTAAAACAGTGTTAGCCAAAGCTAAGATCGATGAGCTTAGCATAATTAGCGTTTCCAACACACCAGCATCACTTAAACACTAAGTATCGTTTGGATTTCTGTGTTTCCCACTTATACTATGGGAAAAAAGGAGATAAAATGTGCTTCCACGTTATGCTATGTTTTTATTTTATTTTAGCGGCTTTTCCTCTTTTTTCTTTTTCTTCCTCGGCTTTTTCACCATAGTTCAATGCCTCTTTCCTTAGTTCTGCTTTATACTTTAGTATTAGATGTTAAGAACATAGGTAATTGTATGTGTTGATACTGTTTCCTTCAGCCGTTTAAGGCTTAGTTGTTCAGTAAATGTTTACTTTCTGTTTAGCGCTGACTACTCCAGGGATACAGTATTTTAACTTCTCCTAGCTCTAGTTTTTCAAGCTCCAATATGCTGTGTTGTGTTTGCAATGCTACTAGCGCTAACGGTTTAACTTTGAACTTCGCCATTAAGGTTTTTAATGCTGACAGCTTATCTAGGTCGTCAACCACTATGTCAACTATTATTGCTTTTCTTTCGGATTGAAGACAGCTTTTAGGCACTGTTATGAACCTTATTTCCCCATGCGCTCTTGAAATGTAATGTATTGTTGCTACACCTTTCCCTTCACATCTAAAGTAGCATGTGATTGGGCAAACCTCAGCTTCAAGTTTAACAGCAACCGCTGAAGCTAAAGGAAGCGCTTCAGACGAAGCTGAGTAAACATAGTTCACCCCTAATTCTTTAACAGCACTCTCTATTAGAAGGGAACATAGCTTTATGAACCCAGCATACCTAGCTAAACGGTAAATATCTCCCTCAAATTTCTCATATGCTTCCTCAGCAGCTTTCTCAAGAAGCCTAAGCCTCTTTACTGTTTCAACGATTTTCTCAGCAGTTTTCTCCTCAGGATCATTAAGCAGGTTAATGTATCTCCAAAGCACCTGATAAGGTATTCCAAGAAGAACCTCAAGCCTTCTCAAACTATAGAAACTATTGAGTATATCAAGTATTTCTAAAGATTTTGAACGAGAAACCCTAGCAACCATACTCCAGCCAGCTAACCTACATTAAACCATGCATAAGTACATAGCAGTGCACTTATAAGCTTATTTTCAAATACCCAACAAAAGAAATCAAAGGATGAACTAAGGCGAATAAGGAAGCGAAGGTTAAAGACAAAGGAACAGTTGTTCAGAGATTTTGGAGAAAATAAGGCATATGAGCTACTAGTATTTTTAGCTAGAAATTTCTCTTACAAAGAAATAAGAGAACTTATAGAATGGAGCAGTGAGGTCGTTAAGAAGCTCATGGAAACGAGCAACATAAAATATAGACCATCGGTAAGTCTCAGACATAGAACATTATATTTTCTGAAAAAACCATTAAGTGAAATACTTAAGGAAGCACTTAATATTAAAGATCGTATAAGCAATGAGCTAAAGAAAATTCAGAAGGATCCTACATACTTTAAAGCACTATATCACACTAATCCTATAATGTTGGATTATATACTAGCCTACCTACTTTACATAAAGCAAGAGTCGGCTACAGAAATAGCTAAAATTCTTAAGATAAAACATAAAACAACCATTTTAAATGTAATTAAGAAGCTCGGCCTAACAACCCTAGGCATAGTTAAACAGAAAAGGCACATTAATGTTTCAAAACATGGACTAATGTATGCTAAGCGATTATATCAGAAGGAAGCAGAAGAACTTGAGAAAATTCACCAACAAATTATTGAGAGAAAAATAACATATCAACAAATAGAAGTAGGGAAGTAGCTGAGAAATTAGTTATACACATGCACTTGGAACAGAAAGTTAAGCAATAAATGCGTTATCAAAGCTTTACAAAAAAAGACTATAGAACTCTAAGAAGAATTTTAGAAAAATACAGTTTAACAATAAGGCCAAGAGCAAAATATAGTAAGAAACCATTCACAGGCAACTTAATTGAAGAAGCATTTAAACACAATACTTTAAAAGCCTATTTCAATAAGATGGTAATCCTTAAGCCTAAACCTTACCATTAAGTCCTTTCCAGTTTAAGGTTGTGATTGTTAATTAGGGCCAATAGAAGTTGTAACTAGCTTATAAAGCTAGTATGTCTGGTTAAAGTAAAATTATAGTTGATCGTTTTCTCATCTATTCTTTTTACAACATATTTTCCCAGGTGGATGATAGTGGTAAATAGGAAAGCTAGGGTTGAAACAGCGCCTATGAAGACAAGTAAGAGATCATATTTTATGGCAAATAATCTCGAAATCAGTTAAGTTTTACCCCCCATCTCAGAAATAAACATAGGCCCAAAACTGGACAGAAAAAAATGTCCTTCAGTAACATCTACGATAATATATGCTAACTATGCTTTCAGTAATTGTAAACGTTTTCCGCTTTTAGGGCTAAGCAAAAAGGAGTCTAGGCTTAAGTTATATTTGAAAATTGTAATGAAAATTATAGGGATTTTATCCGCTTATTCTTAAATTCCTTCACAGTCTCAATTACTGCCTTTTCTATAGGTATTCTTTCAATACTCGACGCTCCAACAAAGCCTACGGCATCTGTGTGATCATATATGTACTGTGTATCTTCGGGTGTTGCTATAGGTCCGCCGTGGGCTAACGCTATTATATCAGGTTTAACTGATTTAGCAGCTTCAATTATTCTCTGTACATGTTCAGCTGCCTGTTCAAGAGTTCGAATATTTCCAAAGCCTCTTTTACCACCAACTAATCCACCCATAGTTCTACCTGCATGGGCTACTATTACGTCTGCTCCCGCCTTTACCATTTCTATGGTATCTTCCGGTAATCTTACATATGCCATTGTGAAGAATCCCATTTCATGTGCTAATCTAAAGTTTTCGACTTCACGGTTAAAGCCTATTCCTACATCATCTCTAGATCTTCTGTAATATTCGTTTCTGTCGTATAAAGCAAATGTGGGGAAGTTTATTATTCCAGAGAAGCCCATGTGCATTAGTTTCTTTAGGAATCTTTCCATGTCTCGTGTAGGATCAGCGAGATCTACGCCTGCAATTACAGGTGTGTTCTTTACGATATTCAATATTGGTTTTGCCATTTTCACAGTTAAGGCGTTGGAATCTCCAAATATAACTGTTGGCAGTCCCATTAAACGGGAAAGCCCTGTACTATAGACGATTATCAAGTCTGCGCCAGCAAGCTCCGCGCATTTAGCTATTATACCCGCGCTACATCCTGCTCCAAGAATGGGCTTACCTTCTGAAATTGTTTTATGCAATCTTTCTAAAACTTCTTCACGAGAAAACCTCCTTACCAAATTTACTCACCCCCTAAATTATTTATGACAAAATGTAACTAAAAAACATAAACATTTAATGTATATTTTCAATGAGCTCATCCCATACCCTAATTACTTCTTCTACGAATTTTTTATCATTAATGTGGGCATCAACGACTACAAACTTTATATTTGGTGGCAATTTCGTTTTTAACTCGTTAATCAACACTTCATCCGTTTCAGGATCGTAAAATGGAGCTCCAGGCTTATCTAACGCTGAAAATCCTTTAAGAGGAATTACTACTGCGACAGAGCCTTTCGCTAGCTTTAGCTTATCCGCTATCACTTGGCTAAGTTTCACCATTTCTTCCTTATTGGTTCTAGCAAGCGTTACGTAAGGACCGTGCCTGTATAGTTTACGTGACTTAAAAATCTCTGGCAGTTCTTTCGGTGTTCCTCTAAATATGTGCATATCTAAACCTCCAGGTATAAATATGTAGGGAAGTCCTTTTTTGAGAGCGGGTTCAAGTCTGTCCTTTCTCTCTCTAGGCGGTACGCCTGGTGGATGGAAAATATGTAGTCTAATTAGCTCAAAAGGTGTCAAATCGATAACGCCAAAAACCTCATCCTGCTCTATCAATTCATCGAGATTCTGGGATTTTGCATGAAAAACCACGACGTCATATCCTTTCTCCCTCAATTTCGACGTTATGCCCATAGCTGCTGGTGTTGTAACGCCAAGTGCTGTTATGCCAACTACGGGTTTTTGAGGCTTTGCCTTAGCAGTAAGCTCAACCATTCCTATAATTGCGCCAGCTGCTGCTGACAATGCGCGTTTCATAATATAGTTTAAACCAACCATATCTGCTGGTGTTTGAAAAATCATAATGTCTTTTTCTCCAATATAGTGTGGATCTACGAATGTTGAAACCATTAATTTGGGCACACCTATAGGTAAAACTTTCATGGCAGCTGTTCCAATAGCTGTTCCAGTCGAACCGCCGATCGCGATAATTCCGTCAAGCTCTCCTTTCCTATATAGGTCTAATACGGCTTTTTTAACCCCTTTTATGACGACTTCTAAAGCCTTTATTTTCTCTAATCCTTGTTCAATATCCTTTATTAAACTCTCTAGTTTTCTTCCTCCTAAATCGGCAACTTTCTCCCTAGGTATATCCCCTTGGAACAATGGTTTGCCTAGTATTCCAGCATCTATAACTATTGCTCTATGTCCTCTATCCTCTATAAGCTTTTTAAGGTATTTAGCTTCCTCTCCTTTTGTATCGAGTGTTGCTATGATGACTATATTTTTCTTGCCTATCTACACCACCCCCAAATACGCTTTTCTCACATATTCATTATTAAGCATCTCTTGAGATGTGCCAGAAAGCAATATTTTCCCGTTGTCGAGTAAGTAAGCTCTCTCCGTGAAATTAAGTGCATATTGAGCTTTTTGTTCAACTAATAAAATTGATATTCCTTCTTCTTTAATCAGAGATAGCGTATTGTAAAACTGCCTTACGACTTTAGGTGCTAAACCAAACGATGGTTCGTCAAGCATTAATAATGAAGGCAATGACATTAGGCCTCTAGCTAATGCTAACATTCTTTGCTCGCCACCACTTAGAGTTCCAGCAAGCTGGTTTTTTCTCTCCTTCAACATAGGAAATAGTTGAAAAACTCTTTCAAGGGATTCTTCTTTCTTTTCTCTAGCTCTTCTATTATAGCAACCCATCTCTAAGTTTTCTAAGACAGTCATGTAAGGAAATACGGATTTTTCACAAGGAACATATGAAATCCCTAGTTCAACTCTTTTGTAAGGTGGTGCTTTGGTAATTTCTACGCCATTATATTTTATTTCACCTTTCCATGGGATAAGCAGACCAACGATCGTCTTAAGCAGAGTTGTCTTTCCGGCACCGTTACTGCCTATTATCGCTACCGCTTCTCCTTTATCCACCTTTATGGTTACATTATCCAAAATCTTTAATTCACCATACCCAGAACATATATTCTTAACTTCGAGCAATATCTTCACCTCCAATATAAGCTTCTATAACTTTACTGTTGGAAGCAACTTCTTCCGGTGAGCCTTCAGCTATTTTTACTCCATGGTCTAGAACTATCACCTTATCGGATATTCTCATGACGAATTTGAGAACATGTTCGACGATAAAAAGCGTTATATTCAACTTCGAGTTTATTCTCTTCAATAATTCTAGAAGCCAGGCTATTTCGGCTCCTGTTAAACCGGCCGCTATTTCGTCTAACAATAGGAGAGCGGGTCTAGTGGACAGAGCCCTAGCCAATTCTACCATTTTTCTTTCTAAAATTGTTAAGTTTTTTACAATGCAATTTTTCTTGTCATGTAACCCTACTATCTTTAAGCTTTCCAATGCTCTAGACTCGGCTTCACTAACGTCTGAAGTATGGAGTAATGCGCCGGTCATTACGTTTTCCAATACAGTCATATTGGCGAACACTCTGTTTTCCTGAAAAGTTCTGCCAATGCCTCTTTTACAAATTGCTTGAGGTGGTAGCTTTGTTATATCTTCTTTCCTAAAATATATTTTTCCTTCATTGGGTTTTATATAGCCGTTAATTATGTTAAAGAGAGTAGTTTTCCCAGCACCATTAGGACCTATAAGACTCGTTACGCTTCCCTCTTCTACGGTGAGAGAAACCTGCCTAAGCGCCACTATTCCTCCGAATCGCTTAGTTACATTTTCAACTTTTAAGATTTCAACCATTTGATAAACCTCCTTGTAATATTTATTACTCCTTGGGGCATAAGGAGAATAATTACCATTAAAAGAGCGCCGTGGAGCATATAGTTGAGTCCGGAAAACATTACAAAGTATATTCTGAACATCTCTAGAAGAGGAATAAGTATTATAGTTCCAAGAACTGGACCCCAGACTGTTCCAGCACCTCCCAGAATGGTTAGTAGGGCCTGAATCAGAGAAATATCTAGACCAAACGCTACGTAGGGATCGATATATCTGATGTAAGTCACGTAGAGGAAACCTGCAATACTATTGAGGATAGCTGAAAGCATGAATGCTAGGATTTTAATAAGTACCGTGTTTATACCTATTGATTGAGCAGCAATTTCATCCTCTTTTACGGCGAGGAAGTAGTATCCTATCTTGGATTTAGATAAATAATATACAATGAATACTGCAAGTATGGAAAATGCTAGAGTCAGGAAGTAATAAGGCACTTTTGAAGCAAAAGAAACATCTAGAATAGAATCTCCCCTGTACGGTAGAACTACACCCATAGGCCCTTGCGTTATATCTTTCCTTATGATGAAGATTAGTTTGAAGACTTCTGCCACCGCTAAAGTGGCGAAGGCAAAGAATACTCCATGTAATCTAAAGCAAATGTAACCTATGATGACGCTGAGTATCGCTGAGAAAACTATGCCTACGACAAGCCCTATCCATAAGTTAACATTTAATTTTAAATATAGAAGGGCTGCTGTATAAGCCCCTACTCCGAAGAATACTGCATTGCCTAAAGAAACCTGTCCAACATAGCCACCTATTAGATTCCAGGCTTCGCTGATTATTATATAGAGAAATATCAAAATAGCTAAATGAAGCAATAAGGGAGATTGTACGACGAATGGAAACACTATAAGAGCTACGAATATTAATATCCAGTTAAGCTTTCCCATTATAACATTTTTATCAATCATTATTCTCTAACCTCTTTTCCGAGAAGACCCTTAGGCCTAAAGAGGAGAACTAGCAGGAAAATTATAAAAGCTGAGAGCTCTTTAACCTCTGATGAGAGGATATAAGAGCTAAGAGCTTCGACAACGCCTATTATTAATCCGCCTAGTAGAGCGCCTTCTATACTGCCTAAGCCTCCTAAAACAACTATCATGAAGCTCTTGATCGTTAATTCGATTCCAACGAAGGGACCTACGTAGTAAATTGGTGCAAAGAGAACTGCGCCGATCGCAGACATTGCAGTTGCTATGCCAAAGCTTATTAGAAATATTTTCTGTATATTAATGCCGCTCACTAGAGCGAGTTCTTTATTTTGGGCAGATGCTCTTATCGCTTTGCCCATGTATGTTTTTTGAAGCCAAATGTAAAACCCTGAGAAAACTATCATTGCAA
>CAZLZO010000044.1:0-1644 GCA_964564025.1 uncultured Desulfurococcales archaeon
CAGTTATAGCAATGAACCCGCACCATCAAACACCATCAACTCCATCAGAGAACCCGAAATAGCATGAGGAATCTATTAGCTTCCTACGTTCATCAAACCTTTATAAACTGCACCCCCTTTTTAAACTTTTCGATTTCCATCAAAAATCCTACAGGAAAACGAAGAAACCAAATAGAAAAAATCCACAAGCAAAAGGAGAAATACTGGAAAAAATTTAGACCTTTATCCCCCAAAATCACAGACACCATCAACTCTACATGAAAACGATGGAGAAACCCATGAGAAACCGGCTTATCCCCCAAACCAACTACTGCTGGATGGCGTATAACTACTATATCTTTAGAAAAGTAGTTATATAATATATTATAATAGAATATAAGATACTATAGTATATCGAATAATAGATTGAAGAATATGAAGCCTTATAAACCCCCCGGTAGAAAGCTAATAGATTCTCCCGGCTCATGGTAAGTCATGTAGGTAAGAAGCTAATAGATTCCCCATAAAATTCTATATAAGGAGTTCCCGATGGAAAACCATGAGGAAACTTATAAAGACAAGCCCATCTAATATTTAAGCGTTTCTCATGTCCCCCTATATAGCTTCGAATCTCTAACCGGAAAAGTTAGAGCCATTGGAAAATCCATTTTCAAACAAACACGATAAACTTATGGAAAACTGCGAAAGAAAACCGAACCGCTAGGAAAATCAGCTAATAGGAAAAACAAGAAGCAAACAAAAACCTAATCAGAAACACATAAACTATATAGGAAAATTTAAAATAAAACCCTCTTCCGAAAGTGTTACAAGCAAAGCTTGTTTTACATGTTTGTACTTAATGAAGTTAAACATCTTGAAGACTTATAAAATATAGTCGATATTATTAATTTGGAACTAAGATCATATTTATACATTAAACCTTGAACCTTAGCTAATATTGTTAAAACTAAACGTAGAACGTTAATATTTAAAGTAGCGTAATAGTAGATATGAAATTAGAATAAGATTTAAGCTGGTGAAAACAATGTCTGTCATTTCTCCAGAGGCTTTAATCGATGAAGTTAAGCCTTGGAGTAAGGATTCTTGGAGGAAATTCTTGGAAAACTATGTTGTTCCAATAAGCGTTCTAGCGGATACTGTCGTTAAGCAGTTCGCAGGAGATCCTGCATCCGAAATTTCACGAGAGCTAGCTCAAAGGGCAAAACATGTACTTAATGTAGCTAAAAAAGTCATAGGAGAAATTAAGGTAGAGTATAGTCCACCGGAAGATCCAGTAGAAGTCTTAAGATTACTTGTTGAAAAAGCTGGCAATACTTTCCTAGGAGTCAATGAAGGCGGCAAGTACACTCTACTAGCATGGTCACTAAGAAAAGTTACTAAAGAATACTTATTCAAGGCATTATACCCCGTATTAGAAAAAGATGAGGAAAAAAGAAAAGAAACATTCAGAATCCTAGGCATAAACGAAGAAAAACCACTATTTAAACCAGCGGTTAAATCTAAACTAGCAGATGACCTTACAATACTTGGTTATCCAGACTATCCATCATTATGTAGGATTGAAGAATGGGGGAATTATGTAACATTATCTGTAATACCAGCTAAAGAGGAAACTCTAGGAGGCTCGCTATGTAAACTTGTAGA
>CAZLZO010000044.1:1744-10597 GCA_964564025.1 uncultured Desulfurococcales archaeon
ACTATCTTCATATAACTCATGGAGTGGTGTTCATCAAGAAACAAATTTGCTTAGCTTTTTAAGGTGGATTATGCCAAGCGTTATTGTAGGTCGTACAGATTTACTGTTTAGTTCTGATTGGAGAGTTGCCTTGACCATTAAGAGAACAATATGAGAAGGTATTAAATAATGAAGGGTAAGCTGAAGTATGTTGAAGAACACATTGAGGAGCTACTAGCAGCTTTAGCTCAGATGAGAAAGTATGAAGTTGAAGTTATTATTGAAGAGGAAAGAGAAGAAACTGAAAAACTAAGAATTATAACAGTGTCTCCTAGTGGTGAAGGAAAAGAAGAAACTGAAGTTCTCCCTAAACCCGTAGTATCAAGAAAATTACCTAAAATAAAGTCTATTAAGGCTAAACTCCCTCCTAAAATTACAAAATTCACATACATTACTACAAAGGAGATTACTGCTAGAGCGAACTTTCCTAAGATGTTTAAACTCGCATTTCCATTAGCAAATGTTGTTTTAGCATTTAGTAGGGAAATTAAGGAGCTTGTACAAGTATCTTTGCCTTTCATTGTAAAAGGTCCTGTACCGTGGTCTAAAAGTGCCATAAGCTTATTGAATATGTATTTGCAATTAGGTGTTACAGCTTATGTTATGAGAGAGCTGTTGAGACTTAGGGATGTTTCATTGAAATTCATTGCTTCAAAACCTGTAGAGGTAAAAGTAAGTGTTCCAGAAATCTATTCTGAGAGGTTTGTGCTTCAGAAACCTGCTAGAGCTGAGGTTAAGGAGATCATGAAGTCATTACGTGGCATTGCTGAAGCTCAGGTTCTTAAGGGCGCTAACATGTTGAGCTTCATTTTAGAGAGCGAAGAAGAAAAGGTTAAGGACTTGCTTAAAGTAGCTAGTGAGTACGTAGGTGAACCTATAGTAATAGTTCTCCCCGAAAGCAAAGAGCATTTATGGTATCTTTTCTGGATAGCATGTAGAGAGCTTTATAGGGAAGTTCGAGGAAAACTTCCAGAATCAATAATTCTCCTAGGTTCTGAAAAGAAGGAGCATGAGATGGGCTTAGTTAATTTGCCTGGTTTAGAGCTATGGCTAAGAATATCAGGCAGTATTTCGGGAAAAATCATTGTAGCCCACGAAGACTACCTTATTAAAAATGAGGAAGCAAGAAAATGGCTTAAAAGAAGATTTATCGAAGCTTTTACCCAAGGACTAGGTTTCCTAATACTACTATCTAGGAATGTTGAAAAAACAGAGGATGCCCTTAAAAAACTCTTTGAACCCTATGAGGCAAAAATACTTAGTTTCCATACGATACCGTCTCCGGAGGAAATGTTTGAGAAAATAAATAAGACGCTCAATATGACCTTTGGTATTTCATACCCCATTTATAAACCTGGAATGTATGATTTAGCAATTTCATATGCTGACAGAAAGTATAGGGACTTTGTTGAAGCAATGCTTTCATCAGACTATGTCGCCTATGTTAGAAGAGATATTAGTGAGCATGAAAGCGAAGACCACTTAGCTTTAAAGACATTAGCTATTAAGTATCTCCATGAGAAAATGAATGTTAAACTAGAGGACATTAAATGCACGTATAAAATTAACGAGAACATAGTAGCTGATATTTTCGTGGAAAATAAAGCAATAGCTATAGAATGTGAAACACTTTTTGGCACAGGTCCAGCACCAATACTTAAAATATTCGAGACCATTAGGAAGTACATTGAAAACCGAGCAGCAGTAAACGAAATATGGGTTATCATTAGGAATTGGCAAGTATTCCTACATTTCGGAGACATATACTGGGCATGGAAAATATTAGAAAAAGAAGTGGAAAGTGAAGGACTCAAAATAAAAGTGAAGATGTTTGTACCTGACATACCAAGAAGAGAGCTTAAACCATTAGATAAGGTGTTTAAAGAGTTCAAAAGCTACATAATGTAACATTGCTTATTTACCTATCCCTCTCTATTACAAAAGCTTTTTAAGAATAGGGGCTAAATCGTCAACTACAAGGTTTGCTCCGCTACTTAGCCTATATCGTTCCTTTTTAACCTTAATCGTGAAGCCCTTTCCGCCACTAAAATTATGCCACCTAACAATATTAAAAGGTACAACAATGAGATGACAATATTTCATGTCAGCTACCAATATAAAGCTGCTACCAGATTTCTCAGCTAATCCCTCATAATCCCTACTACACACACCTACCCAAATATCGTCAAGAACCCCATCCCTACTTTCTTTAAAGCTTATTCTAGCCTCCTTATGCTCCCTGAGCAATGTTGAGAATAAGCCATTAGGTCTAATGTCAACATCAACAACTCTTACACCATGTTTCTTCACAAAATCCTCCAATATCTCTCTAACAGCGAACTTACCTAATTCGCAAATGTAGCTTCGATCCTCACTACTTAATTTCATTAATAACACCTTTACCATTATTTATTCATCACAATCTTTAATAGCTATTTTTTAACTTTGTAATAATTTTCTCTTAAAATATCTCCTAGAGGAAAATTACTTATGAGGAATCGTAAACTTCCTGCATGGAAGGGAGGAGCGTATTTGAGGGTTAGGCTGTTTTTTGATAGATGTCTTTGGGGTTTTAGAAATAGGGTTAGGTGGAGGTTGAAGCTTGCTGGCTATAGTGTTGTTGTTCGTGGAGGTGGGTTTAGAGGTATTAGTAAATATGATTTTATGGTTTTAAAGTGGCTTACAAAACATCCAGACTTTATCCTCATAACAGCAGATAAAAGACTCTACGAAAAAGCACAAACTAAGGGGTTAAAAGCAGTACTCATAGACCCTAGGGAGAAAGGAGAAATAGAAACGCAAATAATAAAGAAAATTGCTAGGAAACTAAGGGATGAAGAGGAAGCCACGTCGAAAACATAGGTGATGAACTGCATAAGCGGTGAACCACAGACCTACATATTATAATGCAAAATCCCGATGAGATTAACCAAATTTCCTTAAAGAGCCTATTCAACAATAAATACTTAACTACGTTTTAAACATTATTTTTCGGAAATGATGGGGTATTACTTTACGCTTACATGTTTAGTAATATTTATTGTAATTGTTGCTTCCTACATTATCTTCAGAATTCTGCTTTTCAGATTCTACATAAATAAGGTTAAGAAGGCATTAGATCGAAGGGATTGCAAATACATTATTTCTCTTTTAAGCAACAATAATGTAATTAAAGCTATTAGGAAGGCTAAGTTATCTAAAAGCGTTTTAGACTTGGTTTTCGATTGCGGCTTCTTTAATTCCTTCCTAGAATACTGTAAGAAACTTGACATGTACGATAAATGCAACGTTCTTTCATCAGGAGTGGACATTGTAGGTATAGATGTAGAAACGTTTGTCGAAGAAAACATTGCTAGAATTAGAGAATACGGGGTCTATGCGTATAGTTCCCACTTAAATAAGGGATTTGGTTACAGAAGAGCATTCGGTATAGAATCAGCTAATTGGCTAAGAAGATTTCTAAATTTCACTAAGCCAAAAGTTATTGTAGGACACAACATTTCAAGACATGACATACCTCTTCTAAAGAAGGAAGGAATAGAAATTTCAGCACCGATTGTTGATACCTTAACACTATCGCTTATAGCAGTCCCTGAAACCCCAAGCCATTCTCTCGAATACTTATCAGACATTTTCAACATTCACTACGAACCGCACATACCCGACGAAGACGCTAAAGCCAGCGTTCTACTTTTAAACAAGCTCTTAACGGTTCTAGTAAGAAAGAACATACTAAGATATGTGCTAAAATCTAACTATCCAGAACTTAGCGGTTTAAATATTCTAACGGAACTTCTTAAACCGGTCAAGCAAGAAACCTTACAAACCAAGGAATATTTCGAAAAAACAGGTGTGGAGAAAAACACTATCGTAATAGTACCTATAGTTAATAATAGCTGCAATAATAATGTTTGGTGTCCAAGAAAAATAGACATAAATGCTTTAAGAAACATTATTGACTACTTAAGCGGCCTAGAATTATTATCGGCAACAATAATGCTTTCCGCAATTATAGATGGCGCATGTGATGCTACAAAAATACTTGAGAAACTTAAGGTAAGAGACGATATTGCTGAAAGCTTCTCTAAACTATGTGAGAACAAAGTATGTTTCGAGCCTAAACTTGGAGAGGAAATTATTGTTGAAGCAAAGTATCTTCCATTATTAGTTGAGAAACTAGTCAGTCTTAGAAGAAAATACTTGTCAGCAAAAGTAAGGAGAGTTTTTGCTGTTTCACTCTTAGCTCATTGCAGTCCTGAGGAAGCTCTGGAAATGCTAAGAAGCGTTTCGCAGAACATAACAGTTACCACGTACATTCCAGAGCTAATTAAGAGCAATGTGTCTGTTGAGAAAGAAGAACTTAACCCCATATATGGTGTTGAAGAATGCAAGCTTATTGGAGCTAGAAATCTTAACATTATTTATTCCTACGTTAATAGTCTCGCTGAAAACTCCATAGCCATAGTAGCTACAAAATACGGTAAGCTTGCCTGTAGAAAAATGAAAATAAACTTCACAGAGAGGATAGAAGAATTATTTAGGAATAGAAGAATAATCATACCAACCCTATATGATCTAGCTATTCTGTCTAAGAAGCTTTCTAAACTAGATAAGAGCGAGTTCCTAGCTGCTTTAAGAGAGCTGTTTCCTCATGTAGAAATATGGGTTATCCAGGGTTGGGGAAGGCTTAGCAATATACCGTTAGCTGCTCAGGAAGTAAAGCCTAAACCACTAAGCTTCGATACACAACCAATAGTTTTCAGCGATAGGAGGGAAGCACTAAGCATATGCAGTAAGTTCGTTAGGAAACATTGGGGTTTCGAATTAAGGCCTTACCAGAAAAGAGCTGTTTTACACGTTCTTCAACCTTACATTGAAAATGTTTCTTACGGAAAACCCCTTACTGTAGTTATTCTACCCACAGGTGCTGGAAAATCCCTCATATTTCAAAGTACGGCTATAGCATTAAATAAGGTTGCTGAAGGTGTCACCGTAGTTATTTCGCCTCTCTTAGCTCTCATAGAAGACCAGGTTAATGGGCTTAAAAGAAGAAACATAGAGGTATGCCGGATAGACGGTACAGTACCGATGAAAGAGAAAATCACATGCTTAGAAAAAGCCATCCGAAGCAAAGTTCCCATAGTTTACATGACCCCTGAACAACTACAGAATCCATATATTGTGAGGCTCTTCTACGAGGGAGCAATAAACTACGTGGTCTTCGATGAAGCACACACCCCCATTAAATGGGGTACTACGTTTAGGCCCTCATACATTTACGCTCTTAAGCTCATGAAGGAATTGAGAGAAAAAGGATTCTGGATCCCTATAGCAATGTTTACTGCAACATTGCCTGAAAAAGACCTTAAATTACTTCTTAACAGTATTGGCGTAGACAACTACAGTATACTTGATCTGGATATGTCCCGCTTTGACGAGAACGAAACATTACCGAATAACCCTAGGGTTCTGAAAGGCCCCGTGCTTAGAGAGAACCTAGAGTTATCAGGGATTCTAATTTCTAACCCCACGCAAAGACTTAGTGCACTAGTAAATACTGTTAAAGCCTTAACTAGCTGGGCTGAAAACATATCCAAAGACAAACCTTGGATAGGCGTTGTTTTCACACCCTTTGTAAAATCGGCAAGAGAAAGAGAAAATGCCAAAGTAATAGCAGAGCACCTTTCTAAAGCACTAGGTGAAAAAGTAGCTGTTTTCCACGGACAGCTAAGTAAAGGGGAAAGGGAGAGAATACTAGAAAAACTTTATAAAACAAGTAAAGGTGAAGCCAAAGAACCAAGAATGGTTGTTGCTACAAAGGCTTTCGGTATGGGAGTGGATATTCCGAATATAAGGTGGATAGTTCATTACATGATGAGCGAAAGCATAGAAGACTACTACCAGGAAATAGGGCGTAGCGGTAGAGATGGTGTTTCAGCTAAAGCAGTCCTCTTATATGTTCCAGGATACGATTATAGGAGAAGAATGAAGCTAATAAAAATGCAGAGACTAAGACCACTCATAGTTAAAACAATTTGGGATACCATAGTAACGCTATGTAACACTGTAGGAGAAAGAGAGGTAATAATACCGCTAAAAATATTCAAACGTAAAAGCATACTACGTGGCATAAGAGCTTCTCAGAGCTTCTCAGAACTCCTAGAGGTTCTAGTTGAAAAGAGCTTAAACATATTAGCATCTTTAGGCATGATAGACTATGAGGTTTTTAGAGGAAAAATATTCCTATGCGAAGACGGTTATCCCATTGCAAAATCCGGTGACACAGTAGTTAAAGCATGCTTTACTAAAGGAGAAGATAGAATAATCAAAGTGTCTCCTAAAACATTCAACGTATCAGATGATGGTGTTAAAGTAGGAGGATTCGACAAATACTACGTAATCACAGTAAATAATCTAGCACCCATAAACTATCAAGCAGTATGTGAGGAAGTTCGTAAGCAAACATATCTGGAGATGATAAAGCTAGTACACGCTATGAGACTTGCGAACCACATAGCCCACGGCAAAATAGATGAAGCTAAGAAAATAATTATCGAGTATTTCGAGTTCGGTGCAGAAAAGTTTGACGAAAAAGTACTGGCTAAAATCATAAAGAAACTTGATGAACTAGCTGTGGATGAGGGACTCCAAATAAACGAGGAACACAACAACATAGTTGTTTTAATACCTTATCGAGCAGTATATAGGATGCTTCCCTACAGGAGAAAACAATTGTACGCTAAAGCCCTTGCCTACGGTATCGCACATGCTATAGTAAAACATAAGCTCGTACCTGACTTAACAGTCATATTAGCACCCTACGGATATAGAGAGGAAATACTAAGAACACTAAAGAACATTGAAGCAAAAATCCAAATACCCATACAAGTCTCCACGGTAAACATAGTTACATTTACCACACAAGACATTAAACCATCAATAAAGAAAATAATGAAATACATAAAATCAAAAGATCCAACAACAATCATAATAGCGTTAAGAAGAAATCACAGATACTTAATTCCAACACTAGAAAGATGCAGCAAAGAAAGACAGACAATCATTGTAATCCTGGGAGAATAAGGGAAATTCGTAGCACCCTCATACGTTAAAAATCCCTTGATGTAGCAAAACTCGTTATGAAGAAGCAGCATTAAAATGTTCCTCACAATTGAAAGCTTTTTCGGGATAAATTTATCCTCCAATCTTCCCATATCATAGCACAAATTATCTAATTATCTAATAACTTTAATGAAGCCGAAGCAATAATATGAAGGTTTTCTTTTAGACTAATGAAAAGTAGCTGTTCTTTACCTCTATTTGCACAGGATTTTTCTGGAGAAGTTTTTAGCTAAAATCGTAGTTTCTGTTGGCGACTTAGTTTTTCTAGAAGAGATTGTAGTTGCGTTTTTCCTGATGATATATTACTCGTTATCTTTGATTAGGACTAAATTTATATTTAGATTCGGGAAGATCGTTATGAGAGCTGAGCTGGAAATGAAAGCGAATATATACTTACATAACTTAGTTACGCTTATAGCTATAAAGAGTATTTTAGAAAATCACTTAATGCTCTCCTTAGCCCATTGGCTTCGAGAATTCCTTTTAAACAGCTAAGATGTTATGTAGTTAGATCTTCTTGAGAATCTACTTTGTATGTTTTTATGTTGGGGAATTTGCTTCTAATTCTTTGAAGAAACTTTTCCGAATCATCATATACTATTTCTACATTGTATTTTTCCATGAGCTTCTCTAACGCTTCCAACTTGACTTCGTGGTCTTTTCGGTAGTCTCCCTTATTCCTGAAAACTACTTCGTGAAAATGTATTCCCCATTCTTTTAGCTGCTTCCTGGTTTTTCTCTCCTGTGTTTGCTTTACTCTTCCGGTTAGAATTATTATTTTGTATCCTTTCGAAAGATATGATCTTACTAGTTTTGCTGCTTCAGGTTTTGGCCTGTCCAGGTTCATGTGTTTTTCTGAGAGGAAGCATTTCCAGAAGTCTCTCATAGCTCCTACTATGTGTTTTAGTTCCTCAGGTTTCCTTACCCGGTATTTCCTCATGGTTTCTCTCATGCATTTCTCGTATCTTCTGGAGCTATCCACTAATACCCCGTCTAGGTCGAAAACTACTGCTTTAGGTTTGAGAGCTTTCCTTAGCTCCATAAGTGCATTAACTATTTCTCCCCTAATGTCCTCCCCCATGTTCCCTAAGCCTCTTCGCCAACTTCTCGAACCTTTCTGCTAGTTTAAGAGCTAATTCCCTATCGATTTCAACCCTCCCCAAATAGTTTATTAATGCGTCAAGATATTCTAAAGCCCTACCTGAATCAGTAAGCCCCCTCAGAACCAGGCCTTCCCTCTCATGAGTTAGCGTAACGTAATCGTAGGATCCCTCAGGTCCCAGGTAGCATTCCTTAACCTTCTTCTTTACCTTACCCCCTTCCTTAGTGTATCCCAAGTAATGTACCGCATAAATGTAAACCTTATTCCCAACCTTCCTACGCTTAATATAGCTATAGGGTAGTCCGCATCTAGGACAAATCCTTCCCTCAACTTTGGGGGACAAATTTACCACCCAAAATAAACTAGGAAAAGCCACTATTTAAACATTTCCGGGTAAATTGGGGGATAAATGAGGTTCTAATTATACAGTAAGTTTAAAATCGTATTTAGCTTTGCATTAAGTCTTTTAGGATTGTTACGATTGTTTTTCTTAGATCTTCATCTTCGGTTAAGTTAAATTCTTCAATTAGCCTTGCTAGTGTTTGGAAGTATTGAGGATATTGTATTATAACCCATAGGACTTCTTTTTC
>CAZLZO010000045.1:0-10576 GCA_964564025.1 uncultured Desulfurococcales archaeon
CCCACTATTCAAACTAGACAACATCATAGTAACCCCTCACGTAGCAGGAGTAACCCATGAAGCCTACGATAGAATAGCTAAAGAAGTAGCGGAAAACATTGTAAGAGTTTCAAAAGAACTCCCACCAAAACACCGCGTAGTCTAAACAGTAAGTAATGGTTGAAAAAACCCTACTTCTCAATCCCATTTACTGATCAACATATTCTAGGCACTATTCCGTTAAAGTGTTTATCGAAACTCATAATGTAGTTTATTCCGTAAAACCTCATTAAAGCTACTGTTGTTGCATCAGTAAAGCTAAGACCTTTGGAAGAGTATTTTGCAAAAATACTCCATGCTTCTTTAAAAACAGCTTTGTCTACGTAAAGTATTTTCAGTTTTCTCGAAGATAAAATGAAGTTTCCTATGTCTAAAGCTATTCTTGGAGAACCCGTTCTAACTAGAGCTACAGTTACTGCTTCATCAAACACGTAGTCTGAAGTATATGGTTCCCCATACTCCCCTTTCAAAGCTTTTTTCAATAATTTCACTGCCCTCACATGGTTAATGTCGCTCCTGTTTCTAGCTGCAACAAAAACCCCCGTATCTATGAAAATAGACAAATCACTCACCATATAGGTACTTATCTATAGTTATGGAGGCATCCTTCAACTTCCAGTCAAGAGGCTTATCAAGCATTTCCAACGCAGGATCTTCTATTTCTCTCTTCTCCTCTCGCAACTTCTCCGCTAATGAGTCTTCGTTCTCTAAACCTATTTCAACAAGTTTCTCAAGTATTTCATGAAGACTTACCTTAATGCCGCGAAGTCTAAGTCTCAACTGTAACTCCTCAAGCTTCCTTTTGGCTTCAACACACAACTTTACACTACTGTACTTTCCAGGCATAAATACCACCTAGTAGAAAAGTATACCAGGAATCATTTAATAAATCTTTATAGCATAAAACGCTTTTCCACTTCAACCACGCTCTCATAGTATTTCTGTTTATTTCCACTTATGCCTCAGAAGTTCTGAGTTTAACTGATGCTCCAGCAACTGTTTTTGCAACTGCTTTTCCCCCTTAACCCTAAAGTGTTATTATTGAAGCTCATGTATGCTTCATAGAATTTGTTCGTATAGCTACTGAATTTCTTATGCGAATGCTGTGCTTGAGCTGTACGGTAAGCTTTTCTACTCTGAACCGTATTTGAGGTTTAGTGTATGGAAGATAAGATTAAGACTAGTATAGTTATTGACCGTAGACTTTGGGAGGAGTTTAAGTTGAAGGTTAGTGGTGAAAAGGGTTTGAAAATGCTTGGTTCTGAAAGAAAAATTCCGTTAACTATAGTTCCTGTTAAGCCCCGAGTTACTACAGATGCTGGTAAAGTAGATAGGGAATTGAGGGATTCAAGGCTTTGACAATTGCTTATTTAGACTCAAGCACTATTGTGAAACGCTATTATTAGAGCATGGTAGTGATGTTGTTAGTGAAGTATACTATAGAGCATTAAACGGTGAACTTACATTATCGTTTTCAGCATGGAATATAGGTGAAGTTTTCGGCGTAATCGACAGATACCATAGGAGAGGATGGCTAAGCGATCAGGAATATGAGAAAGCAAGAACACAGTTCATAGGTGAAACTGTGAGGCTACTGAAACTGAAATTGCTAAGGATAGTTCCTGTTAAAACCAGGTTGCTTATGCGAACATGGCCTCTTATCGAGAAATACCACATATACGAAGCTGACGCATTACAAATAGTTTCAGCAAAACATGTGAAAGCAAAAGAACTATACACTGGAGAAAGGAATAAAAAGCACGTACTTAAGTAAATAGGTTTTCACATAGCACATTCTCCCATAATGTAACATTAATTAGCTAACATGGTGATTCTAAGCAAATAGCTCACAGCAACTACTATGGTTTTACATGGTAAACACGCTGTTTACTTATTAGTGTTCGGTTACATATTGATGCCTTGTTTAGCTCAGTTTCCAACTTTATTGTTGAAGCGTATTTATCATCTAGTGCTGTTATGTTTCTAAAAACTAGCTAGTCCGAGTAGTTGCAAATGCTTACTATAGCAGCGTATATTGGCTGTGAGAATGTAATGTAAACTTTAATTGTTTCCCCGGAATTTGCGAAAACAAAGTCTACAGTGTAGCTTCTAGCAGGTAAGGTGAATGGCTCAAAAACGGCTACTCTTCACGTGTAAAGCCATGCCGAAACAGTTTCCTTTTCAATTACGGTTCTAGATGCTGTCGTAGTTGAAGTAATAGTAGCTGTTGATATGCTGGCTGCAACGAGGATTACAGTTACTTTGCTAATGAAGAATATTTAGAAATTAACTGATATAAGCTAAATAAGACCATGAAGTAGTGTAGGGGCAAGCGGGGAGGATTCTTTAAATTCACTTTAGTAATGTGGCGTTTATAGCCACTATAACAGTGCTTATAGTCATTAGAAGCGCTCCTACAGCTGGCGGGAGAAGTATGCCCATGTTGTAGAGTACTCCTGCAGCTAACGGTATTGTTACGGCATTGTATCCTGTTGCCCAAAGAAGGTTCTCAACTATTTTCCTGTAGGTTTTCCTAGCTAAACCTATTATTTCCGGCACGTCCCTTGGATCATTCCTTACAAGAACGATGTCTGCTGATTCTACAGCAACATCTGTTCCAGCACCAATAGCTATTCCAACATCTGCTTCTACAAGAGCTGGAGCATCATTTATTCCATCACCAACCATTGCCGTTACATAGCCTTGAGCCTTCACTTTCCTAATAACCTCAACTTTCTCATGAGGCAGTACTTCAGCGTAGAACTCATCTATACCCAGTTCTTTAGCAACCCATTCAGCAACACGCCTATTATCTCCCGTGAGCATAACTGTTTTCAAACCCATACTCCTAAGCCTTCTAATTGCCTCTCTAGATTCCTCTCTAATCATGTCAGCTAACGCAATTACGCCAGCGGGTTTTCCGTCGATAAGTATATAAACAACTGTTTTACCTTGCTTAGCTAGTTCATCCACTCTCCTATCTTCCAGAACAATATTGTTTTCTCTTAAATAACCTGAACTAACAACCATAACTTTCCTACCGTTAATTACCCCTTCAACACCTCTACCAGGTAGTGCTCTGAACTTTTCAACACCATACAGACCTATCCCGTTTCGCTTAGCATACTCAACTATTCCCCTAGCAATAGGGTGTTCACTATGTTGCTCAAGACTAGCAGCTAGCTTAACCAGTTCCTCCTCTGCTAAGTCATTGCTTAAAACTACAATGTCTGAAACACCGAATTCACCCTTAGTTAAAGTACCTGTTTTATCGAAAACAACAGCACCTATGTCCTTAGCTTTTTCGAAACCAACCCTATTCCTTATCAGTAAGCCCTTCATTGCGGCTAAAGCGGTTGATCTAGCAATAACTAAGGGAACAGCTAAGCCGAGAGCGTGAGGACATGCAATAACCATAACTGTAACTGCTCTTTCAAGTGCGAAAGCAAACCCTGCTCCAACAAGACTCCATACAGCTAACGTTATTGAGCCACCAGTTAAAGCTATAATAGTTAACCACTTAGCTGCTCTATTAGCTAAATCTTGAGCTCTAGATTTGCTTTCCTGAATTTTCCTAATCAACTCTATTACTTGAGCAATGTAGGTGTCTCTACCTGTTTTCTCAGCTACAATGATAAGGGAGCCTTCAAGATTCATAGTGGCAGCAATAACTTTGTCACCGGGCTTCTTACTAACAGGCTTAGACTCCCCAGTAACCAATGCTTCATTAACACTACTTGATCCTTCAACAACAACTCCGTCAACAGGTATTTTCTCACCAGGCCTAACCAACACTTTATCTCCAGGTTTAACCTCAGACACAGGAACATCAACAACCCCTCCCTCCTTAACTAAGTGGGCAACTGTAGGCATTGATTTAGCTAGAAGCTCAAGAGCCCTAGAAGCACCAGCAATAGTTCTCATTTCAATCCAGTGTCCGAGAAGCATAACATCTATTAGCGTCGCTAATTCCCAGAAAAACGTTTCACCAGGAATAATGAAAACAACAGCTGAACTGTAAAAGTAAGCAACACTAATAGCAACACCTATCAGCGTCATCATGCCTGGAAGCTTCTTCCTAACCTCGCTTACAAGCCCTTTAAGAAACGGAAAACCACCGTAAACGTAAATTACAGATGAAAGAAACCATAGAACAAAAATGTACCCTGGAAAAACAAGCTCATAACCTAGAAAGCTTTGAATAGAAGGAGAAAGCAAAACAACAGGCACTGTCAAAATAGTTGAAACAATAAATCTCCTCTTAAAATCAGCAATCATAGCCTCATGATCGTGGCGCATATGTGACACGTGACCTCCATGCTTAGCTTCCCTATGATGCATGACTTTACTATTAGTGTCCAAATTTCTCACCGCAAACTATAGTAAACTGTTTTGCAACATTAGTGTAAACAACTGTACTTAATATATTTTTTTCGTACCGGTACAAAAAATATTGTAACTATATTTTCAGAACCTTCATACTTACATATATATCAAGTTTAAATCTATTCTCGGAAAGCCATCATAGATTCTCGTTAAACAACATGTATGTTAAAATATCTAAACTGGAAGAAATAGCTTAAGTTATTGAGCTAAATATTGCAGGTGTTACATGTGAAATTAGTGGTTGCAATAACTGGAGCAAGTGGTGTAATATATGCGGTAAGATTGCTAGAGGTTCTTAAGAATTTAAATGTTGAAACACATCTTATAGTGTCAGAAAACGCCAAAACCATTCTAAAGCTGGAGTTAAACATGAACACTGATGCTTTAAAAAGTCTATGTTCACACATCTACGATAATAATGATTTAACAGCACCTATGGCTAGTGGAAGCTTCCAACATAACGGTATGGTTATAATACCATGTAGTATGAAGACGTTAGCAGGTATTGCTACAGGTTATGCTGAGAACTTAATACTTAGAGCTGCAGATGTTACGTTAAAACTCAAAAAGCCCTTAATCCTAGTTATTAGAGAAACACCATACAATCTAATACACGTTAGAAACATGCTAAAAGCTATGCTTGCAGGCGCTATAGTACTACCAGCATCACCAGCATTCTATTATAAACCTAAAACCATCGATGACATCGTAAACTATGTTGTAGGTAGAGTTCTAGATGTACTAGGTTTAAAACACAACTTATACTCTAGATGGAAGGAAGTTTAGCTAAAGTATATTTAAAAATATTCCCTACACTATTAATTTAATGGTTGATGCTGGAGCTTCAGCTACAGCGACTTGATCATGACACACTAAGAATTTTCGGAAACAAACTTGAAAAGCTTAGAAAGTCAAAGAGAAACCTCGTTGGAATAGGCGGGTTTGCTGATACATACTATGTGAAAAACGTAAAAATAGATATTATTGATAGCCGAAATCCCGAAGTAACCTACACTACTACCTTAAGAAAAACGTATGTGGTAACACACCATAAACACTTTAGAGGTGAGGAGTGGAAAAGAGTTTCCTAGTTACCAAGTATTATTGGAAGAGAGATTTTATTTCAAGCAAGAAGAATCGCATTCTATTAAGTGCCTCCCAAATTAGAAATAGAATTTCCTTAAACAATATCTCCCGGAAACATGTAGTAACAGTTAAGCATTATCACGGTCTTTTCACGTTACCCGAGCCTATGTGTCCTATCTCTGTTTGTTCAATTACTGTTTTTAGCCCTTGATCTTCGAGAATTCGTTTTACTTCCAGCATTTCCTCTACTGTAGGTCTTTTCAAATGTCTTCTCCGAAACGCTGGAAAATAATCTAAAACTGTTATCTGCACTCTAGGGTTTATGCTTGCTATTTTCTCCCCAGCCTTAGCTAATTCCTCTAAACTAACAAGTTCCCTATTGTAAACTAAGCCAACACCCAAGAATACTTTGTCACCATATTTCTCATCAATGTACTCTATTGCTTTCCACACTGTTTCAAGATATTTCCTAGCGAGATCCCTATCTTTCAACCCAGTAATTTTCATGTATGTTTCTACACTTACACATTTAGGTTCAACACCGAAATTGTTGCATCCTGCTTCAACAAGTTCGTCAACATAGTCT
The DNA here is from genome assembly GCA_964564025.1 of uncultured Desulfurococcales archaeon. GTDB lineage: Archaea > Thermoproteota > Thermoprotei_A > EX4484-217-1 > EX4484-217-1 > DRYM01. The sequence continues at coordinate 6,098 of CAZLZO010000045.1, forward strand.
GGTTTAAGCAAAGTACCATTACTATCAAGATGTCTCCTAACCTTTGGGCTAACAAGCCTAGTTACTTCACGGAAAAACCCCGTAAGCCACCTACGGTTAAGAGTTGGCTCACCACCGCTAACAGCAATACCCCGAGTACCATATTTCCTATGGCACAAAACAACCTCCCTAGCAGCTTCACTAGGTGTTAAAGCCGGAGAAACATTATCGTATGTTACATGGTAGTTTTGGCACTGAGGACATCTCAAATTACACCCGGCAACCCATAGTGCAGCTTCAACATAATCCCTATAGTTAACCTCCCACCAAGGAGTCCCCTTACCACCAACCATGTGAGGAGAAGGGCCATGAACGATCCTCCTAGGAATAACACCTTCAACATCGGTTTCAACCCTCATACCATCCCTAACAGGGGTAATACAGGTTCTTTCAAAAACACCGTCGATAACCAAGGCACAAGCCCAACAACCACCAGTACCACAACCCAACCAAGGCTCCTTACCACCGGGCTCACCAAACACGAACCCACAATATCTTAAAGCTTCAGCAACAGAAACATCGCCAGGAACTCTAAAGGGAACACCATCAACATAAATAGTAACCATTTCCACATCAGCATCCACATACTCAACAGCTCTAGCTTCAAAAGGACAAGCAAAAAAGCAAGACAAACAACCCATGCAGAAACCAGAACTACGGCAAACATTCCACACTAAACAAAAACCACAATTCCTACACTTATCCCCAACAACCCTAATAATCCTTCTCCTCACAGCAAAGAGTCGCCCTCTACTAAATAACACTGTAGTTTAAACAAAATAAGAAATTAATACTAGTATCAATTGTTAGATAAAAAGCCAACGAAGAATTTATCACATGTGGAGGATATAATGCAATATTAGGATGTCCTTGTAACTGATTTGGTAAATGTTAGCACACCTTGTTTTCCTTATTGTGCTTTTAGGTATATGGTAGTGCGTCATGTTTATACTTTGGTTTTCGTATTAATTTATTTTGATGGTGTTTTCTATGAGTGGTCTTGCTGACTCTATTCGTAGGTTTGTTGTTGAGAAGTACATATTGCCTGCGACAAGAAGTGGCTATAGCGTTATTAAGATTAGGGCCGGTGATGTTCATAGAGCTATGGGTTTAGTTAACCGTGTTCCTGCTGTCATAACTGCTCTTGGCTCTAGGAGGTTCATCGAGTTTGCCAATGATGTGCTTAGAAACATAGGATACTGTATTAGGTTAGTTAGTATGGAGGGTCCAAGGTTTAGCACTACAACTACTTTTACATATGAAATTCTTTCCGCTGAAAAATGTTTAGTGAAAGCTAATTCAGGTAGTGCTAAGTCAGAATTTCAGAGTGAATCCTTTCGTGCATCATCGCTTAATGAGGATGTTGCAAGGAGAATTATTAGCGAGTTTCTTAGCATTCCTCTTTATAAGGAAAGGATTGATATTTTTGGTAAGCTTAAGGAATTTGACCTAGTTAATATAGGTTACAGAGTGATTGGTGACATAAAGGGATTTACATACTCTGGCCCTGCAGCTGCTGAGTTTAGTAATATTATTGAATATGTTTGGCTTATGGAGAAACTTGAAAAATACACTAATGTGAAATGGAGGAAAATAATTGTTGGATATGGTAGACGTGAAATTTTTGAAAGATTCAGGAAAAGATATGATCCATGGCTCGAAGATCTCGAAATATACTTCATAGATGAAAAACTTAAAGTGCATAAAATTAGATGAGCTCCTTGTATATTCCGGTTCTACCAAAATGTATTTTAATGGTAATATGATTCGGTATTATTTAAGGAGCTAAGATTCTTAACATTACTTCATTAATAAACTGAACCTATTCTTCACTATCTACTTTAGGTATTTGTTTATAATTTTTTGTATTCTTCTTTGTTCCTTTGATGGTAACGTGTTCCAGTAGTTTATGCCCATAATGTTTTTTACAAGGTTGCTGAAGGATCTTATATCGAATGTTAATAGATTTTCTATGCCGTATTCTCTAAGGGTGGCTACTGTTGTAGCATCTGTGAAGCTAAATCCCTTCCTATGGATGTTTTCTAAAAATAACTCTAACGCTTTTCTCTCTAAATCCTCATCTACATGCACTACTTTAACTACGTTTTTATTTACAAATGCTTCTATGAATACTTTCGCTGCTTCAGGGGACACTTTATATTTAAGTATGTTTAGTGTTTCGTCGAGTATGTGGTTTGTTATGTATGCTTTACCCCATTTTCCCTCAGCTAAATGAACTATTAAAGCTAGGGAGTCTAAGTGGTGCTTATCTCTTAAACTATAGTATGCGAAGAAAACACCCGTATCAACAATTACTGCCAACTATCCTTCACCGTAAATGTACTTGTCGACTTCTTCAGCATTCGTTACCCCGATGTCCCTAGCGTATTTGAGCGAGGAAATTACTGAACCTAAATCTCCAGTTTGCTTTTCAAGCTCCCTTTCAGCAACACTCAACGCGTATCTTAGAGCGTCAGTTATGCTCCTAGCTCCAATAAGTTTAGCAAGTCTTTTAAGCTTCATTTTATCTTCAATAGAAACCCTAATCGTAGTGTACTTACCCACTATTTCAAACACCCCGGTTAGAAAGTAAACACGTCAGATGCTAATAAACATTACTACATGTAGATATATACACATATCCTGCTTTATGAGAGACTTTTTCAGTTTGCCAGTTAAACTATCTATAAAAGTCTATAAAAGTAGCTTGCATACTCACAATAACAGCTTTATGGCTTAAACTAATAGTGTGTTTTTTATCTATACTATGTGGTCTATTAAGCATACTCCTTTAGCTAAGTATCAATGCAAATTATAGGTTGCTTCATAAGAAAACCTAGCCAACGCTCATGGCTCCTTGAAGCATTATAGCTAAGTCTTTTAGAAAACTGAAAAACCCTATTTTAAACCTCAAGTTTTCTAGCTTCATTTCTGAAGTCTTTAGTGAACTCTATTTTCCAATATTCCATAACACCTCAGCTTTTAATGAAGAAGCATAGTACCTTATTGTAGAAACCTATCGTATGCTGTTTTTCCTGTGCTTTCTGGGTATGTTTCTGCTTCTATTTTGATTATTAGTGGCTCTCTTATTTTTGCTGCTAAAGCTTTTATTATGGCCCATCCTCTTGGTAGTACTCTTACTTTCCTCGCTATTGGCCCTACTATTTCCTCTATCCTAGCTAAGTCTATGTCTTCAACTCTATGGGCTATTATGTTTTGACCCATTTGCGTTGTTATTGTTTTAGATATTAAACTTGGCCTCTGAGTTGCTATGAACGGAGTAACTCCGTTTCTAGGCCCAGTAGTTGCTATTAAGTGTATTGTGTCTCTTAGAGAATCTGTTGGATCCTTACTTGCTAGCGTTATCCCTCCTTTTTCAGGGCAGAATAGGTGCGCTTCATCTATTGCTACTATGCATCCGAAGCTCTCATTCAATAATGCTTCACTGTAGATTTTCCTTAAAACATTAGTTAATACTTTGAATGCATGGTCGAAGTCTCTTGTTGCTGAAAGATCTATGTGAACAACTGTTTTTGTTTTTAAGAGATTAACTATGTCAGATACTTCATATATTGCTTCCTGATCTTCAAACTTCCTTTTCCAATCATGAACCCTTCTTTGAACTTCTGCTCGAACACTTATTTCAGATATTTTCGGAACAATTTTTTCCAAAACAAACTTAGGTGTTAGAATAAGTGATTCCTCACGTACGCTTTTAACTGCTGCTTCAACTGCTTTAGCCGCTTTAGATCTCTTATCATAGTACCCTAAGTTAGCTAAGAGCTCTCTAACATATTCCTCCCTGCTGAAGTACTCGAGAACTTTTATGTCGTCAACATGTATTCTCACATAGTTTCCAGGAACACCGGCTGCTTCCCTAAGCTCTCTAGACCCGTATTCACCATCCTTATCTACGATTAGAATATGAGGTGTTCCTCCGAGTTCCCTTATTTTCCTAATGATTCTAATGAGTAATGTAAGCATTGTCGTTGTTTTCCCTGTACCAACACCTCCAACAATGAGGAGTCCTTGTCTTAGAAGCTTAGGTAGTTCTAGTTTTAACTTATGTTTCCAGCTTGGATATATTGCTCCAACTTCTACGCTTGGAGCTGATGGTTCAATAAGCTTCTCTATTACCTCGGTTTTTGGAGTGTAAACTTCGCTTAAAGGCTTAATGTGCTCTATGAGCATTAGTAGCTCGTCAACTGTTGCTTTACCTGAAAGAAGCTTTCCGACATCCTCAATGTAGCCTATTTGCTTAGCTCTAGCTCTAGGGTAGTTTCTTGACTCATCTATGAGGGGACTACCTGCTCTAACCAAGTCTTCCTCGTAATCCCTAGCTTTACGGCGTAAGGGGACTTCAAGTACCTGGTAGAAAACTGGAACACCTGGCTTGGAAGGATGCTCAATACAGACGATGTCACCTATTTCCACTCTAGC
>CAZLZO010000046.1:0-9875 GCA_964564025.1 uncultured Desulfurococcales archaeon
GCTACCGCTTAGTTCTTCAACACTACTACTCAACTCTTCAACACTAGCCTTTATTTTAGCAATTTCTTCCTCCACAGCAACAGTTGGTGCCTCCGGTGCAGCTAGAGGTTTAATTTCGATTTCAGGAGTTAACGGATACTCAGGATACTTTATTTTTCCTGGGAGGAAGGGTTTATACTCCCATCCAAGTAATTGTTTTCTCTGATTAAGTTCTTCCCATGCTTTCTCAATTATATCGGGATGGGTAAGTAAGTCTATGGCTGAAGCAGCAATAACTTTCGTTGCAACGTTTAAGCATTTATATCCCAATCTTGAACCTACTTGCTCAGTAACATCAATATGATGCCATGGCGTTCCTATGGCAGCACAGGCTACTCTAAATGTTCCACGTGGAACAACCCAGCTAACATCGCCGCTATCGGTAGAAGCTGTTGTTCCTTGCCATGGTTCACCTATATCCCATCCTTCGAATTCGGCGATTTCCTCGCTAAGTTTCTCGTATGGTCTTGAAAGCTGTGTTTTTATGAATTCATAATCTTCAGCATCCCATTTTGGAGGGCCTATGAGTAACAAGTTCTTGTATATGACTTCGTTTAATACTTTATTAGGTACAACTAAGTGGCATCCAACTACACGTTCTATTTCTACTTTGGTTTGGGTCGCTAATGCCGCACCTAAAGCTGCAGCATCAACCCATTGTGAAAGCTCTACAAAATGGTTCATATCGGGAGCTCTTATGAATACGTGAACTTCTGCATAATCTGGAACAATATTTGGTGCTTCTCCACCCTTAGTTATTACATAGTGTATTCTGTCCTTCTCCCACATATGTTCTCTAATACGCTCAATAGCTTCCGTGAAAAGTAATGCAGCATCTAGGGCGCTTCTTCCCTGCCATGGTGCTCCACCTGCATGGGCTGTTTTACCGTAAAATCTATAGATTTTATTGTCTAAGGCATTACTACTTGTATATGCTGCACCTGTTGAAGAACTTGGATGCCAGTCTATAACAGCGTCAACACCGTCGAATAACCCAGCAGCCACCATTATTACTTTACCGTAGAGTATTTCTTCAGCCGGAGTTCCAAATACCTTTATTGTCCCTTTTAATCCATGTTTCTCCATAGCCTCCTTTAAAGCTATTGCGCCAAAAACGCTTGCCGTACCAAATAGGTTATGACCACAGCCGTGACCGGGCTGTCCTGGTGTAGAATTGGAGAGCCCAGGTAGTGCATCATATTCTGCTATAATTCCTATTACTGGTTCTCCTGAACCCCATGTTGCAACGAATGCTGTAGGTAAATCAGCAACTCCTCTTTCAACAGCGAAGCCAGCTTCTTCAAGAGTATCTGCTAGAAGCTTGGATGACTTGAACTCCTGTAGCGATACTTCAGCATATCTCCAGATTTCAGTAGCAACACTCCATATGTAATCCATGTTCTCATCTATCCATTTAATCGCAGTCTCCTTAGGCGGAGTTAATTCTCCGACTTCAGCAGCAACTGCTCCTGATGCAACGAGAGCTATAATGAATATTGCAATTAGAGTTGTTGGAATAAGCTTTACTACCTTCATAGGAAACCCCTGTGGATAACGCTATATTTGCAATGTATTTATTCCTAATTTATTATTTATTTTTTTCTATACGGTAAAAATCACATAAAGTGAAATATTAACATATTAATTAAACTAATTTGAAGAAGAGGTTTGTTTCTGGTGTTAGCGTTACGTACAACATTACCTTTTACCTTAAAGAGCTCCGATTCGTTCAGGTTGTGGGCCATGGCAACAGCTTTCTTACTCGGCGATAGAGTGTAACTACATCAGCATTTAAACCCGAAGTTCTTGAAAAAGCAAAACCGCACTTCTACCAAGTATCAATAGACTACTAGGGTAAACGGCACGACGGAGTAAGGGGGGTTAGGGAGCTGTTCGGTAGAGCGTTAAGGTTCGTGGAAGGACATGGAAACGCATACATTAGAAGCACAATTACCGGGGACAACTAGAGGACATAGTTAAACTAGCAGAGTAGAGCGTTAAACATCATTTACGAAGCTTACCATAGCCTCTTAGGCACTATAATATCTAAAACACCTCCTAAGCTAAGTAGTAGGACTATGGAAAAGCTAAGGGAAATATATGGTGATTTCTTCGAAAACTACCCAACAGTTTCAAGTAGAGTACAGCTACTGTACGCTATCCTTTTCGCAAAGTAGCTGTAAAGACATAGGTAAAATTAAAAACTAATTCTTTGTTTCTTTCTCTAGGGAAAAATTAAATTCTCGGGAACGTTTTGATTTCGGTGAGGGTTGTGTTGTGAAACTTCTTTACCTTGTTCTCGACGGTATGGCTGATAGCCTTAAAGATCCTGTAACGTCTCTTGAGAAAGCCCGTAAACCCGGATTAGACTTCATAGCTAGAAATGGTGTTTGCGGGCTAATGTACGTTATCGGTAAAGGTGTTGCTCCCGAAAGCGATGCCGCAGTAATTTCTCTTCTAGGATATGATCCACACGAAGTATACACTGGAAGAGGCTCCTTAGAAGCTTTAGGTGCAGGGTTAAGTTTTAGAGAAGGCTACGAAGTTGCTTTTAGAGCAAATTTCGCAACCGTAGACCCTAAAACACTTAGGCTCATAGATAGGAGAGTTAAGAGGAGCCTTTTAAGTGAAGAAGCAAGAGAGCTTGCTAAAGCAGTTGATAACGTCGATCTTGGAAAATACGGTGGATACGCTAGGGTTAAAGCAACAATTGGCCATAGGGCAGTTGTCATAATAGGTAGTAGAGAACATAGGCTTTCACCAATGGTTGAAAACAGTGATCCAGCATATTATAGGAAGGGTTTGATTAGTGTTGCTTCTAAAACATTTAAACCATACATTAAAGAAGTTACACCACTGGAAAATACTGAGGAAGCAAAGATAACCGCTGAATTAGCAAATATTTTCACTAGAAAAGCAATTGAAATACTCGATAAACACCCAATTAACGAAGAGAGAAGAAGGAAAGGCCTGCTTCCGGCAAACGCAATACTTCTAAGAGATGCTGGTGGAGAATTACCTAAAACAACTCCTTTACCTGAAAAGTACAGTGCTAAATTCGCTTTAATAGCTGAAATGCCTGTTGAACTCGGAATAGGTAGGGCTTTCGGAGCATACGTTAGAGAAGTACCTTCACCTACAGGGGATCCTGAAAAAGACTATAAAGTAAGGTTGGAGGAAACACTTAAGCTCCTAAAAGAATACGATATAGTCTACGTTCATTTAAAGGGACCTGACGAACCAGGCCACGACGGGAACATGGAGCTTAAGAAGAAGAGAATAGAGGAAATAGACAAGTACTTCGTGCAGCCGTTCCTCAAGGAGAAACCAGGTAACATAGCAGTCCTAGTTACAGCAGACCATGCAACACCTCCTTCAGCAAGAACACATACAGATGACCCAGTACCGTTGGCTCTATATGCGCCAAACATAGCTCCAGATGATGTGGTAAAATATACTGAAAAAGAATGTAGTAAAGGAGAATTAGGAATATTTAAGCATGGTTGGAATATGCTACCAACAATACTTAAGAAAATAAAGTAGTATAGTGTAAAAACTTATTTCTCCGAAGGTAAAGTAATATTTCTGACATAAACGTAAGATTTCGGATAGGTGCTTAATATTGTCTGCCATAGTTAGGATAGGTAAGAAATACACTTTAGTTATTCCGAAAAACATTAGAGAGAAGCTTAAGCTTAAGGAGGGTTCCAGAGTGCTATTGAGAATTAGCGGTAACACCATAGTCATTGAGCCTCTTCCTGAATCACCATTTGAAGTACTAGGGGAGGTCATAGGGGAACCCTATAGTGAAAAAGTGGATGAAGAAAAAGCTGTCAAGTGGTTAATGAAGAATGCCAGTAACTGACTCAGAACTTTTATTTCTACTCAATCCTAGAGACCCTAGACATAGGAAAGCGCTTAGGGTTCTTGAAGAATTAAGAGGGAAACTTTACGTTCCCGATGTTGCGCTTTTAGAATTCGAAATTACACTTAAATCTAGAGGGAAAAATGCTGAGGAAATAAGGCGTGCTTTACTTGCTTTAAAGAAGATTTTTGAAATATACAGTATGGTTGAAGTGCAAACGATAAATACGCTAACCCTTATTAAACATCTCGAAATATTGGAGAAGTATAAACTAAGCTTCTTTGACAGCTTAATTGCCGCTGCGACGTTAAGCATTGACAGAGCTATTGTTTCTGACGACAAAGACTTTGACGATGTTTCAGAAATAAAAAGAATACCTATAACACACCACTAGATTGTTTAAACATGGCGCTAAGTTTTATTCTAAAAAGCATTATCAGTTAATTAATCAGCCATTGAACTGGAAAAGAAGGATTTTATGTTGAGGAAAGTATTGCATGTAGTAACTGCAGCCTACTGGAGACCGTCGGATAATTTTCTAGTAATGAACCGTAAATTTCCACTAATCTATTGTATGTTTCCGAACCAAAATGAATTGGCGGAATATCGCTAACTATAAGTGAACCTTTAAGCTCATTATATGCTTCCCTAATACTGTATAGTGCGTTTTCTATATCACCCTCCCCTTCAACCAAGCTACTGTAGGATTTACCATAGTTCTCTCAGGTAATCCATTATGGAGTTAAGGCTCATGTTGGTGTTTACGAGTTTGTCGTAAGCGTTCTTGCCGGGTTCCTCCATTTCAAAACCCTCTTAATAGAGGCCATTTTGTCTTCAACATATGTTTCCATGGGCTTTCCAGACCATTCACCGTAGGCTACGTTTACGCTTGGAAGACTGTAGCTTTGAATATACTGTTCTAGCTCACTACCTGGAATAGTATCATACAGTACATTATCCATGGGCTCCAAGGATAAGCTAATAGGTAGTGCTTGAATATTTCTTGAACTAACAGATATTTCATCAACGTAGTTTTTAGCTTCAAACTCTTCTTCGCCAACGTTTCCCTCCCAAACAAATTCCCCTTCAAAACCCCATGGGAACTCTGCCATACACTCTTGATAAGTGTGATCATCAGTAGTGCTTATGGAAGCTAGAATGTACATACCGTTCTCAGCTAGAAGGGCTTCTTCAAAGAAAGCATCATCTGGTATATCACGTGTACTCCTACCTATAACACTGTAGCTTTCAAGATCCCCATTAAGGCTGAACATAGCTATGAATATGTCCCAATCGCTTCTGTCAGCTACTGAAGAATTGTATTCTACACAGTAAACGTAAAGTTTCCCATTATAGTAGTCGACGTCCATGCTGTTATAGGTGCTATGGTTTCCTCCCTGAAACTTTTTGAAAAACAATGGCTACCCTGAGGAGCCATCAATAGCCATTATGAATGCTGAATACTGACCATTTTCAACCTCTTCTCCTACAATGTATAGTTTGTCTCCAACAGCTCCAGTATCGAAAATATAGGTGTGATAAGAAGAACTTGCAGAAGTTACTTCATATGCTTTAGCCCATTCGTCAACTAAGTTATCTAGTACTTTAGCAACCAAAACATAGTACTTATTAATATAGTACGTGTACGTAGTGATTACTGCTAAGTTAACAATGTAGAATCCTCCATCAAATGTTCCTAAATTCGTCCAGTACGCTATGTAGAAGCTTTCGTTCTAAGGGAAAACTATCTTATTTATACTGTTTGGCTCCATGTTTTCTAAGGAAGCACTTACTAAACATGTTGATGCCCTATGAATATCAATGTTGTAGGGAGTGATTTCGCTAACCACGAAAATAGCGTTATGATCGTCTATTATAATGTTTGATATGGGGGAAGTACCTGGTGTTTGCTTATCGGTAGTGTCTAAATCTACTATTTGCAGTATTTCCACATGGCTAAATGAATTGCTAAATTTAACTAGTGTTGCAACCCCAAAATACTCAATAAAGAATCTAAGATAAGAAAACCATTTAACAACGTTGTACTCTACGAGCTTAGCCTCCCCCTGTGTAGCCAAAGGCCGCATCGTCACTAATACAGCGAGAACTATTGCCATCGCTAATATTATGGCTTGTTTATTATAAAACATTTCTTACCAAACCGCTTAGCTTTAGGTGTAACGTATAATTGAAAACCATAAAATTATGGTTTATTGTTTAGTATATAGTGCCTCTATCTAAAGTGTCCGTTGATGAAAAGAAGAGGTCGGCGAGGTTCCCCATTCATCACTTATCAGTTAACTTCGGGTTCTTCATCCCTAAGTATTTTTTAGCACAGTTTTACCTGTACAAGTTACCTCTTTAGACTTTTATGTTCAAGATAAAATGTTTATATTGTACTAGGTATTTTTAGTTTGTCCTCTAACAGTTTAAACCCTAAAGTCACAATAGTTGTCATAGCTAAGTACATTATGGCCAATATTGAAAATACTTCTATGGGCATGAACCATTGTGAGTTAAACGTTTTAGCTATTGAGAACATTTCAGGTACACCTATTATGAAAGCTAATGATGAATACTTAACCATGTAAATTAGCTCATTAGATATTCCGGGTAATGCTCTTCTTAGCGCTTGCGGCAGTATTATGTAAATTATTTCCTGCGTTTTACTCATACCTAAGGCTTTAGCAGCTACAGACTGCCCTTTATCAATGGATCTTATGGCGCCTCTAATGTACTCGGACTGGTATGATCCACCACATAGTGTAAATCCTAAAACAGCTGCCCAGTAAGGTGTTAAGTTTATGTGGAAATCGGCTAGTCCAAAAAACAGTATTAGGAGAGTTACTGTTAAGGGGAAGCCCCTAAAAACAACTACTACAGCTGTTGCAATAGTTTTCACAATTTTCCCTCCATAAACCCTTACGGTACCTAGTAAAACACCTAACACTACACTTGCAGGCATTGCTACTGCAAGCAACTTTAAAGTAGCAACAATACCGCTAAATAATGCTGGGAGAAATTCTTCCCAAAACACCATATTTTCCTACACCATATGGTTTACTTATTTTCTCAAAGAACTTCCTAGTTACTTCATGCTTCGGATTAAATATTACTTCACCGGGAGGGCCTTTTTCAACTATTTTCCCATCATTCATGAACATTATTTCATCTGCTATTTCTAAAGCAAAATCTACTTCGTGAGTAACTATTAAGCTTGTAACGCCTTTTCTAGCTAGTTCCTTAATTACCTGCAATACTTCACCAACTAGTTGTGGGTCAAGAGCCGATGTGGGTTCATCGTAAAGCATTACAACAGGGTCCATAGCTAATGCTCTAGCAATAGCGACTCTTTGCTTTTGACCTCCGGAAAGCTGTGCCGGGTATTTGTCCCATAGGTCCTCTGTTATGTGGACTGTTAGTAGTGTTTCCCTAGCTTTTCTTAGCGCTTCCTTTTTAGGTAGCTTCTTAACTTTAGTTAGCCCTATCATTACATTTTCCAGAGCTGTTAAGTGGTGGAATAGGTTGAATTCTTGGAAAACAAACCCTATTTTCGCCCTCACCTTGTTAATGTTTACTTTGGGGTTCGTTAGCTCTACGTTTTCCAACCACACTCTACCCTTATCCGGCTTAGTTAGTAGGTTTAAGCATCTCAGTAGTGTGCTTTTACCAGCTCCACTAGGCCCCATAATGACTTTTGTTTCACCCCTCCTTATTTCGAGAGATACTCCTTTGAGCACCTTTACTTTACCGTAGCTTTTATGTAGGTTTTCAGCTTTCAAAACAATATCATTATCCATACTTTCCCTCACCCCCTATGAGCCCTGGAATCCTGTATTTCTCATAGACAATGTTGAACAGTTTTGTTCCAGCATAAGTGAGGATAATGTAGAGTATTCCTGCGAAAACATATGGGAGTAAATATGTGCCCGTAGATACTGCTACGTATCTTGTTCTCGTAAGTACCTCCATAACCCCCAGTGTGAAGCATATTGCTGAGTCCTTCAGTAATATGGCGTACTCGTTTGTCCAACCTGGAATAGCTATTCTTAAAGCCTGAGGTAACACTATATGCACTATTGTTTGGAAGCCTGACATACCTATTGATTTAGCGGCAACTACTTGTCCTTCTCCAACAGACTCTATTGCCCCCCTAAATATTTGGGACTGATAAGCTCCGCTTCTAAGACCTAAAACAATAATGCTCGTAGTTAGTGCTGAAAGCTTCATCCCCATTGCTGGAAATACTCCCCAGAAGAAAAGGAAAAGTAGGACGATCAGTGGAACTCCTCTAAAAAACCATACATAAACGTTTAAGAATGCTTTCACAACCTTATTACCATAAACTTGGCCTATAGCTATAGGTAACCCTATAATGAAACCTAGCGCTAAACCGCCAAATACTAAAGCAAACGTCCAACATATTCCCTCAACAATGTACGGTAGGTACCAGAGCACTTCCGCATTCATGCCGCTAAGCCTCCTCTCTTAAAGCACATAGGTTGAAACATTAACGTTTCATTTTAGACCCCATTTTTCCAGTAGTTTATCCCATTCAGGACTGTTCATGAGCTCCGAGAGTGCTTCATTTATCTTATCTCTTAACCATTTGTCCTCGGGTCTCGTAGCTATTCCGTAGGCTTCAGGAGCACCTATGGTGGTAACCACTTTGAGTTTCTTTGCGTCTTCAGGGTTCTTTTTCAAGTATGGTTCTAGAAATGCCGAGTCTGTAATGCATGCAATAGCTCTACCGTTTAGAACAACCTCTAATGCTGCAACATATGAGTCAAGCCCTAGCTTCTTAAAGTTATATCCTGCTTTCAGTAGTTTATCAGCCCACTTATCCGCTGTAGAACCCGTTTGAACAGCTATGTACTGTCCAGAATTAAGTATTTCCTCAGCCGACATTTCAACGTCTGCTCTAGTTACTAGCTGGTGTACGTAGGTGTAGTAGGGTATTGAGAACCAGATTTTCCTACTTCTCTCAGCAGTAATCGTCATTCCCGAAGCAATAATGTCTATGTCTCCGTTTTCTAAAGCAGTAACTATTGTCGACCAATCCCATGGCTTATGAATTACTTTCCACCCATACTTCTTAGCTATCCAGTCAATAACGTCTATGTCGAACCCCATAGCAGTACCGTTTGGAGCTACAAAGGTGAATGGCGGATAGTTCGCGTCGAAACCATGCACTATAATAACTTCTTCACCTGGCTTAGGTGGTTCACTAAACTTACCTTTCCTATACAAACACTGTTCCCTAATTGAAACCGTCGGCGAAGAAGATGGCTTAATATACCACCCTATTAGTCCTCCTAATACTAAACCTACAATTAAACACGCTATTAAGTATAGGGGTGTTTTACTCATTCCCTTAGCCCTCCAAGCACCATTTTCTTACCCACCTAGGTGGGTAAGAGGTTAGAGTATTTAAACATTACGGTAAATATTCACACATAGGTGGGAAAATGAAGCTATACGAAGTAGTCGTAGTGGATTCTAAAAGCAGAGTTATGATTCCTTCGAAAGTACGTGACCTCCTAGGATTATCTTCAGGCTCAATCCTAATGCTCATAGCCGATACTGAAACTAGGGAAATAAGAATGCTACCTTTAGCCGATGCTGAATCCAAAGTTCACCAATTACGCATAGTTATGTTGGATAAGCCTGGAGCACTAGCTAAAGTAGCTCAAGTACTTGCAAACCACGGAGTAGACCTACTATTCACAGTGTCAAAAACAATAAGGAGAGAGGAAGTAGCTGAATGGTTCATCGTAGCTGATTTCTCGAAAAGCAAGGTGGGTGAAGGAGAAGTTGTTGATGCGCTAAAAAAACTGGATATAGTGAGGGAAGTGAAGATAGTAAGTATTAAGAGGAGGTAGGGAGGTTCCTTCGCGAAAGAGCAAATACTTGGTTTAGAAGCTGAGCTTTTCCAGAAGGTTAAGGAGGGCTTTGAAAAAGCCAGCATGGG
>CAZLZO010000047.1:0-9748 GCA_964564025.1 uncultured Desulfurococcales archaeon
TTCCAAGAATAGTTCAGGCAATAGCCGCCTTAGCTAAAATTGCCCGGAAAATTAGAAGCATAGAGGTTCTCGTAGACTCTGAAAAACAAACATACCATGAGAGAGTAAGCAGCATCATTGATAGTTTAAGGGCTAAAAACATTAACGTTGAAGAACCGGTTCTTCTAGAAAACAGCAAGCAGGTTTTCAAAACAAACTTAAGGATAAACGAGAAAACAGTAGCCCTAATCGTAGCGGTAAGCGGTATTGAAAACTATCCATTCAAGAAACATACAATAGAAAACCACGCCCTAAAGCTAATGATCCTAGAAAACAAAGCAGAACCTGAAAACCTGAACGTTCTAAAAGAAGCAAAAGACTTAGTAAACAGGGAGAAAATATTAGAGATAATAAGCGGTTCAAGCATAGAAAACATTGAAAAAGCATTCAATCACATAGTAAGAATGCTTAAAGAACTCTGAAAAAAGAAAACAACGCGATCACAACACTAGTTTGAGAAGAATTTTTGTAAGCTGTAGTGATCAATAAGGTGCTACTTCCATCCGAGAAGCAACAGCGTTTTAATTTAAAAAGCGAAATGAGGAGCGTGGAAAAGGTATTGTTTAGGTCAATTAGTTTAGGGGGTTAAATGTGTTTTAAAATAAAGTATTGGTGTCCATTGGTAATCGTAGGTCTTTTCATAGTATACCTTATGTGATATGCTGGGGTTCGGGTTGAATTTTATGTTGGAAAAGAAGGTGTGTTTATTTTCATATACATAGACTACGTTGTTTTATTGCTGATGAAGGTGATGGAGTGGATTGCTGGCGTGTTCTTGCTGAACAAGCGTGGGCTATGCTGGTAGCTCGTATGAGTTCTCTATGAGATGGGGAAAAAAATTTTATACCTTTTTGTACGCGACTACGGTTGGTGGGTGAAGTGAAAATTATTGTTCCGCGGAAAATACTTAAGGTTGGAAAATCCCTTTGCTTCACCATTCCCTCGGCTGTTTTCCCACCAGATGTTTTCTACGCTTACCTCAGCGGGGAAGCCATTGTCTACTCTTCTGAACCCCCTTCTGAAACATTGTTCTTAACTGTTAAGCCCCGTGTCCAAGCCAGGTTCCGGAATAGAACATACTATGTCCTAACTGTTCCAGCAGAATACGCTAGAGCTCTTGGAATAACCAAAGGCATGCATGTTCACGTAGAGGTCTCAGATGGCAAGCTGGTTCTCAGGAAGCCCTAGTTTTCGTTCACGTATGTTTTTAGGGTTCCTAGGGAGGGGCTGTAGAGTACCCTTTTCCCTTTCTCTTTCGAAGCGTTAGAGGATCTTTAAACCAGTTATAGTGCTCTATTGAAGAATTTTTTGCATTAGGCTCAATACGAAAAATTAATGTATGACATTATGTAGTTTTCTTTCCGGAGGGATGTTCTATGAGCATACCCGAGATAATAGCGTATTTAGATGGTCTTGTATGGGGTCTACCAGCAATAATCACGCTAGTTTGTGCAGGTATTGTTGTAGCGATATTCGGGGGATTCTATCAGATCAGAAAGTTTCCGTTGGCTTTTAAAACATTTATACGGTATAAAGGTGAGAGAGGTAAGGGCGAAGTATCGCCATTCAAAATATGGGCGGCTGTAACGGGTGCAACTGTCGGCATAGGTAACATTGCCGGTGCTTCAACAGCCATACACCTTGGTGGCGCAGGTGCTTTATTCTGGATGTGGATATGTGCCATATTTGGCATGGGGCTAAAAGGTGTTGAAGTAGTTCTAGCACTATGGTCTCGAAAAGTTCTCCCGGACGGAAGAGTTGAAGGAGGAACACCATACTATATTAGGCTACTTCCAGGCATAGGACCAGCACTTGCATTGTTCTTCGCAATATGTCTTATTCTTAACTGCTACGGATCCAACAACTTTGTCCAGGCGAACAATGTCGCTTTAGGCGTCGAATATGTTGTCAAAGAGTTTTTCGGAGAAGACCCTGGAATAATATTCCAAGCACGCCTCATAGTCGGCATAATTATGGCGGTTCTTGTAGCACTCGTGGTACTCGGCGGTGTTAGAAGAATAGCTGAGTTCGCTAACTACATTGTACCTTTCATGGCAACATGGTACATAGTGTTTGGTTTGGGTGTTCTTGTAGCATACGCTAAGTACATTCCACTTGCGTTAAGCGAAGTATTTACGTATGCGTTTACGCCACAAGCAGCAGCAGGCGGTCTAGCAGGCTGGACTGTTTTCCACGCTATTAGATGGGGGTTCGCAAGAGGACTATTCTCCAACGAAGCTGGAGCAGGCAGTGCACCTAACGGGTATGCGTATATGACCGTAGACCATCCAGGCAGAGCCGCAATGTACGGTATTATGGAGGTTTTCTTAGACACCATAGTGATATGCTCCATTACATGCTTAACTGTTTTAACATCGAGAGTTTACATTGAAGAACCTGAACTAACAGCTGCCCCACTTGTTATGGAGGCTTTCAAGAGAGTCTATGGATCATGGGCACCTCTTATCCTAGGAATATCATTAACTCTCTTTGCACTTACAACAATGCTAACATGGGAGTGGTATGGTGAAGTTAACTGGAGATATTTCTTCGTTAGAACACTGAAGCTACCAGAGAAGCCCATGATATGGTTATGGAGAATTCTATGGGTTATACCAATAATACCCTGTGCAGTAACACCTGAGCTGTTCAAGTTCTACTGGGACTTCGCAGATCTATGCTACGGTTTAGAGGCCATACCAAACCTAGTCGCTGTAATATACCTTTCACCAGTAGCTCTCAAACTAATCAAGGACTTCTACAGCAGACATGTTTACGAAACAGGAGAAGTTGCAAAATAAACCAGCTAATTTTTCACCATAATTTTTCTCACCCACATTAAGCTAAACCTATTTAATCCATGATTAATAATGCTTATAGACTTCTTGCTCTCCCACAAAGTTCTAATGGTAAAACAAGTGTAAGTAGCTCTTTTGCGATCGTAACTGCCAATTTTGAGAAAGCAATAGAAACAATGTGGACGTTTCTGCAGAAGCCATCAACAATATTTATATAACAACTATATTCGTAAAACACCTAAAAACCCTAATAGAAAGTTTTATGAGTAAGTTAAAGCCTAAACTGTTGCCGGTGAATAATAGGTGGGAACCGAATCTGACAATCCCCTATGGTTAAACGCCTTCCAACAAGAACCTCTTCTTGAAAAGTTTGTTGGTATCGCTGTAAAACATACAATATGGCGAAAAAGAGAATGCGTCAACATGATTGCTAGCGAAAATGTTATGTCGCCTTTAGCTATGCTTGTTTACTTAAACGATATGATGCGTAGAGTTGCTGAAGGAAAGCCTTACAAAAGGTTTTATCAAGGAGTAAAATACATTGATGAGATCGAAGTGGCAGCGCAAAATTTGATGGGCGAACTCTTAGGTGTAAAATACGTTGACCTTAGACCAGTAAGTGCAACAATAGCAAACGCAGCCGCATTTAGAGTATTTACGAAACCTGGCGATAAAGCTGTTGTAGCCCCTGTACAGGCAGGAGCACACGTTAGCCACACTAGGTTTGGTGCGTTAGGAGCACTTGGAATCGAGCAAATAGATATGCCATTTAACGTCGAGGAATGGAATATTGATGTTGATAAGGCAAGAAAACTAATCGAAGAGGTTAAACCTAAGATAGTGACTCTCGGTGCTTCACTATACCTTTTCCCGCACCCTACTAAGGAAATAGCAGAAGCCGCCCATGCCGTAGGCGCTAAGGTAATTCATGATGTAGCACATGTTCTTGGACTAATAATTGGTGGTGCATGGGAAAATCCGTTGAAACTAGGAGCAGACCTAATAACTTCGTCAACGTATAAAACCTTTCCTGGGCCGCCGGGCGGCCTCTTTGCTGCATCTAATGAGGAAGTCTTTAAGAAGGTAAGTGACAGAGTATTCCCCCTGTTTCTCGCAAATCACCACATACATAGGCATGCCGCAACGGCTGTAACCGCTTTGGAAATGAAACGCTGGGGTAAGGAGTATGTTACACAGGTCGTTAAGAACGCTAAAGCATTAGCTGAAGCATTAGTAGCAGAAGGATTTAAGGTTGTGATGGAAAGTAAAGGATTCACACAAAGTCATCAAATCGCAGCTGATGTAAGAGAATTAGGTGGTGGCCGTAAAGTCGCTCAGCTACTTGAAGAAGCCAATATTATCGTTAACATGAACATGCTTCCATGGGATAAACCAGAGGATGTTAAGAACCCAAGCGGTCTTAGAATAGGAACCCAAGAACTCACAAGATGGGGCATGGGCAAAGATGAAATGGAAGAAATTGCAAGGTTTATGAGAATGGTTGTAATAGACAAGAGAGATCCGAAAGAAGTCAGAGAGTTAGTAAAAGAGTTTAGAAAGAACTTCATGGAAGTTCACTACTGCTTCAAGATAACTGATGAAGAAGCAGAAAAACTAATGAATATAATGCTTTATGCGAAGGCTTGAAATACATTTTTAACAAATTTCTAACCAAAACCTATATATTACCCTACAACATTACTTCATAAGGGGTGTTTAACTTGTCAGAAGTAAAATACGTAACTACGCATGATGAATCAACTAAACCAACATTCGCATGGACTGTGTTAGCAATAGTCATATCGATAGTTCTTTTAGGGCTTCAAGTAGCTGAAGGATACGTTATTGATCCAGGAACACCAGCTTTAGTAGTATTTATCATGCTAGTTGTACTAATTACTTGGATCCTAGGTAAAACCAAAAGAGCAACATATGAATGGTCTCCAGCCGCTTGGAAGTAAAACTAATTCACCCCCAATACTAACTAAACAAAAAATAATTTACAAAGCATGTTCAAGCAACCACGACACTTGCCAGCTCATACATAGTACAATGGCAACAGCCCATTTATGCTAATGACGTTGACATAAGACAAATGGCCTACAAGCTATTTTCTTTACTCTATAAACTTCGAAGTTATTTTTATTGTCTTTAAAACAGAGAAGTTTCTTTTCTCTTCCCTATAACCCGCAATCCCATATCTCTACTATTTTCCCTAGTTATCTTTTTACGAAAGAATTTCCTTCTATAATTAACTACATCTTAGAGAATTACATGGTTCAAGCGAATTTTCCTTATGTGTTATTCCAAGTTAAACTTAAGTAATTTGGTTAGCCTAATTTTATTAGAATAGTCTAATATAGGTAAGAGAATGCGTTTCGCAACGTTGATTTTAAAGAACATTTTTAGACGTAGGGTTAGAAGCTTCATTACGATTCTTGGTATTTCTATTGGAATAGCAACTATAATTTCCTTAGGTGCTATTGTGGGTGGTGCAGTGTTTACTGTGGAGAGAATGCTTAAGTCGGGTAAGGCGGATTTCTCCATAATTGAGAGGGGAATTTCTGACCTTACATTTAGTAAAATTGATGAGGATATTGTGGATGAGATAGAAGAATTGGAGTTCGTTAAGAAGGCGGCGGGTATTGCTATTGGGCTTGTTTCTCTAAAAGATAGACCTTACTTTCTCGTATTAGGTATAGAGGAAGAAGACCTACCTTTGGTTGGCATAAATATTGTGAGTGGAACAGCGTTCTCTCAAGAAGAAGATGAGGTTATTGTGGGAGAGATAGCTGCAAAGGAATTAGACGTTGAAGCGGGAGAAAGGCTAAGTTTGGGTGAAGAAGAATTTACGGTGACTGGCATTTTTGAAACGGGGAATCCGTATTTTGACAAAGGAGCTGTTATCCCTTTAAGGAAACTTCAGGATATGATGAAGCTTGAAGGCTATGTGATGATGATTTATGTTGATTTGGAGGAGGGTACGGATATAGAAGATGCTTGTTGGCTTATTGAAGAAATGTTCCCGGATTTGGTTACTGTAAAATCTGTGGCTGAGTTTAGCGAGGTTGATAGGAGCTTGGAAATAATGGGTTCGCTTAGCCAAGGTGTATCGCTTCTAGCTATTCTAATTGGCGGTCTTGGCGTAATGAACACGATGATGATGTCTGTTTATGAGCGAACACGGGAAATAGGTGTTTTAAGAGCGCTTGGGTGGAAGAGGAGAAGAGTATTAGTAATGATCCTAGGAGAGTCCATCGTACTATGCCTCTTCTCCATTCTGCTAGGCACTCTACTAGGTTTTATCGCTATAAAACTACTAATGCTATCTCCTATAATCGGAGGGTTCTTTGAGCCCATGTGGACAGCGGATATTTTCGTAAACTCCTTCATCGTAGCGTTTACTGTAGGCCTTATTGGAGGACTATATCCAGCATATAGAGCCTGTAAGCTGTCCCCAGCTGAAGCATTAAGGTATGAGTAATTAGGGAGAGCAGGTATGGTGAGGAAAATAGTTGATATTCAAGATTTAGTTAAAACCTATGAAAATGGGAGAGTAAAAGCACTTAATGGAGTAAATCTAGAGGTCTATGAGGGAGACTTCATAGCGATTATGGGACCTTCTGGTTCAGGTAAAACAACGTTACTAAACATTATTGGCGGTCTTGATAGACCCGATTCCGGTAAGGTAATAGTTGATGACATCAACCTATGCGAAGTTAAGAATTTAGATGAGTTTAGAGCTAAAACAGTAGGCTTCGTATTTCAGCTACATAATTTAATCCCGGTTTTAACGGCAAGTGAAAACGTTCAAATCCCAATGTTCGAACAATGCATACTATCCACTTAAAATCCCCAATACAATCCAACACCATCGGAACCGTAAAAACTATTTAATGCCTTTCAAAACATAGTTTACGAAACTCTCAGGTACAAACCCTACCTTAAACACGTAAACCTTCAGACTCAAACCCATACTAACACACTAAATAGGTATTTTACAGGTTAAATTTAAACTAGCCAAGCCCAGAACCGCAGACTGCTTAACACTGCTTAACAATAATTTTACGTTCCTATCCATATTCTCTCTATGTTCTCTATTTTGCCGAATTCTTGGTTCTCGCTTATTTTCCCTAACTATCTTTTCAAAAGAATTACCTTAAGAAGTATTTTCACATATCCATATAGCTACAATACCTATAGCTAGAACGATTTGCAAGGCTTTTACTTATAGCTTATCGATACACGGTCTACCATCTGATGGGTCGAGAATGTTCGAACCTCTGAACTCTAGATGGAGGATAGTTTTAGCCATTTATCTAACGTTATTGAAGATTTCTCTGCACCTTTACGGATATCTTTCTAGCTTCCTTCACTTTATCTAAAAGTTCAACGAGATCTTAGGACAACTAAACCGTGATCATTCTTCTTTTAACCCCCTTATAAAACTTTAAATACAAAGATCTTTTATTGATAACTTAAGGAGAAACGGGATTGCGAAAGAGAATTATTGTTGGATTCTACATCTTATTGGTGGTCTTGTTAATTGCCGTAATGAATCAGACAATTTCTTTGCTAGGATCTTGTGAACCATATGTTCAGTAAGTAGGTGAAACATTCTACATTGAAGATGCATCATTGACCCTTGAGGAGGCTTCCGTTATTAAAGTTCCGGAGGATTATCCAACAATACAGGAAGCTATAGACGCAGCCAATCCGGGAGATACTATCTTTGTAGCTCATGGAATTTACAACGAGAATATCATCATAGACAAACAGATAACGCTGATCGGTGAGGGGAAAGAAAACACGATTATAGTGGGGCATGGTGTAGGCGATGTCATTTATGTATCTTCAGATGGAGTGAAGATAAGCGGGTTTACGATAAAAGGTTCTGGTAATAGATACATTAGTCCAAGTGAGGGAGGCGATGCGGGAATTAAGCTGGATAGAGTCAAAAACTGCATCATTTCTAACTGCATTGTCACAGAAAACAGCCTTGGCATCTTTCTAAATTCATCCGATAATAATATAGTCGAAAATAATACGTGCTACTTAAACCGCATGGATGGCATCTATCTACGTTTATCTAATAGCAATATAATTAGAGGCAACAATTGTACCTCAAATGGGGGACATGGAGGCATCTACCTAAATCCATCCAGTAGTAACAATCTAATCGAAAACAATGTATGCAACTCTAATGCTGATCACGGCATTAAATTACAAGCATCCAGCAATAACAACGTACTTAGAAACAATATTTGCAAATATAATTGGAATGCAGGCATATTTCTACGTGGATCTAATAATAACACGTTAATTGGTAACATATGTTTTGGAAACAAAAACAATCCCGGCATTATGCTACACTATTACAACAATAATAATACTCTTATTAATAATGTGTGTAACTCAAACGATGAGGGCATAGTTTTGCAGTTTTCATTCAATAACAACATACTTATAAATAACACATGCCTTAATAACATAGCTCGCGGAATCGGCATTATGTGGTCATGTAACAACAACACAGTTATTAGAAATACACTAAGTTTAAACGGTGATGGCATTTGGATAGAATCTTCAAGTTACAATGAGATATATTACAATAACATTTTGATGAACTGGTGCGGGATACTAATTATTGATGAGAACTCTATTGAAAATGAGATACACAAGAACAATATAATTAGAAATAATGAGTGGGGTCTTCTCAACGAGGCCCCTACCAAAGTAAATGCTACTCTTAACTGGTGGGGTAGTCCCCATGGTCCAGAAGTATGCCAGTTTGTGGAAGAAACGGATCCTGAAGATTCTGAGGAAATACGAGGTAACATATTATATGAGCCATGGCTTACAGAGCCGTACACTATGTTCGGCCATCTTAAGATAACATATCCAAGCGATGGAGCTATTGTAAGTAGGGTCGTTACGATATCCACAGCTGTTGAGAATCAATCGGGTGTAGTTAAAGTCGAGTTCTATGTAGATGGTTCATTAGTATTCACAGATACGAAAGCACCATATGAATATGAATGGAACACCATAGCCTATACAGATGGAGCTCATACGATAAAAATACGTGCATATGATACCTTCAGCAGCATGGCTGAAGAGAGTATAGGCATTATAGTTGATAATACGCCACCAAGCATAGACATAATTTCTCCAACCAGTGTCCTAGCAACCACTAACACTAGTACTGTTAGTGTCGAGTGGAGTACAATGGACAAGGTCGGTGTATCAGTAGTCAAAGTGTTCGTCAACGGGAAGGTGGTGGGCGAGTACAATAGAGCCGCGGGTAGCGCCACAGTAGAGCTTGCCTCCGGTGAGAACATCATTCTCATCTTGGCAGTCGATAAGGCGGGGAATCATGCGAGCAAGGAAGTTCACGTGACTTTCACTCCTGAGGCTATACCGGGTACGGCGACAACCACTACAACTACCACGACACTTCCAACCACAACGACCACACCTACATCTCCTACACCCACAAAGACAGTCACCTCTCCAACAGCTCCAGCAACTTCGTCACCAACGCAATCACCACCAACCCCAGAACAAGCATCACTAACCCCCTACATTATTGGAGTTATGGTAGCTGTTGCAGTAGCAGTCTTGGCGGTATTCATTCTACTAAGAAGACAATAGATAACTTTCTAATCCCCATTTTTACATGTACCCGATTTCCACACTGTTAATCATGCAGGAGAACAGGAGGTAGTAGGCCTTGAGCTTTACGTAAAGTACAACAACCCCAACTACTTGCTTCATCTACTATCGTGTGGTCTGCCGCGTCTATAAAACATGGGAACATACATATTTCACAAAAAATGTTTTCGTAGAGGGTTGGTTTAGGCTGGGGTTATCTAGGTGTGTTTGGTGATGCGTTTAAGGTGGTATGCTAG
>CAZLZO010000048.1:0-9433 GCA_964564025.1 uncultured Desulfurococcales archaeon
GGGTATCGGAAACTAGAGGTCACCATTAAACCTATAACCCATCACTACTTATAAGTTTATTGGGTATACCCCTATGGATAAAGTTGAATATATTACTTTGAGATTGCCTTTTCACGCCGTAGGGGACGAGGCTAAGCTCATCTATTGGACTACTTGGTTATGCCAGCTATGTGCTCACAGACTATTAGATTCTGTTAGGGAGAATCCGTTGTTAGCAAACTTATCCCAGTACGATTTCATTAGGTTAGCTAGGAGGCTATGCTATGACATCATACCTAACCGTAGGTATATTGACGGTATTTCAACACTCATACATGCTTCCCTACAAAGTGCTAAAGCACTAAAGGTAGACGTCTTCAAGCTAGAGCTTAAACCTTGGCTACTATTCCAGAGTGAGGCAGAGTCCTGGGGGCTAAGGGGAACCTCAATATACAGTTCATAGATTACAACAAAGTAAGGATACTTGTTTTCGATAAAGGTAAAACAAGTAGAAAAGTAGTTGTAGAGCCAGTTATACCTAAAGGCTACGCTAAACTGGTCAAAGCTTTAGTTGATAAAGCCCTTAGGAAGGAGATAGGCTACCCAGCTAGAGTCTACATCACAGACTACGGTAAGAGGCTATAACATCTCTATGGCGAGATACAGGTTATGGTTAAGTACGGCTTCTACCTAAAGGTTATGAGAAGATGTGATAAGCCATTAGGGAGGAATATAGCTGGTGTAGACGTTAATACTGATAGACTTAACCTTGTTGTTATTGATGAGAATGGTGATATAGTATGGAAGTATACAGCTAAGTTTCTACAGGTAACGTCTAGGGGTTATCTAAGGAGACGTGCATGGAGCATCATTGGTGAAGCAATACATAAAGTCCTCAAGAATGCTCACAGTCATGGAGCATCAGTCATAGCTGTTGAAAACCCAAAAGTTATTGGCTACCTGAGGTACTATTGGATAAGGAATGGTGATAGAAAGTTAGAGAACTATAATTACAAAATCTCGATTTTCAGGAACTCTATCATTAAAAGAATAATGTGGAAAGCACCACTATATGGGTTACAGGTAATAGCCGTTAATCCAAAAGGGACTACGCATTCCGAAGACCATGAATACATAATGAGAAGGTATGGCTTAGACAGGCACACAGCATCAGCATACCTGATAGCTCTTAAGGCAAGAAGAAACCTACAAAGACCTTAAAAGACCTTGAATCCAGAAATAGTTGCAAACCCTAAGCATCGCTAGTACACCCTTCGCTACCTAGTTAGCGTTAGAGAAAAAGCTGTGAACAATATATAAGGTTATGGATTATTAGTTTAACCTCTACATTTAAGGATTATGTGGGTTTCATTAGAAATTAAACCTGTCATTCCAGACGGTTTTGTTTTAACTATTTTTGCAAAAACAGGTCCTAAGGGAGTTTCTATAGGTATAATGGTGTTTTTGCAAACAGGTTTTCCCACTAAAAACCTTTTCACATAAGGCATTAAATGCGCGTTTAAAAAACCATCAATTTTAAGTTCAACCTCTATGTAACTTAACGCTTTCCTTCTCGAAAACCTCAATTTCTCAAGCTTAACAATGCTTCTATCCAATTTTAATGCGTTAGCAACATCCCTATTTATTCTTGCAAACCCATAATCCCCTATTTGGGCTTCGAAAAGGACGCTTCCATCCCCTAAGCTTAGTTTCAAATATTCACCCTCTCTAACACCAAGTTTCCTAGCTACTTCAGGACTAACCTTTATTTTCCCCACCTTCACCTGGGAATCCGCATGTACTAAATTGTAAGCTGTCATGCGGCACAGCTCTCCTCTAACACACTCTGTTTTCGAAGCTTTAATATGCGCTAGCTTTAAAACCTTTACCCAGATAAAACTACTATGAGCCGCCGTAGTATAGCCCGGCCAAGTATGCGGGCCTTTCGAGCTTCAGTTAGCGAAGATAGCCCGTGACCCGGGTTCAAATCCCGGCGGCGGCACCAGCGCCTCCTCTCCTTCCACATAAGCTATTTTTCCAGTAATTTTCTGAGGCTTTCCTCATATGGTGGGTAGGCAACGCCTTTCTCAGTAATTATGCCTGCGATAAGGTTTGGAGGCGTTATGTCAAATGCAGGATTTAGTGCGTTAATTTCTTTAGGAGCTATCCTTACCTTTCCCAGAACTGTCCTTACCTCTTCAGAGCTTCTGAACTCTATCGGTATTTCATTACTTTTAGGATCTATTGTTGAAGTTGGTGCTGCAATGTAGAACGGTATTTTATGGTGTTTTGCTAAAACAGCTATACTATATGTTCCAATTTTGTTAGCTACGTATCCGTTGAGAAGTATTCTATCGGCTCCAACAATAACTTTAGAAACCATTCCCTTACTCATAACGTAGCCAACCATATTATCCGTTATCAGCGTCGCAGGTATACCTTCTTGAATAAGCTCCCATGCTGTAAGCCTTGAGCCTTGAAGTAAAGGTCTTGTTTCAGTGGCTATAACCTTAATTTTCTTCCCTTCAATCCTGTAAGCGTACCTAATAACTCCTAAGGCTGTTCCGAACCCTGCTGTAGCTAATGCTCCAGTGTTGCAATGTGTTAAAACAGTATCTCCATCCTCCAATAGCTTAGCTCCATGCATACCTATCCTTATATTGTTCCTGATGTCTTCTAACTGAATTCTCTTAGCTTCTTCTTGAAGAGCCCTGACTACGGCTTCGACGTCGCTGCCTTCCATACTGTAGAGTTTCTTAAGCATTCTATCAATAGCCCAGAAGAGATTGTATGCTGTAGGCCTTGTTCTCCTAAGCCTTTCTACAGCTTTTTCAACATCTCTTTTCAACTCTTCATAGCTTCTAGCCTTACTGTTCCATGCAGCAACAGCTAATCCCATAGCAGCTGCAACGCCAATAGCTGGTGCACCACGTATTTCAAGTTTCTCTATTGCCTCAGCTAATCTATCTACACTTGTTGTCTCAACATAAACCAGTTCCTCAGGTAACTTAGCTACATTAATGAATCTTATTTTGCCCTCAAGAAGTTCTAATGGGAGAATACCAACTTCAACACCATCAACAATCACTGCCTACCACACCTAAACAATTGTTTTTAAACGCTAAACTAAAATACGTAATTAGGGTCAAAAAATCTTGCTAACATTGTTAAGTGAGGAGGCAAAGTATTGGCGGATAATGTGCAAGCTGAAGTAGGCGATGATGGGAAAGCCTATGTTAAAGGAGTTTTCGCGAAAAAACTTTACAATGAGGGGTATGGTATTTTAAGAAATGATACACTTGAACTTGAAGATGTTGAAGTAGCATACTTAGCTTACAAGGGAATTATTAAACCTCTTTATCGCGGAGAAGAAATTAGCCTCGATAGGCTCTTTCATATTCTTGAAAAAAACAATCCAAACCTACCATTAATGTTTACGGTTTATCAGGACCTAAGAATGCGTGGTCGAATAGTTAAGCCGGGTTATCGTAAAAACGTCTTACTACTTTACACCAAAGGTGCAGGATCAGTTGCTGATAAAGCAGTTTATGTTGTTGGAGAGGAAATCGAGGAATTCACTATAGGGGAAGTGCTTACATGGATTTCTGAAGCTCTAAAACTAGGTAAGGAACCCATAGTAGCTATTGTTGATAAACACGGGGATGTAACGTACTATGAAGTTAAAAAAGTTGAGTTAGAAAAGAAATGGTAAACAAGGTTGAAAAGTCATGGTAAACCTGCTTAAATTAAGTGAAAATGAAATTAAAAACATTCTCCGCAGCGGAATTCTCAAAGCAGCAGTTTTCGGTTTAGGCCATGTAGGCCTCCCGCTTGCTTGTGCATGGTTGAAAGCTGGAGCTAACGTTATAGGTGTTGTGAAAACCGAGAAGAAAGTTTCAATGATAAATAAAGGTGGAAATCCTCTTAAGGATGAACCAGCATTAACACCGATAGTTAAAAAGTATGTTGAACAAGGTAAATTTAAAGCAACAACTAATGGCGTTGAAGCAGCAAGAAACTCTGATGTTATCATTGTCGCTACTCCAACTGGAGTAAAGTGGAATGAACCAGGTAAACCACTGGATCTCTCAATTCTTAAAGAGGTTTTAGAAACAATAGGTAAAGGGCTTTCAAAAGGTAAACTTGTAATAATTGAGCCAACAGTTCCTCCAGGAACAACAATGTACTTTGCAAAACCATTACTTGAAGAAGTAAGTGGATTAGTTGCTGAAGAAGACTTCGGATTAGCATATAGTCCTGAAAGAATAATGACAGGTCATGCTCTTCAGGACATAGAAGAGAATTATCCGAAAATAGTTAGTGGTGTAGGCCCTAAAAGCACTAAAGCCGTAAAAGCACTTTACGAAGTAATAGCTAAGAAAGGAGTGATTGTTATTTCCTCACCTACAGCTGCTGAATTCGAGAAAATTGCTGAAGGAATATACCGTGACGTTAACATAGCGTTAGCTAATGAATTAGCTAAGCTAGCCCATGTTTTAGGCGTCGATTTTGATGAAGTAAGGTTTGCAGCTAATAGTCAACCCTATTGTCACCTTCACAAACCGGGGATTGGTGTCGGAGGCTACTGCATACCCATATACCCGTATTTTGCCCTACATACTGCTTCTAAATACAATATAGAGCTGCAGCTTACAAGATTGAGTAGAATAATTAATGAACACATGCCTGAGTACACGGCAAACTTAGTGGTAGAAGCTCTTTCTAAGCTAAGCATAAAACCTAGTGAAGCTAAGGTTGCAGTTTTAGGCTTAGCTTTTAGAGGAAACATAAGCGACGTAAGACTAACGCCAACGCTGGATTTAGTTAGGTTCCTAGAATCCTATGGAATAAATAACATTGTAATTCACGACCCCTATGTTGAAGAAAATCCAACAAAGTATCCGCTAGTGAGAAATTTGAAGGAAGCATTAAGTGGTTCACATGTTATTGTAGTAGCTACGGATCATAGAGAGTATAGGGGATTGAAACCGTCTAAGGTGCTGAAGCTTACAGGATTAAGTAAAGTAGCTATAGTTGATGGAAGACACATTATTGATTTTAAGGAGAACGTTTCAGGCAAAGTACTATATGTTGGTGTAGGTAGGCCCTGGACTATTCTTTAAGCTTATCCTCCGAAAGCTCTATCTCCGGCATCACCTAGTCCTGGAACAATGTATCCTTTCTCATTTATTTTCTCGTCAACAGCCACGGTATATATTGTAATGTCTATGTTAGGGTAGTTTTCCAGAATTTTCTCGATTCCTACGGGCGTAGCTATAACTGAAGCTACAATGTATTTTTTAGCCTTCCCCTTCTTCAGAACTTCCCTAAGTACGGACACTATTGTTGACCCCGTAGCTAACATTGGGTCAGCTATGATAACTGTGTCTTCAGGTTTTATTTCGGGTATTCTAATGTAGGTTAGTTCTATTTCGAAAACATACCCTGGTTTCATACCTTTCTCTTCAACTCTCCTAGCTGAAATAACACCTTGCCTCGCTGATGGAAATATTTTCACTAAACCTTCGGTTAGAGGCATAGCTGCTCTAAGAATAGTTATTATAACGACGTTTTCAGCGTCAGGAACCTCTATTCCTTCAGCCGGAGCTAATGGTGTTTCAATTTTAACTTTCCTTACGGGCATGTCATTATATATTGCTAATCCCAGCACTCTACCTAATCTAACAAGTCCTTTACGGAAGTCTATTTGTCCTGTTCTTTTATCTCTAAGTTTAGTTAGAACAGATAAGGCATAGTTTCCCGAAACAATTTTAACTTTAGAACCCCATTTACCTTCTACCAATAAAACCCTTACCGAATTAGAGAAGAAATTGTTTATAATGGTTTCTCTCCTACTCTACAACTCTCATTCTCCTCATTTCGCTTCTCCTTATGAGAACTTGAGCTATTAACGCTATTATAATTACTAATCCGTGCACAAGTCTTATCCAGAAACCTGTTACTCCAACTGCAAGTATCCCTGTTTCTATGAGTTCAAGAATTAGTCCTCCTATGAATGTTCCAAATATTGTTCCAATACCTCCGGTAACAGGAGTGCCTCCTACAATTACTGAAGCAATAGATTTCAGTAAGTATATTTCGCCAAGTGCTGGCCAGAAAGTTGCCATTTCAAGCGTCGCTAAAACTCCTGCGAAAGCGGCTACTGCACCATGCATCATAAATACTGAAATTATTATTCTATCTGTGTTTATACCTAACATTCTAGCAGCAACTCTATTATCTCCAGTGTAGTAAACGTATGCTCCGAACTTATGGAAGTTTAGAAATACCCAAAGGACTATGGCTATTATAACTGTCCAAATTATTTGTACTGGAATTATCCCTATTCTACCTACGAGCATTTCATACAGTGGTGCTCCACGATATTCTCCAAGGGGAATGCCGAAACCTTCAGTTACTACTAAAACAACTCCTCTCCATAGGAACATAGTACCTATTGTCGCTATTAATGATGGTATTTGGAATTTCGTAACTAAAATGCCATTTAGTAATCCAGCTAGTAGCCCGGCTGAAAGAGCTAAGATAAGTCCTAAAGGAGATGGGCCAAAAGTTTTCCATGTAACCGTTAGAACCCATGCTCCAAAAGCCATAACTGAGGGAAATGATAAGTCAATTTCTCCAAGTATTATAACGTATGTTAGGCTTAAAGCAGGAATTATCGTGAAAGGAGCAACAGACATCATTGCAGTGTACGTGTAGGGATTTGAGAAACCAGATGGGTTTATTGTGAAAAATATTAGCCAAAGCATTATGAATATTGTGAATATAGCTATTTGTAACTTGTACTTAGCTGTTACACCTGTAAAATATGGTGCCTTTAGCTGCTTAGGTAGAATAATTTTTTTGCCCATCACAGAACCACCTTTGAAATACTATTTGAACATGTGTTTAGCTACTTATTAGGTTTATTTCTCTATACTCTGGTGGTACTCTTCCAGTTCTAGCTATTGAAATCATTATGTGTGATAGATCCTCCGGTGTAAGGTCTTTCTTGTAGAATTCACCTACAATCTTGCCTCTATCGAGTATTACGAACCTATCGGCAACAGGGTATACATGGTATATGTTGTGGCTTATGAAAATACTTGACTTACCCCTTTTCTTGAGCTCTCCAACATACTCTAGAACCCTTTGAACCTCAGCTAGGGAAAGCTGTATTGTTGGTTCGTCAAGTATTACCAAGTCCGCTTCGAAACATAATGCTCTAGTTATTTGTACGCCTTGCTTATATCCTCCTGAAAGATACTTAACAGGGAAGTCTGAGGGAACAGCCTTTAACCCTATTTCCCTTAGAAGTTTTTGAGCTCTTTCCTTCATTTCGCCAATTCTCAGGAATCCGAAGGGTCCTGTAAGTTCTCTTCCCATGAAAATGTTTCTCCAGATAGTGTGGTTTTCTGAAAGAGTTCTTTCCTGATGAACAAGAACTATTCCTAATTCGTAAGCCTTCCTAGGTGTTAGTCTCCTAAATCTTTGCCCCTTAATCACTATTTCTCCTTCGGTTGGAGCATACACTCCTGCAAGAATTTTAACTAATGTGGACTTTCCAGCTCCATTATCCCCTACTAAACCCACTATTTCATTAACTCTTACCTTAAAGTTAACACCTTTAAGAGCTATAACATCCCCAAATCTCTTAACTAAATTTACTGTTTCAACAATGTATTTTTCCTCGGGCATATACTCTCCCCTACTCCCTAATCATTACATTTAGAAATGAGTAGTTAATATGAGTAGTGAAAAATAAAAATTAAAAATTTCGGTTTTAAGAAAACTGTTTTACCTATATCCTTCTTCAACTAGTTTCTCAACGTATGCTACTTCTTCCGAACCTATTACTGCGCCGCCTGTGTCAATGTATAGCCCTGCGAACTGGTATTTCTTGCTTAGGAAGAGGTTTAGCACTGTCAAGAAGCCTTGCAAATAGGGTTGCTGATCTATAACTAATTGTACGTAGCCTTCCTTAAGGCCTTTAACCGATCCAGGTGTTAAGTCGAAGCCTATTACAAGTATTTCTCCAGGCTTCTTACCTAGGGACTTCATGTAATCTGCCGCTGCAGCCGTTGTTCCTCCACCATCGAAGCACAGTAATACTACATCAGGGTTCTTAGCTAAGTAACCTGATACATAAGATAATCCTTCAGCAGGGCTTCCATAAACTTCCGGTGGATGTGAAACCCTATCCACAATTAACCCTGCTTCCTTAAATGCGTCTTCAACTCCTCTAGCTCTTAAAGCTCTAGCTGGTTGCTCCCAGCTTCCAGAGAATATTGCAACTCTGGCTCCAGGCTTTAACCTATCAGAGTATTTTTCAAGAGCTGCTTTAGCTAAAGTGTATCCGGACTGGTATAGGTTTTGGCCAACATATCCTGTGAACCAGTATTTTCCTCTAAGCTCAGGTATGTCTACGTTAGCTAATGTAACCAGTATTCCTTTCTTAGCTGCTTCCTCAAATAGTGGAGCTAATGCTTCATAGCCTGGATGACCCATTACAACTATTCCGTCTGGATTAGCTGCAATTGCTTTCTTAAACTCAGCAACCATCTTGTCCGGATCCCATTTGGTGTGCACGTAAACAAGCTTTATACCTAAAAGATCAGCTGCGTCCGTAGCTCCCTTATATAGTCTAGCGTCGAACGGGTCTCCTGCGGCACCACCTATCCAGTAAATTGTCATACCCTCTCCTGGCTTAGGTGGGGGCGGTGGGGGCGTAGGTTTCGCAAAATAGCCTATTGCACCGGCGATTAATGCGACGATAATTAAAGCTACGATGAAAACCGAAGTAGAAATCTTTGCAGACACTTTCCACACCAATTATAGAGTTTTGTAATTGGGTAATATTAACGTTTCTAATGCACACTCTAAATAATGTTTACACAAATAGTTAAAAAAGGTGTTTAGAATTTAACAAATTTTAACCCAAGAAGTTCACTTGCTCTCTCTAATTCTCCAATGTAATTACCGTATGTGAGAGCTATGTGGTGCCCGAAAGCTTCCTTACTAACTTTCTTAGCGTTTTCCACTTTAACTCCAACACCTAATCTGCAGTGAACGAAATCCTTTGTCCAAACAACTTTCCCCTTAGTAGCCCAGATGGAATCCATGTCCCAATGCATTCCAGCTAAAGTAACATCCATTCCCTCAATAAGTTCTGTGTAAGGCGTTGCACCCTTACCCATTGCATGGTAGTCTCTAACATAGTATTTACAGCTTATACAGGCAAAATATGGCGGTACTACGTCATGGTTTACAACAACAATGTTGTTTTCAATATCAGAATGTGTAACATTCTCATTTAAATTACCCATTAGCGCTGGTTTACCTGAAATACCCATTAATAGAGCTAAAGTGAAAAGCGTAGGTAAGTCTCCTTCACAACCACATGGTACTCCCTCATTTATCAGCAAGGAAAACGCTAAACATGGAACATATTCTA
>CAZLZO010000049.1:0-8999 GCA_964564025.1 uncultured Desulfurococcales archaeon
ACACTTTAGAAGTAATAAAATATGCTAGGGAATTAGACATAGTTGACGCTATTAGGGTAGCTGATGATGCATTTACGTATACCGGCCCAATATATCCTAAATGGTTTATTGAAAACCACTATCTCAAATGGCATAAAATATTCACTAATGCTATAAAATCTAAGGGCAAAATAGCCATTTTACATTGTGACGGAGATGTTTCTTCAATTAATTTCATAGCTAAACTTGCGGAAATATATGATGGTTTACATCCTTTAGATTTGCAAAGTAAAAGCACTGTCGAAGCAGCTTTAAAGTGGGCTAGTAGGGTTGCTGAAGTTAGGAAAACTATTGAGTGGAAAACGGTTTTCCATACGGGAATGTCCATAGATCTCATAATTAGTGAAAACATAGATGTAAAGGGATTTCTCACTACGGTTAAAGCTTTTCTAAAAGCTCATGGTAGGAGAAAGCTCGTACTAAGCGTAACCCATAGACCATATCCTGGTAGAAGCTTTAGTGAGGAACATGCTTTAGCTAAGGTTAATGCTGTTAGAAAGCTTCTTGGATTAAATGAGGTTACTCTCTAATTTTTCATTCCGAATTTTTCTTCAACAAGCTTCCTTATCTTCATTAAGCCATCATATGCGTCTTTACCGTATGCGTCAGCACCTATTTTCCTAGCGAATTCCTCGGTAATCGGTGCTCCACCTACAATAACAATGTACTTGTTTCTTATGCCTTTACTTTCAAGTAGCTTAATCACTTTAGCCATGTTCAACATTGTTGTAGTTAGGAGCGCTGAAATAGCTATTACATGGGCTTTGTGTTTTTCAGCTTCTTCAACAAATTTCTCAGCAGGTACGTCAACACCTAAATCTACTACTTCAAACCCTGAAGCTTCAAGAAGTGTAGCGACAATAGTTTTACCTATGTCGTGAACGTCGCCTTCAATAGTTCCAATAATTACTTTACCTAAGGATTTTGTTTCTCTTTGAGCAGCAAGTTTAGCTTTAAGGTATTTATTAAAGATTTCCTTGAAAATATCTGCTGCAAAAACAAGTTCAGCTAAAAAGTATTCTCCACGTTCAAACTTTCTACCTATTTCCTCCATGGCGGGCCTTAATGCTTTCTCAAGAACTTCACTAGCACTATGCTTCTTTAGCGCTTCCTCAATTAATTCCTCAAGCTCTCCCACATCTAGTTCCTCAAGATTCATCATGAGCTGTCTTATTTTCTCCAGGATCCCCATGAAACTACACCATTATAACAAATGTGTTAAAGGAAAAATAAAAACATGTCCTATTTCAAATACTAACTTAAATTTTAAATGCATTCTTGGTTATCATACAGTGCTTATTGTTGGGAATGTTTTTAAAGGTGTACTTCTACTAATCAAAAGGTGCACCCTAAGAGGTGCAGTTTTCCGTGAAAAAACTGGTCACTTTTGGAGCATTAGCAATATTATTTTTAGCAATCATTGTGCTAGGTTTAGCTTATGGAGGCTTTAATTTAACATCGCCAACAGCTACAGTTACCCTTACACCTACGGAAATAACTATTACAGACACTTTAGGTAGAAACGTAACAATACCTTATCCCGTCGAAAAAGTTGTCGTATGTGATGATTTAGTAGCTGAACTTGTTCAATTAATTGGAGCTGCCGATAATGTTGTAGGCATTGAGCCAAGTGTTAAGGATAGAGGATATTTCCCTAAAATGACTGATAAACCTATTGTAGGTAGTCAGTTTAGAGATTTAAACTATGAGCTCATAGTTGAGCTTAAGCCAGACGTAGTTTTACTTATGGACGTAGGCCCTGTAGCTAAGGTAATAGAGAAGCTTAGTGAAATAGGGGTTAAAGCAGTTGTTATAAGTATTAGGCCTGAGAAAATACCTGAAACAATAGAGCTTCTAGGTAAAATGTTTGGTAAAGAGGAAAGAGCTAAGGAGATTCTTGAATGGTGGAATAATAAGTGGTCGCTGCTTGAAGAAAGAATTTCATCAGCAAATTCTAAAGTGAAGCTTAAAGCTTTCGTTGGAATGGGGTTTAGTCCTACAGATAAATTACCGACGCAAACATGGGGTAGGTTGGCGAATTGGAACTACATTTTTGAACGACTAAGTTTAGTGAATATTGCTTCTGAAAAACTTAAAACACATGGAGAAGTAGATTTAGAGTTCGTTATTGAAGCAAACCCTGACATTATAATTATAGGTGATTGGTCTGATGTTTGGCTAGGATACACTAAGAACTCCACTGAATTAGCTGAGAAAATGGTTGAAGTAGTTCTTAAAGACCCTGTTTTAAAGGATGTTAGTGCTGTGAGAAGAGGTAAAGTATATGTTATGCATTACAGTATACTTCTAAGCTTTAGATCAGTTATTGGAGCATACTATTTAGCTAAAGCAGTATATCCCGAACTTTTCAAAGACATAAGCCCTGAGGAAATACATGAAGAGTATTTTGAAAAATGGCTTGAAGTACCCTATAAGGGAACATGGTTCTACCCTGAGCCATGGGGTGAATAGTTTATGGTTACCTATGGAAGCATTTTGAAGAAAGCTTTTGAAGAACCCTTAACCAGGGAAGAGGCTTTATTCCTATTTAAGAAGATAAACAGTTACGATAGGTTAATGGAGCTTCTTAAAGTAGCTAGTAAAGTTAGAGACAATGAAGTGGGTAGGAAAGTTAAGCTGATGGGATTTATAGCTTCAATAACTCCATGCACTGTGGATCCGCCTTGCAGATACTGTTTTAGATGGAGTAATCCAAAGCTTTTCACATGGGAAGACGTATTATCTGATGAAGAACTTAAAGCAGCAATGGAAACTGTTGAATCTAAAGGGCTTAGAAGAGTTGAGTTAGGTGGAGGAACATTCTTAGGTGAAGAGGGGCGGAAAACAACATTACGTAAAGCTGAAATTGCATGTAAAGCTTCTAGGAAAGTAGGTGTTTGGATAAATAATGGGCCATCATATAAACCAGAAGATGTTTACGAGTTAAAGAAGATAGGTGTCGAAGGGATAGCTTGTAACTTTGAAACAATTAGTGAAAGCAAATATAGAAAACTTAGGCCAGGTCTCAATCTTAAAGCGAGAATGGAAATTGTTGAGGAAACTGAGAAAGCAGGTTTAGGAATAGATAACACATTAATGATAGGTTTAGGAGACTGGCATACTATGAGAAAACCGTATCGTGAATGGGTAGACTTCCTATTCTACTTCGCCAAATTCGGCAATTTAAGGATAATGGAAATACATCCGTTCAGGCCGATAAGGAATTCTCCCGTGCAAAAAATGCCTTCAGGTTCAGAGTTTGAAACAGTGAAAGCAATAGCTATTGCTAGACTAATTTATAGAAGCATTGACATTAGCGGAGCTCAAAGCATTTTAGGATTACTGGCTGGCGCCAACTTAATAATGCATGTTTACCCGATAACCAAGAGTTTTAGAGCTTGGGGTAAGCACCCAATGTATAGTTCTAAAGTTGAAAGAGTTTTCGGGGACATTGTTGTTGTCGATAACTTCTATGAAGTTACGAGAAACGCTAGAGAAATGGGTTTTGAAATAGAATTTTAGAAGGTAATGTGGTATGAGTTCTTTAGCCGAAAAATATAGGGGGCTTGTTAGGAGAAGAATTTTGTTTCTGTTTTTTCCTGCTAACAGTATTGCTCATGTTAATGGTTGTTTCGGTATGTGTTGGTACGGCTAGTATTTCACTATCTGAAGTAGTTAGAGCTATAGTGTTTCCTTTAGCTCCTGAAAAGCTTAGAGTAGATTATTTTGCGGTTAATATTGTTTGGAATCTTAGATTACCTAGAGTAGTAATGGCTGTTCTTGCCGGAGCATGTTTTGGGGTTGCCGGATGCATATTACAGGTTGTTCTTAGAAATCCTCTTGCATCCCCTTATACTGTAGGTGTTGCTTCATCAGCTGCTTTCGGAGCTGCTTTAGCAATAATTTTAGGTGCTGGAATTACGGGGTGGTGGGGACAAGTGATGATATATAAGAACCCGTACTTCATTGTTGCTAGTGCTTTCGCAATGTCTATGGTTTGTTCCTTAGCAATAATGGTTCTTTCATTTTACAAAGGTGCTTCACCTGGAACAACAGTGCTTGCCGGAATAGCTATGACATATATTTTCTCTGCTCTAACATCTTTACTGCAGTATTTTGGGACAACGGAGCAAGTGGCTGCTGTTGTTTTCTGGACTTTCGGCAATTTAGGTAAAGCCGGATGGTTTGATATAGTATTAACATTCTTCGCTCTCTTAACATTAGCTCCGGTAACCTATTTTCTTTCAAGCAGCTATAATGCTGTTTTAGCTGGTGATGAAGTTGCCGCTAGCTTAGGGGTTAATGTTAGAGCTTTAAGAATAGTTTCGTTAGCCATGGCTTCCCTACTTACAGCAACACCAATTTCCTTTGTTGGAACAATAGGTTTTATAGGGTTACTTGCACCGCACATTGCCAGAATGACTATAGGCTCTGATCATAGATTCTTAATACCATCTTCACTACTTACCGGTTCTATTCTGCTTTTAGCTGCAGACACTATTGCTAGAATAATTGTTTCACCCCTAATACTTCCAGTAGGAATAGTTACAGCATTCATGGGTGTTCCCCTCTTTCTCTACCTGCTCTTAACTAGGAGGGAAAAGTATTGGTGAAAATAGAGGTTTTAGGTGTAAGCTTCAGTTACGATAGCTTAAAAGCATTAGACAATGTTACATTCACCGTGAACCCCGGCGAAGTAGTTAGTCTACTAGGGCCTAATGGCTCCGGAAAAACAACTCTTCTAAAATGTATTTGCAACATCCTCAAACCTAAAGTAGGCGTAGTTACTATAGACGGTAAAAACATCCAGGTTTATAGTAGAGCTGATTTAGCTAAAATAGTAGGGTATGTTCCCCAAATAGAGGATTCAAAGTTTCCTTTAACAGTTTTCGAATGGGTTCTTTTAGGTAGAAAACCACATATGGGAATAGCTCCTACGGAAAAAGACATTGAAATTGTTGAGAAAACCATTAAGGAGCTTGGTTTAGAGAAGCTAGCTTTCAGAAAAGTAAATGAGCTTAGCGGTGGCGAATGGAGAAAAGCAGTTATTGCCAGAGCTTTAGCTCAGCAACCCAAAGTACTGCTTCTAGATGAACCAACAAACCACTTAGATCTTAAACACCAAATAGAAGTCCTTAAGCTAATAAGAAACCTTGCTTACAAAAGAAAAATAGCTGTCATTATGGCAACACATGACATAAACCTCGCATTAAGGTTTTCAGATAAAATAGTCGTTCTAAATAAAGGAAAAATAGTTTTCTGCGGGTTTAGAGAAGAAATTAAACCAGCAATACTGGAGAAAACATTTGAAGTGAAAATTGAAGTAGTAAAAGATAGTAAAGGAGAATTCATAGTTATCCCTAAAATGTAAAAATTAGCATTTAAGCTAAAGTACTTCAGCGTCGACTTAGCTTAGAAACATTTTCGAAAAAAGATTTAGATATAGTCTTTTTACTTTTAAATGCATTAATTACTACAGGTGCTTATATGTAATGATTCGGGAAGAAGCTTTAGACTGGTTTGAGGAAGCAAAGGTTGATTACGAACGCGCCTTAAGAGCCCTTAAAGATAAAGATTACAGTTTAGCATGTTATATGTGTCATCAGGCAATAGAGAAAGCATTTAAAGCAGTAATGATAGGGTTAAAGCATAAAAGACCTCCTCACGCTCATGACTTAACGTTCCTCTATGAAAACATTAGAGATATTATTAAACTATCTAGTGAAGTGGAGGAAGCATTACCTGAAATTTCACAATACTATGTTACGGCAAGATACCCTAATGCTGGGTTAAAAAGGCCTTCGCTAAGCTTCAGTAAAGTGCAAGCTAAAAAAGCACTTGAGGTAGCAAGGAATGTTCTTGAAAAAGTTGAAAAAACACTCACTACCTAAGAATGTAGTTGAAGCACTGGAAAACTTCGTTAAAAAAGTTAAAGGGAAATATGAAGACGCAGAAATCTATCTCTTCGGAAGCTACGCAAGGGGGACATGGACAGAAGACAGCGACATAGACTTAATAGTTGTTTCAAAGCATTTTGCAAAAATGA
This sequence comes from uncultured Desulfurococcales archaeon, assembly GCA_964564025.1. Taxonomy (GTDB): domain Archaea; phylum Thermoproteota; class Thermoprotei_A; order EX4484-217-1; family EX4484-217-1; genus DRYM01. The sequence continues at coordinate 6,086 of CAZLZO010000049.1, forward strand.
GTGCTGAGGAAAGAGTTAGGCTTCTTAGAAAAATGGCTTCAAGAAAAACACCCTTTCAAATACTAGCGTATACTCCAGATGAGTTCTGTGAAGCAAAGAGAAAAAGCATCGCATTACAAGATGCAGAAGAATATTGGATAAAATTAGCATAAGCTATAATTACCTTTAACTCCAATGATTCCATCTTACTTTAAGCATTTCTTTTCAGCTTGAAACATAGCTCAATGTTTTTATCTTAAAAAGAAATAGATTATTCAGCTTCTATATTATATTGCTTCTACAATCAACACTATTTTCAAAGTTTCCTTATCTATGAAAACGTCGATTATATGAGGTACTCCGGGGCTTGGATCGTACCAGTGAACTACCCAGCAATAATGGTCCTTACCATCTACAGGTTCACTGCCTGCACTTCCCATAAGCCTTTTTAAATTCCAGTTTTCATCAACAGCATAAACCATCCCATCCGCTGTCAGATAAGCTCTCCTAACATCATATTTAGCGTTAGGATGCTGTTTAAGATATCTTTGAACCTTAGGGTCCTGCTTAGAAATTTCAGCATAGTCTGTAGGAGGCGATAAAGACACATAAAGCAGTAAACATGCAGCAATAAATAATGCAACTACTGAAGCTCCAAGAAGTAATTTTCCCATAATATTTTCCCTCACACTACCGTTACTACAAACATTACCTAGAATTAAAGCTACCCCTTAGAACACATCTGTTCCAAAGCCTCAATCATGAACCTCCGAAAAATAAACAATAACGTAACATAATAAGTAATAGATGCTATCCTACTTCACATACGTTAGAATACCTATACTCAATAATTAAAGTAGAAACTCCATAGCTAAGCATAATATTCAAGAACCTTAACCTCAGAAACCCTAGGATTACTCCTTAAAAATCTAAGTAAATCTTCAACTTCAACATCATTAGCCTCCTTAAGCACAATAACAATAACCTTCAAGATCTCAGGCATAATTATGCCCTACATTTAACTTTTATTGCCTAGAACTTATCTTTTACTCTCTATACTAAGTGTTAAGTGTAAACTAAATTTTACTTAGTGTAAACTGCTAAGTACTTTTGGAGATAATTGAATGCCTAAGAGGAAACTTAATGGTCCATTGAAGCTTTTAGCGTATTTGTTAAGTGTGAATAGGGAAGTTCCAATAATGAAAATACATTATGATACGGGGCTACATTATAGGACAATATATACTGCAATTAGTGTTTTGAAAGAAGTTGGTTTCGTAAGGGAAAGGTATGATGAGGGACCTCCTATTAGGAGGTATGTGAGTTTAACTGAGAAAGGTTTTGAAGCAGCTAAGTATGCTAAGGAAATTCTTAAGTTAGCTGGTGAACTTAAAGATTCTTAAATTACTTTGTTTATTGTGGTGGATGTGTTTCTCCTACCTTATCTAGTGGGTTATTGTGGAGTCTTCATTTTCCGGAGGCAGTTAAACCCTAATTTATCTCATGTTAAAGTGTAGAAAATTCAGTTGAAGTGTTTATTATCTTTTAAGGATTTGTTTTGAAGTGTAGATTTAATTATTTAAGTAGACGCTATTATAATTTTGAGATACTGGTGTGAAATATGAGGGAATTAAGGTTTAAACAAGGGTGGGAGGGGCTTACGGATTATGAGGGAAGTGGTTTACTGTGACTTATGGTAGGAGGAATCTTAGGTTAAAACCTGTTAGTAAAGGTGTTTTTGAGCCTAAGTATTTGTCTTCAACTAAAGATAGAAGTGTTGTTGAAGCAGCTATTGGGTTTTACGAGGGTTGCTTAGGTAGGCGTTTCGGAGATATTGATTGGGACGAATTAAGAATTATTATTGGTGATGACAGGCTTTTTAACGGTTTAAGAAAGGTTATGTCACATTTCTACAAACCCAAAGAGATTGGGTTAAAAACCGTTGTTAACCCTAAAAGCATTAGGATTAAGGTTTTCAAAATTGTTAATGAAAAATACGGTGGCTTCGTTGATTCAAGCATTAGAGGCGATGTTGTTAAGAGAATTTCTGAAGAACTAAAAATACCTAACATAGACGAAATCCTATGGGCTGATGATGTTTCAAACATGCCCTTAGTTAAAATTAGGGAACCCAGTGTTGAAGAAGTTGTTTCACTATATAATTTTGAAACATTAGACACTGTTTTCGTTAATAGTTCTAAAATGTTCATTAAGGCCCAAGGCGAGCCGGTGGTTTTAGCTAAATTAGCTAAGAAAGTGGGGAGGGAATGTAAGTTTTACGGGTTAATATATGATATGAAGTATTTTAGGGAGAAGAAAACACTTAACATTTCGGTTGAAGGACCTTACGGTGTTTTCGGTAAACCAACAAAGTACGGTTCTAGGCTTTCAATTTTAACCAGCAAGATCATATCGATGCTTAAAACATTGGATAAATGGGTTGTTTACTCTAAAACACATTTTAGAAGAAACGTTTTCAACATTAGGGTTCTTTCGGAAAAGCTTGTTCCTGAGCTTAAAATTCCTGAAAACGTTAAACCACAGCTGGCTTTCGATAGTGAAGTTGAAAAGAGAATATACTATACTCTTAAAGCTATAGGGCTTAATGTTGTTAGGGAACCTGAACCTGTTGCTTTAGGTGAATTACTCTACATTCCCGATTTTAAAGTTGAAAAGGGTGGTGTTGAGTTTCTTGTTGAAATAGTTGGTTTTTGGAGGAAAGAGTATGTTGAAAAGAAAATGTTTAAACTAGCCGAAGTAGCTAAGTTTAGAAGAAACATTATTGTTTTAGCTGATGAGAAGCTTGAACCTTTTCTTTCTAAGCTGAAAATATCTGTAATATACTATAGTTTAAGGCAGGGTAGGCCTGTTTTACCTTACAGGAGAATTTTAGAAATAATGTCTAAGTAGTTTTATTCGAAAAACTCTATTCTCC
>CAZLZO010000050.1:0-8509 GCA_964564025.1 uncultured Desulfurococcales archaeon
AGGATGTGTTTGACTTCTTCTATACGTTTTGACAGGTCTGATTTTTTCTTTTTCAACTGGTTTGCTAAGTTGTCGAGAGCTAAAGATAACTTTATAGCCTTACTATATAAGTCATTTAGATTCTCCGGTAAGCTTATGCTTTCAACACTTATAGTATGCTTTTTAATGATGCTTGAAGCTTCCGAGAGAGACTTCCTTAGTTGAGATTCTGCTTCGTCAAGGTGTTTCCAGTTCTCTTCGAGTTGAGCTATTTGTTTCTTATAGTCCTTTAGTTCTCTAAGTTTTTCAGAATATTTCTCAAGAAGAGGTATTTTGCTTATTTCGGGTTCTAGCTTTTTAGCTTCCTCTTCTGCTTTTTTGCATTTCTCCGCTTCACCTCTTAGCTTCTTAACATTGTTTTCGATTGGTTCCTTTTTTCCATTCTTCTCTTTAAGCATTTTCTGTAGTTCATCATATTCTTTCTTCTTTTGATCTAGAATGTCTTTTTCCTTAGAAATACTCTCATATTCTTTCTTAGCTTTCTTAAGTTTCTTTCCGAGCTCATTTATTTCCCTTTTTAAACTCTCAATGTCCTCCTTAAGCTTCTTTTGGCTATCTCTTAGAACTTTCAACTCACTCTCTTTATTAGTAATCTTATTCTCAAGGTCTTCTAAGATTTCATCATGAACATAGTCTATGATGTCTTTTAAATTCTTCCAAGTTTTCTCTAAGGCGTCGAGACCTAGCATTTTACCTATTATCTTTTTCCTATCTCCAGGTGATGCATCAATTAGGCTTGTGATTTCTCCTTGCCGTATAAATATTGAGTTTAGAAGCGTTTTACTGTCAAGCTTAAGTGTTTTAAGAACTTCCTCAACAACTTTAGTAGCTGATCTCGCTACGTATCCTTTACCTACTCTTCGAAGAGACGCATAAACTGAGCCTCCTTTTTCTCTAATCCATTTCACCACGTATTCTTCACTATCAACTTTAAACGTTAACTCTACTTCTAGCTCCCTTTTCCCTCTCATTATTAGGTCGTCGACCTTGTTTCCTCTAGTTTTTAATCCAAGTAGTGCATGTATTATAGCGTCTACAATAGCTGTTTTTCCGGCACCGTTTGGCCCAACAATTACCGTTAGCCCTAGGGGGAATGTTATCTCAGTATTTTCATGGGATAGGAAGTTTCTTAGCTTAATCTTCTCTAAAATAATCATTCTTCACCACCTTCTAAGAATTCCTCAACAACTTTTTTGGCTCCTTCAACATCTCCTTCGGATAGATTCTTGTGAAGCTCCAGTGCTAAACTGACATATCTTTCATCCTTTATTCCGTGCTTCTCCAAGTACTCTCTTAGAAGCTCTTTCAAGCCTATATTTTGGGTCTCAAATGTTTCTGAGGATCCTGCTTGATCTAGTGAAGCTGCTTCTCTAAATGTAACCGTGTATTTTAGCACTTTATTTTTCAATATGCTGCTCAGCCTTCTGAGAACTGTTTGAGCAACAATGCTTTTACCACTTACCGTTATGTGGAGTACAGGGAGTCTACTATATGTTTGAATAACGTATTTTGCTAATGCTTTTTCCAAAGTCGTCTTTGAAAGATCTACTTCTACCCTGTACTGCGGTCTAACATCGACGTTTATAGTGTGTATTTCTGGTTCGTCCCTTTCGAGATCTACTATGTAGAACCCTTTTCCCTTCTTCATCCAAGACTCTATTTCATCCCTCCTCATTATCTCTATTGATCCAGCATAGGCGAAAAATCCTCCTCCAAACCTAACTAGAGTTCTGGAGTGAATATGTCCGAAGGCGTAGTATGTTGCTTTCCTAGGCAAATCGTCTTCTTCAAGCTCATATTCGAAAGGAAAATACCTCTTTACTCCTTGATGAGCTATAAGCACCGATTTCCTATATTTTTCAGCTAACCTGTCGAATTTGCTAAGCTCACTTTTGAGCAGTTCGATACCTCGACCTCTAAGGTTAGATATTCCAGCTACTAAAACCCCGTCGATTTCCATCCATTCCAGCTTACCTATTCCCAGTACTTTTACCTCGTCGAAAAGGCTGTGTGGCGGCAGCCCTCTTCTCTTAGGTATATCGTGGTCTCCGAGAACTGCTAATATTTTCCTCACTCTTCCTTTAAGCTTGCCGAGAGCCTCCTTAAACACTTTCAGAGCCTTTATGGGTGGCCTATAGGAGTCGAAAAGATCCCCCGAATGTATAACAATGTCTACTCGTTCTTCAAGTATTCTGTCTACTACCTCGTTAAAGGCGTTGTAAATGTCGTTTTCTCTTTCATCTAAATTGTATTGTCTGTATCCGAGATGTGTATCTGAAATATGTGCTATCCTCAAACACTCAGCCTCCTTCAACAATGTCTTTAATTAGCTCTTTCTCTTCCTCTATTCTCTCTGTTTTAGATTTCTCCTCTTCTTCAGCTACCCTGTTGGCTTCTTCAAGCTTGCTTACGATGTCTATGTCTGCTCCTCCTTCCTTAGTTTCTCTTGGCCTAATCTTAACCATGACCGGTGCTTTAACGATTTCACCAACTATAACGGCCTCTCCAGTATTGAGACCTGGAATATCGGTTAAAAGATCCTTGCTCATTCTTTCCGAACTTCTTTTAACAGCGTTTTGGTCTTCTTCATTCTTCATTCTTAAAATCATTTGGCTGTTGCATTGGCTAAGAACGTCAGGGTCTATTTTATGTGGTCTCTGTGAAATAACCACTAGGAAAACGCCGAATTTTCTGCCTTCAGCAGCTATTCTCTTAATTATTCTCTTGGATAGTGTTGCTTCCTTTTCAGGTATGAATCTATGGGCTTCCTCGATAAAAACGAAAACAGGGTATTCGTATTTCTGCGTTTTAACAACGTCGAAGATGTCGTTTAAAATTCTGTATGCTATGTAGTCTGCTACTTCATCGTCGAGTCCTGAAAGATCCATTATGGTTATGTGTTTTGGCTTAAGGAGTTTCAGAATATTTGTTGTTGCGTCCCCGAATACTCTGAGTCTCTCAAGTCTTCTTACATATCTGAGAGCGGCGGCTGCGTATTCATCGCCTCTCTCAAGCTTCTTTATCAGGTCTTCGAGCCTATAGTTTTCATTCTCTTCTCTAAGCTCTTTAAGCGCCTTTTCTAACGTATCAGCTATGCGAACCCAACTCCTACTTATCCTGGCAATATCCATTATTTCGTCTAAGCCGAGGTCTGAGAACTTTATCTCATAAGTCTCTACTTTGCCTATTTGTTTCTCATCGTACCTTCCTGTGCTTTCCCGCGTTCTAAAAACGGTTATTCTCTTCGAAAACACTCCTCCGCTTCTTCTCTGAGATAGAAACACGTAGTCTGCATGAGGATCCAGAATGACTATTGTAGCTCCCTTCCTGAAGAGTTCCTCTACTAGCACACCTGTCGTGTAGCTTTTTCCCGCACCTGTTTGCCCTAAGATTGCTAAGTGCCTTCTAAACCCTCTTACAGTAATGCTTACTGGAACGTCGGGCCTATTTATTAAATACCCTATGTGTAAAGCTTCTCTTTCAGGATACGAGTAGAACTGCTTCAGTATTTCTGATGGAGCCCTATACACTTCGTTTCCAGGGTGAATTGCTTTTCTAGGTTGCAGAATTTCTCCATTATATAGGAACCCGAGGACCTTTGCTTTAGCTATACTTCTTTTATCTACTAGGCCTGCAGCAAGTAGTTTCTTAGCTGCATCAGCGCTTATACCTAAGTTTAAGGCTTCGCTTAACGTTGTTATCGCATATATTTGGGCTATTATGTTTGCTTCAACTTCTTTTTCACCAACGGTCTCCTTGGACTTAACTAGTACGTATTCCCACCTAGGTGGATGTTTTCCTTCCTCCACTATGAAGGTGAAATCTACTGGGCTTGTTTCTCCAATTACATAGCCTAATAGTTCGAGGTTTTCTTTAAGGGAATCTAACACGCCTATAACCCCTCGATGTAGCTTTTCTACCAACTAGTTCTTCGAATTTGGGAAGGTAAATTTTTTCGAAAACATCTCTGCTTAGCTTAACTTTTCTATCAACCATTGTTAACCATATGTTGTAATTTTTTAAACCAGAATAACCTGCAGCTATAACCTCTAAAATGTTTCTCACGTCAACATTGACTTTTTCTGTGGAGTTTATTTCTGATAGTTTGCGCTCGATATTGAGAGTCCATGATGGAACATCTATTCTCATGGGGGTGTCTATTGTTGAAGGTAGTATGTGGAATGATACTATTCCGGGTAGGTTAGGTAGTTCTTCAATCACCTTAAGTGCTTTGCTAGCGAAGTCTTTGTTTAACGATGAAATAGGATGCGATGATTTCAGATACTCTTCAGGATCGACTCTTATTAAGTTTAGAGCCCTTTTCGTTCGCATTGGTGGTGCAAGAAGAAGCGGTGTTGTGTAGCCGGGTGTTTTAGCATAATTCATTATTAATTGGAAGTCTGTCTTGTTTGAAACATACTCCCTTATCAGTTCTCTTAGGTTTTCCGGTAACTCTTCTGCTTTCCTGAGAGCTAATCTGGCTTCTCCTTTGCCTTCAGCTATTTTGTCCAGTAGCTTCTTGATTTCTGATTCTTCTATTCCATATTCTTTAGCTAATTTTAGGATGGCCTTTCTTATCAGATATTTTCTGAAGAAGCTTGTTCTGCTTTCCTTACTTATCCCGATTAATGTTACCTTCTTTTCCTTAGCTGTTTTAAGTAGTTTTACTAGTGTTTCAAAATACTTTATCATGAAGCCTCTATGGTATGTGAGGCTTGTTTCTAATGGGACATGCGCTATTCTGCCGTAGATTGAACCGTCTATAAGTACGTAGCCTTCGAATCCATTATTTAATGCTTCGAGAATTGCTTCGTGTTCGAGCCATTCCATAATTCTCCCTGTGATTTCACTATATTTTTCTGTTGGATCATAGTCGAACATTGTAAATACTTTCCTATATTCTGCATTGTTTGTTATTGCTAATGCTCTTGCTACGTAGAATATTCCACTATTGCTTGTTATATAGTGTCGAGAGCTGCTGTCTACTGCTAGGACATTGAACTTGTCAGGTGTTGTTTTAGGAAGCTTTATGGTTATCCAGTATTCGTAAAATTCTTTACTAATGTACTCTGCTATGTGCTGCTGAGCTATAAGAGAATATGCTTCGATTATTTGTTTAGCTTTAGAGTAAAGGTCTTGAATGTATAGGTCTAGGAATTCTGGCATAGGGTGTTCTCCGAATTTTAATATGGTGGTTTTTAAAACTAATTCTTTAATGCCCTGTTCATGTCTTACCGGTACCGTAGAAGGGTAATACTTATTATTATCCCTGTCCAGATGTTTTTCTAGTAGAAACATGTTTTAGACGGGTTTGTTATGCTTGTTAACCCTAAGGCTCTATACCACGACTATGTTCCCAAGAAGCTACCTTATAGGGAGGGGCAGTATAATGCTTTATCCGGATATTTCAGGGTTTTAATGGAGGGTCTTGTTCCCTCACACCTGCTTCTTCTTGGACCTACGGGGTCTGGTAAGACTGTTACTGTTAGGAAGGTTATTGAGGATTTTGGCGATATTAAGGATATGGTTATTTACACTATATGTCATGGTACATCTTACACTACTTTGGTTGATATTGCCGAGAAAGTTACCGGTAGGAGGCTTTGGGGTTATAGTTTTAGTAAGGTGTGGAGTGTTTTTGAGGAGAAAACTAGGGATAGGGCTTTAATGGTTGTTTTAGATGAGGTTGATAAGATTGTTTTGCCTGGTAAGGGTGATGAGCTACTGTACTATCTTTCTAGGAGACCTTTAACCACTATTATAGCTGTTAGTAATAGAATGGATGTTTACAATTACATTAGGGATCCTAGGGTTAAAAGCAGTTTTACTCCTAGAACAGTGTTTTTCCCACCTTATAGTGCTGATGAGCTTGAAGGTATTGTTAAGCTTAGAGTTGAGGAGGCTTTCGAACCGAATGTTGTAGATGAAGGCGTTGTAAAGTATATTGCTGCGTTAGCTACTAGGAGAGGTGGTGATGCAAGGTATGCTATAGATTTGCTTAGGTTCTCCGCTGAAGTTGCTGTTAAGGAGGGGTCTAGGAAAATAACTATTGAGCATGTTAGGAAAGCTAGGGAAGAAGTTGAAATGGACTATATAACTAAGGGAATAATGGTTCTCAATGAACCTCAAAAGCTCATTCTCAGAATAGTTGCTGAATTCGGAACACTAACTATTTCAGAACTTGTTCAGAAATACAATAAGATCGCACTAGAACCACTAACACAACGTAGAATATCAGACCACATATCCCAACTAGAACTCCTAGGATACCTGAAAATAACCCGTAAAGGAAGAGGGAAAGGAAGAGGAGTAAGCTGGTACGTATCACTAGCACCAGGAATAGAACCACAATTAGTAAGAAAAGCACTAACCAAAACACTCTAAACAACAACACAAACAACCCCCCTCCCCCTCCCCCTTCTACTTGTAACAGAAACACTAGTACTAACAGTTTCTAACTCTTTAGTATCTCGAGAATTTATTTGCCTTTCTAACTAGTTAGAGAAGCAAACAAATATATTTGTAGTAAACTCCAGAGTGGTAGAGTTGTGTTACAAGTGGAAAGGGGAGGGGGAGGGGGATCATTGGGGGATAGTTTTATCCCTCAAAGTTTTATTTTTAGTGGAGATATTAGAATCGGTTTTATTGAGGTCTTGAATATGAGTATCTTTAAGTTGTTATTATAAAAAATAGAAGAAGAATAATTAACCCCCTAAAGCAGTTGGTAGGCGACCCCCCATGTTAGTTAGTAGTAGAAACTATCATTTAAAGTTATTTATGAAAAGTTTAGGGATTCATGATTTGTGTGCATGTGGTTTCTTTGGAACTGTTTATATAGTGTTTTTAGGTATTTTTTCTTGGGTTTGTTTGGTTGTCTAACCGGTTAGAAAAACCAAAATATATTGTTTTAGGGTTAACGAAGAGTCTTAGACATTCTAAGAGAATTCTTGGTAGACATAAGGATTTAGCTATTGAGCTTAGAGATGTTTTCGAAGTTAGTAGGCTTAGAAAGGCTGCTAAAGAGCTTCTAATATTCGAAGTAGTGGAACCCAGCGATCCCGATGTGTGGTTCCTAATAAGCTTCGATATCGAGGGAGTTCGAAGAAAAAACGGTTGGGGTTTTAGAAAAGCAACAAAAGAATACACCATAATAAAGGAGAAAATGTACTGGAACCTATGCGGTAAAATAGACTACTCAACATACATTTGCCCACAAAACCCTCCAAACATACCTGAAAAATACACTCAAAAAATCAAAACATGGACAGTAAAACCATACGACATCAAAACACTAGAAAAAATGAAGAAAGAAATCGAAAACACGGTAAAATGGATAGTTCAGAAAATTCAGGAAGCAAAAGGAAAACTACATGGCAAAGGCATAAGCAAAGCATATGAAATAGTAGATAATATAAGCGAACTTCTAAGAAGTAAAGCAGCAGAAAAAACATCGAAACTAATAGGTAAAGAATGGAAAGAAGAACTCAGAAAACAAAAGAATAGTCTCCTAAAAGAGCTCAGAAGGTAAAAATGGGAATCACAAAAGCGTAAGTTGGGGGATAAATTTATCCTCCTAAAATGCTCTGGCAATAGGGCAGACACCTGAAAACTTATGGGATTAGAATACCTAATTATTTAGTCGGAGTTAACGGAGTATGGTTTGAGATGACTCTTATTATTGGTTTAGTATGTAAAAATGGTGTTGCTATTGGAGCTGATAGGCTTGAGATTCTTTTTAGAGCAACTTCTCTTAAGAGACCTACTAGGAAAATTTACGAGTTTAACCTAGGGGATGAAAGAAAGCTACTTGTGGCCATAGCTGGAACTAGGCAGGATGGAGAAAGAGCTGTAATTAGAATCAATCCGGAAGGGCTTAGATTACCTAAGGACTACAGCTTTAATGAATATCTTGGAGACGTAGTTGAACCTACACTATCACGATTCTACAGCAGCCTAAAAGAAAAAAGAGGTAGAGAACCTAATTATAGTTTAATTTTAGGAGCAATAGACGTGGATGGTGATCCAAAATTAGCCATAGTTTACCCTGATGGATCATATGATTTAGAAACACGTTCTGTTTTAGGTGTCGCTGCACCTCTAGCAGAGATGGTCTTAAGAGATATAAGAACCGAGGACCTCGACCTAAAGATAGTAAGATATTTAATAGGATTAATAATTGCAAAAGTATCTCTAGTTCACCAAGAAGTTGACGGATTAATGTACGGCATGGATATAGCAAGCATAGCGGAAGATAGGCCAGGAGAAGTTCAGTGGCTAGGTGAAGAAGAATTCAACAGGATAATTAAACTAACAGGAGAAGTAAGCTTCAACATAATAGCTGAAATGATAAAGAAGAAAATAACGGAAATAGAGGAAAAATAGACTCAGCGCTAATAGAAAAACAAACCAGCAACCTTACTTAAGTGTTTTCTAATGCCCGGATTCAAAGAGCACTTAAATTACTGTAGAA
>CAZLZO010000051.1:0-7750 GCA_964564025.1 uncultured Desulfurococcales archaeon
ATTCTCATAATAGGAACTTCCCTACCAACGCTAAGCAAATAGGCTAGCAGTTTAAGCGGCCCATTAAGCTTTCTTTTAGGCACGGGAATTCTCCTAGCCAACATAACACTCTACACAGAGTAAAACTTAGTCTACACTCAACACTCAGTACAAAAAGCAAACACCTTAAATACCCCAAACAACACGAAAACAAACAGAAATGACGAGAAAAACAACACTAATCATAATCGTACTAGAAAACACAACAGAAAAAGAAGAACAACAAATAATAGAACAAATAAAAACACACCCAAAAATAAAAGAAATAAGAAAAATAAACGTACCAATATGAGTTAAATACTAAACTGCTTTTATGATACTATAGCTTTAGCTTTTGCAGGTATCTTTACCTTCACTGTTGCAAGTATTACTTCGCTTATCGGCTCTGGAAGTTCTGCGTCGGGATCTTCTAGGTAGAGTTCTATTGCCTCCTTAACGTTCTTTAAAGCTTCCTCAAAAGTTTTACCTTGAGAAACAACACCTGTCTGAGGTTCCCAAGCAACATACATGTCCTTTTCACGCCACAGGAAAATCTTAACCTCAACCTCCATATCCACAACCCTACTGAACATATTCTCTCCAATAACAATATTTAAAAACGACGTTATTGTTAAACGAATAAATGAAACGATAGGTTTATAATAAAGAATACACGATATTGTAAACGGTGTAGATAACGTCTAGTAAAGCTATAATATCGTTTGAAGGAAACGTGTTAAAAATAGAGGTTGGCGGCAAGGACTTCTTACTTAAAATACTATATGATATTGAAAAGAAAACATTAATCGAACTTTCCTCAGACAACATAAGTATCCACTACAAAATCCCTGCAATACCTGAAACCACTAGAACAAGTAAAGAAATTCTAAGACCTATTTATTTAAAGCCAAGTAAGAAAATATCTGATGAATTAATAGCACTACTTAAAACCCATGGCGCTATAAACCCTGAAAAAGCATTAACTATAAACTCGATAGTTAAGCTCGTAGAAAAACATAGCGACAAATACCCCTCCCTCACAACAATGCTAAGAGAAAAAGGAGCAGCAGGACTAAGACAAAGACTAGCACTGCTTCTAGCAGGTCCTCTGAGAAGAAAAGGCCTCGTAGGAATCATACGCGAAGACAACACCGTAAAATACTATGCCAAACCCTTGGTGAAATATTGAAACTACCAACAGTCTCGGGAATAGACGTAATTAAAGCGCTTTCAAAAAAGAACTTTAAAATTGTAGGGAGAAAAGGAAGCCACGTGAGACTAAAGAAAAAACTAAACACCAAAACAATAATAGTCATCGTCCCGCTACATCCAGAACTAAAAAAGGGAACACTAAACGCAATACTCAAAACAGCCAACATAAGCCGTAAAGAATTCATCAAACTCCTAAAAGACCCCAATGAATTGGTAGCTGGATAACAATTAGAGGACCTAGATGAACAAGTTTACGCTCGAAATTTCTTTAAATTTAGACTTTCCCGTAAATGCCCCAGCTAATACCACGTTACGGCATGTCTAAATTATTCTAATATGTTCATAATACTATTGTGATATGTTATTGCATCATGTTTTATTAAAGCCAATAGTTCCTTAATGCTCACCATCACTTTCTTTTCGGCAAGCATATCTTAGCGCTATTTCCAGTAGTAAAGCATGAATATTTGGAAAAAATACCCTTACATGGGGGGATAGTGTCTAAAAAAGCAGTTCTAATACTTGTTCTATCCCTAGCCACGATAGCTGTACTGTACCTTATTATAGTGCCGTACGTAATCCCCCAAGCACCACAGCCAATAACTGTTGTTAGAGCAGATCCCGATAACGACGGGTTAAGTAATGACGAGGAAATTAAGTACAATACTGACCCGCAAGATCCAGATACAGACAATGATGGGCTGAAGGATGGAGAAGAGGTTCACAAGTATGGCACGAGCCCTGTAGACTACGATACAGACACTGATGGGTTAAGCGATGGAGAAGAAGTATTAACATATAATACTGATCCCAAAAATTTCGACTCCGACGGAGATGGGCTAAAAGATGGAGAAGAAGCTAAAACGTACAAAACAGACCCCTTAAAAGCTGATAGCGATGAAGATGGATTAAAAGATGGAAAAGAAATAAGCATAGGATCAAATCCCATTTCTCAAGACACAGACAAAGATGGTATACCTGACGGTAAAGAAGTAGAGCTAGGCATAGACCCTACTCTTAGCGATACAGATAGAGATAAACTATCTGACAGTGAAGAGTTAGATTTAGGAACAGATCCTAAAGAAAAGGATACCGATAAAGATGGGTTATTAGACGGGGATGAGGTTAATAAGTATAAGACGAACCCTGTAGATATCGACACGGATAATGATGGATTAAAAGATGGAGAAGAAATAATGAGTTATAAAACTAATCCTCTAAAACCAGATTCTGATGGAGATGGGTTAACAGATAGAGAAGAGATCCATGAATACAACACTAATCCTCTAAGTGCTGATACAGACGGAGATAAATTAAGCGATTATTACGAAGTACGTGTCTATAAAACTGATCCATTAGACGGAGATACTGACAGAGACGGATTAAAAGATGGAGAAGAAATAGAGGTAGATGCCGATCCATTGAACCCAGATACTGATGGAGATGGATATAAAGATGGGGAAGACTTATTCCCCACTTTTGACGCACATGTAAAAATAAGTATAGACTATTGGAAAGAGCTAGAATATGCTGATCCTTTCAATGGCCATGGAGACCCATATTTCATCATAACACTGTATTTATGGTATGATAATGAATGGCATAAAGCCTATGAGGGAAAAATGACCGATGGAAGCGATGTAAGCGAAGCTGTAGATCTATGCTCATACATTATTGATATACCAGACAATATACGCTATATATACATTACTATAGAAGCATGGGATGGAGACCCTATAGGTGGAGATGATCCTTATGATATAAATAGTAACTTAAAGTACACAGCACTGGGCATTAAGTACGATATGTTAGCTGCTTCTATGAAGATCATAGGAGATGGAGGCGCCGACGGTAACGACCCTGACTATATTGATGCATATGTAGAAGTATCATTAACTACAATATAGCTATTTTTTACTTTATTATCATATATCAAGGTAAATAGTTTTTCATTATTTCTTATGTTTAATAAAAACAGGCACTATGTTCTCGTTTCTAAATACGTTAACATAGTATTGAAGGCTTACCTTAATATCGCCTAAACTGTAAATGTAGAGGATCACAGCATATAGTCCAAAACGGCTTCTGTATCTAACGCATTGCCCAACGACCTTGTCTAAATCTATACTTTTCCCAACATATTTTACCTCCAACCCTAATTTACCGTTAATAATGAAGTCTACGACGCCTCTCCTACCAGGATAACCTAAATACTTCACATCGTAACCTAGGCTTTTCAAATACACGTACACAACATTATGCAAATCATACTCGCAACTAGGAACATTAGGCACAGTAAGCATCTTAAGGTCTCCAATAAGCCTCCTAGCTACCTCTAAAACATCCATACGCTAAATAACACCTTTCCTCTTAGCAAACCCCTCCAAAGAACTAACAGACACCTTCCTCCTAATAAAATCCTCAATCTCAGCCCAAGAAGCAGACTTAGGCAAATTAGCCCTATGCTTCCTATTCAACCACTCAACAACATCCTCACGCCTAACCTTCCTACTCCTCCTAAGAGCCTCAATAATCCTACCCTTACCCCTAGCAGAAACACCCCTAGAAACTCTCCTCCTAGAGCCACCACCCCCACCAATAAGCGCACCAACCAACTCATCAAAAAGACTCTTCCTCCTCCTAGGCAAACACCCACCTCCCAAAAATAATACACACAACAACAAAGTAAAAAATATAACTAGAGCATATCGCCCATTCAGAAACGCCGTATTACTTAGTTCTTAAAAGATTTAATTACTTGCCAGTACTTAATCTTATTCAGAAGTTTAGGTGGTATTTTATGGATAAACTCCCGAGACAGGCGTTACCATTACTAGTATTGTACTTAGACAATCAAAAACCCATAGAAAGTAAAACCAAGTTCCAAAAAATAATGTTCATGATTGAACATGAAATAGAAGAATTAAATAAATACTTTGATCAAAAACATAGCTGGGAGGCTTATCACTTTGGTCCTTTTTCTGACTCGCTTCTTGAAGACTTAGAATTACTTAGTGTTTGGGGCTTAATCGATATAAGGGAGGAATATAGTGAAGACGAAGCTATTTTAAGTGAACACGTAATTTATAAAATTACAGAAAAAGGCAAGGAAATAGTCAAGAAGAAAATATTACCAAAGTTACCTTCAAAAGTGTTAACTAAGATTGCTGAAATAAAACGTAAATATACAGAAATGCCTATTTTAGCGGTCGTGAAAGAAGTGTATGAAAAATATCCTGTTTTCGCAGAAAAATCAAAAATTAAAGAAAAAGTTTTGAGGACAAAGTAGCATGCCTTCGGAAAGGTATATGAAACCTTTAGTGGATAACCTGATTGAGGCAACTTATGGTAAACCTAGCTATATTATTGAGGAGTTCCCTGTAGGCTATGGGAGAGCTGATATAGTTTATGTGTTTAAAGATGACCCGTATGTTGTTTCAGTAGAGCTTAAAATTAATAACTGGAAAAGAGGTTTCTTGCAGGCATTAAGGAACCTAGTCTTCTCAAAATACTCATACCTTGCCCTACAATGGAAAAGAAAACGAAACATCAACATAGAATTGCTGAAAAAATGCGGTATAGGTTTAATAGCCGTAAACGGCGAAGCACAAGTATTACTAGAACCTACTCCATCAAAGCTATTTGAAATAAATAAAAATAAAATAAAAGAAATATTGAGGGGAAAGATTGAGTAGCATAAAATGGTTCATCAGGATAATGACCCGTAAAGATGAAGAAGTTGTAAGCAACGTAAAAGTTGGTTACTTTGGAAAAGTTTTTGATCTCAGAACAGCAGTATATTTTGAGAATTTTGCTCACATCTCCGCTGAAAAGGTTAAATATGTACTAATTGATCCTGATTTATCCTTTACAAGATGCTGGAGTGCTTCAGAAAAACGTAGTGTAAAGAAATTTTTCAAAAAGACAACATTGCTAGACATCCACCCAGAATTAGAGAAAGATATGCTTAAATTAAAGTACTTAGACGCACAAACCATAGAGACTATAGTCAGAAAAGTTCTAGATTTTCAACGAACAATTCCTGTAACTTCACTTAGTCTCAGAACCTTAAGAACCTTTTTTGGTCTTCCTGAAGAATCTGTAGAAGAAACAGAACTTTACGCTATACTTGCTCCCTATTTTACAATAAGTAATGTAGGGGGAGTATGGTATAAGATAAACTTAGAACTCTTAAAGACCGCTATAAAATATAAGAAGTCAGAGGAGAAATTGTATGCTGTAATAGCTATAAGCAGAGACATTCTAGACGATAAACATGCGATTCAAAAAATTATTAGTGATTATGCCTTAAAGGGTATTGATGGGTACGCTATATGGATTGTGGACTTTGATGAAATTGATAACGCATCACAAATACATGAGTTTAAAGAGTTCGTCCTTGAATTAAAGAGGCTCGGAAAACCTATATTAAATCTCTATGGAGGATATTATTCACTACTGCTTTCAAAGCTAGGATTATTTGAGGGAATAGTAACAAAGGTCTGCTACAAGCAGAGAAGAATTCCATGTCAAGTAGGTGGACCTGCTCGAGAAAACTACTATTTTCCTCCAGTTAAAAATAAAATACCGCTACATATAGCCAGTTATATAATACAGGATAAACCAGACTATGCTTGTAGTTGCCCCATATGCAAAGGAGGGCAAATAGTTAAAATACAAATGAGCAATGAAGATTTAAAGAAACATTTTCTTTATGCATTTGAAAATGAAATAAAAGCCGTTGAGAATAAAACGCTTGGCGAAGTATTGCATCAGCTTCTAAAAGATGCCGAGGAACTTAGACTCATCATAAACGTAGAGCACTTATATAAGTGGTACGATTCATTAACTACATAACTACTTATGTTCCTAGCACTGCTTAAACAATTATAGGTGTCATAATAGGTAATATCTTAGTACGCTGTCGTAGATTACTTTAACATAGTACATTGACTCGATAAATTTAATAACTATTGTAAAATCATTGCATATTGAAAGTAAGATAAGTAATTAAGAATTTAATTTTTACTAATAGATAGACTATAATTGAGGGAATTTAGGTGTTACACCTCCTCTTATTATTCCTGCTAGCTGGTCTGCAACTAGTACTGGTAATGCTAACTTATTCGCTCCATGCCAACACTGGAAGTTAAGATGGCATAGTCTTAAATATTCCTTAGCTATTTCTTCTTCCGATAAACTGTTGTCAATTACTTCAAGAAATATTGGCGCTACAGTTTTCTTCACACCTCCCGCGGCATATATGGGAGCTGCTGGAGTTGTTGATACTATTAGAAACTTCTTTACGTCGCCATATGGCGTTTTTGAATATCCAAGGTAAACCCAATCCCCAGACCTAGGATTACCAACCCTACCTGCGTCCTCCGAAAACGTGTAAAGCCTTCTTATATGTCTCTTAATAACTCCACGAAAAGCTACTTCAACATCAAACTCTTTAGCTAATTTACTAAATAAACGTACTTCAGAAAGCCTTAAATTGCCGTCCCTATAAAGTACAATTTTACTTACCCTTTTGAACCCTCTCTTCTTAGCAGTGTTAAAGACGTTTTGTATAACCCTTATAGCAGTAATTTCATCTATTTTATCACCTACGATATTTGAAGAATAGCCGCCAAGTAATCTACCATAGCTGTCAAAAACTATAGCAAAAGCAGCACCAAAGGCTTTATGTCCTCCTTTAACAATTTTCCATGAAGTATCAAAGCCTATAAAAACTGTGTCCTCTCTATTATCAGCAGGTACTGTTAAGCGCCAAGTAAGCCCATTAAGCCCCTTAAAGAAGTCCTTGTTAACAGTAGACTTTTGCAGCAAAAACTCATAATATATGGCTAAACATATATTTGTGGCAAAAGCTGTTCTAAATTTTCTGTTATCGAGCTTTTCGAGTGTGTCTTTAAGAATTATTTGGGAGTGAAATGAGTTATCAGTAAGTGTTCCCCTAACAACATTATTTAATTCCTCAATTTTTCCCGGAAGAACCACGATGAAGAAGTGCTTATTTGGATCATAATTTACAGAGCGGTCTCCTAAAACTTTCACTATGGTTGTTGCCAAATTCCCCTTACCATTATAAAGAATTACGTTCTCTCTCGTTAGCGACCCTAGCTTTAATGAGGCGTATCGTTCTACAAGACACTCCTCTAGGAGCTTAATGTAGGCTTCATTTACATCGTTAGGTGAAACAATAACCACTCTAACATCTTGCTTACCGCCTATAGGCTCTACATCATTTTCCTCCAATATCTTAGCAGGATTATTATTCTTCGGCTCAATAATATTATGACCTTCATCTGGACTATTCTTGAAAGATATTCTTACCTCCTTTATTCTTCTCCTTTCCACGATTCTAAACTTATTATATGTTTGCAAGTTCCTCACATACCTCCTTAAACACGCCTTCCAGAGAAATAGACCATAGACTATTCAGAATATTAAACACAATATTGGGATCTCTCGGGATAGATCTCTTGCTATATACAAATACATGGCATGGAACAAA
>CAZLZO010000052.1:0-7679 GCA_964564025.1 uncultured Desulfurococcales archaeon
AAACACATATCTAGTGGGGAAAAGAAAACTACAACAAACTAGAACAGTTCGAGTACCTCCCGCATGTAGCCCCGCTCTCCTCCACTCTCCTTCCCACCAGCCTTACCATGCCTATCCTTTTCTCTGCAGGGCACCCGGTAAAGTAATTAGCATAGACACCCTATTTAATCCCAGTGAATAAACATAATATTAGGTAGTGGGGATTGCGTACACTACACGGCTACGTATCAGATTACGCCAGGTCGCTAAACCCTTATGAGGTGTACGTCGGGCTCAACCCTATTAAGAAACTACTCCTAAAAATACTGGGTGTCGTGAAATTGGAGACGCTCTACGTCAAAACACCCGTAGGTACAGAAGGCACAGCAAGCATATACCTCGTCAAGTGCCCCAGATGCGGGCAACTATACATAGACTACCCCCACGGATACACAAAATTCCTACAATGCCCCAAATGCAAAACAAGAATCCACCTCTAGGCGACCCACAATGAACAGGAACACTAGACTATACATAACAGCATTCAAAGAACTAATAGATGAAGTAATTAGGGAAAACATAAACAACCCTCAAAGAGCCAAGGAGCTAATAGTAAATGAAGTGCTTATGGAGGCAAAGAAAGCGTTCAAACAGGAAGATTATCAAGAGATAAAGATGTATGCAGTAAAGAGGCTTATAAAGCTAGGATTCACGGCTAAGGAGTTAGAGAGACTTATAGGGTAGAACCGTATAGATGAATATTTACTTCTATTTTTAGGCTGTAAAACGCTACATGAAGCAAGCTTTAGTGGCTAGGGATGAGAACTATAATGAAAATTCCTTTCAATTATCGATGCTTCCAACATTTAATGATGTATAAGTAGAGATGTATAACATTAACTGTTAATTAAATTTACTATTTTAGTTATTTTGTCTTTGATAATTTAAATAGCCATGAACATATGGTGAACCATTTTTCTTTTTCTTTTTTCTTAATTTTGAATATACATGTTTTTAATCGATTCTCAAGTAGGTACGCTAAGTTTTCGTCTTGTAGTTGAGTATATAGTTTTTTTACACTATTATATATTTTTTCAGCATTTAGACAGCTTGGCTCGTAACCTATATAAAGATGTTCAAGTCCAAAGAACTGTAAAATTCCTTTAGCTTTGTGACTATAAGATATAACTATCGGAATTACGCCTTCGGAGATAGCAAAAATTGCAGGATGAGTTGGAAAAGATATAACTAGTTTGCACCTTTTTATAATAGCCTTTAAAGCCTCAACAGGATAGGACTTTATTGCAATCACATTGTCATGCTTATGTATTTTAAAAACTTTCTCTATTAATTTATTTATACTCTCACCATCATATGCAATAAAAGGATTTTCGCTATGGGGAATAAGAAGTATTACGTTTTCACTTTTCTTATTCATTGCTAAGAATAGAAGAATTTTAAGTGCTAATAGCCGGAAACTATCATTTCTAATAAATCTATAGGGATCTATAATAAAACCTATGATAGTTTTGTCTGCTATACTGTTAATAAAATCTAGCTCTTTAAGTTCCATCAAAGACTCATTACTTTCCAATAAAAATGCTAGATCTAAAGACTCTATAACATTTTTTGATGAGCCATTAAGTAGTGATACTAGATAGTGTTTAGAGTAAGCTTCTCTTACCATTATTAATTTTATATTCTTATTCTTTAGAATTATCTGTGCAATTATTCTACCAACTAACGTCCTAAAAGGTCCCAAACTTTGTGGAGGATATACAATCGGTTTTCCTACTAAATTAAGTAGAAATGATATTGCGGCAATTGTGAAAAATCTTGTGAAACCATAGTAATAATCTGTGAATACATCACCGTAGTTAACATTTAAAATTAAATCAGCGTTAAGTAGTTCACATAAAGGTACAAGTAATGATGTATTGCATTCATGTACAGATTTGCATATGTAATCTTTTAGAAATAATCTCAACCGTTTGTATATACGTGCGAAGAATAATAGAAAAGCGTACACCACTATCTTTATCAAGAACTTAATGTATGAGTATTCGTAAATAACTTTAATGTTGTTTTCAACTAAGCATATATACTTAAACCTTGGCGACATTTTCTCGAGAGGGGTATGCCAGATCACTATTCTTGCCTTTGGAATATATTGTATTATAAGTTGTGCCAACGATTTTGTTAACCCCTCTACTCCCTTATTGCATGGATGAAGTGCGGCATTAGCGATAAAGATCTTCATTTTCAGTGCCTCCCCAATTGTAGCGTTGTAATAATCTAAAAAAGATAACTAGAAGTGATGGTAAGAGTACTATACAAACGGTCTTACTAAATTCAAAGATCTTCTGATGCTTGAAGGATATATACATATCCAGAGTTCCTGTTTTATTTATTCTAAAACAATTGAGTCCTATACTACATGAAAAGGAAGTATGTTTTTCTTTCTCTATTAATGCTATCCAATCCTGATCAAAAGCTTCAGAGAACAGTAGAATAGCAGGTTCCTTTATTTTTATGCTAACTTTCCATAGAGTAGGATTCACCATCATATATTCACTTACAGGAATTAAATTGTTTGCATAGTTTTTCGAGTGAGCATCTATGACAGTATGGTTATTTATCTTGATCAAAATGTACTCTATCTTACCATTGAAAGTTTCCTTTCTTCCAAGATTTGCTCCTATTATAATATCTTTGCTGAAAAGTCGCGCTACATCAGGAAGATAACGACTGTGCAATTTTAAACCATTTATGTATACAAACAGTGTATTATTAATGAAACGTATTTCTACATCTGTAGGAATTTTAAAACGATAACTTGGAAAATAAGTACTAAACGAATATATTTTAAATTCATTTGCTTTATTTACATACTTCAGCATTACAAAGAATTTGCCATACGGTTCAAAGACTACTTTTACAAACGATGAATCAATAATACAGTAATTATCTATTCTCCAATCTCCAGTAAAATTCTTTTTAATGGCAGAATATTTTACTTTAATTAGAAATGAGGTAATGTTAACAAACTTAGCACTTATCCTAGTAAAACCTATTGTCGTATTATTTTCAACAAGCTCTTTACGAGGTATTATATAGAAGTACGAAGTGTTTAACTTTACGCGATACAAATTAAAACAACTACCTTCGAATACTTTTTCAAAATACTCTGGGTGTGAATCTAAAAATTCAGCATAAGTTGTTGTATTTATCTCAAGCATAAAGGATTGGGGCAATTTTTTGTTGTATACAAGGCATTTTCTTAAAATAATCCATCGAATATTTAACAACTTTATCATTTTCTTCCAATCTGAATTAACAGCTAAAGCATTCAGTATTCTTAATTCATTTGAAGAAAGCATTGGTGCATAATGTCTACCTATAATTGGTTTCTCTATGAGCCAGTGTAACATATCGGGACCCGTATAGCCAAAGTTGTAGTTGACGTAACCAAATTTATGCCTTGTAAATGGAACCAATAACACCCTCCCCTCATCAGGAGAATTATTTACTATCCTACTTACTTCAAATAGTTCTTCAGGGACATGAACTTTTGTACCTGGGTGGAAGACATTTCCATCATTTATTAATAAGTAAATTGCATAAATAGACTGAATTAAAACAAACAATAATAATATACTTCTTAACTTTTTACTACCCACTCTATATAGAAATGAAAACATAATTAAGTACATAAGCTCAATAATGTAAAAGCTATATCGTGGTAAACTTCTAATAATTAAAAGACTTTCATATCTACTTAAAACATTGAATATCGTACCAAAATTCGCATCTATGAATAATACGAAAACATAAATTAATGACAAAATATAAACTTTAACCCTATCGTTGCTTGGAGCTTTTATAGTGATGTATAAGAGGCCAAAGGCAAATATTATTACATGCGATAAAGACAGGGCCCTAAACAACGGATTGAACTTTATCAGCGACTCGCCTTGAAATGCAAACATTCCTGCAGAAATCTCTTGGAAAAAATTATTTCGCCAAGCCCAAGGAGAGTTCGATAAACCTCTGACGAAGTCTAGAAGCGTTAGCTTGGAATATTCCAAGGCCGCCATAGTCGAATAATTGGTATACAGTACATCGTTTATCTTGGGTGAAGTTACTAGGATATAGTAGTTTACTATGGACGGCATCCATACAATCATTACTGCTAGCCATAAACTTAATATGCTTTGCAATGCTTTTTTTGAAAAGAATGAAAAATTGACGTTCTGCAAATGCAATATATATGCTATTAAAGACAGGAATAAATAAACAAGAAGACCGCCTATGCGTAGCCTCACAAAAAACAATGATATAAGTGATGCTATAATAAGATAGAACATCCCTGATTTTAAATTGCTTTTTGTTATAGACTCAAAATACTTAATAATGAGATATATAATCAATGGTATTGTAAACAGCATTATTCTGTGATAAGTGCCTACGATGTTTATTGTCTCGAGAAAATGAGTAAATGATACGTAGAAAGGTATAGATGCTAATCCTGCTATTCTCGACTTGGTAATATACCTTGTGAGAGTATATGGTGAGAAAATAGCTAGAGACCATAATAACGCTAGGAACACATTATGAGCAAGTATAATGTTACCTTGCGTTAAGGCGTCAATGATTTTTAAGATAAAGAGATAAGGTGTGAGCCATGAAGTTAAGTATCGTAAACCAAGCTCCTCATGATGCATCCATACATAACTTGATATTTTTTCAGCTTTTCTAATATTAAGAATGGGATCGACATCACCGCCAGTCCACAAGTTATTGTGCAAGTTAAAATCCAAATGAACCCAGATAGCTGTGAGCATACCTACGAATATTCCTATGAAAATTACTACGTCGACTAAGGCTATTAACAAAAAATTATTCATTTTTTTACGTTTCGCGTGCACTTCGCACACCTCCTTCCCTTATTCTTTGATAAATGTTTATGCTTTTTACCGATTTGCGTATTGCTTTAAGGATGTTTATAGCAAGCTGATAGATACGCGCATACATGTAGGCTAGTTTCCACAGTTTTTCATATTTTGCAAAAAACCTTCCAACCCTAATGTAATAATACCAAAATTTGGCCGTTGGTGTCATATACTTATACGTATCTGTTGACTGAGCAATGCCCAAGGTTCTTAACCATAGTCCAAATAATTGTTTTTTGAAAACAGCTGCCTGTTGAATAGCTTTTTTGTGAGGAATCTCATGAAGCACTAAGTAATTTTTGTTAGCTGCTCTTCTCAGAATTTCTTCCCCTAAAGGAGTTCTCGTTATAACTGTTGAGATACCTAGTCTTTCTTTACTAATTAAATCAGCTAGCCAAGCATCACCTACGGAAATATCAGCTAATTCAGCTGTTTGGTCAGTACATAAAAGACATCGTTTATGCATAAAAAATTGACCAAATCCACTATCCCGGTATTTAAAAAAGGGTATTAGAAGTTTAGTAGTATCTTTGAATTCTATTGTCAGAAAGCCAGGCCAACCCCTACCTCTAAATTGAATTCTGGTAATCTTTGAAATTCTTTCACGATTTAGTCCTATAACTACTGTGAGCAGATATTTTAATGCCTTTAATGACGGGGTGTTATTACAGAATAGACCTATAGTTATGAATTTCTTCTTTCGTAAATATGAATTGTATTCTTGTAATTTCTTTAACCCTCTAATATGACACGGAAGACCTACAAAAGCTATGGAGTTTAATGATTTATCCTTTGCTATTTTCTCGAGTACTTGATTCAGTGGGACTGGTCTATATCGTGAACCGAATATGTATGGTAGCTTATTTACAAATTCTTCAAGTGTTTTGATAACGCAGGGAATTGGTTCGTAATAGCTGTCATTACCTATGATGGAATCACATACTAGTATAGCTGCATCAATGTATTTCTCTTTAAGAAGAAAGTATATTAGTGTAGAGATGATCCCGCCTGAAGATGCAGAGTAACGTATGTATGTATTTGTGGAATATGCTAAATAAGTCTTAATGAATGAACCTAAGTATCTATCATATTTTATAGTGTATGGCACCCATTTCTGTACATGCTTCTTTATGACTTGATTTTGATTAAGTATTTCTTCATAGTTGCTGGGACATACTTGATAACATGTTCCGCATTCTTTGCATTTTGCATAATTGATTATGGGTAGATACATGTCTTCGAATTTAACAATCCTTATAGCATTAGATGGGCAAGCAGCTACACATGTTCCACATTCAACACATAATCCAGCCTTAACAATCTCTATTATTGTCCTTCTGCTTATATTACTCATTTCTCTATCACCCTCACATACAACTCTATGTAACGGGAAACTATTCTGTCCCAAGAATATGTAATAGCTGTTTTAGTTGCATTTTTGCAAAGCGCTTTACTCTTACTACTATCCCTTAGTAGTGATAACAAAGATGCTATTATACAGGAAGTGCAAGTAGGAGGAATCAGTAAAGCATTTACTTCATGAATAAGGAAATCTCTAAGCCCATCAATATTGCTAGCTATAATCGGTCTGCCCATAGCCATGGCTTCCAATGCTACTAAACCAAAGGGCTCTATGAGCGAGGGTATAACAACTACATCTGCATCAGCAAGCGCTTCTTTCTTAGCTTGTTCATTTACGTAACCTGTAAATATAACGTTTCTTTCTACTCCTAGCTTTTTAGCTAATGCTTCTAGAACCCTTCTATACGGTCCATCACCTACTATTACCAGAACTGCATTAGGCTCTTCTCTTAATATGCGTGGCATTGCGGCTATTACGTACTGGAACCCCTTTCTTGGGTGTAGTCTACCTATGCATAATATGATCTTTTTATCGAGTGGAATACCATACTTCTTTCTGAACTCGCCTTGTTTTACATTGATAGCATAATTTGGATCTATTCCATTTGGTATTACGACTATTTGGCTTGGCCTAGCTCCATAGGCTATGGCTTCTTTGGCTATTGCTCTAGATATCGCTGTTACTTTTGTAGCTCCTTCAACTGTTCTTCTCCCTATTAGCTTGGTGTATAGCAGAAAAGCATATTTCAGCAACCTTTTGCCTAGGTAAAGGGGACTCTTGGGTATACCATGTATAGTTAAGATGTATGGTTTCCTAAATACCCTTAGTAATAAAGCTGCATAGTCTACTAGCAGATGACCATAGCCATGTAAGTGCACTACACAGTTGCGGAGCCTCTTCACACCTCTTAATATCTTGAATAGAAATATCGTGGAATAAATGTTTGGCGGCATGACAGTATCGAGGTATGGCAAGTTCTTAGGCGTCGGTACTAGTGGAAACCAAGTTACATACACATCCCCATCTTTCTCAATCCAAGGCTTTTCAAGAAGACTTTTCGACTTGTAATATCCTGCAACTACCACCACATTGTATCCTTTTCTAGATAGCTCCCGAGCAATGTTCTGAACAACTATGCCTCCCCCACCTATGTTATGAGGAGGATATTCAGGAGCTATCATCAGAACAGCCTTCACCTTACTAGCGTCGCTACGCTCTAGGTCCTGACCTAAGTATATTCTTAAATGCTGTCTAGCCACATTACTCCATGCCCGTAATATTTTTAGATCGGCACTCCGGTTTCTGCAAGCTTCAATACTCAATAAAGCGCTAGTTATAGACGAAGAAAGTGTATATGTATTTTTGTGTCCAACAGATTCAATAAC
>CAZLZO010000053.1:0-7325 GCA_964564025.1 uncultured Desulfurococcales archaeon
TAAAACAAACAGCTGGTTCAGCGCTTATACTTTTAGCTATGGCTTTAAGCACTATAAAAACCAAAAGCAACAAGATTTAAACGTCATTTCGAACCTAAAAAGTTAAGGCAATAAGCAAATTCCAGTTTATACAACTTAGCTAAAGAACAGTACCTTATGAAGAGGTGCTAATGCTTGACAATTAAATCTAGAACATTTGTTATACTAGTTGTTGTAATGCTTGCTATTCTTGATCATGCAGTTTTTGAAAGACAAATAGTTCTAACTTTTTAAAATTCTTTCACCTCACCTAACACCTTTCCTTCAACGCACCCCCATAACCTACAGCACAGGAGATTATGTAGTGAAATATGTTAGATAATTCTTAGTAGTTAAGGCCGATAAGAAATCCTATAAGATTGGTGAAACTATCGTTAACCAAGGCTATAGAACTAGCTATTTTAAAGAACTGGAATGAGATGTGTCGGTCCTAGAAAGACAATACATCACGCCATGATGAGAAAAACTTAAGATGTACTCACATAATAATTGGAAGATTCCACGCCGATGCAGGAAACTACTATGGTTCATATGAAGCAAGGGAAATATTCAATGGTTTTCTAGATGTAGGTTCAATACTCATGCTCATAAAAGAGGCTTTCTACAATGGGAAACACAGTAATAAGGTGAAAGACCGCTAGAACATATGATGAGACTTGAAGTTGCATATACTATTTTAAATTTAAGAACCCATTTATATAATAATCTATAGGCACACTATTTTATTTGACCACTATAGGGCTTAAGGATGAATAGTAAAATAATTATATAGAGAGCGTAATGTGAAAATTAAGAATAAATGTCATATATTACATCAAAACATGAGATGTTAATTGTAAATTTTTCAACTCATCTTGTCAAAATTGAAATTCGGCTCTTTTACGTGAACAATAAATCAGAACTGCACAGGGAAAATTACTAGTCAAAAAGGAGAATAAAGTACTGCAAGTAACGACTAGAACAGCAAAATATTGGTTAACTTTCCAATATGTTGTTATAAACGTTGCATACACCGAGTAGAAGGGTAAATACTTATAATCACTTAAATTACTGAGAAAAATATAAAGGGCATATACCAAACCTTCATGATATCTATGTTTCAATACCATAGTTATCGTAAATATATGTTAGCAAATTAGAATTTTCATTAAAACTATTATAACATAATGGTCTAACTTAGCTTATTATATCAAAGATAAAACAAGCATCTTACGATATAATTTAGCGAGCTAGGGCATAGTAGAACAAAGAGTATAAAAGATAAAAATGTTGGGGTCAATATGTAAATACCGTTTCTAAATGTCTTTTACGCACCCTTACTCTTTAAATCTTAAAGCAAAATAGCTAATACTCATGAGGCTCTTGCATGTAAAAGAATAACAAGTTCTGAAATAATGAGAACAGATCAGGTTTTAATATAGTGGAGGTTAGTTGATGAGCTGAACAGTCAAAATATATTGAGTAGAAGGTCAAATGCTTATAGGCTATGATCGATTTCCTAGAATTCTGATATTCGTAAAAGATATTAGAGCTGTAAAGCTTGAAGATGCCGTTGTGATAGCGTGTTCTGAGCTTAGAAGCCGTATGAGGATACTTAGAGTTTATGAAATACCTCCTGAGGAGACCAAAGATTCCAATGTTTACAGATTAAGCTTAAATAGGATAGTGCCTTATATAGTAAATAACATAAGTTTAACGTCAAAAGGGGCAATCTAAAAGGGGGAGCTAGAAAGAAGATATTATGGAATTATAAATGTTACAGTTACAATATAGTGCTGTTAAAGACGCTTTAGATGCTCTTGTCGCTGCTTTTAACGATATAAGATTAGTTAAAGATGAACTGAAAACCCTTTTCACAACTCGGTAGGAAGGAAAAATCTCAGTTCCGCTAGGATCACGTTTGCTTATCCCAGCTAAGATAACTGTGCATTCTAAAATGATTTTAATCTCGGGGCTGAAGTATTCACTGTTCTTAAAACCAGAAGATGTTAAGAAGACTAATATGAGAGAGGGAGCGGTGGAGACATTGAGACGATCTCCAGAGAAATATAAGTGAGCTCGTAAGAAGAATGATAATTCTTCAACAATAATATTAGAAAAACGCAGGGAAAATTAGTGCATAAAAACAAAATAAAACTTGGACTCTAATTCATGAAGCTTTATCATAGTACACTACGTTGAAGGTACATAGCATTGTTCAGTAAGCTAGGGAAGATTTTTAGAGATTTAGCCTTAGAAGATATCAGGAGAAATTTCTAAAGAAAGTTTAATGAAATTCTCGACGAGCTTCTCTTAGAACTTATTGAATATGATGCAGCTCTCATAACAGCAAAAATAATAAATAGAGTGCGGAAGAAAAACGAGGAAAGTCCTTTAAACTAACGAGAAAGCTGTTTAAAAACCTTAAGGGAAAGTTTAATGAAACGCTTTAAAACAAGGAAAAATAATGTTGAAGTTTATTAGAAGACTATCGGCCTAATAGCGGGGCTATTTCTTTTTCCCAGCGTTCTAGCCATTCGCCAATATGTTCTGCAATATATCCTTCGTCAAATTTTAAAAGCTTTGTTTCGATTTCTTCACGGGTAGGTACAAACGGTGCAACTTCCGGATAAATCTCAGCATATTTATTTGTTGGGAAACAACCTATAGTGTTAGCATGTTTTTCATTTTGCTCCTTGGCTAGAACGAAGTTAATGAATAGCTTAGCTTCCTCTGGATGTGGTGCATTCTTTACTAGAGTTAACCCATCAAGACCTACCGGTACTCCTTCCTCCGGAATTACTCTCTTTACAGGTACTCCTGCCTTTATTAATGCTGCTGAAGTGAAGCTAAGTACATCCCCTATCCATGCTTCGCCAGAAGAGATTAGATCAAATGGTTCCATATCTGTACGGTAAACGTAAGCTAAATTGCCCATTTCTGCAAGCTCTTTTATTTTCTCAAAGGCGGGTTCTACATTATATTCGCTGCCACCCCATGCCCTCGCAATCATAACAAATCCATGTGCATTATTATATGGTATGGCTGAGAGCATTACAACGCCTTTAAAGTCAGGATCCCATAGGTCCTTCCATGAGGTAATGTTTTTCTTTATTTTGTCTGTTCGATAGATAAGTTCAGTAGTATACCCGTACATACCAACGAAGAATATTCTTCCCTTTTCATCAGTTAACTTGGCAAAATCATATATGTTGTTTAACTCGGGAATTTCCTCAGGCTTTAACTCTTCGATTAAACCTTCTTTCCATAGCTTTATAGCATTTGAAGGGCACATACATGCCACATCAATTTCCGGGTGTTCCTTTCCTAGACGGACTCTAGCTTCGGCGTCAGCTGCCATTCCTTCTATAATTATGACCTTAATGCCATATTTTTTCTCAAAAGGTTCAACTATGTTTTTCCTGAAGCTTTCACCTAAATCTCCACCCCATGTATGGACTACTACAACTCGCTCCTTTCCTACACCAGCTGTATAGTAGTACAAGATGCCTCCTGCCAATATTATTAATATCGCTACTGCTATGTAAATTAGCTTGCCCCTACCCATGCTTCCACCGTTCTTTACGCTTGTTTTTATTTAGTTAACTCAGAGGCTAAATATTTTTCTAATTTTAGATTTGTGGCGAAAGTGTTTGAGACTTACCCATTTATGCTTACTTTAGTATCCCTAATACTGATCTTAATCCTAAAGTTCTATCTAGAATAATTACAAGCACTAGTACATATATTATTAGAAATGTTGAAATTACAGCTACAGTTGGATTAATGCTCCATCTAATATAGTAAAAGAATTCTACTGGGAATGTCACAAACCCGGGAGTTGAAAGGAAAATAGCTACGACGAACTCATCAAAAGACATAGCAAATGCAAACAACCAGCCAGCTATAACTCCAGGTTTTATTAGAGGAAATGTTACTTTAAGGAAAGTTTGTAACCTATTTGCTCCTAAAGTCATTGCTGCTTCTTCTAAAGTAACATCAAAAACTTGTAAGCAAGCTTCAATAGTTCTTAGAGCATATGGAAGGGTTACTATGATGTGCCCTATTGCAAGGTTAATAAAGGGAGCCCGCATACCCGTCGTTGTGAAGAATCTGTAGAGTGCCATACCAGTAACTACCAGTGGTATTATTAATGGTGAAAGAAGTAAATTATTTAACAAGTTTTTCCCAGGAAAATCATATCTTACAATAGCTAATGATGCTAACAACCCTAGAATAGTTGAGACTGTTGCCACGAATACGCCTAGCTGAATACTTATCAGAAGAGGCTGAACAAACTGCTTTAGACCTAGGGCTTCAAAATACCACCTAAGCGTGAAACCTACTGGAGGAAAAGTGAGATAGGGTGTATCGCCGAACGAACTTCCAACAATAACTATTAAGGGCAATAGCAGGAAGAAGACGCTACATACAAGTGCGAATATTGAAAAAACCTTAGCTACCTTGTCAATTCTAATTTTTTTCAATACTTCAGACCCCTCGTAACTATTTTTTGATAGACTACGATTATAACTAAAGAAATTACTAGCAAAATTATTGCTGCGGCGGACGCGAACGGATAGTTTACAACAAACATACATTGATCATAGATTATATTTGCTAGCATTTTCACCTGGTCTCCGCCTAAGAGCAGAGGAATTATAAATGCGCTCATTCCAAGACAATAACTAATTAAAGATGCTGCCATGATTCCTGGAGTAGAAAGTGGTAATGTTACCTTTAAAAATGTTATTATTTCGTTAGCTCCTAGTGTCTTAGCTGCTTGTTCAAGTTCAATAGGAATTTTATCGATAACACCAACTAAGGTGAATACAACGAAAGGTATCAAGAAATATACTAGTCCAATAGTAACAGCCAACTCTGTACCCAAATAAGAAGCCGAAGATGGGATTCCAAAAGCGTTCAATACTCTATTTACTAAGCCTGTTCGCCCTAATATTATTCGCCAAGCAAACACTCGAACCAGTATGCTTGTCAGAAATGAAAAAAGTGTAACTGAAGTACATACTCTTCTTATAAGCGGTGATCCTCTTACAATATAATATGCTAGTGGGTAGCCTATAATTAGAGATAAAGCTGTAGAAACAAGAGAAATTCTTATTGTTCTATAAAGGACGTTTAAATAAGCAGGAGTGGTGAAGAACATTAAATAGTTTTCAAGAGTGAACGCAGGTTCCATAATTCCTGGGCTAACAAATTTGTTGAAAGAGTCTCTAGCTATAGCAAGAATGCTAAGGAGAAAGAAAGCCATAATTGCCAGGGTGGGGATAAGTAAGAGAAGGATGTTTGCACGTTTATTCCCTATCATGAATTATCACTTCTCTTCTCATGGCTGTTCCATCTATTCTACTTTTAGGATATAGGAGGACTCTTTATTCCATCCTACATATACTTGGTTACCATGAAAGATCTTACGTGAATATGCTTTAATCAGCCTGTTTCTAACCCTTATCCAATATTGAATCCTATCACCCATATAGAAACTGTTCACTATTTTACCTTCGAAAATATTATCACTTGATATAGGGCTGGCAGAAACCATGATGTCTTCTGGTCTTACGAAGACTATTACACGTTCGCTACTCATTAATTTATTAGTAGTTCTACTACAGAAAACAAATTCATCTCCTATCTTTACTTTGACGTAGCTATCGGCTATCTCAGCTACTTTTCCTTCAAAAGAGTTAATTTCACCGATGAAATTAGCTACGAAAAAGTTTTTAGGCTTTCTATAGACTTCCATTGGCCTATCTATCTGTTCTATTTTACCTTTAGACATAACACAAACACGATCTGACATAGAAAGAGCTTCTAATTGATCATGAGTAACATATATTGTGGTAACACCTAGTTTCCTCTGAAGAGTCTTTAACTCGGCTCTCATTTCCTCTCGCAATTTGGCATCTAAGTTACTTAAAGGCTCATCTAATAAAAGGATCGGAGGCCTTAACGCTATGCTTCTAGCAAGAGCAACACGTTGTTGCTCACCTCCGCTAAGCTCTCTTGGGTACCTGTTTTCGTATCCTTCTAATTTCACCATTCTTAATGCTTCTTGAACTCTTTCCCTTATTTCCTCCTTACTTAACTTCCTTATTTTAAGACCAAATGCAACGTTTTCAAAAACGGTCATATGAGGGAATAATGCATAGTTTTGAAAAACATAACCGAATCTTCGTTCATAAGGAGGGATGTTTGTTATATCTTCTCCATCCAATAAAATTTTACCACTATCTGGTTTTAATATACCAGCGATAATTTTTAGTATAGTGGTTTTACCGCAGCCGCTTGGGCCAAGGATAGTAAAGAATTCTCCACTATTGACCCTAAAGGATATATTTTTGACAGCTAACGTTTTACCGTAGTATTTTGTAACATTTACAAGTTCTAGGTTTCCACCTCTCCTCATTTAATAGACCTCATTTGGTTTATTATTAAATACTGGTTCTTGCATTTCACTAGTAATGGTCAGAAATAATATTTAAGAGTAGAGAAAATAAATTTTTCTATATTTGGAAACTGTCGTGAGCGAATAACGGATGAAAATGAAGGCATAAACTATAGTTCTTGATGTAAAACCGGCAGAGAAACAACTGAGCTGTTTTTAGATCTTTTAAGTTAAAAGCTTGTTGATTCAAGAGGGAGAATTGGAAAACACATGTTATCATAACTAATGGGTGTTTTTAATATAATGACCCAAGGACAGGTAAACTATATGATATGTTCCTATACCCAGAACCGTGATTAGACGTTTACCTGCAAGATCCTTGTCTATATTTGCTTTAACGCTCCTCAGCTTATTATACTCTTTGATAATAGATATACCATCGTCACTAGCTATACTAGTAGGCTTGGTCTTCGTGAACTCGAATTTCTAGTCAATAGGGATGTTGAAAGGGTTATGGAAGAATTAGAAAAGCCAAGCAATGTTAGTAGCTTAAATAAGCAGCTTGCATCATTAGCTGCTTGTGGCGTTTCATTTCACTATACTGGACTAACCTATACTCAATATAAGATAATTGAAAAGTACTTTAAGAAAGGAGTAACTAAGGTTGTTGTAGCAACTTCTACCTTAGCTACAGGAGTGAATTTGCTTGCTAGAAGAGTTATTATACATTCTCACGTGAGATACGAGCCAGGCATAGGCAGTGTACCTATTAAGACTATGGAGTATAAGCAAATGTGTGGTAGAGCCGGTAGACTCGGGTACGATGAAGTAGGAGAAGCAATAATATAAGCCTGAAAACATATTTTCTAAACTTGGAAGAGAAAATGCGTTAAGAACATTT
>CAZLZO010000054.1:0-1372 GCA_964564025.1 uncultured Desulfurococcales archaeon
GTTTAGCGGAATTAGAAAATAAGCTACCTAAGGGTAAAGGCGTAGTTTACGTGAAGGAGAAAGGGGTTGTGTTTAGGAGAAAAGAGGTGGTTATTGAAGCACTAACACTACTACACATAGACTCCTACAAGAATCAAGGGTTTGACGTTAGACCTGTAGGGTTAGACGATGTTGTCGATATTTTGTCTAAAAGAATAAGCGAGGCTGAGAAAGGCAAATACTACCATGTCTTGATAGTATCTTCACCAACAGGCTTTACTGACAAAGTAGTGGAATATATTGGAGGCTCAGAATTCCATAGGATGTTTACTGCAAAACACGTTACAGTATACTTAGTAGATCCTGTTGAAGGAAGTGTTTTCTATAACGAAGCTGATAAGGCGGCTAAGGAAAATTACAGCCTGGCATTACCTTACCTACCTGAGGAGAGAATATTGAGAGTGATGAACTATGTTTTAAGCGATGAGGTGTTAGGAAAAGCTGTTGCGAGAGCACCATCTAAGCCATTCCTAAGAATAGATGAAATAGCTAAAGAAACAAAGGAAACACCGGACATTATTAGACAAGCACTGTTAAGGCTTGAAAGAGAAGGTAAAGGCTACGCTAAAATAACTCCTTCAGGAATAATAGTTTTCTACTATAGTAGCGGGGTATTTAGGAGGTGAATGTAGCTCTGAGCTCTAGAGACAGGTTTTTAGATGCTAAGTCTGTTCTTGAGGAAGCCTATAAGAGGATGTTACCGGCATTAGGGTATCTTATAAATCCGCAAGTAGGTTTTGCAGCATCAGTATTTGTCTTAACAACATGGCTTCTAGGGAAAGCTTTAAGAGGTAAGGGCTTTAGCGTCGAAGAGGAAGAGGAAATCATAGTTGAACTTGACAAGAGAATTGAGGAGAAGAAGGGAAAAATAAGTTTTCTGAGAAAAGCCCTGGAGAAAGCAAAGGCTTCTACTGAGAAGGAGAGGTTGAGAAGAAGTATCGCCCTAGAAGAGGAAGTTCTAAGCAATTTACAGGAAGAATACGATCTACACTTGCTAAGAATAGAGGCTATTAATAAACTTAGAGAACTTGGTGAGCTGGAGCTTCTTTCGAAAATAGAGAAAATGATGATGAAGCTTAGGAAAGGTAAAGAAGCGTTTAAAGAACAATATGAAATAGTTAAGATGTTGGAAGAGAGATGGAAGTCGAGAGTTCTTGAGAAAAACATATTACTTAGAATATTAAAGTCAGGGTGAGTTCTCCTTGAGTTTACATGTTTTTCAGGTTATATTCATAAATTCCTCTTCCAATATAAAATATTTTAGATTAGGTGTGTAGTTTATGGGTTTAAGTAAAATAGGTAAAGCTCTAGGTTTTAGGAAACCCTGGATTGA
>CAZLZO010000054.1:1472-6964 GCA_964564025.1 uncultured Desulfurococcales archaeon
TTATGGGTTTAAGTAAAATAGGTAAAGCTCTAGGTTTTAGGAAACCCTGGATTGAGAAGGTTAAGGTGGAGAATTTAGAGAAGGAGAAGCTGAAAGTAGACAATCATATTTTGCTAATTTCTAAGGAAATCGAGAAGCTTGAGAAGGAGAAGAAGGAGCTTTTCAGACAGGGTATAGGTAAAAGCGATATTGAAAAACTACTCTTAGCCGAGAAAATTAAGGAGTTAGATGCTGAGGTAAGAATGAAGATTAGGGAGTATAGGAGATTAATGAAGCAGAGGAGAGCATTATCAAATCTTATAAGGCTAAAGAAGTGGGAGAAACAGCTTAAAGAGAAGGGTATTTGGGAGAAAATAAAGTCTATTGAACCTGACAAGCTAATGCAAATGCTAACAGAAGTAGAGTTTAAGGAAGCACAGTTCGAGAAAAACCTTGATAAAATAAATGAAATTCTCGGAGCAGAATACGCTAAAATAGAAGTTGATGAAGCAACAAGAGAAATAATGCAAATGTGGGAGAAAGTTGAGAAAGCAGAGTTAAGCCCCGAGGAAGTAGAAGAGAAATTAACAGTAAAAGTTGCTGAAAAAGAGGAAGAAAAGGAGACAGCTTAGAAAACAAAAATAGGTGGATATATGGAAAAACAAACATTTTTTCCAAGCTCCTACTCTTCATTTAACATAGTGTTTATGAGGTGAATTTTTGACTATAGATGCTTCAGCGTTTCTCCATGATGAAATTAAGAGGTCTAAGAAGAAGCTTGAGAAAGCACTTAAGCAGGGAGATACGTTTGTTGCGGCTAAGCAGGCTAAGAGAATCGCTGAACTTCTACGAGAACTGGCAAAGTATAGGAGATGGGGAGGTAAGGATCTTTTAGAGTTAGCTAGAGAATATGATGAACTATATTTGAAGCTTAAACGTGGAGAAATAGTTCCCATATCCCAGGTACCTAAGGAAATTAGAAGAGAGCTTAGAAAACCAAAAATAATTATTACTAAGCCTAAAGGAACTGAGGAAGGAGAATTAGCTAAGCTAACTAGAGAGTTTGACATAGAAGCAGAAAAGCTAATAGCAAAAGCTGATATTACATGGGACGATATTGCAGGATTAGAGGAAGCAAAGAGGACGCTAATTGAGGCAATATTTTACGCAATAGCTAAACCCGAAAAACCAGTTAAACTAGAGCCTCCAAGAAGATTTCTACTCTACGGCCCCCCAGGGTGCGGTAAAACACTACTAGCCATGGCTGCTTCAAACATGCTTAAAGCAACATTCTTCAACGTAAGCATAGACAAAATACTCTCAAGATACGTTGGAGACTCACCCAGAATGCTAGCGGCAGTTTTCAGAGCAGCATATAGGCATGCACCTTCAGTAATATTTTTCGACGAAGTAGAAACACTAGCTGTTAAAAGAGACCTAGGTAAAGAACCATCAACAGGCCTAGTGCAAACATTTCTAACAGAACTAGACGGCTTCAAATCTAAGAAGCTTGAGAAACCAGTGATAGTTATTGCAGCAACAAATAAACCATGGCTACTAGATGAAGCAATATTATCGAGATTCGAAAAAAGAATATACATACCATTACCAGACTTCAAGGCAAGAAAAGAACTATTCAAAATACATTTGGAAAAGAAAGGATTTGAAATACAAGGAATAACATACGATGAACTAGCAAAACTAACAGAAGGATATTCTGGGAGAGACATAGCAAACATATGTAAGGAAGCAATAATGAAAATGCTTCGCAGAGCAAATCCAAAAATAACGGAAATACTGAACAAAGTAAAAGACCTATCAGAGTTAGAGAAAATAACCTATAAAGTAGCGCCAATAACAAAGCAGGAACTACTGGAAGCAGCAAAGAAAGTAAAACCAGCAACGACGAAACAAGATGTAGAGAAGTATAGTAAGTTATTTAAAGGGTGAAGAAATATTGACTAGAGGCGTCTATATTAAAAACACAGCAATAGTTTTTCTAATATTCATTTTAATATGTGTAGAAACTCTAGACAACATAATATTTTTAGCAGAGCAAAATAAGACCCTATGGTATAGAGAATTTCCCGATGAAGTTCTTTACATATCTTGGGACCCTACAGGAGACAAACTTGCGGTAGTTGGAAAATTCAATAAATTGTACATAATTTCAGGGTTCAAAGGGGAAAAAATAAGCACTATACATTCAATGTTGGAAAAGGGTGGCAGAAAAGTAATATGGAGTAGAGACGGAAGATATTTAGCTATAATAGGTCTTGATAGAAGATTATATATCTTCGATAGCGGTGGTAACATGCTCTGGAATAGCTCAGGTTGGGGCTATTTAGACGTTACTTGGGGCCCAGGAAATAGAATAGCATCATCCGGCACAAGAGGTTATAGTGTTCATGTTTGGACAGGAAAAAACTTGAATCTCGATGTGGTGGTGAGGGAACCGAGGAATATCCTAAGATTTCATATAGCAACACGGGATACGAGTTTGCAATAGGAAGCAGAGACGGACTCAGGGTAACTACATGCGTAGATATAATATGGAGCGTAGGGAGAGACGCGTTTAATTGGAGCACTCACTATTGTACATCCTTATCCTGGAGCCCCAATGATAAATACATCGCTATTACATACAAAGATTACACTGATGAAATCAATACTCACCTATACTTAGTTTCAACAGAAACTCATAAGATACTTGACCATAAATGTTTATCAACATGGTATGTCAGTAAGCTAGAATGGATTTCTGAAGAACACTTAATAGCTTTATCACCTCTTGAAGGATACATATGGTTATTAGGCATAAAGAATAATAAAATAATAGACATTAAAGTCATAGCTACTAGTTCTCCACTAAATGACATTTCTATACAACCCGAGGGTTCCTTGTTAGCTGTAGCTTATGACAATAAGGTTTGTGCATGGAACATAAACGAAGTTTTAAATACCCCCAGCTTATACTTGCATGGACAGCAAGCAAATGTTGTAACTATGACTATAGAAAATACTAAGACAGTTACTCATACCAAGACTTTCACTTATAGTTTTACTGTATCTTCAACAGTATTGACAACAAAAACCGTGGTAAATACTATTACAAAGACAAAAACCATATACTTGAACTTCACTAAAACATCTATAGGAGATCTTTTTATACCTACAGTTATAGCCATGGTCTTTATAACCGCAGGGTTCTTATTAGGCAGACTCAAGAGAGGTTAAATAATGAGCGGGATGTCATTTAGCAGCTTAGTAATAATAGTAGGTGGACTTGTTGGTGGTATATTAGCTTACATAGGTCAGAAAAGACAAGGAAGAAAAGTAAAACCAGGACTATATAATCTTTTAAATAAGAAACTAGAAAGCTCCTTCAAAAAATTTATACTGCCAAACCGTTTAATCGAAAGTTCAGTAGTGTTTAGAGAACAAATCCTAAGCAAAATAATCGCGTTTTCATCTCAGCGGGCGCTTGTGAAGCTAGGTTGCGGTGGTTGGGGGTGCTCATATTTATGTGAAAATAAAATTAAAGTTGTCTTGAAAATTCCTAAAGGCTTTGAAACTCTAATTGAAACTGGCGAAATTCCTACAATACCTCAAAAACTTATGGATCGTATTATTGAAGTTGCTTTTGCTGTTTCCAAACTTGATCATCCCCATATTTTGAGGCTTTTGGGTTTTAGTAGGAGCGTTCCTTTGCTTGTTTACGAGTTTGCTGATGGTGGTAGTTTGTGGTGGCAGCTTGGTCAGGGTTGGAGTCCTTCTCTTGAGTATGTTTTGCTTATTGGTGTTCAGCTTGCTGATGCTTTGAGGTATATTCATAGTAGGGGTTTGGTTCATGGTGATATTAAGCCTTCAAACGTTTTTATTGTTAATGGTGTTGTTAAGCTTGGTGATTTCTCAGGCCTTGTTAAGCTGCTTTCTGAGACAAGTTCTTTAAGTAGGATGACATATACTCCTGGTTTCCGTGCTCCTGAGCAAGTCTATA
Source organism: uncultured Desulfurococcales archaeon (assembly GCA_964564025.1). GTDB lineage: Archaea > Thermoproteota > Thermoprotei_A > EX4484-217-1 > EX4484-217-1 > DRYM01. The sequence continues at coordinate 5,452 of CAZLZO010000054.1, forward strand.
GTAATTTGAGAAGAGAGGCTAGGAGGAGGGGTTTTGAGAATCGTATTGATGTTTATCAGCTTGGTAACTTACTTCTCTTTCTTCTTACTGGTAAGACCGTGGATGGCGAGGATGCTATCGACGAGAATGTTATTCGTGAGGCTGTCAGGGGCTTAGATAAGCCTATAGCTGATGTTATTGTTAAGCTTATGAAGCCTAAACCTTGGGAGAGAATTAGTAGTGAGGAAGCTGTGAAAGAACTTTATAGACTGTATGTTAAATATTCTGGTAAAGAATAGGTTGAGCGTGGTAATTCTTGAAACATAGTTTATTTAGATACATAGTTTTATGGACTAATGATGAAGGAAAGGAATGCAATTTAGAGGTTTCTTCAAGTATAGGGTTTTTTATAGGAAGACCTACAACCGAACTTGCTAAGCTAGGTGCTTCAGATTATACGGGAGTTTACTTCTATTTTCCATCTGAAAAGAGAGTTAACCATACTGGTATTAGGGATTTGAGGGTTAGTAGGTTGCATTTAGAAGTTAAGACTACGCCTGAGGGTATTATTGTTAAGGATCATGGTCCTAAGGGTGAAGGTTCGACTAATGGTACTTTTGTTAACGATATTAGATTAGGAAAGGGCGAGAAGAGGTTTGTTAAGCCTAGTGTTAGGGTTAAGCTTGGGAGTTCTGGTCCTATTTTTACGTTTCTCGCTAAGAAGCCTAGGGAGAAGCCGATGTTTAGTTTGGAAGCTAATGTTCCCCTTGAGCTTCCTTTAGGTATTGGTAGGAAGCTTGTTAATATGGGGTTTACTAGTGAGGTTAAATTTCTACCTAATAGTGTAGTTGTTGTTTTAAAGCCCCATGTTTTCGGTGAAACGGATTATGCTTTGGTCAATTCTGTAAAGCTTAGTGAGAATGCTGAGAAGAAGCTCATAATGTATAAGCTTATTGATGTTTTAGGTGATGCATTGCTTCACATTAAGAACGGTAGAGTAGATGATGCTAAAGTAGCTTTGAGCAAAATAGAGTTGAAACAGTATAGGAAGCTTATCGAGAGTTTAGGCGATGAAAACATTGTTAAGGAGTATGGTAACGTTATCTTCCTTGCTAAACAACGTGAAACCTATCTAAGCGCCTTGGAGAATCATGTTTTAAAACTCAAAAGTATGTTGAAAGAGTTAGTTAATAAGCTGCTCTAGAATACTTTTTAATTTCTATTTTATTTCTACTTTTCTGAAACATTACTGTTAGCTAAAAGTTTATAGGTTACAGGGGTGTAACTAGGTTACAGGGGTGTAACCTATGCTTTTCGATCCTAGACCTAAAGAGTGTAAAGCCGAGTTATTTGACAGAGAGGAAGAGCTTAAGTTCCTTTCAAGATATGTGGTTTCTGGGTCTCCTATTATTTTATGCTTAGGTATAAGGAGAGTAGGGAAAACATCAGTTTTAAAAGTTTTTCTTAATGAAAGCAATTGCCCTTACATATATGTTGATGCTAGGAGACTGTCTGAGTTTGGATTTTCTAAGCA
>CAZLZO010000055.1:0-6790 GCA_964564025.1 uncultured Desulfurococcales archaeon
GCCTTTTAGAGAAAATTCTTTCGAAAGAGCACTTTATATTGCGACAATTCATCATTTACCTTCACATGCATCTAGGCTTAACTCTTTAAGAGAAGTTTTTAGAATATTGAAGCCTAAAGGTAAAGCCCTCATTACCGCATGGGCTCTTTTACAGCCAAGATTCTTTAAAGTCCTTTTAAAAAATGCTTTATTAAAAATCATTAATCCCAGTAGGTGTTTAGGAGACACCTATGTGCCTTGGAGAAGAAAAGGTAAGGTTTTGAAAAGATTTTACCACTTATTCCTACCTCATGAACTTAGAAAGCTATGTGGTGAAGCCGGTTTTAAAATTTTAAAAAGCGGAAGCTACAAGGTTAAAGCGAAAGTGTTTCCAGAAAACTACTATGTTATAGGGTTAAAGCAGTAATGAATGTAAAGCAAAAGCTGAGCCCTAGGGAGTTGCTAACTAGGAGAAAGAGGCCTGTACGTACACTTTCAGGTATAACAGTAGTTGCAATTATGACTCATCCATATCCTTGCCCTCACGGTAAATGCTTTTACTGTCCAGGAGGACCAGAATATGGAACTCCTCAAAGCTACATAGGTGAAGAGCCAGCGCTAATGCGTGCAATACAGAACATGTTCGACCCATACTACCAAGTTAAAACAAGGCTGAGACAATATGAGGAAATAGGTCATAAGCCTAGCAAGGTTGAACTCATAATTATGGGTGGAACATTTACAGCAATGCCCCTTGATTATCAAGAATGGTTTGTAACAATGGCTTTAGAAGCAATGAACAGGTATCCTGAGGATAAGCCAAAACACTTCGTCAGCTTGGAGGAAGCGCAAGCAAGAAACGAAGTTTCTAACATAAGATGTGTGGGAATAACTTTCGAAACAAGACCTGACTGGGCTAGGGAAAAACAAATAGACTTTATGCTTAAGCTTGGGGGAACACGTGTTGAAATAGGTGTTCAGTCAATATACGATGAAGTTTTAAAACTTGTAAGAAGAGGACATGGTGTAAAGGAAACTATTGAAGCTACTAGGCTACTTAAAGATGCAGGTTTTAAAATAGTATACCACATAATGCCTGGACTTCCGGGAAGCGATTTCGATAGAGACTTAGAAATGATTAAAACAATATTTTCCGATCCTAACTTTAAACCTGACATGCTTAAAATATATCCTACACTTGTGGTTAAAGGAACAGGTCTCTATGAGTGGTGGGTTCATGGAAAATACCGCGCATTAACCGATGAAGAAGCTGTTGAATTAATTTCTGAAATGTACAGGTATATTCCCAAATGGGTTAGAGTAATGAGGGTTCAACGCGATGTACCTGCACCAATAATTGAAGCAGGCCCTAAGAAAGGAAATCTTAGACAACTCGTTGAGAAAAAGTTGAAGGAAAAAGGAATACCTTGTAGGGAAATTAGATGTAGGGAAGTAGGTCTTAAGCTTTGGAAGGAAAATGTTGAACCGAATCTAAAACATGTTGAAATATTACGTGAATACTATGAAGCAAGCGGCGGTGTAGAGGTATTTATTTCAGTAGAGGATGTCGTAAACGATATTTTAATTGGCTTTCTTAGGCTAAGAATCCCTTCAGAAAAAGCTCATAGACCTGAGGTTGACGAGAAAACAGCTATAATAAGGGAACTACATGTTTATGGGCCACAAGTTCCCGTAGGTGAAAAACCAGTTTTTGAATGGCAACATAGAGGATGGGGGAGAATACTTCTTAAGGAAGCCGAAAGAGTAGCTATTGAAGAGTTTGATAAGAGGAAAATGTTGATTATTTCTGGAATAGGTGTTAGAGAATACTATAGGAAACTAGGTTATCACAGACCATCTAATAGCCCCTACATGGTTAAGTATTTAAGTTGAAAACTATTGATATAGGGCCGATAGGGCCGTAGATTTTTTATTCTAACTTTTAGTTAAAACATCCATTTTGAGAATAACGCTTAATTAACGTTAATCAGTGGTTTAGAAATGGCTGATGGAAGCATAAGTGTACTGTGGAATATAGGGTCTTTGGTCGGCTTAGCTTTAATCATCTTGCTAACATATAAGACCACAAAGTACCTTACAGAATACGTTAGAAACACTCTTGGAAAGAAAAACTCTAGCATGGCCTCTATGGCCATTGTTGCTTTGAAGATCTTCGCAGCGTCAGTTATTACAATAACTGTCTTCTACATGATAAAAACAATATACCCTGATGCTGCTTTAACACTCACTGCTGTAATGACGGCTGCTGGGTTCTTAGGTATTGTTCTCGGCTTAGCTGCTCAAAGTAGTTTGGGAAACGTTTTCGCAGGATTAGTTTTAGTTTTTAGTCAAGCATTAAGAGTAGGGGATATGGTTGAGTATGAAGGTGAAGTAGCTGTAATAGAGGATATTAAATTAACACATACCATACTTAGGCTTAGAGATGGAAGAGTCATTGTTATACCTAACTCTAACATGCTTAACTCGAGAATTGTAAGCTACACTATGATTGAAGAAAAAGTGGCTGCAACAGTAACCGTGGGGATAAGTTATGAAAGCGACTTAAATGATGCAATCAAAGCTATGCTTGAAGCAGCCCATGAACATCCTAAGGTATTAAGTAAGCCAGCACCCCTCGTTGTAATCACAGGGTTCGGTGATTTCAGCATAAACCTAAAGTTGCTCGCGTGGATAAATGACCCATGGATTAAGCCGCTTGTGGAAAGCGACCTTATCTCAATGATTTATGAGAAATTTAGAAAATACAATGTTGAAATACCGTATCCGAGAAGAGTGCTGATATTCAAAGGTGAAAGCGAGAAACAAGCTGAGAAGCAACCGCAAACACTAGCCCAGGTTAAGGAGGAGGTAGGAGAGAAAGGTGGTGTTTAAGTTTGGTTTTAGGTTTGTTTAGGAAAAGGAGAAAAACTAGAACGTTTGAAGACTTAAGAATTAAAAGGCTCACACTTGCACTTAGAAAAATTAGGTCAGCAGTTTCGCTAATAGCTTCGCTAATAGCTAACCTTGATAAACATGTTGCGTTTTTGAAAGCAAGAATTAGAATTTTGAATCAAAGATCTTCAGAATTAGAGAAGGTTGGGTTATATTCTGAAGCAACTCTTGTAAAGAACGAAATTAAAGACATAACTTATCTTATGAAGAAAATGCTTCTCGTAAGAAACATTTTAGAGCAAGTAAAGCTTAGGCTTGAAACGTTAAAGGAAGCTGGAGAAGCTCTTCTTGTTCTAGCACCTACACTTAACGTTTTAAATAAAGCAATAGAGGAAATAGCTAAAATTAAGCCTGAAATAGCTTATCAACTAGAAAACGTTAGAGAACTAATATATTCATCACTTCTAGATTTAGGAGAATACACGAAAGTAACCATAGACTACTATGTTTCAACAAGTGCTGAAGCCGAAAAAATATTTCTAGAAGCAAAGGAGGTAGCTGAAAAAGCATTTAATGAAACATTCAAATGACTTAAATACCTCCCTAACAAACAACAGGTAGCAAATTCAAAAATGCTATAGGCAATTCCGGAATCTAAATAACGTTTTACTATAATCCATACAATGAAATATTCTTAGAAGCTTCATGAAATGTTTAGCGGAGTTTGCGTAAATATTCTCTAATGCTGAAAAATTAATTTTGACATTGTTTCACTATCCATTGCCTCTATAAGCGTACATGCTATTTTCGAATATTTTAATAAATCTTTATAATCATGAATGTTAAGTTCGCAGTATAGTTTATCCGTTCTCTCAGTACTTTTTAGTTCATATAGTTGTTTGAATTGCTTATCATGACTGATTATTCCGAAATCACTGTTAAGAATCCATTTGTCAAATAATGAATACTCATATTTCCTCTTTCTACTAAGAATGTTACCGAGTAATCTATTAAGTGTTGCCACGTCAAGAGAGTATGCTATTAGATATTCACAAAGACTTATCTCTTTCTCGAAGAAGATATTAGATATAGAAGTAATATGTAAGAAGAGGCAAAGGCGGGAAAATTAAAATACCTCACGTACATTTTGAATCTACTAGAACGCCGCCGTAGCTCAGCGGGTAGATCCCCTAAAACTCCGCTATGGGGTTTAGGGGTACTTGGCGCCGCTCTGGTAAGGCGGAGGTCCCGGGTTCGAAGCCCGGCGGCGGCTCCACAGCATTAGCTTTAATTATTTCACATATTTTCTTTTATAAACTTCTCTAAACTCTTAGCTTCATTCAAAATTTTTAATTCATCGCTTCTGAGAGGGGTTCCGTAAACTACGATGTCGTAATTGCAGGAAACAGTAACTTGACCACCCATCTTAAGAGCTAATGTAACTTTAAGTGAGGTTTTAAAAGACTCTATACTTCCCCCACCAAATGATGCGAAACGACTTCCCCTCTCCAACACTATTTCCTCAGGTATGACAATGTTTTCCACAGGATAAGGTGTTACTTTCTTTATTTTGTAAGGGAATTTGAGAGTTAAAGTGAAGTATTCAATAATTAAATCAAAAACTTTCTCTGGATTACCCGTAACTGTGAATGAATACGATACTTTCATAGATAATACTCCTCCAATAAGTACACTAACTTTTCAGCTTCCACAGCCAATATCCAACGTTTACATATTCCCTAAACCCAATAATTACCTTTTCCCCTTATTTCCCAGCGTTTCCCTTAAGTAAATGAATAATGACTTTAAATAGTCCAAGTGCTTATCAGCATATCTCAAAGCATGGTCTTTAGAAGCCCTACCTACTTCAAGAATTACGTAATCGTATTGCTTAATTAACACCTTATGTATGAGCTTCATGAACTCTTCTCTACGTAGGAAGAAGCTGCAACTACTTAGAAAAATTATTCCGTTTTCCTTCACCAACTGTGAAGCTAAAGTATAAAGTTTCATGTAAGCTACGTAGCCCTTTCTAAAACCCTCCATACTTTGAATGAATGCTGGAGGATCAACAATTACTACATCATATTTCTCCCGTGAAGCCATTAGTTTCCTAAGAACATTCCATACGTTTTCACCATATACACTATAGTTTCTCACCCGGTTTAGCTTAAGGTTTTCATAGAGAAGCTCTAAAGCTACGGGGTCTTCTTCAACAAATGTGACATGTTCTGCTCCAGCATTAGCTGCATGAATACCGAAGCCCCCAGTATATGAGAACAAGTCTAAAACTCTTTCACCGCCGCAAACGTATTTTTCAAGCTTAACCCTATTGTCTCTTTGGTCAAGGAAGAAACCTGTTTTCTGACCCCTCACAACATCAACTACGAACTTAGAATTACCTTCAACAATTACTGTGCGATGCTCCCTTCCACAATGAAACTTTTCAACAAACTCTAAACCAATATCTCTCCTAGATCTTTGAACACTCTTCTCATAAACTGTAATGTCCTTACCTAAAATTTCAACTAAAACCTCAATAATAGTGGGCACTATTTTATCTACTGCTTGACTAGATGATTGAATAACAACTATGTCATTGTACACATCAACTATTAGTCCTGAAAACAAATCACCATCACTATTAATTAGCCTGTAAAATCCTTCCTTAACATAACCTAGCCTCTTCCTTAACTCATAAGCTCTCATTATCCTCTCATAAACGGCATCATATAGTGATGGAAAATATTTCGTAAAAGATAAAACGCGAACACCAACAGGCCCCACTTTTTCGAAAATACCGCATCCCAAAAACTCCCCTTCAGAATCAATTAGTTCAACAAGCTCCCCAACTTCGGGAACGCCTTCAACAAATTTCAGCCACTTATTATAAACAAACGCGGAACCATCTCTTAAAGCATTGATACCGCCACTTCTAACCATAATCTTCCTCAAAACAGCTCAACCCCCTAACCACAATGTTTTACTTTAACCTAAAAGCTAAAGTACTTTACAGACAAACCCAGTCTCCGGGTTAAAAAGAAATGAGCAACAAAATAACAATAGATCTAATAGGAGCACAATGCCCTGAACCAGCGGTTAAAGCAATAAAACAAACACTAGACATGCCCCCAGGAACAATAGTTGAAATACTAATGGACTCACTAGAATGCTTAATGCTAATATCATCATGGACAAAACTACTAAACGACCAACTAGAACTACTAGAAAAAGAAGAAATAAATGAGAACTCAATAAAAGTAACAATAAAAAGAAAATAAGTTTTTAACTATATTAACTAAAACCCTCTGATCTTATGGTAACTGCACAGACTTCGGATACTCGTTACCAGCAGCAGTATGTAATTTAACCTCAATTATTTGGCCTGGATTAAATTCATCGTTGTTCTTTAAAATTATTACGAAGTCTTCAATCTCTCCTGCAGGAATAGATATTGGTGTAAATGACTCACTCTTATTAGTATAAACTGTATCTCCACCAACTACTGTTACGTTTAATACATCATCAAAAGTATTTAGAGGTCTCCCATTTATGAATATATTATCTATGGTAGCATCTGTTGTTCCAGAGTTTCTTACTGAGAGATATACAGTATAGTTTTTGGATGTATCATTGTACGTAGCATATGCGTTTACTATCTCCAATTTTTCGTATCTTGTGAATAGTCCTGTTATGCCTGTCATCCAGAATGCTACCGCTACTGCTATGGCTATTGCTACTGACACTATTATTACTGTCGCTATTACTGGCGAAATTGCTTTAGTATTCACGACTTTTATCACCTAGGTTTGAATTTTATTTTTGAGTTTGTGTTTTAAGTTTTCCGTGTAAATAACACGGAAAAATTTGATATTAAAGTTTTTCATAGTGTTTTCTTCGAATTGTTGAAGCCTATACT
>CAZLZO010000056.1:0-6772 GCA_964564025.1 uncultured Desulfurococcales archaeon
ATTATAATAGAATTTAAAGTGCATTATAACTTAGTTACTAATGTTAAGTTGGATTCGAAGTTTAGCCATTGATTATTAGGTCAGTCGGTCCGTGAAGTCATCATTTCTCAGCGGCGAATCCGCAATCATCCCATAATTAGCTTTACTCCTGTACGACCTATATTTCTTGCTCTAATTCTTCAAGCTCTTCCTCAGTTATTTCGATTTGCCTTGTTACTCCTTTAGTTGTGTCAATAACCAGTCTTTCCAAGTCCTTCTTGATGTTTTCATCAACGTAAACTGCTATGAGATATACTCTTCTATCCACATAGTCGCTTTCAACCCAAATGCTATCGTATGATATTATGTAAACAGGAATATTGAATCTAGCATAGCCATCGGGGCTTCTTTTAATTCCGAACTTCATGAATCTTTTAACTTGCTCTCTTGTTAACGGCAATTTTAAAGCAACTTCATACTTGTCCTTTATTATTATGAAGTCTGAAAATTCTGGATCCCAGAGCTCAAGTGCTTTAGAAGCATATTTTTTAACAGCTTCATGAATATTTTCAACTTCTACTATGTTCTCTTCAATAATCTTCCCATACTCTCCTCTAAGAACAATTATTTTCTCCATGCTCTGTACCCGGATATTCATGTTACTTCTTAATTCTACCTAATATTTCTTCTTTTGCCTTCTCAAAATCAGGTTTAAGCCTTTCATTCAATGGTATTTCGCTAAGAACAAGCTTTATCTCTCCATTAACATGCTCAACAAACACTTGAGGCAGAAAAGTAAAGCCAAACTCGTCTTTAGCGCCGTGTTCCGTGAGAAAAACGTAGTCTTCAAGCCTTATTTCATAGGGAACACATAATTCCTCAGAAATGGCTTTGCAAAGTTTTTCAATAAACCTATGTAGTGGATGGTTTTTACTTGAAACAGCAATGATTTTCCGTACGTTCATAGTTTAAAGCACCACTAAGGAGACAAGGTGAAACATGCTAGTATTAAAATGTTTCCTATAACATTTATTCTGGTTAAAGTGTTGTTAATTAGGGGATCAGAAGCATTTTATTAATCATTATGTTCATATCCCGGATTCCTCATCATACCCCGCTATTTTCTTAAGCACAACCTGTTTTAAACAGTTTCCTAGAATAGTTAAAAATTGAAGCAAAACAAATACATTCAATCTTCAATGCGGTGTATAAAGTATGGGGAAAATACGTTTCGGACCTGCAGGGAAACCCATAACGTATAAAGGTTCAACCCTTGGCATACCAAAGTTCTTAAAGGAAATAGGCCTTGATGCATTCGAATACGAAGCCGTTAGAGGTGTTAGGATAAAGGAGGACCAGGCTAAGAAGCTAGGTGAAGAAGCAGAAAAGTATGATATAAAACTCTCGCTTCACGCACCATACTTCATAAACCTTTCAGCTTTAAAGGAGGAAACAATTAAGAAAAGTGAAAGAAGGCTTATAGAAGCCACTAAAGCAGCTTTCTGGATGAAAGCATATGTAGTAGTGTTCCATCCTGGATACTATTTAAAACAACCTGAAGAAGAAGCGTTAAGAAAAGCCATTGTTGCACTAAAGAACGTCGAAAACGAAATGGAGAGTTTAGGGATAAAAGGGGTTTATTTGGGTGCAGAAACTACAGGTAAAGCTTCAGAACTTGGAAGCTTAGAGGAAGTAATTAAAATGTCTCAAGAAGTAAATGTAGTAATCCCAGTTATTGATTGGGCCCACATATATGCTAGGTCTCTAGGCTCCTTCATAAGAACAGTAAATGACGTAATTAAGGTAATAGATATTGTAGAAAAACATGTTGGCGAAAAAGCTATTAAACCAATGCATATGCATTTCTCAAAAATAATATATAAGGAGTATGGCGAAAAAGAACATGTCGTTTTATCAGATAAAAACTATGGACCCGAATTCGAAATTGTATGCAAAGGAATACTTGAAGTGGGCATAGATGCAGTAATAATATCTGAAAGCCCTATTTTAGAGCAAGATGCCCTCCTTATGAAGAAAATATATAGCGAACTTGCAGTAAAGAGGAGAAAGTAAGTTGTTAACTAAGTTGAGAAAAATAGTAGCTAATAAAATACTTTATCCTATTGCTAAAAAACTTGCTTCCATAGGTTTATCACCTAACACCATAACAGTAATAGGTTTATTATTCTCCATTCTTTACTTAGCCTCAATGTATGTTGAAAAATTAGAGCTAGCAGTTTTCTTCATCTTAGCTTCGGGAGTAATGGATGCCCTAGATGGAGCTGTAGCTAAAGTTACGGGAAAAACTACTAAACTTGGAGCTTTTCTTGATTCAACAATAGATAGAATTGAAGATTCAATATTCATTTTAGGGCTAAGCTTTCTTAAATTTGAAAGCTTACTAATTTACGTTTTTTTAGCGTTATCGCTTATGATAAGCTATATGCGTGCTAGAGGCGAATCCTTAGGTTTAAAGCTTGAAGGAGTAGGGGTTATGGAGAGATCGGAAAGAATTATTGCAGTTTTCTTAATAGTTATTGTGTCAAGCTTTTCCTATGAAGTAGCACACTTCATACTTTATGCTACTATAGCGCTAAGTTTAATAACTTTCGTTCAAAGATTTTTCTTCATAACAAATTCTTTAACATTAAAAGAACAAAATACGTGAATAAGAACGCACTTTGCGATGCTAAATAACTTTTAGGCCCAACATTAACCTCTAAAATACTGCGAGCCTCTTTAGAAAGCTTTTCAATAACGTCTTTAGGAACATCACCATGGCCTCCCATTAAGATTACTGCGTCTTTTGCTTCCTTAGCTCCACCAAGTTGCTTTCCCCTCTCAGTTAGGTGAATTAATAATTTATCCTTTACAAGGTTCTGTACTTCTAAGAAACATGATCTTTTAAGAACCCCTTCCTTAACAAGATGCAATATAAGAGAATACTCATTTCTTATACTCAGCATGCTTAAGTTAGATAATTTTAAAGAATACGTAACATAGCGTTCTCGAAAGCTTCGGAACAGAATGAACACATTATTGTTTAAGATGTCGGAGGCTATAGTGCGTTTAGCCCATGCTAATTCTAAAAGTGTTCTAACTATAACATCAAATCTACGAGATGAAGAAGAATACGATTTTGGTGAAAAATCGAGTTCATAGTGTTTTCCATCAGCTATAATTACTGTTAACATGTTTATATCTGTACTGAAGGCTTCTTCTTTCTTTCCTCTTCCGCTCTTACTTTAACTATACCTAAATAAATAGCGCATGAAACACAGTAATACTTCTTTATCGGGTAGCGCATTATTATTGCTCCCTTCTTTTCAAGCTCTCTAGCTAATTGAGGATCAACTGGACTATACCATTTTGTAACAACAATTGCTTTGTCTTCTGGAACCCACCTGCCGCATGAGTCACACTGGACAAGCTCTACTCTTCCCTTAGCTCCTTTTGCTCGACCCCTACTTTTCCTCTTTTTAGGCATTAATGCTCCCCAGAATACTTGCTAGGGTTTCTAATTACTTCGCATGTTTTTATACTTTATCTTTCAATATAGTACTAGTAAGTTTTTGCTAATCTCACCTTGGTTTTAGCTTGCTTGCCGCATATAGGGCATTTCTTGTAAGTTACATCTATTTTCTCTAGAGCAAATACTGGTGTACCTAGGGTTTTTGCTTCTAAAATTTCTTCCATACGTAATCCACATTCTTCACGACCACACCATGGCAGTTCAACAATGCCTCTTTCATTTTTAAGAATGTCTTTTGCTTCATCTAAGTAGTCAATCTCCTTAATTTTCTCTTTAAACCATTTCCAAGCTCTTTCGCTGAGGCTTTTTTCTAAATTATTCATTTCTTCAAGTACTTTATCGTAGAGTTCGTTTAGCTTTACGCTTCTTCTCTCCTTAGTCACCCTATTGGCTAAAGTTACAGTGTTTGAGTTAACTTCTCTTTTACCGACCTCTAATCTTAAGGGGACACCACGCATTTCCCAATCGTAGAATTTATAACCTGGGGTAACGTCTTCCCTATAATCTACTTTAACCCTTATCCCATTTTCACTAAGCTTTTTAACTACTTTTTCAGTGTATTCTAAGACTTCCCCTTTAGTTTCACTGGTAAATATGGGAATAACAATGACTTGTATTGGTGCGAATTTGGGAGGTAAAATTAACCCTAAATCATCGCCGTGAATAGATATTAGTGCTGCAATTACTCTTTCCGATATACCATAAGATGTTTGCCATCCGTAATCAACTGTTTCGTCAGCTAATTGTATCCTAACCTCAAATACTTTTGTAAAGTTTTGCCCAAGATTATGAACTGTCCCTATTTGTAAGACTTTTCCATCAGGCATTATAGTGTCGAAGGCTATAGTGTAGAGAGCTCCGGCAAATTTATCCCAATCAGGTCTTTTAGATACTATGTAAGGTATTTTTAGCTCATCAAAGAACTTCCTATAAACACTTATGGCTTCAAGCACTTGCTCTTCGGCTGCTTCAAAAGATTCATGTAATGTATGTGCTTCTTTAAATGTCGTTACTTCTCTAACTCTAATCATTGGTTTAGTCGCTTTAGTTTCATATCTAAAGATGCTTACTACTTGATATAGTTTTTTGGGAAGCTGCTTATACGATTTGTACCAGTAACTCTCATAAAGTGAAATTACTGTTTCACTTGTAGGCCTTAATGCTAGTTTAACATCTAATTCCTCTTGCCCTCCTTTAGTTACCCAGTAAACTTCGCCTCTAAATCCTTCAATATGTTCCTTTTCTTTTGATAGAAGTTCTTCAGGTATTAGTAAGGGCATTAAGATTTCTTCATGACCTGTTCTGTCTAGAAGCTCTCTAATAAGATTAATAACATACTTCCTTATTTTGAAACCGTAAGGTAACCATACACCACATCCTTTTACAGGGTACCGTCCATAATCATATATTTCCGCTTGTTCAACAATATTTTCGAACCATCTAGGAAACGTAGGTCCTTCCTTTTTCTCTCTCCTCTTTAACATAGATAGTCACTTCACGTTTACTCATTGGCATTAGTTAGCTTCATAGGAAATAAAGATGTTATTACTGTTTTAATATTTTTCTTGCAAAAACAATGTATCCTGTATGGGCAACGGTCCATGTATTAGGCCTAATTTCACCAGGTAGTGTTTTATATGAGCGAAGTAGGATATCGAAAGCTTTAATGCTTACAAAACCCTTATGCTCCCTTAGCTTCAAAATAACCTTGGAGAGCTGCTCTACTGTAGGTATAAATATGATTAGTGCGCCTGAAGGTTTAAGTGCATCATATGCTTTCTCAACGTAATTCCATGGTGTCGGTAAATCGAAAAATACTGCATCTACGTCTCTTTCATCTATTCCTTCCTCAACACTTTTATTTTTAAAAACAACATAGGAATCTAGCCCTGCTAATTCAATGTTTCTTTTAGCTACTTCAAGAAATTCCTTCCTAATTTCATAAGTGTAAACTTTGCCTTTAGGTTTAACGAAGTTAGCGAGGGTTGCAGTCAATACTCCACTACCTGTACCTGCTTCCACCACTATGGAACCTGAGGTTATTCCTGAGATAAAAACTATGAATGAAAGATCCTTCGGATAAATTATTTGAGTTACCCTTCTAAATTTCTCAATAAAATCGTTTAATATAGGTTTAAGAATATACGCTTTAAATCCGAGATTCGTTTTAACAAAGGATCCATATGGTTTATTTATAATGTCTTTGAGGAAAACATATCCTCGATCAGTGTCAAGCCTACCTTCAGTCTTAGCTTTAACGAGAAATTTGCGGCTTTCATCAAAATATATGAGAACAACTTCGCCTTCTCTAACAAGCTCAGTCATACTTTATCATCCTTTAAGGCTCGGTTCTGGTGTCATACATCACCTTATCAGCATTACCAACCTTCCTCATAGCCGATAGTATCTCTAAGTTTGCTCCTATATAAGTTGACTTTAAAAAATTCAGCTAACCTTAAGTAATTCTAGTTATGTTAGTGGGAAATTTGAGTAAACGGTGATGAAGAATATGGTGCATAAGCATGTAGAATATCTGATGTCTATTAAGCCTAAGTTTGCATACCAAATATTTACTGGGAAAAAGAAGTTCGAACTTAGGAGACATGTAGGTATAGATGTAGAGGAAGGAGCAAAAATAGTGCTTTACGTTTCAGGAAATGTGCGGGCAATTATGGGCGAATTTACTGTAGGCAAGATAATTAAAGGTTCAGCACTATATGTGTGGAATAAAGCCATCGAACAGGGAGATGTGGGATTGGATGAAGATGATTGGCCATATATTAAAGGTTCAAAAACAGCATTAGCTATTGAAGTAAGGAATCCTAAAATATATAGGAGGCCTATTTCCCTTAACGAGTTAAGAAGAATAATACCTAACTTTATGCCCCCACTTAGCTACAGAATATTATACAAAAACGAACCATTACATATGATTATAGAAAAACTTAGAACACTTTAAGTTGTTTTCAAAAAACTCTAGTTAACTTCATATAGGAATCTTTGATCTTTTCGCTCTGAAACCAGAGAAAATGTATTCTTCTCCTCTAAGCCATAGCTCCTTCCTTAGCAAATCTCTTACAGCAATCCTTATAACTTCGCTTCTTGACGAGTACCTCCCTATTTTGACTAGTTCATCAAGCCCCTCAATATATGTTTCAGGCATTTTAACTGTAACAAGCTTCACGCCAACTCACCGTTAGCTATCCTTGGTGCTTATTTGCTTTTAAAGCCTAACTATCAGTAATACTGAAACGTAATACT
>CAZLZO010000057.1:0-6558 GCA_964564025.1 uncultured Desulfurococcales archaeon
GCTTTCAGTACGAATACTGTTAGGCAGGTTCTTTCCGAGGCTATTAGGGATTTAAAGAGCGAGTACGATAGGGGAGCTAACGTATTTATGCCTAAGGGAAGCGATGTAGAGATAGTTTTAAGGCTTAGTGAAAGAGATCCGAGCATTTTAAAAGTTGTTTCATCTCTTGCTATAGCTTATGGTTGGGGTGGGAAGTGAAATGGTTTTCATATCTATAGGTGCTCGTGTTGAAGTAAATGTAGAAGCATTAAACGCTGTAGAAACTGTAGGTAATGTTACTAAGCATAGGAGAGCACCAATAGTAGTACCTTTAGAGGGTGGATATAGGTTAGTCTACGTACCGGCTGTAAGCGGTGAAAGTATAGCTAACGCTTACCAGAGAAACCTAGTGAACGCAGCTAAATTGGTCTATGAGAAAGATGGTTTAAAAGCCCCTCTAACACCGTGGGATGAAAGATACGAATTTGTTAAGTTCATGGATAAACAGCATTTGACGGGGAAATTATTGGAAATAGTGGCGAGTAAAGAAGAGGATTTGGCTTTAAAGAAGCATATGTTCGAAAAAGAGGCAATAGTGGAATCTATAGTTGCAGATGTAGGTGGTTTCCTATATGCGGAAGAGGAAATGCCTGTGAAGAGAACGTCGAGACTGCAGGTAGGCTATATGGTACCTGTTTTCGATGCTTTGGAGAATGTAGCTATTGAGGCTCAGTTCCATGCCAGACATGTGCCAAGCGAAACAGGGGCTAGAGGGAAAAAGCCAGCACAAATGATATACTATGTGGAAGTAGCTTCTGCAGTTTACGGATTAACGGTGAATCTCGACACTAGTAGTGTAGGTAAGACCTCTCTGGTGAAGGTAGAGGATGCTGTAGATGCTGATGAGAGAAAGAGAAGAGTGAAAGCAGCACTTTTAGCTCTTGCAGGGCTTTTTGCTGGTGAAGGGTTTGGCGCTAAACTTAGTCGGTTCTTGCCGATAAAGCGTGTAGTGTCTATGGTAGCTACGTTGTCTGATCCAATAGCGTTCGTTGTTTCGCCACCACAAATACCTGAGTATATTGTTGACACATGCAATAGAGTAAGTAGTGTAAAGAAAATATTTGAGAACATGGGGTTAAAAGCTGAAATAGAAATTTTAGCATATGGTAAGGAACTACCTGAAATGGTGGAAAGAGCAGATAGTGTTGAGGAATTGCTGGCTAAGCTTATTGACAAGGTTATGAGAAAACTTTAAGTTCAAGGTGTAGGCGGTAATGTCAAACAATAATTTTTTCTTTTTGAAAATGGGGTTAGACCTGCACTGGGGTTATGCTATTAGACGTACTCTTTACAGTAAGACAAGGGATAGTTACCTTTTACCACCTCCGACTACGATAATAGGGGCTTTGTCCTATGGTTATGCTAGAATTCTTAATTTACCTGAGGAAATATATGGCGCGGAAAGTATTAGTACTGCTGAACGTTTAAGAAAGCATATCATGTCAGTTAATATCAAAGTTAACGCGCCTTTACATCATTACTCCGACCTTAATAGGATTTGGTGGTTTAGGGTTAGAGAGAAGAAGACGAAATTCGATAGTATTGCTTTAGGGAAAGTGTATACGTCGGTTCATAAAAGACCTTCGATAGAAACTATTCTACTGTTCAGGGGAAAGGTTAACGTTGAAGACTTAGTTAAGGCTGCTTACTCTATTCCTCGATTAGGCTGTAAGGAAAGCATAATTTCTGTTAAATATGTTAAGTATGGGTATGCTAAACGATTAGACGTAGAAGAAGCTGAAACATCCTATTCTTTCTGGTATGATTTAGTTAGAGAATTTAAGGGTAATGTGTACTTACAGCAAGTTATCGATTACAGGAAAACCCCTATTTCAAGATATGCTAGAGTCCCCCTAAGACTTCATGCCTACCCTTACGACTCTTTCTCTAAAACTCCTGTAAAAGTTACTGCTAAAATAGACTCCTCTAGGTCCGCATTCTACGATGTAGAAGGCGAGGTGATTATAGTTGAGCTATGATTTAATAATCAAATTACCCCTTGAAGGATCGCTTATTAGAGAATTAACGGTATCAGCTATAGCGGCAATATATAGAAACGCTGAAAAACTGCTGCGATCTGAAGAATACTCTTTAAAATATAATGAAGAGTATGTTATTTTATCGTTAGAGAATCTGTACTCGTGGAACCAAGTACTTTACACCACCTTGAGGAGTTCTGTTTCAACGTTAAAAATAAAAAGTACTGTTCTGCGAGCTCCTAAACTCCATGTAAACGATTTGAACTATGTTTTTAAGAAATTTAATGCTTTCATGGCTAGTGGTAGCACGTATATTGATGGTTTTCTAAAAGCTCTTACAGTACATGGTCCCAACGTATTCAATTACGATACTGTGAAAACACATTATAGTGTTATTGAATTCAAAAAGGGTATGCTAGTTTACGGTATTGGCAAAACCTATCCGCTAGTTCAAATATTCAAAGTAGAGCTTTATGAAACAGCAACAGATTTTCATAGACCATCAACTGTGCCCTTCAAAACCAAGCTCTCGCTACCCTGGTATATTCTTTTAGGTATAGGGTTTGCCATTTCCTATGCTGGAATGTTTGGTAACCAGGTATTATTCATAACACCTTCGGAAGAGGTCTTAGAAACACCGCCAGAAGTAAGAGATGCACTTGCTTTAACCCTTGGTGCTACGTTTTCTAGGAGAATAGCAGACCCTATCATACCATATCAACTATATTTAGCGTTAACGCTGCCTGAAATGGTGCAGTCTCGAATCTTAGTTAAACACATTAAGGAAAATTATAGTGCAGGCAGGGAATTGCTTGAAGGACTGTATAGTTTCCTTCTTGGAGACCATGAATATGAGGAGTTTGAGAAGAAAAGTGTTGAAGGCAGCGTGCCTAAGATTAACATACATAGGATCACTATCGGTAGAGCATATACTTCAGTAGAGAGAGCAAGTATTGACTTATCCTACTTGGCAAAATTTGCTTACATACTTGAACATTACGCGGAAAAAGAGAAGTCACCAAAATGTAGGGAGATACTAAGGGATAAGATAGTAGCTCGAGGTATTGGAGGTATAGATCCTAAAATAATGAATGTTCTCACATTACTTTATGAAACAATACATGGAGCTAAAGATCCCAGGTATGTACTTTACTATTTATTGAGGACAATAAGCGATAGAGGTATTCAAATAGATAAGGGATGTGTTTCAGCGCTAATAAAAACCCTAGAGGATACGTGCGGGTTCAAAGTCTATGAGTAGTAATGTTCTTTTAAAAACATATGTGGAACTAGTAGAAAGCGGTTTTTTTGGAAATAGAGAACCTAGGGAGTTTATTAAGTATGCTCTGAACTTAATTGAGAAAGGTATTAAGGAGAGACATGGTATTTTGCTATTAGCTCCTCCAGGAATAGGTAAGTCCTCCATACCATCTATTATTGCTTTTGCAAATCAGGAATATTACAGGTTAGGTATTTTACGTGTATTGCACATATTACCTTTAAGAAGTATAATAAGTGATGTCTATAGGAGATTCGGTTTTGGTTTGGAAAGAATAGGAGCAAACGTCATTAACCCTATATGTAGACAATATAGTTTAATTCATGAATCACCATTTCTGCAGTCCCTGTATACAGTACTTACCTTTGATATGTACGTTTACAATTTCTTCAAATTACCAATAGAGGAGCTGTGGAAAATCGAGAGGGAACTATCATATGGACACTATGAGTTACCGCGTTCGGGAATATATTCGGCCTTGAACTTTTTTGACGAATCACATTTAATGCTTGAAAGTCTAGATATTGGTGCTGCTGCTTTACGAACAATACTGTACCATTTACAGAGGACTGAAACAACATATGTTCTCTCTACTGCTACACTTTCAGAAAACATCGAAAAATCTCTGGAAAAACTTTTAGGTGAAGACAAAGTAGTTACTGTGAATTATATTACATTCATAAAGGAAAAAGGTCCTGACGATTTTTACGAAAATGAAATGGAGAAGAAAATAGTGCCATATAGTAAGAAACCTGTTAAAGTAGAGAACATTAGTAAACTTGTTAGTTTGATAGAGGAATTTTCAAGTAATCATTCTAAGTTCTTACTTGTAGTAAATACTGTAGAGAGAGCTGTTAAAGCATATAAAGCTTTAATTAGCAAAAAACCGCTTCTTTTGCACTCAAGGTTTACGTTGAAGGATAGGGTAGCGAAACTTAAGCTCCTAGGGGAAAGTAAGATAACCGTCTCAACACAGGTTATAGAGGCTGGTGTTGATGAGTCATTTGATGCTGTGCTTACAGAGTTAGCGCCAATATCAAACCTTATACAGAGATTTGGCAGACTGGCTAGAGGAGATGTAGAATATGGTGAATGGGGGATTTTCTTCGATAATGAAAGTCTTCAAGGAAATGGCATATATGATCCTAAGCTCGTACATAGGACATTAAATGAACTATTAAATGTAGAAAAAGAAATACATTGGCACTTACCCGTAATCATAGATGGAAGAGGAAAATACTGTGGTTACCTTAAACTCCTAGACAACGTATGGTCTGCGGCAAAAGATTTAGTGTCCATAGACCGAAGCTTCTTATCCATATTGGAAACGTTTTTCATAAGTTCAAAGGATGTAATGAAATATCTTGAGAGACTAGGTTCTTTCGTAAGAGAAGATGTACTCTGTACACTATATATTGGAGAACCTCCTGAAGACTATTGGAAGTATGTTGAATCGTTAGATAGTAGGGCCATATTTATGGGGTTTAGCGAGGCAATAAGCTACGCAAGGAAGGTTTTAGAAAAAGGTTTCGAAGTACGTTTAGCTAAGTACGTTAAGGAAGATAGAGTAGAAGTTGAAAGCTGGAATAAAATGCCTAGTAAAGAGCTCAAACGGAAAATGCTAAGGAGGGAAATATTAGCTATAGTTATTCCTTCTGAGCTATATGATGGAGGGGTTTATGGTGTTGGGCTTAAGCGATAACTACCTAATAGCTGGATGCAACATTAATAGGGAAACAAATAAACCTGAATGCTACGAGAGTATGGAGCAACACATGAAGTCTATGAAAATAGTTTTAGATACACTATTTAGTAGCTACATGGAATTCGTAGATGAAGAAGCAAAAAAACTTTGCATAAAACCTAAGTGTCACGTTGTTTACGCTGTAGCTGCTCTTCACGATCTTGGGAAAATACTTCCAATGTATCAGAAGCAACTAAGAGAGAAATGTACAGCACCGTATCATGAGGTGTTTTCTGCAATATTAATGTTCTCCGTTAAAGGTGTATGGTTAAGGGAAAGTGAAATAATAGTTTATATGTTACCTGTAATAATGCACCACCATGCAATGCGTTCTCTTAAGGATTTAATAGGCGAATACTATACTAAAGTAGTAAATCCGATCAAGAAAATAAATAAGGTGCCTACGGAATACATTAGCGAATTTTCAGATATTGTAGAGAAGGTGTTTGGTCTTAAAATAGAGATTCCCGAGTTAAATGGAAGGATTATTGAAGAGAATTGCGAAAAACTACTAAAAATTCTTAAAAATGCTATGAAGCTTCAAGAGGGACAATATTTTAAACATGAACTTTATCTCTTCATGCTAAAAGTCTATAGGTTAACTGGTTTAATACTATACCCTCTTACAATTGCAGACTATGTTGCAGCAGCAGTTAATAGGGCTTGTAAAAACCTGACCATGGATGAAATATTAAGGATAAGTTACAAAAATTCAATGGTTAGAGATGCATTAAAATATAGTATACAGCAATTAACCTTTAGGAGAATCTACAGCAAGCTGTTAACTAGAAACTTCTGAGAGGATTTCAGAATGAGAGTTTTAGTAGCGACCTTAGGTTTTGATGAAAAATTCGCTATAAGAGCGCTTATGAGACATTCGGATGAAATCAGGAAAGTAGTGGTTGTGGTAGCTGAACCTGTCGAAGAGAGGGCAGCAAAGGCGTTGGGTGAAGTTGAAAAATTCATTAAGTTATATTTAGAGGGCAAATCTGTTGAAGTTATTAAAGTAGATCCAAGTAGCGTATACGATGCTATAGTTAAATTGAAAAACATATTTTCAGCATATGAGGAATACATAGTAAATATTAGTGGAGGTATGAGAGCGCTTATTGTAGAGCTTCTCATAGCGTTTACTCTATCTAGGGCTAGAGGCATAATTGAAATAGAACTTGAGAACTTTAGAGGATTAATATCGTTACCTCCAGAGATGTTTATGCTTCCTCCTTTAAGTAGTGAGGAGTACAAAATTTTAAGAGAAATAGTTAGTAGGGGAAGGGTTTCGCCTAGGGAACTTATAAAAGCATTAGATATTCCTAGGTCAACATTTTATAAG
This sequence comes from uncultured Desulfurococcales archaeon, assembly GCA_964564025.1. GTDB lineage: Archaea > Thermoproteota > Thermoprotei_A > EX4484-217-1 > EX4484-217-1 > DRYM01. The sequence goes on from CAZLZO010000057.1 coordinate 6,375, forward strand.
TACATGAGAAACCTTGTATCGAAAAAACTAGTGATTACAAGGAAAGAAGACAAGAGAACAGTATATGAAGCAACGAAAATAGCTAGAATCATGGTTTAAATAGTGGGTTAGTAGAGAGAGGTGTTTGGTTTTTGGTTCTTTTTGCTTCTTTGGGTGGGGATAGGTTTGTTTTGTTTTCTTCTCC
>CAZLZO010000058.1:0-6456 GCA_964564025.1 uncultured Desulfurococcales archaeon
CTATATCAGCGAATATTAAGTAGCGCATGTGCGCCATAGACTCTCCGCCAAATGCGGACATTAAGGCATCTTTAGTCATAGGTCTCGGTTCGGGCAAGAGTAAACACCTCCACCATAGTTATTTATCGGCGGGTCTAATAAATGAAGAGCCACAAAGTATAGTGCAAGAGGCTTCTAGAAGATCATAAAGACATACGGGATATTACAGTATTAAGATTAAGTCATGCATTCACCAATGCAGAAAACAGTATTGCAACTGTACACGTTTCCGCAGTATAAGCAATAGTTTAACTTTCGACCTCAATAACTGCTGTTTTGGGGACTAAAAGAAACACTGTAGTTAAGCTTTTTAGAAACAATCATTTAAGAGCCCTGACAACTTTAATTAGCCTAATATGAGTTCTACAAGCAAAGACAAACGTATAACACTTCAAGATGTGTTATGTGCTATTTTAAGAAGCAACTAGAACTCCTTAATTCGTAGGAGTGTTTAGGTCAGGTTTGCTTCGACTAGCCCTAAGCTTCTTCCTCACCACCTATAAACTTAAAATGTTCGTTATCTACTGGAAACGACTCTAAACTCGACCTTCAAAATGTTAAGACTAAGTGGCACTTTGTGAGGTTCTCTTATATTTCAAGTGGAATAAGAGCGTTAATGCTATTGCCATTAATCCGAAAATATCAATAAAACTTCCTGTAGGAGCTAGTAATGCCAAACCGCTTACTATTAACAGTATTCTTACTGCCCAGTGCATAGGCTTCTTCATAAAGCCTTCCAGCCCTAGCGACACAGCATAAACTGCTATGAAAGCCGTTATTATTTGCCATATTGATGTTAACAAACTTCCACTTTCAATAAGCAATAAGGCCGGCTTATATATGAAGATGAATGGCACAATAAGTGCGACGTAACCTAATCTAATCGCCTGCCATCCAACTTTCATGGGATCCGTTTTGGCTAATGATGCTGCTGCATATGCTGCTAATGCTACAGGAGGTGTTATTGCCGAAAAAACTGCATAGTAGAAGACAAAGAAATGAGCCTGTAGTAAATCGATATTTCCTAATTGCTGTAATGCAGGAACAGATAAGGCAGACGCCATTATGTATGCCGCTGTTGTAGGCATACCCATACCTAGCAGAATGCTAATGAATGCAACATATAATAGACCTATAGGCAAGAGGCCAAACGATAACATCTTGACTAATGAACCTGCCTTCACGCCTAATCCACTATAACCTATAACACCAACTATGAGGCCGGCTCCGGCTGCTACAGTTATGATAGTTAGAGCATCCCTAGCTCCTTTGATCAAGGCATGAACCAGTTTTTGCGGGTTCTTTCGTACGTCCTTCCTGATGAAACTTAGTGCTATTGCTGTATAAAGGGATAACATGGCGGATGAAATAGGATTCCATCCTAAGCCGAGAAGGGCATATATGAGAACCACTAGAGGTATTAAATTGTATCCTTTTCTCTTCATTAGTTCGCTAAGACTAGGTATAGCTTCTTTAGGTAAGCCTACTAGTCCATGTTTTAATGAAAAATAGTGTACTTGAACATAAACCCCGAGATAGTATAACAAAGCTGGTATAACTGCGGCAATCATTATTCTAGCGTAAGGCAATCCTAGTAGTTCAGCTATAATGAACGCTGAAGCCCCCATTATAGGTGGCATAATTTGGCCTCCAGTACTAGCAACAGCCTCTACTGCCGCGGCAAAACGGGATGGATAACCTAGCTTCTTCATTGTCGGTATAGTGAACACTCCAGTACCGTATACGTTAGCTACTGCTACGCCACTTATAGTGCCGAATAGAGAGGAGGCAACAACAGCTATTTTCGCAGCTCCACCTATCATCTTGCCTACTAATGCCTTTGAAAACTCTATGAAGAAGTCGCTGACACCACTTACAGAGAAGACCGCACCAAGTATCGTAAATGCTATTACATACGTTGTCATGACCTGTAGAGGAACAGAAAATAAACCATAGGGTGTTAATGTAAGGAACTCTATTGTTCTAGTAAAGCTTGTTCTGAAACCAAGTGGATACGGTAAATATGGAGCTAGGAAAATATATGCTAAAAAGATTAGTAAAACTAATGTAAACATCTTTCCTAAACTTCTCCTTACAGCTTCAACTATGAGTAGAATAAGGGATATGCCTACAAAAAGCTGTTGAGGTGTTAGCGGGGAAGCAAGCCAATTTCTACCAAAGATCCAATCCCAATAGTTTATATATAGCATAAAGGTTACAGTAAAAGCATATATCGCTAATAAGCAATCAAACCAATAAATCTTTTTTATTTTCCTTGCCCTTGGAGGATAGAGTATGTATAGCAGAGGTAAAACAAAGACTAAATTAATACACATATGTTCGAAGATGTCGTAAACGCCCCATGTAAGCGTATATAGATTATATAACGCCATAAGTAAAAGCACTATATTAATTAGTGTGGAAACCCTCTTGTTAAGCTCCTCCTTCATAGCTTATGACACATCCTATATTTTTTATGTAACATAATATGTTACATAAAAAAGGTAACATAAATAAAAAGTTAGTGTTAATTTTGTTATTGCTTACTTCTTATATCCAGCTTCTACGTAGTACTGTTCTGCACCAGGATGTAGAGACAATCCTCCTCCGTACTTCCAAGCATCATTCGGATCGTACACAAACGCTGAAACAGCTTTTGCTATTTCATCTTTATGTTCTGCAATGAGCTTCGTTATCTCGTACACTAAATCCTTAGGCATATCAGACCTAACAACTATCGCTGTAAAAGCACAGACAGTAGGATAATCTTCCTTTAAGAAATCATAGGTACCCTTAGGTATAACGTCTTTATGTAAAGCATCTGGTGAGAAGTACTCGATTAAATAGTCTAAATCTTCCTCACTAAACATGATAGGCTTTATATCGGTCTTTCTAGCCTCTGCTTCTTTTACAGCTGATGTTGGTACGCCTTGGCAGTCTATGACAACATTAAATTTACCTTCCGCAAATGATGACCAGCCACCCGCCTGTCCTGGCATAGGTATTTGCAGTTCGTCAAAATTAACACCGTACTTGGCAAATAATGCTCTATACTCATATTCTTCGATCGTTTTGGGAGGACCAGCCATTACAATACTTAGTGGGTAACCTTGCTTTACTAATTCGGCTAACTCCGCAAAAGTATTAGCTGGAACATCATCATCAGCTGCTGCTACTGCACAGTATCTTCTTTCAACACCGCCAGCGATAAGAGCTACTTTAGATAAATCAACAGGCTCTAAACCAGCTCTCTCTCGTAATGTAGGATTCATGTATAGCGGTATAAAGAACTCGTTAATATATGCGAGATCAACTTCGCCCTCCGCTACAGCAGCTATATTGGCAACAGCACCGCCAGGTTGCACTGTGGTCTTTATTCCCAGATTTTCCTCAATTAATTCTGCAATCATAGACATGTATATATATGATGGTGTTCCGACCGATGCTGCTCGAACAACTATTTCCTTAGGCCAGTGAGGTAACGGATATGTCTGCGTCGGCGATGGTTGCGAAGTTGTTGTATAGTATGCTACTCCAGCAATGACTATTGCTAGTATAACAATTAAAGCCACAAGTAATGTTTTAAATCTAGCCGTTGCCAAAACGCTCATCCCTCAGAGCGTAGATTTGTCACAAGAATTTAAGCGTTTTTCCTTATAAGCTTTTCTAAATCTTTGCAAAACCCATAAGTTTATTACTAAAATAATATAGCAACGTTAATACGTTAAATCACTAAAAGCAGTTAAATATTTTATTGGCATGAGGCAAAGGCGAAATTTAAGCTATAGCAAACCAACCAATCTTTATTAGCTTAGAATTAGAAGGAAGCTTAGGTACTTATTGTGAGAAAATATGTGCCTTTAAGATTACTTGTTCTTTTGGTGCAGTAGTTTAATTTTTGAAATGATACCATAAATGAGTATGATTATTGAGTATATACTAATACCGTAGACTAAACTTACTTGGCCTATCATAAATAACGTTGAAATGTTCAGTAAATTAGCGCTTAGTCTAAAGGTTAGCGATATGGCTGTTAGCCATATACATAAAGAATACATGAACCTAATGTAGGAAGCTCTCATCATCTTAGTTAGGGATGCCCCTGTTTGTACACCCATACTCATACCAATAAATAGTAATAGGGATGTTATTAAATCGATGTTACCATATATGAAATGACCTATTGCCCCTACGATCCCTGATATAAAGACTGTAAAGAGAGATGTTCCTATGGCAGTTAGTGTAGGAAATCCTAGTATGTAAATAAATAATGGGACGTAAAGGAAGCCCCCACCAGCACCTAAGAAGCCTGCTAGTATGCCTGTTAGAATACTTGTTACTGCTAGTTTTATGAATCCAAGGCGACTTGTCAAACTCTGTTTCTCAGTATCTATCTTAGTATCACTATGATTGCGTTTTTCTCCTTTAATTGCCAAGACGCTTTCTTTTAAAGAATATAGTGCTACTATGTAAAGAATCATCATATATGCTAAGTTAATTGCGAGATCAAGATTCCAAAGGTTCTTAATTATACTAACAAGAATAACACCAATACTCATTCCAGCTGATGCGGCTATGGCACTTATTATTCCTCGTTTAAAATCTACATTTCCCAATCTACTATGTTTAATAACGGCTATAAACGAGGCCAATGTTAGAGTCACTAAGCTTGTACCAATAGCCTTATTTGCTGGAATTTTTAACATCAAAAGAACAGGTGTGATTATAAATCCTCCTCCTACGCCTAATAACCCTGTTAAATTACCTATAAGGAACCCTAAACCGACCATTGTTAAGTAGTTTGTCAACATTGTTGATGGTCACCGAAAGGCTTATATTTCATACCCTTTCATATTGTAGCCGCGGAGATGTTAATATGTCTTACCCAAACGATTTGTTATATGATAAAATACTTGGATGTCTAGCAGCAGGATATGTAGGAGCTTCTATGGGAGAACCAGCAAGGAGATTAGGCGGAGACCAATTCAACCCTGAAGAGGGATTCCTTGGCCACCTTGAGGGAGCTCATTATACAGTGATAGACAAGCACTTTGGCGATTTTCTAGAGAATCCACGTTTGCTACCATTAAAGAAGAGAGCTAGATGGCATAGATTTCACAACGGTAGATTATGGTATTACCCGGCAATAGAGCTCCCGCCTGGAGCTACTGAAGACGGCTCAGAAAGGAAATTCATTCTAGTAAAAGCTATTATCGATAAAGGTGGTAGAGTAACTGCCGAGGATCTAGCAAACGCTCATTTAAAATATGTTAAGCCAGAATATATAGGTTATTTCCTGCTACCACACTGTGACGGCGTAGCATATGAAAATATAAGAAAGTATGGTCCTAGAGAGGCCGGTAAGCACTTCCTGTTTCCAGGGCTAGGCGATATTTTAATGATGATACATCCAATAGGGATCATAAATGCCTGTAATCCTAAACAAGCTGCTTCAGACGCCTTTGATGTAACACAATGTAGACAATGGCGAGGAAATAGTTTTGCCGTTGATTGTGCAGCAGCACTTGCTGCAGCCATTGCTGAAGCATTTAATCCTGATGCAACCGTAGACTCCGTATTTGAGGCCGCTAAAGCCTACGTTGTTGATGATGTCCGAGAGCTAATAGATGAGGCTAAGCAAATAGTTGATAAACATAAAACATATGAGGAAGTAAGAGCTGCACTTTGGAAGAAGTGGGCCGGCTTCCCATGTACTTATGCACTTGAAGTCTTGCAAGAAAGCCTCGCCTTATTCTACCTGTTCAAAGGAGATCCTGTTAAGGTAATGGCGGGCGGTACCCGTTTTGGAAGAGATGCCGACTGTTTAGCCAGTAACGGCGGTGCTCTAGCTGGAGCTTTTGCTGGTGCTAAAAAGATACCTAAGCACTTCATAGAGACCGTTAATAAGGCATGGGAGCAGCTGAGACCAAAAACAATAATCGACATGAATATAGAGGATCAAGCGCTTAAACTTTATGAGATCACGCTAAAGGTAGCAAAAGAAAACAGTTGGAATTATAGATTAGCATACGAGAAAATACTAAAGTTACAGCAAATGAAGCCATAAATAAGCTCGATTTATTATTGTAACAAACTTTTTCTTCTCTAAATTATTAAAATCTTTATTGCCAGAGTATCCTCCTCTAGGACAACCCTCTTAGATAAAATCATGGGTTCTAATAGGAACAGAATATGCATATTCCAGTACAGAAAGATTATGTGAATGCACATTGTAACTTCGGCTTCTTTAAAAGTCTTCTTTAAATAGTTTATTGCATTAATAAAATTACCTTAAGTAAATTTAAACGAATAAGAGAGGAAAGAAACTGCCATGCCTAAAGTACCTATTGGTAGTAAGGAGTTGAGAATACTTGTTGAAACTGTTAAGTTAGCTGAGGAAATAAAGCCCAGTCAGCA
>CAZLZO010000059.1:0-6365 GCA_964564025.1 uncultured Desulfurococcales archaeon
GCATTCCTTTGAACTTACCAGCTAACCCTAAAACCTCACTAGCTATAGGCTTCAAAACTATTGTTCCATCATCCATTAACTCTAAGGTGAACAGTTTAGTTCTAACTTTCCTTCTAATATCCTTCGGAATAAGTATTCTACCACGATTATCCATAGAAACCACAAGCCCACAACCCACAACCCACACCCAAACATACATCGTGTTCCATAATATATGAGCTTTACTTTCCCACAACCCATATTGTTACGAAGTAAGTTTTAACGTCAAAACTATTCTCGGAATAATCAATGCTGTACATAAGCATGTAAGAAAAACAGAGCACCAAGTTTATCTCAGAAAAGTTATTCATCAATCTCTTGTTACAGCATTTAATATAATACGTCTCATAACTTTAAAATATACTTTAGGATATTTTCTACTATCCCAGCCAATATAAGTAAGCATAAAGCAAACTCACCATACAAAACACTAAAATAAAACGGTAATACTAGGAAACAAACCTCCAATATCTCTTATTTAAACACAGCAAGCGTATAGGATGCTAATTCCCCAACTCTTTTATCTAAGATAAACAGTAACAACCTATCCCCTTTGAAGAGTCGGGAGAGTAAGCGCCTTCAACTATTTTTCATTTAAGATGCTTAAAGTTAAAAGAGTAAGTGTCCTAGCTGGGTTATTCTATCCTTCAATTCTTTTATTTAGATGTGGCCTATAGTGAATCGCCTATGGAATTCATAACATTCGCTATAGTGGATGTTGACGCGGGGGAGCTGGCAAGCTAGTTAACGCCTAAAACTTCACGTGGTAAACCATTATGGCGTTATGGGAAAATAGAATTATCAAGAATAAACTTTGAGCACACTATTGCACTATTCTCTTGTAAATCTAAGTATTAGGCGAAGCTGAAGAATATTTACCTCCCATACTTGCTCTTATAATGGTTAGTACAAACTGCACTGCGTTTATTGACTATGTTTTTGAATTATTCGTTTAAATGTTTACTTTTCAATACTTTGAATGTTTTCTGTGACGTGTTTTGAGGTAGAAATATCTAATCAGAACAACATAGTTCCTTATAGGGAGGTGTATTTTCCATAGCCTTTACGACCCGTGGATTAATAGTTATCGTTATTGTAGCTATAATTGTTGCTGGAATTATAGGTTGGGCTATTGGAACATTAACTAGACCTGCACCACCAACTCCCGCTAAAATAAAAATGGCATTCATATTTCCGGGAAGTATAACCGATACTGCATGGAATGAAGCCGGATACAGAGCTATGGAAGCTTTTAAAGGAAAACACCCTGAAGTAGAAATTGCATGGGTGCAGGGAGTATATGATCCAGCGGCAATAGAGCCAACTATTAGAAGTTATTGTGAGGAAGGATACAACCTAATTGTTGGCGTTGGTTTTCAATACGGAGAACCCATGGCTAAAATAGCTGAAGAATATCCAAACGTATACTTCTTAGCTATTGCTGGTGCACCCCAATATGTTGGACCCAGAGTTAGCGTGGCTGATGTAAGAACAGATCAAAGCGGATTTATTGCAAGCTATTTAGCAATTAAAATGTCCAAGACCAAACATGCAGCCTTCGTAGCCGGTATGGCTGTAGCTGAACTATCACGTAGCGAAGTAGGACAAAGAAAAGGCATAGAATATGCAGGCTACGACCCTGACAAAGTACTTCACGTACATTATGTAGGAGACTTCCATGATGTACCAGGGGCTAAAATGGCAACAACAGCTCTTATAGAGGAACATGGTGTTGATGTAGTTAAAGCTATGGGTGACGGCGTCCAGTTAGGTGCAATATCTGCTGCTAAAGAGAAAGGAGTTTACGCTATGATGAGCGGTACATATCACCCGGAAATATACCCTGAAGGAATGTTAATGTATGAAGTATGGCATTGGGAAATAGTTTTTGAAGAATGGTATAACGACTATATAACAGGAAAACTTGAAAAAGAAGGAGGTAAAGTATACTGGCTAAGTCTTGAAAACGGAGGGTTAGAAATAGTATTTGGAGGAGGCTTAATACCACCAGATCTACTAGAAGAACTACAAACATTAATAGAGAAAATTAAAGCTGGAGAAATAGATACAGGGTTTAAACCATAAATTATAAAACATCCTTTTTCTCTATAGTCTTTCAAGCATAGGTTTGCCGAGGACTATAACTTATGAAAAAACCAATAGTGTCCATGAGAGGGATAGTTAAGAAGTTTCCAGGAGTAGTTGCTAACGACCACATAGACTTAGACGTTTATGAAGGCGAAGTTCTAGCTTTACTTGGCGAAAATGGTGCTGGTAAAACAACGTTAATGAACATACTTTACGGACTATACAGAGCGGACAAAGGAGAAATATATGTTAAAGGTAAGAAAGTTCATTTTAAATCACCTAAAGATGCTATAGCCCATGGCATAGGTATGGTTCATCAGCAATTCATGCTCGTAGATGAACTTACAGTAGTTGAAAACATAATCTTAGGTCTTAAAGAATACGGTATAGTTTTAAATCTTAAAGAAGCAGTTAAGAAAATTAAGAAGCTAGCTAAAGAAATCGGGTTCAAAATTGATCCTTGGCAAAAAATATGGCAACTTTCGGCAGGTGAAAAGCAAAGGGTTGAAATTTTAAAAGCTCTCTTCAGAAACATTAAAGTTTTAATTCTCGACGAACCCACATCTGTTCTAACACCTCAAGAAACAAGAGAATTGTTTAAAACAATAAGAAAACTAGTTGTAAACAACATAGCTGTAATATTTATTTCACATAAACTCCATGAAGTAATGGAAATTGCAGATAGAATAGTGGTTTTAAGAAAAGGTAAAGTAGTAGGTAGGTTGAAAAGAGAAGAGGCAAACCCGCAGATTCTAGCGAAACTTATGGTCGGTAGGGAAGTATTTTTAGAAATAACTAGGAAGCCGAAGAAACCAGGTCCTGTTGTTTTAGAAGTTAAAGGGTTAAAAGCTCTTAGCGATAAAGGTATTTTAGCATTAAAAGGAATATCGTTTAGAGTTAGAACTGGTGAAATAGTAGGTATAGCAGGTGTTGCAGGTAATGGTCAAAAGGAATTAGCAGAAGTATTATATGGTTTAAGAAAGCCATTGGAAGGTAGAATTTACCTATTCGGTAGAGACATAACCGATAAAAACATATGTGAAAGAATTAAAATGGGTATATCGTTAATACCGGAAAATAGGTTAGGTTTAGGAATTGTTGGAGATTTCTCGGTAGCTGAAAACCTTATTCTTGAGAGAATAGATGAAAACCTGTTCTCAACGAATTTACCCTTACTTTCTAAGTTGAACATTAAGAAAATTAACGGAGAAACCTTACTAAAATATTCTAAAAAACTTATTGATGAATTTAACATAGCAACTCCTTCACCATATGCTAAAGCTAGAACATTGTCTGGAGGTAATGTTCAAAGACTTATCCTTGCCAGGGAGCTTGGAAGAAAACCTAGATTTGTAATTGCTGAAGAACCTACAGCAGGTTTAGATGTTAGTGCAACAGAATATGTTAGAAAACTACTATTGGAAATGAGAGAACAAGGTTATAGCATATTGCTTATTTCAGGAGATCTCTCGGAGGTATTATCTTTAAGTGATAAGGTTATGGTTATGTATGAAGGCGAGATAGTAGGTGCTTTTAAACCTGAAGAAGTAACAGTAGATGATGTAGGATTAATGATGACAGGTGTTAAAAGAATGCCTGAAGAGGCGATTAAGAGGATATGGGATTAGAAATAAAGTTTATTGAAAGAAAAGTTCACCCAGTGATGTACGTTATTGTGCCTTTGGCAGCGTTTTCTCTAGCTTTTCTATGTGGAGGAATATTAATGTCATGGGCTGGTGTAAACCCCATAGCGGGGTATGGGGCATTTATTTCAGGTATAATAGGGTCACATGTTAAATTCGCAGATACTCTTGTTAGAACAACATCATTTCTCCTAATAGCTGTAGGGTTGGCTTTTGCATTAAGAGCTAGGGTTTTCAACATAGGTGCAGAAGGACAATACATTATGGGTGCTATCGTAGGTACCTGGGTTGCTCTAACACTTCAAGATCATTTACCACCAGCTCTAACAATAACGATATCCCTAATAATGGCCATAATAGTAGGTGGGTTATGGGCAGGGTTTGCAGGCTATTTAAAGGCAACTTTAGGTATAAACGAAATAGTGTTAACTGTTATTATGAATTGGCTTGCATTTAAACTTCTACAGTGGCTTCTAAGAGGGCCGTTGAAAAACCCTCTTTCAGAAATGTGGCCTATGTCGCCTCCTGTTAAAGCTAAAATACCAGTAATTTTGCCCGGTACAAGACTTCATTTAGGCTTCATACTGGCTATACTAATTGCTATAGGAGGGTACTTTTTAATGTTTAAAACAAACTATGGTTTTAAACTTAGAGTTGTTGGTGTAAATCCTAATGCAGCTAAGTATGCTGGATATGATGTTAAGAAAATTATAATATCAAGCATGGTGTTAAGTGGCGGTTTAGCAGGACTTGCTGGAGCTATTGAAATTTTAGCTGTATATCATTTCCTATATGAAGGTATTTCGATAGGTCTAGGATATACTTCAATAATAGTTGCTTTAGTAGGTAAACTCCACCCACTAGCAATAATACCTTCAGCATTAATGTTTGGAGCACTTTATAACGGTGTGGTTTATTTGCAATCAGCTTTAGGAGTATCTTACACTTTGTCTAAGGCTATGGAGGGTATGATATATTTGTTTGTTTTAATCTCTGAAGTGTTTTTAAAATATAGAATAGCTATTGTTAGGAGGTGAATTGTTTATAATACCTTTGGAAACCCTATCTTCAATAATAAATTTAGCAATAGCTATGGCAACCCCTTTAGCTCTTGCAGGTTTAGGTGAAGTTTATTCTGAACGTTCTGGAGTATTGAATCTAGGCGTTGAAGGAATAATGCTTATGGGAGCATTTACAGCATTTCATTTCACATATTTAACGGGGAACATTATCGTAGGCTATATAACAGCAATTCTTATTGGTTTAGCTTTAGGTTTACTTAAAGCTTTACTATCTATTTCACTTAAAGTAAACCAGGTTATAGCTGGTATGGGCATTTATTTTCTAGGCTTTGGCCTTTCAGATTTCCTTTACAGAACAATTTATGGTGCCGAATATGTTACAGTACAGAAGTCTGTTCAAATATCAGTACCTTTACTGTCTTCAATACCTTTAATAGGCCCAGCTTTATTTAAACAATACCCTGTAATATACTTAACATATGTTTTAATACCATTAGCTTGGTTTATACTTTACAGAACTAGGTGGGGACTCGCACTAAGAGCTGTTGGTGAAAATCCAAGGGTAGCTGATACTTTAGGTGTAAATGTTTTCCGTGTTAGATACTTAGCTGTACTTTTCGGATCCTCGATGGCCGGTTTTGCTGGAGCATTTCTATGTTTAGGTGTTGTAGGCTTATTTTATGAAAATCTAACATTCGGCATGGGCTTCATAGCTATAGGACTCGTATATTTTGGGAAATGGGATCCACTTAGAATGTGGGCAGGCTCATTAATTTTCGGGTCGGCATGGTCTATTTCAACATTCTTACAAGACTACTTTGTTAAGGCAGGATACCCTGCGGCAACATATTTCTTACTAATGATCCCATATATTGTAGTAATAGTGTCATTAGTAGCTGTCTCGAGAAGAGCTAGAGCACCAGCAGCATTATCAATACCGTATACTCGAGAATAAAACTATTTTCAAATACTTCACCCCTTTAATATTCAAAGCATATGACTAAGCATTAACCACCATACCAGTTAAATATAATGTTAGCTACTTAAACAATACCTGTTTAAATTGGGCTAGAAGATTTTGAGGAAAGAATTTCTCTCTAAAAAATGTGCTTACTTGGAACCAAGTATTTCAGCTATTGCTTTTGAAAATTAAATTAATCCGCTTAGCGAAGTTCTTTACAGGGTAAAGCTTGCTAAATACTATTTGAGAGACGCCGAAAACGCTTTTAGAAGAGGGGACTTCAGAGTTACTGTTGTTTCCTCCCAGCTTTCGGCCGAAAACTCTGCTAAAGCGGTAATAGTTTTCTACAGAATACCTAGTTGGAGCCGTAACCCAGCGCCTGAACCTGGAGAAGTTGCTGATCAAATCCCGGAAGATGTGAGAGAGATGGCATTGAAACTTGTCAGTATTGCTGAAACACTTGCTCCGGAACATGGTAGGGCAATGTATGGTGAGCCTTTAGGAGGTTTAACCCCATGAGAAATCTATAGTAGGGAAGATGCTGAGAAAGCGCTAAGCTATGCTAGGAAAGCGTTAGAGTGTGCTATTAAAGTTCTTAGTAGGCTTGGAGTG
>CAZLZO010000060.1:0-6347 GCA_964564025.1 uncultured Desulfurococcales archaeon
ATTCACATATTTCTCTATCAATATTTCTAGGTATGACTCCAGCTTTCTCCCAGACTTTCATTCTCTTCTTTGGAGCTAAGGACTTAACTAGGTGCAGTGGTTCTTCATCTTGCTTACCGAATTCTCTTTCAAGAATTGATGCAAGATCTTTAGCTATTTCCGTGTCATTTCTACCTTCCACAGTTATCCCAAGAGCTTGGGCTACGGCTCTTAATTTCCCAGAATCCGTTATTTTATAAGCTAAAGTTTTACCTTCGACAACGAGTTTTAAAACTCTGAGAATGTCTCTAGCGTGGTCGCTATGGGCTGCTGCACCAGCAGCTATCATTCTTAAAATGTTTCTAGCAACTATAGTGTCTGCTGTAGCACCACAAACACCTCTCGTAGCACCATATCCGAATAAGTCGATACGGCATGGGCCCATGTTACAGTTTCTACAGCATACGCCTAGTAATCCGAAACCACATTGAGGTTGCTGTTCAAGCCATCTGTGCCAAGCTAATTCTATACCTTCTTCTTCAGCTTTTTCTATGAGCTCGCTTACACCGGGTGTTATTGAGACCTGTTTTGCAGGTAATTTGAATCTTAAATATGTATATCTTTTTGACATGTAAAATCACCTCCAGGAGACAGAGGAGTATTTAGTGTAGATATCTAGGGGCTTAGGTGTGGGAACAGCTTTCGCTGGAACAACAGGCTTCATGTAAACTATGCCTGGAACAGCCATACCGCTAATCATTTGCTTAGCTTTTTCAACAGCAACTTCCTCTAAGAGCTCCTCTAATCTACCGTACTTTAATGCTCCAGTAGGGCATGCTTCAACACATGCTGGTAATTTGCCTGCTCTAACTCTGTCGATGCAGAAATCGCATTTAACAATAGTTTTACTTTCAACATCGTATCTTGGATGCCCGAAGGGACATGCTAAGGTGCACATAAGGCATCCTATGCATTTTTCAGGAGTTAAAATAACGAATCCTTCGTCTGTTCTACTTAAGGCCTTAGTTGGACAAACGTTAATGCATGGTGCATCTTTACAATGCTGACATCTCATAGGGACATTGAACACATCAGCAACTAGAACTTTAATTCTAGGTTTTGGTACAGGTTTTTCCATAGGTGCCTTATAGACTTCCTTACTAAGCGAATGTTCTACTGCACAGGCTATTTCGCAACTCTTACATCCCATGCATTTTTCAGGATCTATGAAGATAACGTTTTTCTCAAGCATTTCTGGAGATATTTTTACAGCTTCAGTAGCTATACTAGAACACCTCCTACACTTACTTACGATAATAATTTAAGTTCTCCATTAATAATAAAGTGACCGTGTTCAAAATATGGAATTCGAAGTTAAATGTCGTGTTCTATATCTGAATCCTGCATAACGCTATGGTGTCATCCGAGCTTAAATCTCATAATACCTTTTTCACTGTATAGACTTTCCGAAACTATGTCTCTTATTTCCTTATACATCTTAAGTATTCTCCTAGCTTCATCTGTAAGAACTGTGGCGCCCTTTTCTCTTCCACCCTTCTTGGAGACTAGGAGTTTTACTCCGAGATCTTTTTCTATTTTTCTTACCTTCTCAATGTATGTTGATGGCGGGAAACCCATTATTGAACATGCTGCTCTAAGAGAGTTTACATGGGAAATAACCTCTAGGAGGCTAAGTATTTCTGAAGGAATTTCTTTACCGTCGGGAGTAACTAACGATATTTCAATTTTAGGGATAAGTTCAAATTTTCTACATCTAATGGGACATTCTGAAAATATGAGACTACGTAGTGTGTTAGAACTTACATTTTCATTTTCAATTTGAAAGGTTTGCAAAGGACATTTACTAATTCTACCATAGGGGTCTATGAAAAGCTTTCTACATTCGCCATTGAGAGGTTTAGCTAATAATATGACAGGGTAGTTTCCTATAAATGCTACAGATGCCATGTATCCATAAAGCATCCCATAGCTAAATCCAACAGTATAACCCTTCTTTGCAAATACGGGTTTAAGATCTAATGTTAAAGTTGTTGAGTATGGAATTTCACCTATTCTAATTTTTAAGCCGTATTCCTTACCCATATTTACAAGTGATAATATAGTGTTCATGTTTATTACGTGGAAGCCTATAGCAATGTATAATGAAATGTTGATGAAGCCTTGGCTTAAAATGATTTTTAAGTTTTCCTCGTTTACTTTGAAATCTTCAGGTGTTGTAGCTACTAGTACGAGTTCATCTATTTTCTCTAAAATTTTCTTATTACGCACTTTATTTATGGAATGTATTGGTATAAATAAATACATTTTTCTCGTAATACTTTTTAAAAGAGAAATTATGTCTAATATTTTAGGATTGTTTAAAGGATTAGGACATAAGATCACGGTTTCATCAAAGGTGAACTCTTTTAACTGCAGTACAACATTGTTAATTATTGTTACTGGAAGCGTGAATCCACTTACTCTACCTTCCCTCCATAAGCAACCATAACAGTTTCCATCACAAAAGTCAGTAGCTCTTACTATTAGTGTTTTCCAAACCATACTATTTCATCCCTAATTACTCAAAATAAACTTCAAAACCGCAGAAAGAATATCCGAGACCCCAACAATACATTTCCTTCGTAATATTCTTACCTACAAGAGATTCTAAAGCTCCCTGTATTACTCCCGCTTCGAAATCGCACATAGGCATTCCGATATTTGGTATTCCATAGCAGCTCATGCACTCGTAAATATGTATTTTCATATTGTTAAAGGATTCGTCAACAATATCTAGTAAACCTATTCGTTGATTAATAAATACTTGAGGTAAATCATCTATGCTTCTTATAAGTCCTTTTTCAGCTAAATACTTGCCTAAATTATAACCTGAAGCCCTTAACGTTATTGTCTTTAAAGATTTACTGTAGTTTAACATGCCGTAAATTATCATTCTATAAGTTCTAATGTATTTAGAATCATTCTTATCTATTTTAGAGAAGAAGGGTCTAGTAACATTTGCTGTTATATATGCATGTATTTTGTTAAGCTTACTTTCTCTCCTATTGCTACTGTTCTTCTCACGCAAGGCTATGTGTCTCCAACGTCTAATTGCCTCGTATGCATCAATAGTTTTAACTACTTCTGACAAAAGAATTCCTCACCACTAAAGTCTAAGTTTCACACATTTTTTAACACTTCTATTAGCTACCATTATATATCACTTCATATAGCTTTCTCTCACTTTACCTATAAAGTTTGGAATGAGAAACCTTAAACCATAGAGTAACGACTAAACATTATCGATGCATGTCATTAAATAAGGTGTTTAAGCATATTAAACATTTAGCCCATTTATTATGGCTTTACATCAAGTAAAATCTTATGTAAACTCATAGGCCTTAAGGGAGAGTTAGACATAGAGTGATTATGTAATCTCTTTTGTTGCTTTATCTAAAAACTGAAGTGTAGTAGGGATTAGCCGTTATATTGTTTAGCGTAGAAAGCGTGGCGCAATAAACGTATTAAAAGAAGTTTAAAGTTTACGCGTGTTTTAGATGATTCCTCTTTTAGCTGCTTCGTGAGCTAATCTTAAAGCGATTTTCACAACCTCAGTTGCACTTTTTCCGAAAACTACGATGCCTGGTTCTTTTCCCCAATCACCTAAATCATATGCTATTTGGGGAGGAGTTTTCCCGGCGTTTTTGAATATTTCACTTGCAGCCCATTCCATAGTTTTTCCTTCAACTTGCTTTACCTCCTTTGGTTCCTTTCTTCTATCAAAGAAGGATACAGTATAACCTAGCTCCTTAGCTAATTCTACGAGCTCCTTATAATACCTTAGGTTAATGGCTGCTCTTATCTCTGGAAAGTATTTTCTTATTGCTAATAAAAGCCTTGCCATATGCCAAGAACCACCATAGGAGGGTTCACCTACGGGAACAACTCTTCCAAATACATGTGTTATTCTTCCCGGGACCCCAACTACATCACTTATGTCTTTAGCGTTTTCTATGCACATAACCAAGTTTGTACGGACTTCTGGTATTAGCTTATAAAATATAGGGTCTTTTTCTAAGAGTTTAAGCGCTTTCCTAACTTCTTCCACTACTTTCTCTCTTTCACTCACTATTTGATCCCTCTGAAGTATGCTTCCCAGAATGGATCCTTGGACACAGGTTTTAATTCAACTTTACTACCATCCTTTTTCACTAATATTCTACTCTCCTTTAGCTCAGTTACTTCTCCTATTATAGCTGATTCGATGCCCTCACTTTTCCAGGCTTTTCTAATTTCATCCACATAGTCAGGTTTTACAGTTGCTATGAGTGTTCCCTCACTTATTGAAATCATAGGATCTATTTTAAAGGCATCACATACTGCTTTCACTTCAGGTAGCACCGGTATTTTTTCCTCATAAATTCTGATTCCGACGTTAGAGGCATAAGCTATTTCCCATACAGCGTTGTAGACTCCACCCTCTGTAGCGTCATGCATAGCAGTTACTCCTCCTACTTCAGCAGCTATTAATGCATCTTTAACAACCGTCATGTCCCATATTAATCTTTGTGCTCTTTTTAAAATAGAGCTTCCATAAATTCGCTCTATGGGTTCTGGGTACTGAATAGCTAATACAGCTGCGGCTTCTATTGCAGCTCCCTTAGTTATCAATGCTAAGTCGCCTGGTTTAGCACCTATAGGAGTAACTAAGCGTTCTTTATCACCAATCCCAATTATGGTAGCTCCTCCATTGAGTAAATATGAAATACCTGGATATACTCCTGTATGACCACCGACTATTGCAATACCTAGCTTCTTAGCTTCATTAGATAATTGACGCCATATTTTCTCAAGAACATCAGGATTAAAACCTGGAGGTATTAGCAAACATATGCTCATATATTTAGGAGGAATACCCATTACGGCTACATCACTAGCCACTATATGTACAATAGCAAAACCTAGGTAATCAAGTAAGACAGGAAGGCCAAAGGTGGGATCAGTCTTTACAACCATGATCTTTCCTTCTCCAAGATCTATTACTGCAGCATCTACGCCTATCATAGGCCCTAATATTACGCTTTCATCTTTGGCTCCAAGATTACTCCTTATTACTTGCTCGAAGAATTCTATACCTATTTTTCCAATAGGAGGAAGTCTTTTTTTCGTTCACTAAGAATTCCCCACTATACAATAACCGAGTTATATATTAAATTTTATACTTCATACATTAAACTTTGTTCTTATACGGCTTTCGATATGTTGGTAGATATTAGGTATTTTTTACATTTACATTCTTTTTAGAGCCTTTCTTAGAGCTCGATGTACAGCTTTTTTAATTTCTAAACCAGCTATATGTAGTGGTGTGTCGTTTAAGTAAGGATCACGATCCATTGTTGCTAGGCATGGATAATAGTGTAGAAGGAGCCCTGCTTGAACTATTGAGTCTTTTACTTTAACTCCTACTAGCTTTTCTGCTACGTAGTATGTTGAACCACATGGAGCACTGCGTTTCACTGAGACTTTCACTATGGTGTCGCCGCTTATTTCAATCTCAAGTTCGGGTCTTCCAAAGAATTTAGCGAATTCATCAATGAAAGGATCTCCTACAGGGTCAAGAGTACAGAAAGGACGGGCGAAAACACATGTTACTCCTTCCCTCCTAAGCTCTTCTCTTACCTGAGCCTCCATACCTAGTCCAGGGCTCCACTTAGGATTATCTATGGCTACTATTACTGATGAAGCTCCCGTTCTCTTAGCTATTGTCGGTAGTAAAAGTATTGCTGGTTGATCTTCACATAACGATAACAGTAAGTTGCATTTCGTTAATCCTTCAATGTGAACTGATTCAGGTTCATCCAGAGCTTGTTCGAAATCAACTCTCGGAACATGGGCTATGTTAACAGTCCATTGAGAAGGCCCCTTGTTCTTTAAAGTTTCAGCTATTCTATCACCAAATAATCCCTGAGAAAGAGCAAGTATTTTCAACTTAACCACTCCTATGCCATAAAAATTTAAAGGTTCGTAAATTATTAAGTTAACGGTGTTTAAATAAGAGGGAAATTAAGGTATGTGCGAATTTAAAGTTGCTATAGAAAATGACCAGCAAATACTTGCTGAAAACATAGTTAAGGCATTTTATGAAGGAAACAAGCTTAAACTCGTAAATGTTTTAGGTGAAACCGTTAGGTTAGAAAATGCTATAATAAGCGAAATCGACGTTAGTAAGGAGGAAATGAAAATTCTGAAGCATCCTCTCCTTGGGGCAACATTAATGTTCCTTACAGTGTTTTTAAACTGCCAAAACAAAACTACCTATGATCCTTTAGTTGAAGAGTTATGGAATAGAGTAAAATCCTTAGGTGAGT
>CAZLZO010000061.1:0-6347 GCA_964564025.1 uncultured Desulfurococcales archaeon
ATATTTTGAGAAAGAGATAGGACCCGTAGAAGGTGTACGAGTACACATGCTTATACTGAATAACGATATTCTCACAATGTTTCAAAAAGAAGGAATAAAATACGATAGCACATTAAGAGCAGAAACAGCTAATACCTATGACCCATTTTTAATAGCGGAGAAATTATTAGAAATACCGATAGGTATTATGGATACAGATATTTTTGGTAGATTAAAACTAAGCGAAAGAGAAGCATTCAAATACATACTATGGAAGCTGAAGAAAGCTGAGCTAAGAAAGGCGTGCAACTTCACTGTCCTTTTTCACCAGGAATCATATGGTATGAAAGGTGGAAGAATTTACAGGGACTTTTTAAAATATATATCGTTGTCCAATAAGTATATTGTCATACTTCCTAAAAGCTATATCATGTCATATGAGAGTAAAAGGCTTAAAATTAACGATGAATAGTGGGCTTAAATTCGCTTAATTTTATACATGTTCCTTATAATTTTCCATTTAGCAACATAGTTCTTTCTTGTAATACTAGTTCCTGTCATTTTCTCAAGGATATCAACATCATCAGTAACATGAGATAAGGGAACATTTAAAATAGATAAAATTAGAGGAGCAACTATCCACGCAGGAACTTTGTTTTCAGTAGTACTAAGCGTAAAGTCTGGACAATGAACAGAAAGTACTCCTTCAGGATGATGACCATAATCATCGACTGCAATATACTTTGCCCCGTGTATTTTGGCTGAAGCAATCTTGTACCCCTTATCAAAATCTGGCATAACCAATAAGTCCGGGGCTCTTGAAATATAAGGTCCTTCATACACCTCTTTAGGTGTTTTAACCCACTTTATGCCCTTGTACTGTTTTAAAATTTCTTTAACCTTTGTAGCTATATCCCTTTTATTTAAATGTATGCCATAGAATTGTGCTTTTGTCATGAAAGCTAAAGATTTCTCGTAATCAATTTTACCATAACTTACTTGGACATTAAACTTAGCTCTTAGGTGTGCATATATAGCCCAGAGTATTCTGGCAAAAACCGGTATTTTTTCTACATACTTGGTAATAGTAATTGATGCCTTTGTTTTAAAAGCATTAACTTTGCTCCTAGGAGTCCTCACTTTTATTAGGCCATGTTCGAGAAGTATATCATTAATAGATATAGCGAGCGAAAATTTTGAGAAACCATGATCGGAAACTATTATTAAAGCATCGCTTCGCGACGCTAGAAGCTCTACAATCTTGTCAATTAATTTAAATATCTTAATTACTCTCAAGTCCATCCTTGACAAAGCTGTAGGAAATTTATGTATCATTTCATCGGGGTAATGTAGCATAATCCAGTAAAGGTCCCAACTGAATTTATCTATAGTGTCTTCAACAATTCCAAGGTAATCCATAACATTCTTTATGGCCATATCTAGGTTTTCCTTCTTCTTTTTCTCAGAAACTCTCAGCTTTATCGCATAACTTCTCATACAGTCTGGATAGTACATTATTTTAGGCGTAAAAGCACTATTAATAACATATAATCTATTCATGGGTATTATGGGATAGCCTGGAATAGCATTTATAACTAAAGATTTTTTCCCCATCATAGCCAAAATTTCATGGATTCTTGGATGTTCCAAGTGCAGAGCGTGAAATAATTTAAAATTCAAACCCGGCCTATAGGATCTATCAACATAGGTGAAGTTAAATATGCCATGCTTTCCAGGATTAACACCGGTCATAATGCTGGTCCAAGAAGGATACGTCATAGGAGGAAACGCAGCTTCAAGAACATAATTGTATGCCTTACAGACTATACTTTTAGTATAAGGCATTGCTCCCTTCTCAAAAAGCTTATCTAGAAACCACCAACTCAGACCGTCTAAACCAAGCACACTTACTCTTCTACAGGCAGACATAATATAGCCCCTACTTAACGTCCTATGCATAGTATTGAAACTAGGTACTTAATAAAATAATTTACTGACATAGCACTATGTAATACTTGATCTTCATACTCCATCGCCATTTTTAATAACGTTAAGTAGGAAATAAGGATAAGTAAGCGAACAGTTTATTCCCATCCTAGGCATATTATTACTAAAAGTGGCCTCTATGGCTGCCGAAGAGGTCTCGAAATTGAAATACAATGTAAGAACGGAAAATATTAGGCTCCCGCACAACCAAAACATGGAAGACCTCAATACCCTTTTGCCTGGATATCCTTTAAATCTGTTAAAGAATAGTGTTAGTAGAGAATGAGAACTTTTGATTAATGTGATCTGTCCTGACTTCAGTTTCTTAGAGAATATTTTTGTAGTAAAAATTCTTACGCCTATTAAGAGAATATTTTTAGAACTTAGTCACTTAGTGAGCAAGGCTAGTAAAATTATAATAAGAGGTACTTTCGTAATTGCTGCCCCTAACCTTAATATAAAACATGCTGGTAGCATAGAGAATTATACAAATACTGCTTTTACAGTTACAAACAAGAATTTAAGATATAAGCTAAAAGGGATGATAGGATCGTAGGTTGTTACATATTGAAGATATTAGAGCAATAATAAGTTGTACCCCTTAATTGGGGCGTCTTTCTTTTTATTTTTCAAAATTAATCAAGAGGTAGAAAGGAAATTATATCGAAAAACTGTAAAAGATTTTCAAAATATTTAAGCATATTTGAGGATGATGCAGGTATAGTAAATTGGAGTTTCTATCGGATTACACTAGGATGGCTTGATGAAATAGCACATAAGTCTCCTAGAGATAATGTAAAATTAACTCGAGTCTTGAAAGAATATTTGGACTGATAGACAAAATAGTTAAGACTCTTGCTTCTTGAAGTAATACGGCAATATTAGTTTCAGGTTGCAGCTTTGATATTAAAGAACATTACCATTCAGAGTGGAGTCTCTAGCGTTTATTGAAGTAAAACCTCCTTTATTTCATCAAAGATAATAGATTAAGAAATTAATAATGAATAATAATCGATAAAAGGTAAAATATTTTGAAAATCTTTTACAGTTTTTCGATATAATTTCCTTTCTACCTCTTTTACTCGAATCCAAGAGTTAGATATGCGTACTTTTTCATAATCGTTGGATAGCGGAGTATGCGAAGAACAAATACATTGCAGACGCTGTAAAATCCATCTAAAGGTATTATTGGATATCCAGGCATAGGATTTATGATTATCGGCCTCACGTTGTTCATGACCAACATTTCATGCATCTCCGGATGTTCTAGATGAAAAGCGTTGAATACCTTGCTCTCCCATAAAGTTCTATCTATAAGAGTAAATTCAAATATTCAATGTTTACCAAGGTTAACGCTGGTCATTATACTTAGCCATGAAGTAACTCATGGAAGGGAACATTGATTGAAGAATATATTTTTGCGATTTATTTGCTAAGTTCTTTTGTGTACGGCATATTACCTGTTTCAAATAGCTTCCCTAGAAAAATCCCAATTCATACCATCAAGGCCGATAACGCTGATTTTGGGTATCACGAGCGATCACCTCTCTACTCTGACCTGAATTCAACGTATTTCTTAACTACCTTGATTATCTTTTTTCTGAAGAAGCTATCCGAGAAGCTTTTAGCTTTCTCTATAACTTTATTCTTTACATGCTTACTCCATATATTTAAGGCTTTAGAAAGAGCATTCGCGATGCATTCACATTCTAACCTACTATAGCCTATACCATATTTTCCCTCTTCAACAATATCTAGCCATTGCCCGCCGCTCTTGTGAACTACAGGTATTAACCCTGCAGCCATAGCCTCAACCACAGCTATTCCGAAGTGCTCATAGGGATATAGGTGAAGATAAACTTTCGACTTACTTAGTATTTTCAGCTTTACACTATGAGAAGCATTAGGTATTATCTCTAGATTTTTTACGCTCAATTTGTTTTTCAAATACACTATCCTATCATAATACTGTTTTGATTGAAATCCTCTAATGGAACCTATCAAGTAAAATCTTATCTGAGGTAGTTTCTTGGCAATATATGGAATTAAATGCCAATTCTTTTCAGGAGACATCCTCCCAATAGATACAACTGCATCTTCTCTATTGTTATTGCGGGAAACACCAATATAGTCTGATATTTCAACCGGAGGGTAAATAACAAGAGCACGTTTATTAAAATATTTGCTTATTATTTTGGCACTGAATAAACTATTTGTTAAAACGATACTGTGCTTGATAGTATATTTCAATTTATTTTGTATCAGCTCATAGGGTGTAAAGTAGGCTCGCCAA
The DNA here is from genome assembly GCA_964564025.1 of uncultured Desulfurococcales archaeon. Lineage (GTDB taxonomy): Archaea > Thermoproteota > Thermoprotei_A > EX4484-217-1 > EX4484-217-1 > DRYM01. Next base: position 4,259 of record CAZLZO010000061.1, read on the forward strand.
AAAGCAGACTTAGTGTATTTAACGTATTTTACCCAAGGCTCCTTTCTTACTAGAGCAAGCGTTGGGAAATGCATATAAACTAAGTCTGTAGGTAGAGGTAGTAAGTCACCATATGTATTAATTATGACGTCTACTTTAGACTTAAACTTTAAAATATGATGTGCTAAGAGAAGTCTTTGATAAAGCCCAAACATTTTAACATTTTTCATAATGTAAAATTCTCTGTCCACAGAAACATTGATTCCCATAACCTTGCGCACTTTAGCCCAGTCTGTTTGTTCAGCAACGCCTAACCATACTTCAAAACCTTCATCTCTTAAGGCTTTAATTGTATGTAGACATAGTCTTTCACCGCCGCCGATACTATTTAAAGTATTGTGTAAAACCAGTACTCTCATAGATCAGCACGCTTCCACGCAGCTCTGAGAGGATAAAATATTTGAAAATATATAAACAATGTTTTTCTCAGGGTAACAGAAATTTTCAGCAGAGACGAAATATAAAGGCAAGGTAGTGTAAATATAGTGCGTTCATGGTATTAGTATAATAGCTGGGGCGAAAGAATGTCTAAAATAAAGGTGTTAGCTGTATTTGATAGAATACAGTATCCAATAGGTGGGGCAGAAAGATCATCTCTCATGCTTGTAAAGTCTCTGACCTTAGGGGAACGTAGAAAAGAATATGAAATAATTCTTCTCTGCCGGTTGTGTGATAATCTACTAGTAAAAAAGCTAGGATTAAGGGCTAAAATAATCAATATCCCATATTTAAATAGATATCCATCATTAAACGTAGTTATAAAAGTAAGGAGAATACTAAGAAATGTAGATGTGGTATATATTCCCAGGATGGCATTTTGGATCACATCATTGGCTAAGAAACTTAAAAAAAGAACAATAATAAGACTCCACGACCATTTCGGTATATGTCCTTTTCCACATAAAGTAAAGATTAAGAAAGATCAGATTATTCCCTGCTTTACAGAGCCATCATTTAAAAAATGCCTTCACTGTCTGCTTACGTATAAAAAAGCGCTATTAGAAATGACCAAAGATACCATATGTTCCTCTCAGAAACTTAGGATCCGCATAAGTTGTCTCATGGATGCCCTTTTCTCAACTAAGTATGCCAAATGGATAGCCAATGCTGATGTTATTACTGTAGCTTCGGAAGCTCATAAGCAATATACACAAAGAATATTGGGGAAACTATGCTCCAATATACATAAGAAAATAATCGTAATACCTAACCCTAGGCCTGAGGATATTACCTTAATTGATGAAGGTCCTATAGAGAACGCTTTTACCTATGTTGGCGGTTTAAACTACGTTAAAGGAATAACATTTATACTAAGGCTAATTAATGACTTCCTATGTAGTGGCATTTCACCTAAAATTTTTGTTAACACAAGCATAGATCGGTTGCTTCGATTACTAATAAAAAAATACAAAGTAGGATACATTAAAAGATCAAGACTACTGAGAATCGTTATAGGAGAAGAAAAGCTAAGCAGAAGCAGTGTTCTTCGCTATATGTCACGTTCAAAGGCGTTACTTTTTCCATTTCTAGGTTTTCCAAACTTTATTTCCCATACAATCATGGAATCTGTTCTCTTAGGAAGACCATTTATAGCCCCTAATATTGGTGGTATTAGAGAATACTGGAGTGATTATAGTAAAAAAGAACTAGTGCTTTACGAGCCATTCTCTTATAAGGATTTTAAGGAGAAGGTGATACAATTAGCTTTAATGTCTAGAGATGAAATATATGACATAGGTTTAAGCTTAAGGGAATATATGCTTAAAAGACATAGGAACAAGGAAATATATGAAGAATTCAGCAGGTTATTTAAGTAGCATGATTGAATGATAACTTATGGTTCCTTATTGATAAAGTTATTTATAATCTTAAGTATTTTCTTAGCGTTAATCCTGATGTTGAACTTTGCTAGCACCTTAAGCCTATTTCTATAACCTATTTTTCTCCTCTCCTCGACTGGCATATTGTAAATTTTAATTATTAGCTCTTTAAGCCTTTCAGTATCACCAAAATTATATGTCCATCTCCTATCAACCACTTCAGGTATACC
>CAZLZO010000062.1:0-6200 GCA_964564025.1 uncultured Desulfurococcales archaeon
ATCATTGCCTGAGTTTTTGTCATTCCAAGTGAAAGCGCTGAATTTAACTGTTCTATAGGTATCGACTGTATCCCTGCTCTAAGTATTTCAGCTTGATACGCTCCACTATTAATGCCTAAAGCTAAAATACCTGCTGTTATCGGATCCAAGTTTATCCCTAAGCTGGGAAGACCAAAGTATATTATTAGTATCTGAACGAAAAGAGGGGTTCCTCTAATGACTTCAACATAAATCGATGATATTGTGTGGTAAACTATGTTGGATGAAATTCTTCCTAACCCGAAAAATACGCCTAAAACCATTCCCAAAACAAAACCTGTTAAGCTGATTTGTAATGTTACAGTAAGTCCTTGCGCTATGAAAGGTACAATGCTCAAAATGAACTTTAACGAATCTATAATCAAATCTCATCACACCCCACTAAGTAAAAAGATGTTATTTAGCTATTAGCTAAACCATTTCTTAAGTAGCTGATCAAGTTTACCTGACTCTTTAAGCTCCTTAAGAACTTCGTTCACTATTGGCAGTAAATCGGAACCTTTTCTCACAGCAGTTCCGTATTGTTCACCAGTCTTTATTATGAAAGCTACTTTAACATCACCCTCCGATTTAGCATATGCTTCAGCAACAGGCTTATCTATAACAACAGCGTCAACGTCTCCCTTCTTAAGTGCAAGAATTGCTTCAATAAACTTATTATATCTTTTAACATTATCTTCAGGAACCTTACCTGTTTTAACGAGGTTTTCATCAACCCATAATTCACCTGTCGTACCTGACTGAACCCCTATTTTCTTATTTGCTAAATCGGATTCGCTTTTAATATTCACATTACCTGCTTTTACAAGAACGGCTTGATCTGCTTCAAAATACGGCTCTGAAAAATCAACGACCTTAGCCCTTTCCTCAGTAATAGTCATACCCGCTATTATCATGTCTATTTCTCCATTTTTCAATGCAGGAATCAAAGCATCAAACTTTATGTCCTTAACTTCTAATTCAACACCTAATTTATCAGCTATTGCTTTAGCTATATCGATATCGAAGCCAATAATTTCGTTGGTTTTTTCATCAACAAATTCAAAAGGAGGAAAGTCTGCTGAAGTTCCCACTACTAATTTTCCTCTTTTCTTTATGTTTTCGACATCAGACTTAGTTGTTTCACTAAGTCCAAGGCTAAAGTAGGTTGCAGCTCCGATAATAATAACTACTATAATTACTATTGAAACAATTAACATTTTATTCATTCTATTCATGACCCCTCATTAAAATTTATTCACAATATGCATCATATAGAAACTAAATATTTTCATTTATAAACTTTTCAGTCATAAAAGAATTTTGAATTATTAGTACGAAAAAATCTAATAGCTACCTTTACCTACTGAGAAAGCTTAGAGGTTGAGGAAGGAAGTGTATGTATATAGTGAGTACTTAGATGAGTTCATGGAGTGGCATGGAAGTGCTAAGAACCTACTCTATAATAGGAAGATGGTGAAAGAGTTTATCGAGAAATATGTTCCAAAAGAGAAGGTTATTAAAATACATTATGGTTTAAAGAGGGAACTTAATGGTATATTCGTATTAGATATTTGGGTTGAACTGAAAAATGGAGTAACAAGTTTCATAGCTGTAGACTCACCTATACCCTTAAACTTTAGACAATGGCAAATAATAGCAAACGTATTGAATAGAATATATTTTAAAAATAAAATATACATCATCAATGTTAAAGGTAGTTCTGAAGAAAGGGAAATAATGAATAAGATAATGGAAGAATCAACAATATATGGCGAGGAAGTATTCTTCATAAAGAAGGAGTATAAGAAAGAAAATTTAACTATAATTCACCGAACACGCTGTAAACCATGGAACATTCTTTTAGTGTTCAAAGAGAACAAAAAATATAAAGTATTTGTTGTCCCTAGAATTGTTGTTGAAGAACTCATAAACTCATTCAATGTTAAAGGCATATGGTTTAATTGAGAAAGTATAATTATTTTTATCCTATGGTAGCCTTTAAGAGTTTAAGTATTTTATATTGTAACCATCGTATTAAGTATTAGAAACTCTAGTGTCTCGAGGAGCAAGAAGCTATGGAAAAGAATGATAAAGTTAGTGATAACGAATTAACTAAGATTATTGAGAGAATAGCTAGACGCTTAATTAGAAAGGAGCATAAGAAACAACAATATTTCAAAATAGTTGATGCTTCATCACCTCATGGAGTGTATGTTTACGATAAAGATAAAGACTTATGGTTATTCTGCGAAGAACCTTTAAACAACGTTTTCAGCAATGGCTTTTATGTTATTTACTTTGACAACACTGAATGTAGTGCTTGCAGAAAATATGATAACATATGGTTCCCTACAGTGAAAAAATTCAAAAATGCTTTCCCATACACGTACACTATAATTCTATGTGGATGGTTTTCAAATAAGTGTAATTCTAAGAACGCTGCAAAACTGTTTGATGAACATAAAATAAAGGCTTCACCAACCACTCTCTTCATTTATATTAAAAATGGAAATATAGTTTATGAAGAGAAATACGAAGGTGTACTTGATCTTAAGGATTTGGTTTATGTTTTAAAAACATTTAAAGATAGAGCTTTAAAAGCTGAGAAAGGATTACCTGTAATTAAACCTCCTATAGAAGCTTCACAAGTAGATGGTGTGCTTGAAGCTCTTCTTTCCTTACTATCCTTAAACACTGAAGAAGGTTAGTAACAATGTTTGACCCATATGAAATAAGAAAGGATTTCCCTATATTTCAAAGAAAGATAGGAAATAAGCCCTTAGTCTATTTTGATAATGCTGCAACAACCCATAAACCCAAACAAGTCATTGAAGCTATTAATAATTTCTACTTAAAGCATAACGCAAATGTTCATAGAGGCTTACATACACTTAGTCAGGAAGCCTCTGAACTATATGAAAACGCCCATGAGGTATTAGCTAAGTTTATAGGGGCTAAAGCATGGTATGAAGTCGTATTTACACATAATACGACGGATTCCATAAACTTAGTAGCGTATTCTTGGGGCTTCAAAAACATAAGTGAAGGAGACGAAATAGTCTTGACTATTATGGAACACCATAGTAACATGCTTCCATGGAGAAATATTGCCGCTTTAAGGAGAGCTAAAATAAAATATGTTGACATAACTAATGATGGTGTCTTAAAGTATGAAGAGTTTGAAGAGAAAATCACTGAGAAGACTAGGGTTGTTGCTGTTACTTTGATGTCTAATGTTTTGGGGACTATTAATGATGTTAGGAAAATAGCTAAACTAGCACACGAAGTAGGAGCAATAGTTGTTGCTGACGGAGCTCAGGCAGTCCCCCACATGCCTGTGAATGTAAGGGATCTCGGAATAGATTTCCTAGCATTCAGCGGACACAAAATGCTAGGACCAATGGGAATAGGAGTACTATGGGGAAGAGAGGATAGACTTGAAGAAATGATGCCGTTTAGAGTGGGTGGGGATACAATAAAGGATGTGACACTAGATAATGTCATATGGCATGATTTGCCATGGCGTTTCGAGGCTGGTACTCCTAATGTTGGTGGTGCTATTGGTCTTGCTGAAGCAGCAAAATACCTAATGAAACTAGGAATGCAAAACATAAGAAACCACGAAAAACAACTAACAGAATACATGCTAAAGCTACTCAGTGAAATAGAGAACATAGAGTCATATGGTCCAAGAGATCTGAGAATTCGTGGAGGAATCATACCATTTAATGTTAAAGGCTTACATTACCATACGGTAGCTAGAGCTCTTAACATGTTCGGCATTGCTGTTAGGAGTGGTTTGCATTGTGCTCACCCACTACATTACAGATTAGGTCTCAAAGGAACAATAAGAGCAAGCCTATACATATACAACACAAAAGAAGAAATAGAATACTTCGCTGAAGCCTTATCAACAATAGTTAAACTCTCATCTACCCTTTCAAGAACAATAGAAGAAGATGTCTGTACAGGAGGCTAATATCTAACATTTAAAATTTATACATCATTTCATAGAGATCATTGCTTCTTACTATGCTATCTAGTGCATGCTGTGCGGCTCCCTTGCAATTTAAGCAGTAAAGTAATGCCTTCTTAAGGGGACGTTGCTTTACCGTTTAAACTACCTTATGCTAAACGCTGTATAGCGTTTTTAAATATTCTGTGCGAAGCAAATGTTAGGTTAATAACTTAAAAATTTTGTTTCAAACTAAAACATAGATACGGTAGCTTTTAGAGATGAGGGTAAAACACGCATGAAAGTAATAGTTGTAAAACCCCAAATATCAAGGATAAAGGCGGCTTTTGCAATTACAGCAATAGCCTTCGCCATCTTAGTGTTCATTCCCCAGCTCATTTCAGGTTACTACGATATTGTGTTTATACTGTTTAGTTTAACTATTGTAGTTGTGACCCTTCTTATTTTTATAAAGGAAGTATTTAAGCATAGAATGATTTCAAGAATGCTGAGAAATATTTCAGCAGAAATAGAACCTAAAGGGAATGAAATATTCTTTAAAAAACCTCTTACTTTGGAAAAAGGCGTGTTTCAAGCTGCAGGAATATGGATTGCATGGAACATTATGAAAGGTTATCGTTGGGACTCAAAATTTGTTGAACTCGAAAATCCTAAAACATACACTAAAATTAAGCTTGAAGACACTGTGGGCAATTATATAATATTGTTAACAGAGGATGGAAGTGGAGCTTTAGTTGTTCCAGGCTATAGAGTCGTAGATCCTGAGTACCAGAACATCCTATTCTTGGTATTTAACCCATCAACATTGATGATAAAACTTCGTAACGACAGAGTCGTTGTTAGGGGTGATGGAGATGTCGCAGAAATGAGGCTTTCAGTTATAGATAAGAAATTGTTAAAGGGAGATGTGAGAAGATACATGAAAACAGGCTTTAGCAGTTTAAGAGTTGAACTCAATAAGCAAATTAGGGGTAAAAAAGTTTTCATATCGTTAGGTAAAATACTTGCTAAATCATCTTCTAATAGGTTTTCTTTTGAATACAAAGTTATTCCAGAAGAGCCCCTAATTATTCTTACATATGAAGAACGTTTGTCTCCAAAGCTTCTTGTAAGAAAAATGGGTTATAAGCTTCCTCTTGTAGCAGGTGTAGGACCATTTACCCTTAAACTTGTTTTAGAAAAAACTTTGAGCGGAAAAGAATACTCCGGAGTAGCTGAAATAGAAATTCTTCCTGAGGAATTTAAGAAGGAGAAAATATTCTAATGAGATTACCATTTATTTACTTATAGGTAAAATTAAGTACTAACCTAGAGTTAATTAGTTACTGTAATAATTAAATCCTTAAATATGTGAGGTTGTTTGAAATGCCTAAACCTGACTATGAGAAATTCTTTTCAAGCAGAGTTAATCTTATGAGTCCATCGCCTATTAGAGAAGCCGTTTTTAAAATAGCTTACAAATCAAAAATAAAGCCAGTAATATCTTTTGCTGCTGGAGAACCAGACCCTGATGTCTTACCTAGAGAGATCTACGCGAAACTTGCTTCCGAAGTATTTCTAAACGTAAAGAAAATAGTTAACTACTCTCCTGCCGAAGGAGTACCCGACTTAAGAGATGAAATAGCTAAGTTCATGAAGGAATATGAAAATGTTGAAACAAGCGGCGAAAACATTATTGTTACTGTAGGTGGATCTCAAGCATTAGATATTGTTGCTAGAATAATGCTTGAACCCGGAGACATAGTGTTGACAGAAAACCCGTCTTACGTAAACACACTGCTTTGCTGGAGACACTATGGGGTAAGAGTAGTTGGTACACCTATGGATGATGAAGGATTACGTACAGATTTGCTTGAGGAAAATATTAGGAAGCTTAAAGACGAAGGCCGCTTAGTAAAGCTAATTTACACCATACCTACAGGCCAAAATCCTTCAGGAATAACTATGAGTATGGACAGGAGAAAGCATTTGTTAGAAATAGCGTCAAAATACGATTTACTAGTAATTGAGGATACTGCATACAACCACTTAGTTTATGAGAGAACAGAAATTAAATCTTTAAGATCCATGGATAAGGAAGGCAGAGTTATTTACGTAGGATCCTTTAGTAAAGTTTTAGGTACGGGGCTTCGAATAGGCTGGCTTGAAGCGCCAGAACCTGTAGTTCAAAAAATAAGATACAGCAAGCAACCAATGGACATGT
>CAZLZO010000063.1:0-5829 GCA_964564025.1 uncultured Desulfurococcales archaeon
TTGGCCCCATTAGTCTTAAAAGCTCCCAAGTCTCCCCTCTTTCTACAAGCTCCAAATACTTTTTCTTAAAATACTCCCTTACCCTAGGACTACCCATTTTACTTCACCCAAACACAGTTTTTAAATGGTTTTGTAACTCTCATGCTTCCACAGAATACGACCAATACTTTTAGAAGCATTACATGATCTTTTTTCCAAATACTAGACACTATTCTCCATGTTTTCTTTAACCTAGAGGTAATAATCTCTCTTAACTTCTTGGCATTTATATTAATAGCGTTAACATTTCTTTCTTCAAATCTTTTTTCTAACTCTGAAATAAGTTTAGACGCTCTCCGATCCCCTGACCAGGTAATAAGTAATTTCATAATTTCACTTCCCTTTATTTTACATTATTATAATACTGCTAGAGTTTCGTTTGGTATGTCTGTAATGAACATACAGGTTGGTGCGTGAGTTATCATGATTTCTGGCTTAGCTTTCATAGCCACAGCTTGTGGAGTTACTCCGCAAGCCCAGAATACGGGCACTTCATTTTCATATATTGGAACAGGATCGCCGAAGTCTGGCTTTGTTATGTCTTTAATTCCTATTGCTTCAGGATCCCCAATATGCACTGGAGCACCATGTACAAACGGGTATCTTGAGGTTATTTGGACAGCTTTGACAACTAACTCTCGAGGGATAGGTCTCATACTCACAACTAATGGGCCGTGGAATATCCCGGCCGGCTTGCACGGAATGTTGGTTACATATATTGGGCACCTTACATTTAGCTCTATGTGTCTTATTGGAATCCCGGCCCTCATTAGTGCTTCTTCAAAAGAAAAGCTACATCCTAGTAGAAAGGTCACAAAGTCATCTCTCCAAAAGTCCAAAATGTCTGTGTACTCTCCAACTAGTTCTCCTTTTTCATACACTCTGTATTTTGGAACGTCTGTTCTTATATCAGCACCTTTTGCAATAGATGGCTCGGTTTGTCCGGGATCCATGACTTCTAAGATGGGACAAGGCTTAGGATTCCTGACGCAGAATAATAAAAAGTCATAGGCTAGTTTTTTGGGCAATATCACTACATTCGCTTGAGCGTATCCTCTACATAGGCCAGCTGTCGTTTTAGTCCATTTACCTTCCCTTATCAACTTTCTAACTTCTCTAGGATGGGCCCATGCCAAAGATTCAATTTCCTCTTTCACGTTTATCCTCCTTTTGTTATTTTTCGGGGAAGAAGTCCCTTGTAAGTTCTTCTGGTGGGGCTGGGAACATTAGCGTAACTATAACGTATACTATTAGACTCGCTAGGATAGCTGGCGCTGCAGGAGCCATGTATGGAGGTAGAAGCCCCGTAAATTGCATAGCCTGAAATACTGCTGCAAGCAAACCTCCAGTTATACTCGCTGCAAGTGCTCCTTCTCTGTTTCCTCGCTTCCAGTATAAACCAAAAATGAGCGGTGCCGCGTAAATGGCTGCTAATATTCCCCACCCATATGTCTGAATTAATAGCAATAGTGGGCTAGGTCTCAAAGCCACCAGAATCATTACTAACGCTATGACTAGAGCAGTTACACGACACCATTTTAGTCTCTCTTCGTCTGTAAGCTTCTTACCACTGAGAGGTTCTACGATATCGCTGAATATAGATGCAGCTATTAATTCAAGCTGAGAATCCACAGTTGAAATAGCAGCTGCTGCTATTCCAGCAAAAAACATTGCTCCTACCAATGGAGGTGCATAGGTTGTTAAGAAGTATGGTAAAGCCCAGTCTGTGGTATATCCTTCAGGCATTGTTGGTATTACAGCTCTTGCTGTGAGGGCCACTATCATTAAGAGAATATATATCGCACATAAAATAGGCCAACTGATTAAGTACTGGAGCAATGTAGTTTTCATATCTTTACCAGCAGACATTCTTTGTACATACTGTGGGTGAATTCCTATTCCAAAGATCCAGTTTATTGCTTGGAAAATGAGCATGTAAACTCCTAGTGTTCCAATTAATGAAACCAAACTTCCTGCAGGTGTAGGAGGAGCTCCAACTTCCGGTGGGGTACTCAAGGTAGATAGTTTATCAAGAACGCTTGAGATATCATATGTTGTAAAGCACCACAATCCTGCCCATATAATCGCTATAGTAAATACCGCAGCTTTCAAGACATCACTATATGCAACAGACATTAACCCTCCTATAGTGATAATTGTTGCCATTAATATGCCACCAATAATTACTCCCATTTCAGGGGATAATCCTGTAGCTAACGTCCAGGCTATGCCCATTGCTTTATATTGAACAAGCGTACCAAAGAGTGTTCCAACTACCAATCCTATTGATGCAATTATTCTGAGAAGCCTACTTCCATATCGTCTCTCCATGAATTCAGGAGGTGTTTCTAGGAGTTTCCCTCTTATTCTTATGGCAATAAAAACGTTTATCACTGTAGCCAAAGCATAGAATAATGGCCACCAGTTCCCTGCAATTCCAAGTCTATACACCATACCCGTGCCACCAATTAATGAAGCACCACTGTAGAAAGTCGCCAAGTACGTGCCAACTAAGACTACTGGACCAAGCTTGAATCCTGCTATTGTAAAATCCTTTGAAGTTTCCACTTTTCTCCGTCCAGCCCAAATGCCTATCCCAAGATAAAGCAGTAAAAAGACAACCATTACTGAAACATACAGTGGGTTCATGTTTCTCCTCCCTCCACCTTTTTTGCTCCGGATGCCCAGAGCTGTGGCATTTTCAAAAGTATAGCAGCAGTGATAGCCGGTAAATTAAGTATTATAATGCTAAGAGCAAGCATTATTAAAAAATCTCCCTCCATATTCTTCTCACCTTTCTTCTCTTAACATATTCAGTATAAAAACAAGTTTTGAAACTAAGTGTTCATGATATTTTCTACCCTTTTCTGGCGAGGATAACGTTGGTCTTCCGGTAATGGAGTCTCCTGAAGCTTCGATAAGAGACTTCATATCTTCTTCCGTACTTGGTACGTAACATAAGGTGTCTCTTGGATCTCTTGGGTCAACGTGGTAGAGAGGTTTCTCCTTCGGAACATAGTCTTTTGCCTTGCTTAAGTCGATGAGTTGAGGGTACTTGTATAGCATATGGGATATTTCTATTTCTTCAGCATGCCCTACAGGTCCAAAACCTAGTTTATCAGCGATTTCCTTGCTCATGTATGCTGGGTCGAAAATGACAACTTTAACTTTGAGCTCTCTTTGAGCTCTTTCCGCTGCGATCTGCATCCATGGGATATTGACTATTCTGTGGCCGTTTATAATAACGAACTTCTTGAATCCATGCTTCGCTAATGACTTTATAACATCGTAAAGGACTTCTATTAAGACTTCAGCTCTTACACTTATGGTTCCTGGTCTTACCAAATGGTGAGGGCTCCATCCAAACCACATAGGAGGCGCGATAACGACACCTGTTTTTGCGCTTGCATCTTCCGCAAGTGCTATTGCAGCTAATGTGTCGGTACCTAGTGGAGCGAATTTACCGTGTTGCTCCGTACTCCCCCATGGAATGATAATTCTATCGTCGTTTTCCAGATATTTTAGAACATCAGGCCATTTCATTTCTTGAAGCCATAAAGCAGGCAACTATATCACACTCTGCAATACAATGAAACTCATTTTCCGAACTTTATTTTTAGAATGAGTATTTAATAACATTTTCTATGGCTTTATGGAAAAAATATTTACATGGGTTTTGGGTAAAATTTAAAATATTTTCTTGAGAGAATAACGTGGGGGAATGTGGTGGAAAAATTTTTAGACGACCTTTCCATAAAGATTTTGAGAGAGCTATATAGGAACGCGAAAATTACCTATAACGAACTTAGCAGAATCGTAGGGGTATCAACTACTGTATGTTATCGTAGGGTTAAGGAATTAGAGAAACAAGGCATTATAAAATCGTATACTATAGAAGTGAACGAGAAGAAACTAGGTTACTTCATTAAAACACTAATTGAAGTTAAAACAAAAACAGGTGTAACAATAGAGTTAGTTAAATCTTTAGGTCAGTATCCTAATGTTTCAAGAATATACGGTATAACAGGAGATAAGGACGCCATTATCGAAGCCTACTTTAGGAATGTAGAGGAACTAGATGGATTTTTAAAGAGAATTAGAGAGATATGTTCGGACATTGTTGAAACAGAAACTCACATAGTTTTAAATGAACACAAAAACATGAGAGGATGGTTTTGAGTAAGTAGAAGAAAGCAATCAGCACACCATTTACGCTCACATTAATTTTACTATTACTAATTAATCCTCCTAAATATTTTCTGTTAAGCAAATTGGGCTTCAAAAATATTGCAAATGGCTTCTACTTCTCTCCAATTCTGAAAAGTGATTCTGTCAAATTCGCAAAGTAATCTCCAGCACCTGGCAAGGTATTAGTTTCGTAAATCTCTGGTTTAATTTAAAAATTCTCGATTATAAGTAGGGTGGAATTTGGAAGAGAAATCTATTGTTGTTTATTTGAGTTTAAAAGAGGGTGAATTATTTTATGCGGGAACGATTGATGAGGTATTAGATTTCCTAGTTGAAATTGTACTCTTTTCTTTTAGTAAGTAGGGGAATAGCATACTTTCTTTTCAGGTAATGCTGATAGGATTATTTTTAATAATATGTGGGATATTTTTATATTTGTGGGAACCCACAGGTTAAATGTGGTGTGTTTTGTTGTCCGTTATTGTTCGAGTGGATTCTAAGGGTAGGATAACGTTGCCTAAAGAGGTTAGGGAAAGGTGCGGTATAGTTCCCGGATCTAAAGTTGTGGTTGAGGTTAGGGGTAAAGGTGAGGTTTTGGTTAGGGTTGTTGGGGAAGATCCTTCTAAGGAACTTGCTAAACTACTTAGGGGTTTCACATTTACCCGTAAAAGCAGGGTTAGAGCTGAGAAACTACTGTTTAAAGAGGTTACGTAGGGGAGATGGTTAGGGAGATTCTTGTAGAAACAGATTTCCTATTCGGACTTAGCGCAGAAGACAAGTTACACCCCTACGTAATGAAGGTTCTTGAAAAACATAGGAAAGGAGAAGTTAAAGTAGTTATTTCCTCAGCATCACCTATTGAAGCATCTCTAGCACTACTATCACACGGTAAAAGCATTGAAATTACAGCTAAAATACTTAAACTTATGAGAGATAAACTAGCCGAATACAAAGCCAACACATACGCCCCCATAACATTAGAGGTCATGGCGAAAGCATTAGAGCTTAAAAAGAAACATAAAAAACTAACACTCTTCGACTCCATACATATTTCACTAGCAACAACACTGAACATACCATTACTAACAAGCGACAAAACCATACAAAACATAGCGAAAACAGAAAACATAAGCCATCTAAAATACAGCACCATATGAAACACCAAAACTCTAGATGAAACCCGAAAATGTCTGAGTAAAACAGAAAATACTGGAGAAGGCAGAAAACTTCAAAGAAACATTGAAGCACGACCCCAAAGAAGCAGAAGAGCAAATCTGGGAAGAAATAGAGTGGCTCAATGAAAACAAAGACTTCCTAGGAAAAGCAGTGGAAGCAGCAGTAGACCCAGCACTAGAAATATTCAGTGAAAACCAACACGCAAAGACTGGGCCACACTAAGAACGCTCCTACTAAAAGAAGTACTCCTAACACTACAAGCAATAAACCCTTCAGCTCACCAACAACATTGCCAGCGTCTGTAATGGCTCGAGGCTTGATTGGAGCTGTAGTTAACGAGGCTTCCCCTTTTTGAAACAAGCATTTCCTCTAAAGCTTAAGCTACTAAGTGTTCATAAGCTTCCTTCTTATCAGCTTCTTCAACAG
>CAZLZO010000064.1:0-5749 GCA_964564025.1 uncultured Desulfurococcales archaeon
ATCTAAAATAACATAGAACCTCCTCTAACCCCGTATAAAATGGGTTATAAACACGCCTTTTACCTAATACCTTCACTTCATATCCTACTATGAGCGGCTCTTTACCCGGAAGCCTTTCAATTCTTAACAAGTCTATGTCAGGAGATAGCTTAGTACGCGCAATAGTCGTAACCTTAGGATATTTTTCTCCAAAAGGCACATACATATACAGCCATAGTAGGAGATGTTCCTCATTATCGAATCGTAGCATTTTCTCTACGTAAACCCTTCTAGCATAGGGTTCTTCTTTAAAAGCTTCCTTTCTGCCTCTTTCTCTAAGACTTAAAAGAGAATGCGAAATGTCTTTTCTGTCTTCTTCGTTTATTGCATACCATTCCCTATACACTCTTTCCCAGTTAATTTCTTTCCAGCCGAGTCTTCTCCTCACTTTAACGCCCCTCATGCATACGGCTTTAAATTCACATTCTAATTCATTCTCAGGAATCTTAGTAGGAGTTAAACGTCTAAATTTCCCTTAACCTGCTATCTTTTACTGTGAAGTAGTATATGTGTTTAATTTTCTTTTATGCTAATAATACCTTCACCTTTCATGTAATCTATTAGGTTTAAGAGCCATAAACTTTCCATAAGTGTTATATCTTTGGTTTTCCTAAAACCCTTTCTAACCTGTCTCTCCTTCCATTCATCTATATCATTCATTATTTCCCTTAAAGCCTCCTTGAGCGTTAGGAATTTTATACCGTGTTTATTAAGCTCCCTTTTAAGCTTATTAGCTTGCTTTTCGGCCACATACGTTGCTATATATAAGGGCATGTACTTAACGTAGGAAACACCGAGTCTTGAACAACCTAGCCAGAACTTACCTGGTACGCTTTCTAATTCAACTACATCTAACGAGAAACTCTTAACAGCCTCGATACGATCACGAGAAAATTTGTTCTTAACACGGTTAAAATTCTCATTAAATCCCCCTGTAAGGTTCCCTACCTCGACATGCAAAATTTCCAAAACTTCTGCCATCATCTTTTTGCCCTTCGCTTCCCTAGGCTCTTTCACAAGCCTTAACCCTATAATATCAGCTTCCTTAACTCCTCCCCTTCTTCCCGACTTTAATCTAACATTAGACTGAGCCATGTAACCTTTAAGGGTAAGCCACTCTAAGATAAGTTCTTCAGCCCAGTTTTTAGGAATAGGCATAGCTGGTTCCTCTAAGAATAAATTTCAGCTTTCTCATATTGTCTTTTAAAGTATTTCTATCTCGAATTCTTTAAAACCTATGTCCTTTAAGAGAGAAGTTAAAACTTTTAATGATATTCTTTCCAAAGAAACATATTATAGGCAGACGCCTTAGTAACTGAGAGACACTCTGCTATACGGTGTTGCTGTCCGGAGAAGTTAGATTATAAAGCATTGAAAATCTATAACTAAACTATAGAAATGAGTAAGAGTCAAGGTATACATACATGTGTACCGGGAGCACCGATATTGATAAAAGAGCTTTCTTAATAAAGATAATTGAAAAGGAGCTTTCTAAACGTAAAACGTTCGATGAAAAGGTAGCGCTAATCGACGCCTTCCTGCAGTTTTCACAAAATCCCACATCGGCTACCGCAGGATTTGCAATAGAGGAAAACATAGAAAGAATAAAGGGAAACATAGAAAAAAGGTTCAAAATATCGCAAAAGGCCATAGAAAACATTGTTAATATATTAAGGCACTTTGCAACTAAAGCCAAAGACATAGACCCTAATTTCTACTCATGGTTTTCTGAGATAAAACGGTATTTGAAAGAAGCTTATCTTAAAGATCTTTTAACATGGCGTGAAAAACTATATGAAAAACTTGATTATAAACAAAAAGAGTACTTCATGTTCCTATTACACGCGTTACTAAGGAAGGATAAATTTCCACGAACTATAGATTGGTTTAAAGAATATTTTGACTTAGACTTGCCTAGCATTGAACTAGAAAATATGCTTATAAAGTACGGATTAGCAGACATATTATTCTTCAGACATTCGCATCATAAATATGAAATGGAAGAACTCCGTCTCTTTGCTTTTCTGCAAGAACTTTCAAGTCTTGAAACATTTAAAAATCCTTTAACGGGAAAGGATGTAGAAGTATTTTTATCTCAGCTAACGGTCTTTGAGTTAAAATATTTAGAGGAGGCGTTAAAGAAAACATGGCATCCTACAATATACTTTGGAGGTGAAGGCGCACCAGGGCTCTTTGTAAAATTAGAAAATAAGCTAATGTATTCTGTAGGCAAAAGACGGCAAAAACTGAGTTTATCACCATTTATCATAGACTTTCTTGAAAATAAGTTAACAAGCTTGAAGATGAAAATAACAAAAGACGTAACGGAGAAAACGATTAGAGCATTAAATAGTTTAGCCTTAAGAAGTCCGGAAGCAACCTTGGGAGCAATGACATGGCAATACGTTTTCGACTATGAAGGTGCACATGGATTCCTGGTTAAATACACTCTGGATCCTAGAGAAATACCCTTAGAGGTAGGGGTTGCAACATTACCTTACATTTTCCATATCTCTCACCAAGAAACAATATCGCACTACATTGAGGAAAAACTCAGGACACCATATAAAATAATTTTCGTAGAGAAAGAACCCATGATAACATTAATTAGGAGTTTAAGCGGATTAAGAGGAATAATCACAATATTCTTAAAAGAGAAAGATAAGTACGTGTTAATGCAAACAGGTATAACAACATGGTTACGCAGCCCACATAGAGAATGGTATTCAATATTTCTTAAGGAATTTATAGAAGAAATTAAGCGACAAGGAATAGAAGTTTCAGCAGAACACCATCTCCTCGTACCCTTACCCAAGTTTCCACGTTTAGAACATGCACGCCGTGAATTATTAGAACTAGAACCATACTTAAGAAATATATTAAGACAAAAACTAAAGGAGATGTACGGTAGTACATGGATTGAAGAACTATATAATAAGGTTCCAGGAATAATGAGAGATCTAGAAATAAAATGCAAGAAAATACGCAGAAAAATCACAGACATACTTGACTGCACGGATTTAGGAACAATATACGCATTATTGAAACAGCTAAAAGAACTGGATATCTTAGAACTGAGCGATATAGAATTGCTAAGGATACTAAAAGATCGCAGAAATGAATTAGTCCATTTAAAGGAAGAAGATCTTAAAAAAGACCTTGAAGAAGAAAAGTATAGGATGATAATAGCTAATGTAAGATACATTAAATCAAAACTTCAAGGTAAACTGAGGATGTCATGAATAAATGAAAACACGCTACTCCATCACTTATACAGCGATTCAGAGAAATCGTTGTAAACATTTTACACGGTGTCTCTCTTTTCTTTCTAATAGCGTTTCTAGGGTTAGCTATGGCTATTCTCTTACACATTTCCTGAGAGAAGACATGTGAAGAACGACTCCTCATATATGCTAAAGAGCTTCTTCAGAGATTTTCTCTTCATGACTTTGTTGTAACGGTCTTCTCTAGAATATGTTTCAACTTTACTATTTGAGCTCATGATCGTACTTACTGTTCTATGCTTATCGGCTGTTTCAATTACCATTTTCTTATCATGAGCTATTATTTTTCACTTAAGGTCTTCAGTTTCAAACAATGTATTAGGTGATGTACATGTACTTAATAATTCATTCGAGAAAGTAATGTTCTGTAAGAAAAATATTTACCAGAAATTGTGTATGCCTAGTTAATGCAACTCGAAAATAATATTTTAACGATGTTAGAGAAAGATTTCACAGAGTTAGGGGGGTGGAATATGGCCTTGCAGTATTGTAAAGATATTATTGATAGTCTAATAAAACTAAGTGAAGGAGGCAGTGAAGTAGAGAGACTTGCCGCGTACTCTTCACTGCTTTTCCTTTATAATGAAGATTGTGATCCTATCTCGGATGAGATAAGCTCTTTTAAATTCAGTTTAACTACGCTATTAAAAAGCCTACACTTCGATCCTGCAATTTCAGAAAGAGTATCTGCCAATTGCTATGACATACTTAAGAATTATAAGGACAACCTATGGAAAGTAAAAGATTTTGAAGAGAGAAGAAGAATTGCTACTAACATTAAGCACATCATTAAAGATACCTTAAAGAAAAACTCTGACAAACTTGTGAACATGCATCTAAAGAGACTCCATAGAATTTTAAGTAATCTCAGTGAAGATCATAGAAAGGGAATAGCTGAACTTGCAAACTCGTTGGCAAGTATAACTGATGTTAATGCAAGGTTTTTTGGGCTTAAACTATCTTCAAGCGATATAGACCCTCTTGTAAAGGCCGTAGGTGAAATTAGTCTTAAAAGAATGTTTCCGCATATGGAGAAATGGAGAGTAAGTAGTTATCTTGAATCACTGTCGCTATGTCTTGAATGGTATTGGAGTTCAAGAAAACATTATTATTCAACATTGCTCATACTTCCCGTAGTTTTCACCGATAATTTCTTCTCGCTTTTGAAGGGATTTCCAGCAGAGGAGAAAATAGTAATTAAAGAGGAAGTTCCAGCTTTTACATCACTAAAATACGAGGGGAAAACACCTTCAAAAGAGATTCTCGAGAGCATAGTTAAGGACGTT
The DNA here is from genome assembly GCA_964564025.1 of uncultured Desulfurococcales archaeon. GTDB lineage: Archaea > Thermoproteota > Thermoprotei_A > EX4484-217-1 > EX4484-217-1 > DRYM01. The sequence goes on from CAZLZO010000064.1 coordinate 4,610, forward strand.
CTTCAAAACTTAGGATTTAAGGTTAGAACTAATAAAAGGCTAAAAGGAAGAGGGGGAGGGGAAATCGAAGTTGATGTTTGGGGATATAAACCTATAGGTCTTACTAAATTCTTCGTCTATGCTTCATGTAAGAATTGGAGCAAGGAAGTAGATAGGCAAGTCATAGATACTGAGTTCGGGAGAACACAGCAATTAGATCAAATACCACACTTAAAAATTTTCGTAGCGAAAAGATTAACCGGGCCAGCACTAAAAACGGCACTGGCCGACGGCTTCATCGTAATTGAATTAAAAGAGAAGGCAACAACAAAGAATGCTGCAGAAATATATGACATAATTTACAGGTATTTAAAAGAAATATTTATCGGAATTGCCCCTCCAGAATTGCAAAGGTTCGCCAAGGAGGCTGAAGAGATCTCTGAAAGGTTAAAACAACTAGCAGAAGAAATAAGAAGAGTTGTCTAACCTTTAAGAAGAATCACCGTACTTTCGTAAGACTTAAGCATAGGACACGGAAAAAGACCTAAAAACACGTAAAACACGCGAACTAATAATTAAAGAAAAAGCAAAAGGGAAAAAAGATTGGCAAAACAAGCCGGTCTAATAGAAGAAATAAGGCGATAATAGCAGAACCAAGGTTTCTAAGACGTCTCACTCTCGTCTCATACGCATATTGGACTTATAGTTCTTTAGTGTATTTTGCCACCTTTACTTTGATAAAATAGTGTAGAAAACCTACTATAGAAAGAACGGCTTTACTGGAGCTTTCTAATGTATTTTCACCTATTGAGAACGTGAATAAAACAATTACCTTTAACCTTGCTAGAATTATTGAAAATGTTGCCAGAGTAGCTCTTAAGCAACTAGGATATTCTGCTCGAATCTTATTAAGGCTTGTGTGAGCTATGAAGTGCATGATTATGAAATCACATATAATTAGTTTAATGGTGTGATGGATTAGTAGTTGTACGCTAGGATGTTGAGGAGATGCGTGAAATGTTGTTCCTGAGCAGATGGGATGTACTATTATTGTTTCTTGTTGGGTTGGTTTTTGCTGTTTTTATATGGTGTTGTAGTTTAGGTGTTTTATGTTTTCTGCTTGTACAGGTTTTAATAGTTGCTTATGCTAAGTTATGTTAT
>CAZLZO010000065.1:0-5645 GCA_964564025.1 uncultured Desulfurococcales archaeon
TCTGGAATAGATTTTGATGTAAGAGCTAAAATGCCTTATGAAGCATATGCTGACTTGGACTTTAAAGTTATAGCAGAAAAGAAAGGTGATGCTTACTCGAGAATGCTATGTAGGAGAAGGGAAATTGAGGAAAGCCTTTACATAATAGAGCAAGCCTTAGATAAACTACCTGGAGGACCAATAGCACAACGTAAAGCAAAGAATGGAAGCAGCTTAGTATCATTCCTAGGTAGCTTACCTGAAGGTGAAGCAATATATTGTGTCGAAAGCGCTAGAGGAGAACTATGCTTCCATATTGTAAGTATAGGTGGAACAAGCCCATATAGAGTGAAAATTAGAGGTCCAACTTTTGACACAATATTGGTAGCTTTACCTAAAGTGCTTAAGGGAGCAAAATTAGCAGATGTACCAGTAATCTACTGGAGCTTCGATAACTGCCCAGCAGACCACGACAGATAAATTATTCATTTTCTTTGAAAACCAGCATAATATGCGGGAATAGTAGCATTTAAATAGTTTTAATTCAATGTGGATTATTGGTGAAATGGATTGTCGGTTGTAGTGGTTGATAGATATGGTAGGATAAGAATTCCTCAGAAAATACTGAAGAAAGTAGATTCAACAAGGTTCATAGTAGTTCTTAGAGATAACGAAATTGTACTAAAACCTCTTAAGTACATGAAATTAAAAGACCTATTTGACACTGTAGAGATAGATGTTTCAGCCGAATATTTCAGAGATTATAGTGAGTTAAAGAAATACTTGATTAGGGGAAAATAGTTGAGATTCATTGATTCCTCAGTTTTCCTATATGCTTTCCTGAAACCTAAGAGGAAAATACCTAAAGATGTTCTAGAGCTTAAGGAAAAAGCTAAGAATATTCTTATACGAATAGATGAAGGTGAGGACGTCGCAACAACAGTCGTGCATGTATCTGAAATTGCAAACATTCTTGAGTCGCATGCTTCCAAGACTAAGTCTATAAAATATATTGAAGCAATATTAGGGAAACCGTCAATACACATTTATGATGTAGATGTAGCATCATATATTGAAGCACTATTGAAAGCTAAGGAATACGCTATAGGCATAAATGATGCCTTAGCTTTAGTTTTTATGGAAAAACTTGGAATAAAAGAAATATACAGTTTCGATAAGGACTTTGACAAGATAAAGAACATAAGAAGAGTATATGAGTAAGTGTATTCCTTTAGACTTATTGATATATGTTGGGATGATGAGAAAAGTTGGAGTATGAATTGTGATTGAGAAGAGCCGAACTGACAACTTTAGACTTCACATTTTCCCGAAACATTTCTTATGAAGAATTCATAGCTTTTCTCTAGAAACTTACGGGAAACATTAAGGTTAATATGGTCCCAAGGAAGAGACTCTTCGAGACCTCTGCCTTTTAAGGCATAGTTTAAGCTTATCCCTAACTTTCTAACTACTTTAATCCATGAAGTAGGAGTCCGTGAGCCTAAGCTCCACTCAACAATAGCTTTACCTATGTTTCTATCTCCTAAAGCTATTGAAGCTTGTACTAGAGCCCATCTAGGACTGTAAAATGATGTTTCTATCGAGAGCTTTCTAAGTTCTGATGCTATAAGCTTAAGCTTCTTAGAAGTTAATTTAGCATCAGCTATGGAGAGCCATTGGAGAGGAGTGTAGGGCTTAGGTATTAGGGGGGTTAGAGAGAGCTTTAACTGAATTCCTTTAGCTTCACTTTTTAGATTCTTCACAAACTCTATTATCTTCAGAGCTTCTTCTAATCCTTGATGTGGAAATCCTACGATAAAATACATTTTTACCGATGTTATTCCTTTATCATAAGCCTTCCTCACAACTTCTTTAATTTGATCTTCCTTCATAAACTTCTTTATAGCTAAGCCTAATGCTGGACATAGTGTTTCAGGAGCTATTGACAACGTTTTCTGGCCTAATTTAGAAATGAGGTCTAAACGGTACTCAGTTAAAGTATTAGGCCTTAAAGAGGGTATTGATGCTTCAATGTTCCTCTCAGTTAAATATTCAAGTATTTTATCAGCATCTACATGGTCGAAGAATGAAAGAGCATAAAAAATAACCCTATTTAAACCGTTTATCTCAAGTCCTTTCTCAACTATTTCAACTATTCTACTATAGCTCCGATCCCTCTTAGGCTTACTTATGAAACCTTCCATGCAAAACTGGCAATGCCATCTACATCCCCTAGTAGTTTCAACAAGTAGGCCTTTACCATAAGCAAACTCGTAATCTAAAGGCTGTATTTGTTTTATCGGATAAAAGGCTTCATCAAGGTTCTTAACGTAATTCTTAGTGACTCGATATTTCCCAAGCGATGGAACATAAATTCCTCTAACACTTGCTATTTCGTCAAGAAACTCCTTCCTATTTCTTGTTGAAAAATATTTTTCAACAATTTCTTCAACTAATCCTTCAGCTTCACCTATAACTATTATATCAGCTATTTCAGCTAGAGGTTCAGGGTTTGCTGTTACCGTGGGACCTCCGACAATTATTATAGGGTCTTTTTCTCCACGCTCTCTTGAAAAAACGGGTATTTTCGATTTAAAAAGCATTTCAACAATGTTTGCATAATCTAATTCGTAATGTACAGAGAACATTATGATGTTAAAGTCTCTTAGCTTCCTCTTCCACTCTAAACTTCTAAGCTCAGGTATCTTAGCCTCTTCAGGGTAGCTGTAAAATACTCTTTCAGCAATAACCTCTCTGAAATCGTTTAGTAAGAAGTAAAGTAGGTGAGTAATTAAGCTAGACATTCCAGCAACATACGTTGAAGGATATGCTAAAGCAACATGTAAATCAGAAGCCCTGCCTCTCTTTTTAACTACGTTCAATTCCCTTAACATACCTTAACTACGCTCCTAATGCTATTATGTATTAAGGTTTAGTAAACTTAACTTCAATGATTTAAGAAAGTTCATGAACAATGTTTAAACAATTAAGAGTATCTTTCCACATAAACTTTACTAAGTGCTTATGAATACTAAGTTAATACATTGGTAAATATGAGGGCAGTTAAAGTTTTCATAACATTAATATATTCCTTTATCCCACAATATACTTAGTGAGAACATGGAAACCATAGTTAGAGTTGATGATAAAGGTAGGATACTTATTCCTGTAGATTTTAGAGAAAAAATAAAGCTGGGAAAAGTTGTTCGTTTAAGAATAGAGAATGATAGGTTAGTCATTGAGCCTTTAAGAAATCCTCTAGAAACACTTAGAAGTATTGTTAACATCAAGATTAATGCTTCCCAAAATCCTAAATTGTTAAGTAAAATCGCTGAAAGGGAGTTAAACAAACTCTTATAATTATAATTGAGGATTTAAATAATGATTTTAATTGAAACAGACGTAATCTTGTCTTCAATAAACATAAAGGATCCTAAACATTATGAAGCCGAAAAAGTTTTAGAAAAATTCTCAGGGAAAACACTTTTATCACCATACACCTTACTCGAAATAAACTTACTTATAAAATCTAAGCTAATTAAAGTTAAGAACACTGAACTCTTCTGGAATGAAATAGGAAACATGTTAGCATACTATGGCATAATAATTCTGAATACTAAACCTAAATACCATAGCTTAGCTTACTCCTTAAGAGAGAAGTACGGTTTAACATATTTTGATAGTTTGCATGCAGCATCAGCTATATGCGAGAAAGTTTCTCTCATAAGTTATGATAGCGAGTATGATAAAGTTACTGAGTTAAACTATGTACATCCATCAAATATCGTTTAAACTTTAATATGTTAGAGGGTTAAGAATTTAAACTTTGGCTTAATAGTTTAGGTTATGATGTTGTTCTTAAAACTCTAAGTACTATTGAGGCTAGATTTAGTGGTATTTTAAGAGCTTCAGAGATATCTTTAACATTTTCTATTTTTCTTTCAGAGCTTACTTTCCTAGCATAGTCAATAATGTCTTTACTAATAGTTTTCACTATTATTTTGCGCTCCCTAACTATGAAAATGTAAAATATTTTTCCTCTGAGTATGACTGTAGTATTTCCTTTAACCCATCTGTTTATAAGCAATTTTTCAACGGCCTTGTAAGCTTCGTTCTTAAGCTTAAACCTTTTAGGTTCTACATTTACATTCTCTTCTACAAAACCATATTTCCTAAGCCACCACATAGCTCTCTTCACAAGCTGACTTCTAACACCTAATTCACCAGCTATTTCAGAAGCTGATGCATCACCTCCTAGCTCTTTAAGCTTAATAAGAGGAATTATGGTCCAAGGAGCTTTAGTAAGTAGCTTGTTTAAATTGAAACCCATATGTAATCCCTTAATTTCGTCAATCTCTCTTTACATAATGACTTTTCTCAAAAAGTTAAAAATACTTCGTGTGGTTTTAAACTCATTCATAGGTGAAATCTAGTGATAAGGGAGGTTAAAAATAAGCATTACTTAATGCTCCACCCAAGACCTGTGTACGTCATTGGTTCAGGTATTTATGGCACAGAAGCTAACTTTATGGCTGCATCATGGGTTACACCTGTAGCTGAAGAACCACCATTAGTTGCGGTTTCCGTTGAAAAGGAAACGAAAACCCATGAGTTAATAGAAAAGCATGGAGAATTCACAATAAACATTCTAGAGCAAGAATACCTGGATGAAATATGGTTCTTCGGCACAAAATCTGGAAGAAAGGTAGACAAAATAAAGCTAACAAAACTAAGTGTAAAGCAAGGTTATAAAGTAAAAGCACCAATAATAGGTGAAGCCGTAGGCATTATTGAAGTAAAGGTTAAAAATAAAATAGACGCAGGGGAATGCATCCTGTACATAGGCGAAATAATTTACGCCTTAGCGAAAAGCGAAAAATATAGTGGAAAATACGGTTGGAACTTAATGAAAACAAGGCTATTATATCATGTTTCAGGAAAAGCATTTATGAGCAACGGTAAGCTTTTGTTCCTATAGAAGATCATTTTGCAACCCATGGTGAAACAGGTATTACGGCTCCCTCTGCAGTAACAAGCTTAACAGACATTCGATAGCGCTCATCGCCTGAAGCCACAGTTATGTTGTCAACTATGAAGTAACCTATTCCCTCAATAACATAGCTGATTTTCCTTAACTCAATACTACCGTTATAACATAGGAAAACGAAGACTATATGGATTCTCATAGGGGTTTTTACGGTAACATTAATAGCATCAACGTCTCCAACAACTGGTCTAAAATAAGCCTCACTAACACTAACAATATTGAGCTTAGCTTTCTCCCTGACTAGTGAAGCTTCAGCACTTTTCTTAACACGGAAATTAATAGAGTAATAAACTAAACTAATAAAAACCAATACGAAAACCAAAGAACCTAGAACAATAGCAAGTCCAACAATGCTTTTCCTAAACTTTTTTGAAACCATATGTCATTCGCCAAAGTATTTCTCGTAAACGCTATCAACAAACAATTTAAAGGGTTTATACGTGAAACTTATCCATTCACTCTCATCAACTAAACATGTCCCAGAAGAACAATCTGAAACAATAGCCTTAACCCAAAAGCTATCTTCAGGACCTATATTAAGCAGTTCCTCTACTGGAACAAGTACAGCTAACTGAGTACTTGGCTTATTTCCTACTCTATAGAAGGCAGTAGCGTTTAC
>CAZLZO010000066.1:0-5587 GCA_964564025.1 uncultured Desulfurococcales archaeon
TTCCCTTATTATGTGTCACCGCTCTATAGGGGTCAGCTTCAGCAAGTAAGTATGCGTCAACAATTTTCTCAGCAACATCCATGCCCCCTACTTTTTCAGGGGATGTTCGTGCCCAAGCTCTTACAATACGGTATGTAGCGTAGTTTGAAACTATTTTTAACCTTGCTTCGCCACCAGTGATTTTCTCAAGCATTGGAGCTACTGCTTCAACTATTGTGTTTACGGCATTTGCACCCATAGCATCTAAAACATCAATAATTAAATGAACTATTACTGCTAATCCACGCTTTGTTTCAACAACTCTTACTTCAATGTCTTTAGCGCCGCCGCCTAACTTTACTAATACTGGGTCTTGTTGATTAGCTAAGTCAAGTATTTCATCTTTCCTTTCAAGAATTTTGAAGGCTGCATACCTTGGCGAGCCTATTTTTACTAAGTGTATTTGGCCAATCATATATTGGTGCTCAGCTTTAGCTATGATACCCTCTCCTTCACGTAACATTTTCGCAGCATTACTAGCTGCAGCTACAACACTACTTTCCTCAATAACCATAGGTATGAGGTAGTCTCGCCCATTTATTTTAAAGTTTGTTGCTATAGCAAAAGGATACGTCATTCCGCCAATAACGTTTTCAATCATGGAATCAGCGATCTTAGGATCAAGATTCCCGAAATTTCTTAGCAACTTTACTTCTTCATCAGTTAAATTAGCCCATTCCTTAATTATTCTTAATCTTTCATCCATAGGTATTTTATAAAATCCAGGTATTCGCGATGACAAATTATTCACCATAATGTATCTAATGTTATTTGCTTTACACAATATAGATGTTACGTATTTTAGGTATAAACTAAGTTACTATAGAAGATGTTTTGAGCTTGCATAAGGTATTGATGATGATAGACATCTATCCTAAGTAAAACACTATTTAGACTTAGGGACAAAAACGTAAACATTGCCTTCTTCAACACCTATAGCGTTAAGTACCTTAGTTAAATATTCTTTGTTAGACTTTATTATCATGCAGAATTCGCATAATAATTCACCAACATCAGCTCCACTATTTTCAGAAATTTTCTTAGCTAGTTTTTTCACCATACTTTTTATTTCAGGGATACTGTTTAAAGCCTCTGTTATTTTAGAAGCTCTTCTACCATAAAGGTAATAGTTTATTGAAGCCTGCGTTATACCTAATATTTTAGCCGCTTCCATTTGGGTCTTAAAGTATTTTTGAATAAGTACCCTAGCTAAAAGAGCTCTTATTGCTGGCAAGATGTTTTTCACATAAATTTCGCAAAATGTTTTCAACCTCCTTTACCCCACTTAAATCCTATAACCTCGTTTTACACCCTAACTGGAATATTCGAAATACATTGATTTATACTTTCTTGAAACCCTATGTTCAGTTATGTCAATTTATGTAGGAAAATATTAAATATTTCACCTATAACTCAGTTATAGGTGAAGGAACCGGTAAAATGTCCTTTAAAGTGTATCTCGGAAATGCAATACGCAGAACATTGTTTAGTAGTAAAGGCATCCCAGAATGGGTTGGAGGAATTTTCATAGGTATAATTAACGTATTCTTTCTAGCCTGGGCTCATAAACCATTTACAATATATAGTGGCTATCTTAACTGGGGCCAACACCTATACAGTCTAATTAACTTAGAGTGGCTAAGTGGCGTTCCCTCTCAATCACCACTACTTAACAAAACAAGTGTTGGCGATATTGGACTTTTCTTAGGAGCATTTTTAGCAGCTATTCTTTCACGAGAATTCAGAATTAGAATGATTAATTCTAAAATCGATATTTTAGAAGCCATTGCTGGGGGCTTAGAAGATATGTGTGGGGATTAGCGAAAAGACTAAATTTAGTAGGATATGTTGCGAATGCACCAGATGATAGATAATAATACATGTTAAAGGAAACCCGCAGCTTGTAGAAACATTTAAGAAGAAAGTATTAGCTACTAAGGCATATGACATAGAGAAATATGAATTAGTTAGAAAGAGATTTTCAGGAAAGTATAGTGACTTTATAAGGATGAAATGTATAGGTGAGGAAATATAATATAGTTCATTAGAAACACTTCATCCTTAATTTTCCCACTACTCATAAAGAATTACACTGTTTCAATAGAGTGCTCGAATAGCATCTTCAATATTTTCTTAAAACTTAACATTTATAACGTGGTTATATTAGTGTAAAGTAAGGTAGTACTTAGAGGGAGCGTCATTGACTATTACTCCAGAGGATATTGAGAGATTCTCAAGGCAAGTTTTGGTTAAGGAAGTTGGGGTTAAAGGTCTTGCAAAGATAAGGAAAACGCGAATTGCTATTATTGGATGCGGAGCTACAGGTACCGTTCAAGCGGAGCTTCTCGCTAGGCTTGGTGTAGGGTTTATTAGAGTAGTCGATAAGGACTATGTAGATTTAAGCAATTTACCTAGAACACAACTCTTCGACTATAAGGATGCTAAAGAGGCAATACCTAAGGCAATAGCATGTGCAGAGAAAATTCGCAAAATAGACCCTAATGTAGAAGTTGAACCTGTAATTACGAGGGTTACAGGAAGCAATATAGTGAAGCTAATCGAAGATGTAGATATTGTGGTTGACGGAACAGACAATCTATTAACACGCTTTATAATAAATGATGCAGTCATTAAACTTAATAAGCCATGGGTATTCGTAGGTGCTGTAACATGGTATGGTAATGTACTATTTGTAAATCCAGGTAAGCGGAGCCTGTCCCAAGGGCTATCAAAGTATCCATGTTTGCACTTCTATTTTTAAGGGCTTTCCAAGCACCACTAAAGAATCTTCTACCACCGATAAGTAGTACTGGTGTTGAAAGCGTGAACCCTATGAAATCTCTATACTCCCAAAGTGGCATAGGAACCCCGAAAACTCCAGCCATTACATATATTGCCAATGTTAATGATAGAAGAAGACATATTGTAACAATTTTTTGAGCTTAACTATCTCCCTCTTAAGAACCTTGCTTTCAACATCTTCTATCTCGACTTCTCCCTTAATACTAACTATTTTGTAACCCATGTTTTCCAAATACTTCTTGATATCATCAATCTTTATTGATAAGGGATTAAATGTTACAGATATGCTCTTCGCTATGTGTGAAGCACTTACATCGATTACTCCATGAAGGGATTTTAACTTATTTTCAATAATAGATTCCTCATCTATTGAGGAAATATTTTCAACAGTAAAGTATGCCTCCTCCTTATAAACGTCGTAACCGACATTTCTAATGGCATTAACGATATCCTTTAACGTAATCTTCCTAGGATCATATCTTATCTCAGCTTCTTCAGCTGCGAAATTAACTATCGCATCCGCAACCCCGTTAAGAGATTTTAGCTTCTTCTCGATAGTTACTGCACATGAGGCACAGTGCATTCCTATGAGCTTTAGCTTCTCAATTTTTGATTCCATCAAACCATCTAAACAATATTTTTCGTAGTGGTCAGATAAATTTTTTAGAACCGAGGTACTTATACTTATCTGGTGGTAGTGTTTGGAGAAAACACCATTAATGGTTAGAATGAATGAAGCGAAGGCTCTCTCAGATGAGGTAAGAGTGTTTATACTAGACTTACTTTCTAAAAAACCAATGAGTGTTCATGAAATTGCTGAGGAATTAAGAAAAAAGGGTATGTATAAGAACATTAATACTATACGCTATCACATCCAAGTCTTAAAAGAAGCAGAACTAATAGATCTCGTAGCAACAAGAGAGATTAAAGGGGGAGTTCTGAAATACTACGCAGCCAAGAAGAAAGTTTACCCCTTCGAAGTGCCTGAAGATATTGTAGAGTCACTTAAACCTATAGCTGAACACTCCTATGAAAACCTTAAGAAAATAGTTCTTGACTTAGCTAAAAACCATAGAGAAACAATTATTAAAGCAGCTAGAAAGCTAAAACCATGCCCATACTGTATAACAAAGCATTTTGCAGAGTACATAATACTCGAAGCTCTTAGATACGCTTTAGGCAAAGTAATACATGATCCAGAAGTAAGGTTAGAATTGGAGAAGTTTAAGGTTAAAGAGGAAGAAGAATAAACTATCTTTAGCATGTAATTTATCGGCGACCCAATATGGGCTATTTACTCTATGCAGTTACAATTATTTTTGCTTTCCTTGGAATTTACATTTTATTTAAAACTAAGGAGGTTTGTGAAAAAGCAAAAACTATGCCACTGTGGCTTTCGTTATGTTGGTGGATTTTAGATGCAGGCTGGACAGGTCTTGTCGTTCTATCAACAATATACGGTTTATGGCGTATATCGATTAACGGCGTGTTTCAACAATTAATAGGTTCAATAGTATTTCTCATAGGTTGTGCTTTCACGCTAGCTGGAATGATCGAATTTCGCTCATTACGTAAAATCTCAGGGCTTGAAACCTCTAAGCTAATAACCACAGGTATATACCGTTGGAGTAGGAATCCACAATTCTTAGGCTTTTATCTTACACTACTAGGTATATCTCTCTTTAACTTATCAGGCTATGCCCTCCTACTTACAGTAGTTGCTATAGCATTTTGCCATTACTACATTGTTAAAATAGAGGAGCCATATCTTGAAAAGTCTTTGGCGAAGAATACGTTAAGTACAAGCTTAAAACTCCGAGATATTTTGCTATTAAAACCTTAGGCTTAAGATCACGGGAAAATAAGCGCTAATAAAAACAAATGAATTAAATTTCACAATGTTTACTTGTTATTAACTGTTAAATAAGCTTGAATTCTTTCTTGAAAATATGAAGATGGTAGATAGTAAAAACACTCAGTATTATCACCACTATACCATAGTAAATAAGGGGCCTCCTACTTATGATTATTCCTTCTCCAATGTTTATCGTTAATGTTACTGGGGAATTAGAGTTGTTAATGATTCTAAATGTGTAAATTCCACTCTTTAACACTTTAGCGTAAAAGTATTTCGGCAAAGTGTTTTTACTAATGCTGCCATTTAGTTCATAACTATTAATTCCTCCTTCAGGATTAATAATTTCTATTGACAGAACAGCATTAGCCGGGTTTAAACTAGTTATGTTTAAACCTATAATTCTTACAACCGATTCGACAAGAGAATTAATGCTATGAGGAGGTTCAGAAAACATTATGTGAATCCATTTCTCCTTTCTGTAAATAGATGTTGGAGTACTAGATGTCATGGCATCATAAAGTATGTTTTTATATCTACCGATGATATTTAAAGCATCTTCCATTGAGATAGAATTAAGGTTAAGCCATACATATTTAAAATTCCATGCATCATTTTCCTTAATCACAATAGTAAATGAGCCACTATAAGTTCCAATGAGCATTTTAGTTTCTAGTAAAGCTGTAAGAACGATTCCTAACGCCATTAAGACTATTAGACTTAGTGTAAAAATTGTCTTTTTACTCATAATTAACACTCTATGTTACTTGTTATAGCAGTTTTCTGGAAAAACGTTTCCCCATAAGTTATAAAATAACGTTTCTTTAATTGCTAGTCTAGGTTCTTTAATTTTCTCTTCAGCAGCCTTACCTACAGGTACTATTACTTCTA
>CAZLZO010000067.1:0-5340 GCA_964564025.1 uncultured Desulfurococcales archaeon
CAACCATGTGGAAGATGAAAGAGGTTATAGATGCCTTGAAAAGAGAAGGGCTAAGGGACAAGGTAAAGATTATAATCGGAGGAGCTGTAATAACAGAAGAATTCGCGAAGGAAATCGGTGCCGACGCATACGCTAAAGATGCTGTAGATGCGATTAAAGTGTGTAAGAAACTTATTGAAGAACAAAGAAAAACAAAGTAAAATGGTAGCAAATTAATTATAAAATAGTAAAATTTTTACTAAACACAACTTAATATATTATTTTAGGTGAAAATCATGAACAAGACTGTTTTGGCTGCAATTATAGTGGCTGTTATCGCAATAGTTATTGGTGCGCTGGCAATATCTACACTAAGTCCAACTCAGCCGGAGCAAACTCCAACCCAGCCAGCGCAAACCTCAACACCTTCACCATCGCCGACATCTACAGAATCGCCGACTACGGTTTATACGCTTAAACTAAGCATTGTCTTCGCCATACCGGGAGGTGTTGACGCACAATGGCCCCGATATTTTGCCTCATTAGTCGAAAACATGACTAATAACAGAGTTCACATAGAAATATATTATTCAGGAGAAGGTGCACCGCCTACAGAAGCCTTTGAAGCCACACAGCAAGGTGTATTCGACCTTATAGCTGCTGGCCTCTACTATGAGACTGACAAAGAAGCTGCCTTAGCCTTATTCCATAGCAGACCAGGGCCTCTCACAACACCGTGGGATGTATACTATTATGCCCACAGAGTTGAAGACATACTCAAAGAAATTATAGAGGAAAAGTATGGTTTAGTTTTCGTATCCAGCGTATTTCAATATAGACCTCCGGAACCTTTCATGAGCAGAGTGCCTATAAAAAGTCTCAAAGATTTGAAAGGTAAAATGATTAGGTCAACAGGGATGTCTGCAGATTTCTACACAGCCCTAGGCGGACAAGTAGTATTTATCCCACATGGAGAAATACTCCAAGCATTACGTTTAGGAAACTTAGATGCATGCGAGTCCTCAGACCTTTATACGAACTATAAGCTAGGGTTCGCTGATGCTGCTAAATACGCATTATTACCTAAGCCTGGCGTTGGTTTGCATTGTGAAGCACTAACCCTAGGCGTTCTCCTTGCTAATCCAAAGACTTGGAACACTTTACCAGACGACATAAAAACTGCAATTAAAGCCGCCGCCGAAGTCACTTTCATGGTAAGCGGCTATCACATGTATAGATTACAATATATCGACGCTGTAAAGCTGTGGAATGCTACGGGGCTAGTTAAGTATGCTCCCGACGATGACTTAATAATCAATACAGGAGCGCAGGTTTATGTAAAGTATGCTAAAAAGGATCCCACAGGACTTAAAATGGTTTTAAGAACCTTAGAAGTTTTTAGAGAGTTAGGATATAATAAATGGGCAGACGCTTTGGAAAAAGCATTAAAAGAGGAGGGATTGCTAGAGTGAGATTCAAAGAAATTTTAAGTAAACTTGATTCTTTTTTCCACATATCTATATCAACTTCCCTCATGTTATTCATGACATTTGCGACAACATATTACGCTCTTACAAGACGTGTTTTAGGTATGTCAGATGTTCGTGCTTATTTCATTTCACTATGGGCCTATGGCATATTCTTCGTATTAGGAGGAGCATATTGTTTAAGGAGAAGAACATTTCCAGAAGTAGACATATTCTATAGAAGAATTTCCTCCCAAAAGCTTAGAAGACTGTGGGACATCGCAATATTTCTTATGATGATTTTCGGGGGAATCGGTATATCATATACAACTACGTACATGGCTATTCTTTCCTATATACTTAATGAAAAAGATGTAAATATAGGTATAGCATTTCAACCGCCAATTTGGTGGTATAAATTTGTTGGTGCTCTAGGTTGTTATTTGATAACGTTACAAGCTATAATCCTTTTTTTAAAATATTTAAGAACTCTAAAATAATAAAGTAGCTACATAGCAAGAAGCTAAAAAGAACATCTTGTATTTTTCACAAACACTTCGACTTAATATTTTCTTGTATCCCTAATTATGCAAAAACTTATAAAGCCATAGAACCTAATAAAAGTGCCGGGCTGTGCCAATCCAGAAAATGAGCGCACAGCCTTGGGTCTCTAAAATGAAGCCCTGTTCTTGTGAAGGATACAAAAAAATTGAGATAAGATTGATCACAGCAAGGGAACAAAATTATTAAGGGGTGAATAGAATGATCCCATTAGAAGCTTTACCGGCAATTTTACTAGTAGTACTAGTTGTCGTAATGATATTACTAAAGATCCCTGTACCATTTGCTATGATATGTGGTTCACTAATTATCGCATTAATTTTTCAGGGCTGGCCCGGAGTTTACCAATCGGCGCAAGCATTATATCGTACAATGATTAACTGGTCTTTATTAGCTGTACCATTATTTGTCTTTATCGCTGCAATGATAGAAAAAACAGGGATGGCTGAAGAATTATTTACAGGTTTTTATAAATTAATAGGTTCCATTAGAGGTTCATTAGCAATAATTTGCATATTAATGGGATACGTTATGGGGGCTATGACCGGTGTTTTCACAGGCATATTGGTTGTTCTTAGTTATTTACTATTTCGTCCCATGATGAAACTGAACTATCCTAAGCATTTAGCAATATTCTCAATTCTAATAGGAGGAACGTTAGCTCAAATAGTCCCTCCTACAGTTAACGGAATAGTTTACGGTTTATCCGCAGGTGTCTCCGTAATAAGATTGTTTGCTGGGAGTTTAGGTGCTGGAACTCTCTTAACTCTCCTTTCCATGGCTTACGTTTTTATTTATGCTAAAACACATAAGGATCTCGTACCTAAATTAGAAGTGAAACTTTCACTAACCGAGAAGGTAAAAGCACTAAAAGACATACTACCTTGCCTTATAATAATTATAAGCATTCTAGGTAGTATGTACGCCGGCGTAGCATCACCTACGGAGGCAGCTGGAATAGGAGCTTTTATAACTTTAATGTACAATCTACTGAGGAGGAAACTCTCGAAGAAAATATTTATAGAAATATGCTTAGACACTTTAAGAATTTCTGCTATGATATGCTGGATAATTGCAGCAGGCACATTCTTCGGAACAGTCTTTTCTTTAATAGGCGGTAAGGCGTACTCAGAAGCTACCTTAGCATATGTTGCAGAACACTTTGGAAAGTATGCATTATATGTATTAGCTTGCGTAATTCTACTCTTTCTCGGTATGATCATGGACAATGTAACAATAATCGTAATAGCAGCTCCTATACTAGCAGAGCCAATGATGCGAGCGGGTTTTGACCCTATATTTTGGGGCGTAATATTTTGCCTTATGCTCATTGCTGGCTTCTTCTCGCCTCCAGTAGCTATGGCTGTATTTGTTACTAAAGCTGCATTAGGAGACGAGGTCCAAATGGAAGAAGTCTATAAATCTGCCATACATGCATTAATCATAACCTTAGCTAGTGTAGTGATTATTACATTGATACCCGATATCGTACTGTTCCCTGTAAGGTTATTCTTTGGTAGCTAAAATTTTCTCATAACTTTACCTTATTGGTGTTTAGCATCACCTTATTATTTTCGTCTTAAATAATCATGAAAAGCAAGATTTCAATTTCTAGTATAGGCAAAAGGTTACCATGTTAATGCCTTAGTACTCTCTTTCTAACTAAACATTTTAACTAATAGTTAAAATGTACTGTTTATAATTTTATTAGTTAGTACTTCGGAATAATGCCGAAATCCTAATATGAGCGGGTAGTTTTTGATAATATTAGTGAGCACTATGTTCAAGTTTAAAGCCGAACAAAAAATCTTTGAAATAGGTGGAATTAGGTTTGGTGGACTGAGAACCGAGAACCCACCAGTACTCATAGGCTCAATATTTTATCATAAACATAAATTAGTGAAGGATGAAAAGAGAGGAGTATTTGACAGAGATGCTGCTGAAAGTCTAATAAAATCTCAGGAAGAGTTATCTGATAAAGTCAAGATTCCTGGCCTAGTTGATATAGTTGCAGAGTCTCCAGAAGCTATAGTTAAATATATGGATTTTGTGTCATCCTTAACTGATAAACCATTTATGATCGATGTTTCAACACCAGAAATAATGAAAGCTGCATTTAGCTACGCAAAGGAAGTTGGTTTGTTAAATAGGGTAATCTTTAATTCGCTAACTCAAAAATCGAAAGACGATGAATTTAATATACTTAAAGAATATGGAGTTAAGTCAGCTGTGCTTCTTCTTTACACAAGCAAGATAATGGATGTAAACGCGCGGATAGAGGCGTTAAAAAAATTACTAGATAAAGCGGAGAAAGCAGGTATATCGGCTCCGCTAATAGATACTTTTGTGATGGATATACCCAGTCTTTCTGTTGCCATGAGAACAATAATATACATAAAATCATCTTTAGGTTTACCATGTGGTTGCGGCGCTCATAATGCTGTTTCATTGATGAGAAAGAGATTTAAGGAAAATTATGGAGAAGAGGGGTTAAAGACTGCTGAGGTAGCATCTAACTTAGCGCCAATAGTTTTAGCAGCAGATTTTGTACTATATGGGCCGATAGAGTTATGTAAGATAGTGTTTCCAGCCGCTTACGTAATAACAACCTCTTACAGATACTTTGCTAGGAACAAGGAGTTATTAATTGAGCTTTAGTCTCATAAAACAATAATATTTATTAATATTTAGTTAACAACACCATATTATATGGTTCCAATACTCAGCTTACTGGCCTAGTAATGCTATAAATAAGGGGTTCTTTTCAGGTCTTTATACAGAACGAGATGAACTAATGTGAATTCTTCATTAAAATAGGAATTCTCTAGGAACTATGTGTTCAGCAGTTCCAAGTTAGCTTCACTCTACTACTTGGCACATCTAATATCATACCTATGGTATACCGCATTAGTCATAAACACGTGTTATAGCAAAACACATCAATAATCTAATGATGAAATTAATGGTATTGATAGTGAATTTAATGATAAATGCGCTACTTTGCTATTAGCCATCATAAAAGCATCGTTTTTAGCGTAAGCACCCTAGACTACAGGTATACTTGGGCAGAGAAGTTGCGTAGAAAGGAGAGAGAAATAGAGGATCCTACGTAGAAATACTTGATAATCTCTTGACTGGGAGTTAAAGGACACTTCCATAGCTATAGATAAATACCTATTATGGTAGGTGATTTGTTTTCACATTTAGTCTGTTCTGCTGTGTTTTTAAACCAGCATTTTCTTAAGTATTGTTGTGAAAACTTGTGTGAGCATTGATAGTCCAACTTTTTTCTCTTTAGCTATTGTTTTAATCCACCATTTTGGTCTGAAGTAGA
>CAZLZO010000068.1:0-2829 GCA_964564025.1 uncultured Desulfurococcales archaeon
GTTTGCGTGGCTGGGTTTGTGAGGTTTATGTTGCTGTTAGGGAGGATTGTTTGGACCGTGTTCTGGGTTGGCTTGGTTTGCTTTTCAATGTTGATCCTTCCAGGATTAGTGAGGTTAAGGTGTTGGGGTTTAGGGAGGTTTTTGATAGGGGTGTGCGTTTGGGGGTTGTTGGTGGGGCTGTTGTTGGTTCTGTTGATGTTTTGAAGTTTCTTTTGAAGCCTAGGGGTAGGGTTAGGGTTGTTCGTACTCCTCTCTCCCTTAATGTTGGTGGTTCTAAGTTGGAGGGTTCTGAATGTGTTGTTTTGGGTGATGTTCTTGATTTTCTTGAGAGACCTACTGGTGTTAGGTATGGGGTTAGGTTGGGGCATTTGCATGGGTTGATTGTTGGTAGTAGTGGTTCTGGTAAGTCTACTTCTGCTGGCAGGTTTGCTGTTGAAACCGCCAGGTTGGGTGTTAGGACTGTTGTTTTTGACTGGTCTGGGGAGTATTTGGATATGTTTAGCGGGTATGGGTTTAGACGTTTAATTCCCGGTTCTAATTTTGCTTTTCCCCTCTCATTGTTTTCTCCTGTTAGGCTTGTTGAGGTTTTAAGCTACTATGTTGAGTCTTTGTGGGGTTCTAGTGTTTCCCCTATGCAGTATGTTTTCCTTAAGAAAGCTGTTTACAATTGTAGAGGTGATGTTTCCCGGATTTACGGTTATTTGGAGGAGAGGTGTAGGGTTGGTAGGAGGGATGAGAGGCAAGCTGCTCAGGCTTTGCTTAACCGTTTAGAGCCTGTTCGAAGTGTTTTCGCTGAGGTTTGTAAGGGTGGAGGTGAGAGGTTTAGGCTTAGTGATTTGGGTAGGTTGAATGTTGTTTCTTTGGAGGGTTTTGGGAGTGTTGGTGAGAAGGTTTTAGCTGGCCATCTTGTTTTGCATGGTATTTTGCAGAGTGTTCCTAGGAGAATCTATGAGAGGCCGCTGGTTCATGTTGTTTTAGATGAGGGTCACAGGTTTTTCAGTAGGTCTGGTAATGTTCCTTCGCTTGTTGAGGAGGCTTATTTGGAGTATAGGAAGTTTGGTGTTATGGTTACTGTTGCTACTTCAACTGTGGATTTGCCTTCACCTATTGTTTCTAATTCTTCGCTAATTATTGCTCATAGAGTTAATACTGTTTCAGCAGCTAGGGCTATAGCTGAAATTGTTGCTCCAGCACCACCCCTAGTTAACAACTATGCTAAGTACTTGAAAACTTTGAAAACAGGCTACGCTATAGTTTCCTCAGCAGAAAAACCACAACCAACACTAGTCAAAATAAATAAACCTTGAGCGCACTTAATATGGGAACTTCAACATATAATGTTCGGGAGGGCGAACTAAAGGTATCTTTATTATTTCTATTTTTCTTATTCTAAATTTGAAATCAAATGCTTTGTTTAAGGTGTTTAAAGTGAGAGGGGTCAGGTTTTTAAGGGTGATACTAGTTTTCTTTGTGGCTTTGATGCTGTTGGTTATGGTTTTCTCCTTGACTGTTCAGGCGCAGCTTAGGTCCCCGACAACGTTAACGTTGTCTCCTTCAACATTTGAAATAGAAGCTGGGAAATCAATAACGTTAACGGCGACATTAACTTCCGAGGGAGAGCCGTTAGCTGATAAGTTAATAAAGTTTTCAGCTTCAGCTGGTAGCGTGGATCCTTCCAGTGGGAAGACTGATTCAAAAGGCCAGATTAAGGTTGTTTATACAGCTCCAAAAGTTAGTTACAATACTTCAGTAGTTATTGAGGCAGTGTTTCCTGGGGATTTAAAATATAAGGAGAGTAGTGCTTCTGCTTACGGGAAAATTATCGTTAAGACCCCTATAACACTGCCTAAGGTGAGTGTTGAAGGTGCAGTTTTCATACCTACAAAAGAAATGGAGGAAGAAATAGAGTCATATGGGCAGACAATACCTGAGGAGATGCCATCGAATGTTTTCATACTTTTAGCTAAAGACGGTATCTACCTTGTTTTTTGTAAGGAGAAACCTGTAAAAAGTTTAGGATATGTTGAAGGGAAAACGTTACGAAGAAGTTTTGAGTGGAAGGATATAACATTTAAAGTTATAGTAGCTGATAAGGTTAGTTTTAAGGTCGAAGGAGAGCCCGCTACTATCAAAGCTATTCGTTCAGATCCGAGTGCTTACAATATTAAACTTGTAAAGCTTAGAACTAATCTTAGAGAAGCATCTGTGCTAATTTACTCTGGAAATGAGCCTTACATTTACTTAACAAGCGGTGTTGTAACTGACGAACCTACTACTTTGCCTGAATTTTTATCTAAGCTACCATCGGCAATGAGGAAAATAGCTGAAAAGCCACTATTAGAGACAGCAAAATCTCTGCTGGGGGAAATAGAGGAAAAAACGCTTCCAACGTTTACATACGATGATGTGGAGTTCTGGAAAGATTCATGGGCTGAAGTCAACTGCGTAGTCTTAGTTTCTAAAGGGTATGTGAAAGAATTTCTAAGTAAAATAGGAAGTGTAAAGGATCTTGTACCTATAGGGGAGAATATACTTCTTTACAAAGTTAAGTTGGATTTAAACCCAATACTTGTAAGTGATGTTAGAGAGATAAATGTTAATCCAAGCAAGTATCTTGGGAGAACTGTTCAGCTTACTGTAAACGTTTACGATTTAAGGATTAGTGTTAGAAAGCTTATTGAAGAAACAACTGAAAAGAAGTACCCAGCAGATGTCATACTTCACATAGCTGTAGCTTGGTCTAAAAGTATACCGACAAGTAAAAACGATATACTTTTAATGATAGGAGCTTCATCACATGTTCAGGAAGACCTTGCAAAAGTTGTTGAC
>CAZLZO010000068.1:2929-5202 GCA_964564025.1 uncultured Desulfurococcales archaeon
GAGAAAGGTTTTCAAAAAGTGGTTATTGATGTGGATACTACTATAGCTCCTGAGCTAAAGGAAGTAATTGTAAGCATAAGTGGTTGCTTAACTAGGGAAATACCGTTAGAATTTAACCTGGCAAATGTAATTAGGAAGGGAAGACTATCTAGAGAGCTTACTTTGACTTTAAATAACGAAACGGGAAAGTTTAGTTTACATATATACCTGCCTAAAGAGGTTAAATCTCCAGAAACTATTATAATGAAGCCAGTTATTTCACCGCCTAAGATCCCATCGGGTTGGGTTAAAGTCTTACCAGTAATAGATATTGGGCCATCTGGAACAATCTTTGATAAACCAGTAACGTTAAGTTTCACCTATAGCGATGAAGTAGTTAAGAAGTTTGGAATAGATGAGGAACTGCTAACTATAATGTTTTTTGATGAAACTTTGAGAAAGTGGGTTCCTTTAGATAGCTTTGTTGACTGTGAAAGAAACATTATTTACACGCAAATAACACACTTCACTATGTACACTGTTGCTCAAAAGTTACTAACACCCACAGCTACACCTAGCTCTTCACCGTCGCCTTCACCGACACCTAGTCCTTCACCATCACCTAGCCCGACACCAACTACTACGCCCTCGCCTACACCAACGCCTTCTCCATTACCCACAGGGACATCCTTAACATATGCTATTCCAGTCATAGCAGTAATAGGTTTAGCTGTAGTTTTACTACTAAGAAAGAGGTAGAGTTATAGAAATGAGCAAGCTAAGTTTAGCCTTAATTATAGTAGGTATTATAGTTATTGCAGCCGGGGGTCTAGCTTATTATTATATGTTCAAAGGAAAAGCCGAAGTAGCAAAAGACACTGTCAATGTAGTCGAGGTGAAGTTGTATGTTGATACTAAGAAGGTTACTGAGGTCAAAACACCAATAGAAATCCATGTAGGTATTAACAACGAATTTCCTGTAAATATTAAAGTTAAGAGCGGCGATTTATCATTGATAACTAATGATTTAAGTCTTGTAAAAATAATTATTCCTAGTCAAGAAATTAAGCGAGGTTATAGTGTTATTGTCGTAAATGCTGTAATAGACAATATGCTAATGGACGAGTTTTGGTATAGGCACCTTAGGCAGGGAGAGATAACTAATGTTAAGCTACAAGGCACATTAATCCTTGATACACCCATAGGCGGTATTGAAGTGCCGATAAGCTATTCTAAACTTTTAAAGACAAACATGTTTCCCAAGGAGCAAACACTAAATAAAGAATATGATTTAGGCGTAATAGGTAAAATTATTGTTAAAAGTATTAAAATGGATTTAGCTGGCGTAACGCCTTCAGAGACAGAGATTAAAGCATACTTAACCATCGAGAATAAATTAAGGAACATACCACTATACATTAACGGATTAGTTTTCCGGCTAAAACTACCTGGTGAAGTAATACTTGGCAGTGGCGAGCAAGAATATAGGAAACTAATTGCCCCAGGCAAAACTGATACTATAGCGTTTAATATTATTTTAGATAATTCTAAAATTCCCACACTATGGTATAGGCATGTAAAGAATAAGGAAACTACAAATATTATTGTAGAAGTATGGCTCAAAGTAAAAGTTGCTGAAAGAACTATAGAGTTATTTAAGAAACACCCATTAACCATTACCATACAATTTAAGACAAATATGTTCAACTACAAAAGTTAAATTGCTTTTATTGCTTTCTTCTTATTTTCTAGATTTACTTTTGCATCATACCCATACCTATTCTACACAGGCTTAAAAGGTGCTTTTGCATGACAATGAAGAATAATACTATCGGTAAAGTTTCTGGTACCAATCTTACTAAGTTATTTATTTTTCTAGAATTTAATTTCCATCTTGATGGTGTTATAAACAAGATTACCATGTTGCATATATAATGAATTATTGCTATAAATGATGCAGCATATAATAGTGTACATGGAACCAAAGACCTAAATATCGTTAGCATCAAGAGTAATGTAATGGACATAGGTACAGTATATATCATTCGCGTCAAGACTATGAACTTTCCGGCAATTATTAAGCCTTTCACGGTGGGTTTAATTGTGTTCTCTAAGTAATTGACATATATTAGTTCTTTACTACTGAGAACTCTTATTTGTTCATATATGTTCGCTTTACTACGCATCTTGGTTTTCAATGTAGAGGAAATTATACGTGGAATGATTGTGTAGTTTAAAGGTAATTCTCCTAGTATTGCTAATGTTAGCAATAACTCTTTACCTGAATTAGATAT
>CAZLZO010000069.1:0-5163 GCA_964564025.1 uncultured Desulfurococcales archaeon
GACATGAGCACTATTTCCTTAGGTTATCTAGAGGGGCGTGTACGATGTATTAGTGCACGGGTTTATGTTTTGCTGTTTTATATGGTGTTGTAGTTTAGGTGTTTTATGTTTTCGGTTTTCATGGTTTTTGCATTGTTTTGTCGCTTGTTAGTAATGGTATGTTTAACGTGGCTACTAGTGTGATGTGTTGAAGAGTGTTAGCTTTCCATGTTTCTTTCTGTGTTCTAGTGTTTTCGCCATGGCTTCTAATGTTATGGGGGCGTATGTGCTTGCTTTGTATTCGGCTAGTTTATCTCTCATGAGTTTAAGTGTTTAGGCTGTGTGATAGTAGTGTTGGGGATGCTTCGATAGGTGTTGCTGGGGAAATTTAGGAAGCCTGTTTCTACGAGAACTTCTCTAACTAACCCTTCTACGTAACCTCCTTGAACAGTAGTTTTCCGCTTTAACTCTGTTTTTACGGGTAAATGTGAATCCTTTAAGTAGTTTCGCAAGTTCTTCGGAAGAATTTTCCTCAACAACCCTAACTAAAACCTCACCTCTACCCTTAACCTTAACCATGACTTTAGACCCAGGAGCTATGCCGCACTTTTCTCTAACTTCTTTAGGTAAGGTTATTCTACCCTTAGAATCTACATGCACAATAACAGACAACAGAGCACGCCATGCTTAATATGTGGGTTCCCATAAACATAAAAATATTTTACACATACCGAGGGACATCCTAACTAGATTCCTAAAGAACATTGCCTTCCAGCACGCTAGGAGAAAAAGAGTACATTTTTACCTAGCTATTTTCATGCTATTTGTTTAGAAAGCATGTTCTTAGTTATGGCCATTCGTATCCTTGTGCTATGTATATGTGTTCTTTGTTTTTGCGGTATGCTTTTAGCTTCATAGCGTATATTAGTGTGTCTGTTATTTCGTTAACTGCGTCGATTACTTCTTTGACCCTGTTTGTTAGCTTGTCGACAACTACAACGGCTATTATAATATGCTATATTGTTGCCAAAAGAACTATGCCAAGACGTTAGGTATAAGGAACGTTGCAATATTTTCCCACTTTTAATTACGAGGATAATGTGGTTTAGTGTAGGGTTTCGCCGAGAATGAAGCTGGTTTAAAGAGGTTGGAAAGATGCTTAGACTATAATGTTTAAGATGGGTTGTTCAGTGGGTTTTAAGTACTAATTCTTTTCAGTATTTCGTTGTGCTGTTTTATTAGCTCATTATGTTGTTTTATTAGTTCTTGGTGTTGTCTTAATAATTCCTGGTTCTGCCTTATTAATTCTTGAAATCTTTCGTTGAGTTTTATAAATCTTTCATCTAGTTTTGCAAATCTCTCATTCATAGCTTTAAAGTGTTCTACTATGACCTTTCTCGTCATTCTACCATTAATCCATGCGCCTAGGGTAACTATTAGCCCGAAAACTGTAGCACCACCTAGAACATACTCCCACACAGCACTAACCCATCTAATATGTGTTATTTAAAAGTATAAATTCTCCCACATACACCATGACGTACGCTATGTAAAGTAGGGTTTGAATAGAGAGACACTTTAAAGCCTACTGAAGGGTTTAAGAGGTAAAAATGACTCAAGGAGGAATTATAATTAGGGACCTAATATATGAGCGGCAATTAAAGTGTATGGAAGCAGAGACAAACACCGTAAGTAGAGAACATTAAACCATTTCAAACCTTAATACAGTTTTCTCTTTAAGAACCTCATCTTCTTTCTCGGGATGCTTAAGCTTGGTTAGAAGCATTTCTTTCCTTAACGCTTTCAACACAACAGTATTATCTTCCCTAAGTTCAGCTACTAATAAGTCACCCTTACCAACATTTAAATGCTCCAATATCCTCTTCTTTAAGACGGTATGGCCCTTATCATCATATATTTTAATTATCTCAACAGCCAATAAGTGTACACCTGATAACATATAGGATAACTTAATATATAAAGTTATCCCATTATATTATAGGTGTACCCATATGCCTGAAAGTATTTTACTCGATACTATTGCTCTTTGGGGGCTTGTTTTCGCTAACTCCAAATACCATAGACCTGTTGTTAAGGCTATCAGAGGAAAGCATGTTATTATTCACTCTATAAGCTTTCATGAATTACTGTATCCTGCTTACAAACTTGAAAGTCATGGAGGAAAAAATATTGGAGAAGGTTTAGAACTTATCAAAAACCTTATGAAGGCATACAATAGTATTGTTGGAGAATATAGGGTGCTTTTCGGAACAGAAAAACTAACAATAAAACCTCTAACAGTAAATGATCTAATAAAAGCGTATAAGCTCATAATAGATGAGAAAGAGATATTCATAGAGGAAAGGAGAGGATACTGGCCTAGCGTAGTAGATGCAGTAATAGCCTCACTATGGACAGAGTTAAAGATAAAACTACTAACCGACGATGAAAAGCTAATAAAATATGGGAAGAAACATAAATTACCATATCTGAAAATATTAAAATAAATACATAGTTTATAGACTATAAATAAGCAAAAGGAATATTATGTTTCTGACATAATGCTGCAAGGATTATTGAAGAGAATACTGAACGTGCCGTGGTTTGTTTTATGCTTGTTTTTACTTTTGAATTTCGCTAACTATTTAAGTAGGAGGAGTTGAGAGTTTATGGGGTTTATAAACTTATTACTTGTTGCGATAACAGAAAGAGCTGAAGGAGCTGGAAGGAGTGAGCTGATGTCTAGAGAGTAAGAAGATAAGTAGGGAAGTTTTAGATAAAATTAAGGAAATCTGTAGGGAGTTAGAGTTTCCAGCCGAGCTGCTACCTAAACCTATTCTGGAACCGGCAGCAGCTCTTATTGAAGCTGGCAAAGTTGAGGAAGCAAGGAAAATAATAGCATACTACGTTAAAGTTCTTAGAAAAATAGAGGAGCGCATGAGAATTTATGAGGAAGAATACTATGAAATCCCTATGGGGGCAACTGGTTTCGTCCTATACCCCTCAGTACCGCCAGCCCCTCCTGGGGATTAGGAAAAGGATTTTCTTCACCATAATTTAAGACCCTATTATCTCTTAAAATGACATAGTATACTCTTAATTGTGGGGGAATGAAGCATTTATGTTTTGATAAATAACTAACAGCTTGAGGATAAGGAGATTATTGCTGTGTTTTTCTTTTGAGGTTCTTTATTTTTCTAAGAGCGCTACTGTACTTTATTTCTCTACTCTTCCACTGTTCTATAATTTTGAATGCTTCTTTAGCTACTTCACCATCGTATTCTATAGCATAGTGTATTAGCGTTGAAAGCTTCTCTCTGTACTTGAGAAACTTTTTAACCATATCTACCATGTTCAGCTACCTTTCCATAGTTCTTTCTCAGATTCAACACTATATCAATTATCGCTTCTCCCATGTAGAGTTAACTGTTTTAGAGAAATCATAGGTGCCAGAAAACTGCATGGGCTAAGGCTGCGATGAATAGTATCATTGCAATTATGAATCCTAGTATTGCTGTTGAAACTACTGTTAAAAGGTATTCTTTCCTATGTTTTGCGAAGATCATAGGGTATGCGGTAAGTATGGAGGCCATTGTTAGATGAGTATAGATAACGACGCGGTTTATGTCAGAGTACGGGTCTAAGGTAATGTATGCGAAGAAGAGGGCAAAACCTAGCCATAAACCTAGGATTCCGAAGTAAATGTGGGCCAATGGCTTTACAATAGCTTTCATGGTCATGGAGTCCTGCTCTCCTGGAGCTTAAATATCTGTTTCCGGTTTGTTTCAGCAAGTTTTCTTTATTTCCTAGATAATATTATTTATGAGGGAGATACTATGAGCGATAATTTGGGAGTGTTTTTCGCTATTGTTCTTATTTTCCTGGTTTTTCCTTTAGGTATGTTTTTCACCCATGTTTCCCTGGTTGCTCTTGAGTTTCTCTATGAGGGTGCTGGTTTTAGTGTTTACACTTTAATCATGTTTAGCCTTATAGTGGTTACATTGTATGGGATATATGGATTTCTAATCATATGTTTGAAAAAGTATTTAGGATTAAAGTATTCTATATTCTTAGGTGCTGCACCTATACTACTCTACTTAGCCTCCATATTCATAAGGATATGAGGGTTAACGTTTATTTTAGAGAAGCTTGCTTTAGTACTTTGCTAGTTCTTCAAATACTTTTCTGTGTTTCTCAACTATTTCCCAAGCTATTTTCTCCAATACCTTTCTTCTTTCTTCAACATCTTTAGGGAGTTTGATAGCTGTGTTTCTAGTTTTAATGTGGTTTTTAAACCATTCAACTAAGTTCTCTCTATCTATTTCATTTCTTGCTACTTTTAAAGCTAAATTTACTAGTTCTACGTCTTCAGCTACTAGTTCATATTTGTTAATGTGCAGTATTATGTAAGCTGTTAGTGTTGCTGTTCTCTTATTACCATTTACGAATGGATGGTTTAATATGAGATTATAGTATGCTAAGGCAGCATATTTTACGGGATCACCTCTGGACTTAAACCAAGCATCGTAAAGAGCTACATCAGCTAAACCCTCACTTATAACCCCTTCTTCACCACCAAAAGTTAAGGCGATCCCATGAAAAACCATAATGTCTCTGCCCGAAATATGTTCTTCTATTGCCATTTAGGATGCACCTTAGCTACCTATTCATTTTCCATTATCGATCTTTAAACACCATGGTGTAGTTTACTCTTGCCATTTATATGCGCCTTCTCTCACAGTACTTGGAGAATCGTTTACATGTTTCCATGGTTCTTTCCCGAAGCTTATTACTTGAATTCCTAAAGCATCTATTGTGACGCCTGCTATTAGTGGTTCAGCTAATCCTCTTTGAATAGCTAAGTCTGCTTTAACTTCGGACAGTTTACTGCTTCCTCTGCCTAATAGTTTCAGGGTTATAGAGGTTTCAACCAAGTACATGTTTTCCAATAAAAGAGGTTTCTTCGGATAATTTTTTCTAGTACTTTTCTTTTCAGCAAATGTTAGACTCTATAAATGTTTGCATGTACTCTATCCAAATCCCATGATGTAGGTTAAGAAGGACATTATTTCGCCGCGTAAATTTCTAAAGATATTTTCTCCAATTCCTCTCTCAGCTTGTTTCTAACTTCTTTTTCTACAAGTTTCTTAGCTAGTTCCTTCGGCATGTGTGAATACTTTTTCT
>CAZLZO010000070.1:0-5030 GCA_964564025.1 uncultured Desulfurococcales archaeon
TTTGAAGTGAAAAATACATGGTTGCTAAGGTAAGATACGGTGTTAGCGAAATAGTTGCATCAATGCTTCTCCTACTAATAATAGTTTCAATAGGTACCGCTCTCTACCTTTACCTGTACTATAGGACAACATTTCACCAGCAAAGAACAGAACAGCAAATACTTGAAGAAGAAATTAAAGCTAAGGAACAAGTAGCTATCCTTCTAGCGGTAGGGTCTTCTAAAACTGATAGAGTGAAAGTAGTTTTAGCCATAGGCCCTAACCCTGCAAGAATATATGCAGTATATGTGAATAACACCTTGGCTGTAAACTACAATCCACCACAAAACTATAAGCCATTAGAAATAGTGGAATTAGAAATACCAAGTCCCATAACCTTACAGCCTAACTCCGTAATACTTGTTAGAGTAGTTTATGGTGGAGGATATGTTGAAGCTTGGGGTGAAGTTGCGTAAAGCAGTAGGATCAATAATAGCGATACTCTTCATAATAGGCGCAATAATAATAGCATTTACAATAATAGAGTACAATATCATAAGTCAAGGAAGGCTAAGAGAAATTCAGGAGAAACAAGCAGAAGCAGAGAGGGAAAGCATCATCATAGCGAAATCTGTAACAAGTTATTGGAAATATACCTCAGGTCTTCTAACAATAATAGTAAAGAACCATTACAATGAACCAATAATTATCCACGGTGTGGTAGTTATTTTTAGCGACAAATCATATAGCATTCTTAGCGGTAATAGCTTTGGTTTTCCGATAACTGTGAGAATAGGCGAAGAGAAAACTCTAGGCCCATTTACTGTACCTAAAGAGCCCTCCAGTGTTATTCTTGCTTTGACTACACACTCTATAGTAGCTAAGACAGTATCTTCAAAATATATAGAGCTAAATGTTACAGCAGGAATACCGTACGAAATAGAGTATTTGCCTAGTTTTATGATTAACTACACTAAAACTACTTTAGGTCAAAACATTAAGGAAGATAATACATCTATTTCAAGTATTCAGATAATACCTCCATCTCAATGGTTAAGCGGCAACGCTAGCTTCATACTAAATGATGATAACGCGTATTACAGGGTTCTAGCTGGTACTGATATAGGCCTTTTAAGATATAGGATTCCTATTACCATTTTAAATAGTCTAGATGCTGAGTTAACGGATTACCAGGTAAAAATAGTTTTAGATGATACATTTGCTTGGAATCACGTTAACCCTGATGGTTCCGATATTAGGTTCGTTAACCCTAGCGGTAAGTTCATACCATTCTACATCGCGTATTGGGATTATGGTAAATTAGCTGTCATATGGGTTAAAGTACCTTCAATACCTGCACGATCATCAACAACAATATACATGCTTTACGGAAACCCGGATATAGAACCTTTAACTTATAATTTAGGCGATGTTTTTGAGTTCATGGAGGTAAGAAAAGTAACTGTACCTAGGCAAACGTATGCTGGGGAATGGTTCTGGTTTAACTTCTTAAACGAGTTTAAAGAACCGCCGATAGTTATTGCTGAACCTGACTTAACGTTTAACGAAAAACAGGAGTTAAGATGGAGGCTTAAGGGTATAAATAGTACAGGGTTTTACATTAGGCAGCAAGAGCCATCAAATAGGGACGATAAACATTTAAGTGAGGACGTAACGTACGTAGCTGTACCCAAAGGAAGCTGGCTTATTATTTATAACCTAACATCAGGTGAAGGTGTAAGGATAGAAGCAGGAAAATTCCAGACAGATAAATGGTTGGCTGGAGACTATTCAACGGTATATGATAAATGGAATCCAGTAAATTATTATTACCCATTTACAACAGCACCCATAGTCTTTTCTCAAATACAAAACTTCACATATACAGGTTTTGCACATACTAGGATAAAAGATGTAGAAACTACAAGTTTTCAAACTTCACCCGAGCCTGAGGGTAGTGTTCTTACTCCTCCATCAACTCTTGTAACTGTGGGTTGGGTTGCTGTTGAGAAGCACGTCATTCCAGGTTTTTCGGAAGCAAGAATAGGCATTTCAGCAAATAATAAATGGGGAATAATAACCTTTCAACAGACATTCCCATCTCCACCTTACGTTGTAGCTTGGATGCAAACATATAATGATCCAGACTCAGCTGGTGTAAGAGGTGATGCATTAACCAAAACAAGTTTACGTGTTAAAGTTGAAGAGGACAAAACGTCCGATGGGGAAAAACGACACTCATCTGAAGACATAGGTTATTTTGCGTTAAACTCAGAATATATAGAAGCTAATGGCAATAAGTTGTATCTTAGAAAATATGCTTATCCTGAACCTCAGGTTTCCATAGGTTCCGAGGAGGATAATGAAGATTTTTACAGTATAGTAGAAGTAGTTTTCAAATACTATGGGGAACCGTTAAATACCAGGTTATTTCTACAATACCTTGTTGAAGGAAGTGCCGATTGCTACGTTAAAGTTAGTGCCTACAACTATGTTCAAGGAACATGGGATGTTCTAATAAGTAAAATATATGGTTTAGAAGGAATCGAAGACAATATCGAACTAAGTTTAGATGTTAAGAAATTTGTTAATAAAACAGGTTTGGAGTCTAAAATAAGGCTAACAACAATATCTCATATAGTAGACCATGTCCAATCCATAGACATGGCCAAATTAAGTTACTTGACCCCTAAAAACGTCACTGTATTCATAGGTTCTGGAAGTAGCTTCTACGGGTTCGACATCGCTACCGATGCTCCATTAGAACTGTCTTCGCCTCCATTTAGTTTCAACGGTGATGAGGCTTTAACGTATGATGAGGATAGAGGATGGGTTTGGGTTCTTGATGGTAATCAGCTTTACGTGTACTTTACAAGTAATGATTCTTGGAAACTTTACAGCTCTACTTCTGTAACTTTAGGTTTAGGCGGTTCAATACATTACTTTGGAAATAGAATATACGTTATAGCTGGAGGCAATACTAGAAACTTCTGTTACATAGACATAAACAATCCAAGCACATGCATGCCTTTGGCAAATATTCCTGAAGAAGTAAGTGCTTTTAGTGTTTCGGAAATAGTTAAGGGGAGAAGAGAAATATACTTGGTTGTTTCAGGTTCCGGGAGCATATATGCTTACAGTATAGACACTGATACATGGTCCAGCATTTTAGATATTGCACCTAATAAGTACCTTGTAGGATTAACTTACGATAGTGATAGAAACTACTTATGGGCTATAGGTAAAGGAGGAGGGTTACACTACTTTGCACTATCAACTATGAAATGGTACCCATCAGAAACACAAATACCGTACGCACCACAAGGAGAAGGAAATAGATTAGAATACTATAATAACAAACTGTACCATGTTAGAAACGACAACACTAGAGAACTTTGGATCATATATGTTGAAAGTTAAGAGTTTCGTATTGGAAGGTAAAGAGAAGTTAGTGAAAATACTTTACACAACTAAGAAGTGTAAGGAAGTATACTAATATTCTCATGCTTTTAACGCATGCCCTAAGTTTCTTAAAACTCTTTCAAAAAACTTATTGAAATCAGTGCTAATAGTGGGAACGTTTAAATCTAGTCTTAAAGGTGTTACTGCGATGTTTTTCTCAACGAGAACAACATAAACATCTGTTCCCGGTTCAGGTTCTTTAGGGTGGCCATAGAGCCAATAGTATTCTCTACCTCTAGGATCAACTCTTCTCTCAACATACTCGGTAAATCTTAGCTTAGCTGCCTTGGCAACCTTAATTTCAATGCTCTTCCTTACTTTAGTAGGGAAATTAACGTTAATTACATCAACACCTTTAGGGAATCCATACTCTATAATCTCCTTAACAAAAACCCTAACCATTCGCTTAATTAGTTCTTGGAGCTCGAAATTGATTTCCAGCTCTTCCGCTGATTCTACAGCTACAGAAAATGCTATGGCAGGTATGCCTTCTAGAGCTGCTTGAGCTGCTGCACCAACAGTTCCTGATGAAAGAATCACTTGAACACTGGTATTATCACCTATGTTTACACCTGAGACTACTAGGTCAACTTTCTTAGCTATAACGTGTAAAGCTAGATGTATTATGTCGCTTGGAGTACCGTTAACAGCATAAACCACCATATCATCTAATATTAGCTTAGTTATTCTAAGAGGCTTATGTAAAGTCAACCCTAAGCCACTGGCGCTCTTAGGAACTTCGGGAGCAACAACAAAAACTTTACCTAAATCCTTAACAGCATCATAGAGTAGTCTAAGACCAGGACTGTAAACTCCATCATCATTAGTTACTAGTATAGTTTTCCCTTTCACTATATTCACCTGCAAATGATTTGCTTTCCAAAGGATAACGTAGTGGAAGTATATATCCTTTATCTTAAGCATCTCATAGCTTACATTAATGAGAATAAGGAAAATAAGAAGAGGTTCTATCCTTAAAATAAAAAGAGAATCTGGAATCGTGAAAAAATATTAGCTTAATAATTCAGCTATTATCCTAGTGTAGATTTTAGCTATCTTCACCATGTCATCTATTTTAATGTGTTCGTCTGCCATGTGGGCTGTTGACGGAATACCAGGCCCATAGGTTATTGCTTGTACTCCTTTTTCCTGGAAATATCTTGTGTCAAGTCCTCCTATACAAACTGTTGTTGCTGGTTTATAGCCTAGAACTTCCTCCGCTGATTTAACTGCTGTTCTTACGAGTTCCGTTGTTGGCTCAGACACTGTTGCGTTAAATTTTGACATTACCTTAACGTTTACTTTTAAGTCCGGGATCTCTTTCGCAGCGTTATTTATGAATTCTACTATTTCTTTTGCTGCTTCATCAGCTGATTCTTCAGGTATTGTTCTTCTATCTATGCTGAATGAGAAGTATCCTGGAACAATATTTACTTTAGCTCCTCCCTTAACTTCTCCTCCAATATTTATTGTTGCTTTTGCTCCTCTAGGGTCTCCGTAGTCGTATTTGCTTTTCTTAGCTTCTATTTTTGGCTTAAGCTCCCTAATTATTCTATAAGCTAATTCGACCATTTTCTCGAAAGCATTAA
>CAZLZO010000071.1:0-4932 GCA_964564025.1 uncultured Desulfurococcales archaeon
ATAAAGAATTGAAAGCGTAATTTCCTTTTCCCTCTCGATAGGAGGGTAAGGATCTGTAATAACAATAAAGAATTGAAAGCAATATCTCTTAATGGATTAAGCTCTGTGTTCAATGGCTTTCGTAATAACAATAAAGAATTGAAAGACTTGGAAACACAAATAGCTCTGCTTGCTTAATCAGTTGATAGTAATAACAATAAAGAATTGAAAGATGTGTACTGTGGAACGTTACTTTCATAGTCTGGGCTTCGTAATAACAATAAAGAATTGAAAGTAGGTGACGCTTAGGAATCTTGCTCCGAGAGGCCAGCTCCGTAATAACAATAAAGAATTGAAAGAATATAGCCTTTCTAAATTCTGCATAAGGTTGTTTTAGCTCGTAATAACAATAAAGAATTGAAAGTTTTTTCTAAACCTCACATTTTTCATTATTTCTTTATCAACGTAGTAATAACAATAAAGAATTGAAAGCTTAGCCCATACTGGATGTGCTTTCTCAAATCTTCTGAGAAGGTAATAACATTAAAGAATTGAAAGAATTTTCTTCGCTAGTTCACTCGGCTCCAAACGGGGCCTCCTCCTCGTAATAACAATAAAGAATTGAAAGTATCTACAAGATCCATTCCCTTACGATACCATGAATGAATGCAGAAGTAATAACAATAAAGAATTGAAAGACGCATGGTAGCAGAGAGAAGAGTAGGGAAAGCGAGGATTTCGGTAATAACAATAAAGAATTGAAAGGATATTACGGAGTTCAGGAGGAAAATTCATGAGCTTCTCAGTGTAATAACAATAAAGAATTGAAAGCCTCAGCTAACACTTGAAGTAACACCACTATAGAGGTGTAATAACAAAAAATTGAAAGGGGTTCCTTACCATAATCATAGTGTTGGTTTGTTTAGTATTTTGAGTTGTTTATGTTTTTTATTTTGGCTATGTTTGTTTATTATTTTACTGTTATTTTTACGTGTCCGAATCCGTTTGCCCTTCCTGAGCCTACCCCCATTATTTCTGCGTGCTGTAGTATGTTTTCTATGAGTTTTGTTATTTCTGGTTTGTTTTCTAGTAGGTCGTGGTTTATGTAGTATTTTATGTATCCTGTCAGTCCAGGTATTTTTTCACCATCATATATGTAGTGTATTTTTTTGACTGTGTTCCAGATGTTGTGTGTTTCTTGAAGTACTGCTGATATGTAGTCTATTAGTATCCAATATAGCTTATTGTCTCTTTCTAGTCTAGCTATTTCCCCGATATTGTATGAGAATAGGAAGCCTGCTACTGGTAGGAATCTTCTGTACCTAGATTTCCTGTAAGGATCAACTATGTTTACTGGGCTTCTGAATGAAACTTTAACTTCTGTTGAATTCGAAATATCGTACTTGCTCATTTTGCTGGAAGGTAATGTGTAGCTGTTTATCTCTATGTTGCTAATGTACCATTTTGTTCCGAACAACTCTACTCCATCAATGTTTGAAAGAGCTTCTTCAACGCTATGACTTACTGTTTCCTCGTATCCTACGTAAAAGAAATATTCTCTATCGGGACTGGCTTTTGTAACATCCATTTTCCCACCATCTCTTATCCAGAGATAAACTTCTCTACCATTCCTAAGGTATCCTAAAGGACTAACCTTTATTGGCTTAGGATTTATGTTTGGACTTTTAAAAACGGTTTCTAATTTATCACAGCCCTTAATGAGAAGGGATTTAGAAACCTTACCTGTAAACGGGGGGAGAACGGTTTCTCTTTCAACGGTTAAGGAAACTTTAGCTTCAAAATACATTCGTGGAGAGGAGAAACACAGAATTCTACTAACATCGATTGAAGAGTAGAAGCCCAAGTCCTCAATAACCCCCTCTCTTTCTAAACCCATATTTTTGAAAGTTCAGTAAGCGTATATATTATCTTCTTGCCAATACGTGTTCCGATAATGTAGCCTTTCGATTCGAGATTTTTAATCATTTTGTAAGCTGTAGTTCTAGGAATACCTAAACTAGACGATACATCGTCGAGACTTCCACTACCCTTATCTGCAAGGTATTTTAGTAATCTCTTTTCTTCACTATTCGGCTCTGATAAGCTAAGAACGCTTATGGGAAACGAAACTATTCCTCTGAAGTTTTCAAGTTCCACTTCAACAATTGATTTAACGTTAGAGTACAGTGCTGCAAGCAATGTAGCTAAAACAACAGCTCTCATCCCTCCGCTTAAGTTGAAAACATATTCCGAACTAATGTTTTCCCGAAATTTCTCCCTAAGAATCTTAATTGAACTATAGAAGTCGAGAGGATCAATAGTTACTGCTTCGAAAGATACCCCAACGTATTCGTTAATAAACTTCT
This sequence comes from uncultured Desulfurococcales archaeon, assembly GCA_964564025.1. Classification (GTDB taxonomy): domain Archaea; phylum Thermoproteota; class Thermoprotei_A; order EX4484-217-1; family EX4484-217-1; genus DRYM01. The sequence continues at coordinate 2,346 of CAZLZO010000071.1, forward strand.
TTAGCTCATCAAAAGCCTTACGAGCCCTATCATCTAAGGGTTCGGAAAGAACAATAACTATTTTGGAAAGGTTTCTACCGTGCCTTAGAATGCTTTTAATATGGAATTTAATGTCAAACCCTAATGTGAAAACTAATACCTTACCTGACATAGCCTACAACCCTAGAATTTTCCTTTTTACTTCTTCAGCTACACGTTTACTTTCGATTTCAACCTTATATGCTATTCTAGCGAAAACAGCCCTAACCTCCTCTGCCCTTCCACCTTCCCTATTAACATATGCTGCAACATTGTCTACAACAACCAACGGGTAAAGTAGGAGAAGAGAGTCAACGTAGTTTCTTAAGTAGTTCTCCCCTACTATTAAAGACTTTATTTCGGAAACATCTACGCAAACGGTTTCTCCATAAACTACCCCATTTTTTAAAGGAACACTTATACCCAATACTTCCCTAACTAAGCCCATAAATTCTTCAACGTGTTCTTTTAAAGTGCTTCTACAAGCATAATTGGTCTTAAGTATTTTCAGTAAACTCCTCATAGCGTGATGATGAAGTAGTATTGCTGTTAAAATGCTTCTACGTAATTTATAGTTAATGTTCATTTTGCTGAAGTCTAATGAAGCAACACTATATATTTCGTGGAAAGGCGCTACTCCTCTTTTCCTAAGTTCCTCTTGGAAAAATAGCTTACCTAAATCGTGAAATGCTATGGTGTACTTTAGAGTTTCAATAGCTTCTGAGGTTTTTAGCTTAAGCTTTTTAGCTAAGAAAACATGGTAACCGTTTTCTATAAAGAGAAGACTAGCATACTTCCACATGGTCTCTAAATGTTCTCTCATACTTTCAGTCCTTTTCCCTACACCAGCAATAAGCATGTTCTCCTAGCCCCCCTATTTAGTGAAGAAGTAGTCCGTATTCGCTACTGTAATATTTTGTTGGAACTCTGACAGTGACTATTCTACTTCTAATCCAGTCTAAACACCATTTACGAATACTACTGTACTTTGTGAAGTCTTCTTCGAAAACCCTGTTATCCTCTCTCACTACAACCCTAATTTCTCCTTCAACACCTTTCCTCCTAATCTGTCTAAAAAGCCTTATAGCACCTACTGGAACAAGTTTTTCCTCAGCTTTCTCGAAAACCTCTTCTTCAGAAGAAACCTCTTCATCTCCTAAGTAAACTGTCGCGAAAATATCGTTTCTAATGATGCTTCCACGATTCAGCATAATAAGGGATTCTATGAATCTTAGTGCATCTTTCGATGAGAGCATGGGATTACTAAGTATTTGGTTTAGAGCTGAAGGGTAAAGGCTAAACAACTCATTAATGCTCATGTTTTCCCAAACCGTATCGATTATTTTGTCGTAGCCTAGTTTTTCGAAAATTGAGGGTAAGTGCCATAGTACTTCCTTATCAGCTACCTTATCTAGTACTTTAAGTGTGAGTAGAACATAGTTTTCATCGTAAACGCCATTTCCCATTAGAGATTCTCTATCGTAAACTATTATGAATAATCCTTTCTTCTCTTTAAATCTAGCTAACCTACCGATTCTCTGGATAACATTTGTTATTGGGGCTAATTCGGAAATAATGTAGTCAAAGGAAACATTCACTCCTGCTTCAATAACCTGTGTTGTAACTGCTACTTCAGCTTTCTTTAGTAACTCTACTTTCTCTGAGCGATCCTTAAGTGTAAATTGTGAATGCAAGAGAACTTTCTTTTCAACATCTAATTTCCTATATATTTCAACTGCTCTAGCAATAGTGTTGACTATTGTTGCTCTTCTACCGCCTATATCGGCAAGTTTTCTGCTAACATCTTCAGTGAAGTTTGAGAGTTCAATTGGTTTCTTTTCCATTTCAACTTTCTTACTAAGCTCTCTTTCCAGGTATTCGTCTCTAACGTTTTTCCTAGCTATTTCAGAGAACTTTATAGTGTAAATTTTTCCTTCAAGCTCCGATGCTATGTAGTTTTCTAGCTTAGTAGGTAAAGTAGCTGTCATTATAACTACTGGTACACCTATTTTCCTTAGAAATCTAAACACTGTAGTCAATGTTTTACGGCCTTCACTATTTCCTTCGAGAAGCAAATGTGTTTCGTCGAAAAATATTAGTGAAGAAAAAATTGATGCTCTACCTATTTCGAAATGCCCTAAACTTAGTTCAGCGCTAACCTTCCTAATTACTGTTGGCGGAAGCTTTATTAACTCTAGAAGAAATGTGTCAAAAGTCGTTATAACATATTTTGACTGTAAATACGGTGTGTTTTCGCTTAGAAACATTTGTTTCGAGAAAACATTTTCGAAACCTATGCTTATTTTCCCAAGTCCCTCCCTTAATCTACCATAAATATCCTCTATTATCGACCTTAAAGGTAAGGCATGTATAACTCTATACCATGGTTCAGAGTAAACTAGTGTTTTAAATGCTGCAGAATATGCAATAGCTGTTTTACCTGATCCAGGAGGTAAATGCACTATTACAGCTACTTTTCCTTCAGCAAGTATATTATCCACTCTGCTTATTGCCTCTTCTAAAACACCTCTTTCCTCGGGTTTCCCGAAAAAACCTTTATCAACAAGGT
>CAZLZO010000072.1:0-4813 GCA_964564025.1 uncultured Desulfurococcales archaeon
CTTATTCATTAAAGCCGTAGCTAAAGCTGTAGAGGAAGTTCCTGAAGTTAATGCTGCACTAGAAGGTGAGGAAATAAAGATCTACGAAGACATAAACGTTAATGTAGCAGTAGACACACCTGAAGGACTTGTGGTGCCTGTTATAAGGAATCCCCATAAGAAAACGTTTGAGGAAGTCGCTAAGGAAAGAGCAGATATTGTTAAAAGAGCTAGGGAGAACAAGTTAACGGAAAACGATGTTTTAGGAGGAACAATAACGGTTTCTAACCTAGGAATGTTTAATGTTAGCTTCTTTACAGCAGTGCTTAATCCGCCGCAAGCAACATTAGTGGCTATAGGTAAATCTGAGGAAACACCGGTTTATGAAAACGGACAATTAGTTATTAAGCCCATAGCACACATTAACATAATAGTTGATCATAGAGTAGTTGATGGAGCTACAGCAGCAAGGTTCCTTAATGCAATAATAGATAAGCTAGAGAATCCTGAAAAACTCCTTTTAGATGAGGAAAAAAATTTAGTCCCTTTGCCCATAGCTCCTGAAGTAAAAACGGTAACTTTAGTTGCACCTACAAAAGCTGAGGCTATTGAGAAAAAGCCAGCAGTAATACCCAAATATAAGCCTGTGTATAAGGATGAGGAACTTGAAGAATTCAGGAAAGTAGCTGATGAATACATGAAGGCATTGAGGCAATACTTTAAGTTTGATAGGGAAGCAGCACAAGCATTCTTCAGATTTTCAGGAGCTGCTACAAGAGGCTATGTTTTACCTGAGAAAATAAAGCATCTTATAACGATAGCTGTTAGTGTTGCTATTCACTGTAAGGAATGTGTTGTTGTTCACGTTAGAGACGCACTTGAAGCTGGAGCAACACCTGAGGAAATATTGGACGCGGTAACGCCAGCTATACTGCTTTCAGGAGGCCCTGGAACAACGATGTTAGAAGTAGTTCTTAAGAGTATTGAAGCATTTATGAGGAAAAGGAAATAAAGGTCCTTTACGCTAACTAGTACTTAGCTGATGAAGAGACGGCTGCTGAAATGTGATGAAGCTGAGCTGCGCTGAAAGCAACATAAACTAGTGCTTTTTAACAATAACCTTTTTCTTAAAAACCCATCTAAGGAATGATTCAGTATACTTATCTATGTTTCCATGGATTTCCATAGAAAATTCCTTATCAACAATTTTTCTAACATGGAAACCTTGTGTTTTTAGGAACTCTCTAATTTCATTTACATCGTAAATTACGTTTATGCCTCTAGTGCATTTATATTTTAAAGTACACGGCATCCAACATGGAACATTGAAATCCTCAGAACAAACTTGACATGCTTGATAATATAGTTTTACACCGTACTTTTCAGCTACTTTTTGAAGCCTTAATTTTATATCATAAGTTTTAACGGTAATTTGCTCTTTACCTCTAGGCTTCCTTGGAATGCGCTTTTCTATTTCAGAAACATTAAGCCCCATACTTCCTAGCTTCATTAGTGTTCTTCGACTAATTCTTAATGATCCTATGAGAACTCTATTTACACCGTAGGATAAGGCTTCAGAAATTATGCTTTCAAACTCTAGGTCATTAATTCCGGGAATTATCGGTCTAAAGAAGAGAACAGGGTTAAAACCTGCTTTCCTTAAGTTTTCTAATGTTTCAAATCTTTCCCTAGGTGATGGTGCCTTTGGTTCTAAGAGTTTATGATGCTTAAGGGTTATTATAGTGACTAAAATGCTTAATTTACCCTTCACAACTTCTTTAAGCTTAAATGCGTCTTCCTTTGATAAGTAGGATTTAGTAGATATTTGTGTAGGGTTTTTTAGATACTCTACAGCATTTTTTAGATACTCAAATGTTTTATTCTTAGAAATGTTTAGGAAGGGCTCAGTTACTGAGCCGAAAGCTAGGAAAGTACCGTAGTTGCCTAAGGAAATAGCGGGATTAATCGATATTGCATACGTTAGTTGTTTTCCGGATAATGGGTAAGGTTTTGCTTTAAAAGGAAATCCCATGTCAGGAATGTAGCAGTAAGTGCATGCGTAATCGCATCCTATTCCCGTGTGAACAGTTAGTCCACATGGTCTTGGAATTCTTTTAGCATGCCAATCATTTTTAGCTTCCTCTACTTCGCTACTTGAAAGTGTTTCTTGAAGCTTAGTAGCTATGGACTTTTTCCTCTCAGACTCCTTAAAAACACTTATCTTCAACTCTTTCATGTTTGAAACTTTCAGTCTACTCCCCTTTATAAATGTCCTCACAATATTTGGGAGAGTAGTGGTGAAGTTTAGAAAAGGGGTAAGCCAAGTTACATCAGCTATACTATTACTAGTAGTTACACTTTCAGGCTTAGCTTACTACATTGTTGAAGCAAACAAGATAAGTGCGAGTTCGATAATGACAATTTCTGAAGCTCATGATAGAATGGTTGAGAAAATTTCCATAGGGTTACAACTAGTTGATCTCTACATTAACGGTAGTGATGTCGTAGCTGTAGTTTACAATTACGGTGATGAAGATGTTTATGTAAGCAGCGTTTTCCATCCGAGAAGAAACTATACAATATATTCTCTGGAAAATGATGCATTAATTCAGACGAACGTTATTAAGTCGAAGAAGCTAGCTTTAATGGTATTCCATAATTCATCATTAGAAGATTTCTCACCAATAGTTTTAGAGGTGAAAGGTTGTGGAATATACGAAATCCCATCGTAAAGGTGTTTCACAAGTAATTTCATCATTAATGATTGTTTTCCTTATGTTAGCAGCTTTAACAACATACGTTGTTTTTCTAAGTAAAAACTACAGTTTAGCTTCGAAAATTGTGGAGAGAAACCAGAAAGAAACCCTTAGGAATATGGAAAACATTGTTATTAAAGCTCATTCTTTAAACAATGAAACAATGTATGTACTAGCATATGAGGGATTAAGGCCAAACATAGAGTATGTTCTGGTTAAGTGCGGGAATAGAGTTTCGCTGAACAGACCGGAAAAGTATGGTTTAGAATTTGGAAAACCAATACCAGAAGTTCTCATGGAGGAAATTGAGAGAGGATGCGATGTGATTTTAATAACTGAAAGAGGTAAAGTGTACAATATAGGGTTGCAAGCTTCACAAATAATGTTCATTAATGAGAAGCTATCTAAGCTAGACAATATAACTAATATTAATGAGGTTTTCAACAGTGTTTCGCAAATAACACCTTTTCTTGAAGATTCCTCTGTCTCAATAGCTTCAGGTAAAATCTACGTGTTTGGTTCGAAAGGTAACGTGCTTTACACATTAGATATGGTGAATAATATTCCAATATACGATGTTGTATCCCAGAAAATCTATACTGCTCCTAAAGGAGAATACTTAGGGGTGTTTCTTGGTTCACTAAATAGTTTAGGTAGTGAAAAAGTTGTTTTAATCCATGCTACACCGGTTAGCTTAACTGTTTTAAAAATTCCTGTACGTGGAAACACTCCTAAAGGGAAAATTAAGCTAGGTAAGGGAATCTACTTGGTTTACCTTACTGGAGAAGCCTATGATGGTTTTTACTCTAGAAGAGTTTATGGTGAAGGTGTTAGAGCCTATGTTAGCATTTATCAGGGTTCCTCTATGATAGCCTATAAAATGCTTGATGGAGCTGATAGATTCGAGTATTATTTTAGAGGGCTGAGGCTTAGAGAGTGGAGCGGTCAGTTTGATGGAGTTTTCGCTTTAGCCGTTTTGGAAGGTGAAGTTACATTAGAATATGCTTTTTCTTCAGAACCTACGACATGGTATATGCACCATACTTTTGTTGTAGAGAAAATAGCTAACATAGGCGGTAATGGCGAGTTAAAAATTGTTAAGCACAATGGCAAGCTTTATTTGGAATACAAGAATTACTTATTCAACTTAATAGCGACTTCCGGCGTTGTTGAAGGGAAACTTTATGATCTTGGATCATACATTATAGCTCCAGTAGGGTATATTGTTAATAACATTGTAAGCGAAGGAGCACCTATTCCCGTTTCTCCCGGCGAAGCCAGAATAGTTTATTTTAAACCTTTAACGTTAAACCTCAAAGTAGATCCGATGATTTTAGGTGTTGAAAAAAGACATGTTTACGTAAGAATTGAAAGCTCATATAAGATATTTAGGCAGGCATGGGGTAACCTCTTCGACCAAATGGAAGGGTTAAACCTTAAAATATACTATTATAGACATGATGCTTTAGGTAACATTAAAACATACACAACATTCCCAGCTATAATCCCTAAAAACTACTACGCAACACTAAACGTAATTAGCGATACAAGTACAACACATAGTGCTTCCTTAAAAGTAACATTCAACGGGAGAGAAGCATTCAGCATACCGCTTCCAACAACACCTAGAAGCTACCTTATAAAACTAGGTGGAAACACCATAGAATACGGACAATTAACAATCACCCTAACAACCTCACATATTCGACCAAACAACAACATTAAAGTAGCCATTAACTTTTAACACATAAGCCCCTCCTCTACTTTCCTTAAAACAAGTAAGCGAAAAGATAAACATAGGGTAGTGAACTGTTTCTGGTTTTTAGGTCTCTATAGGTTTTTGTAGGTTTCTTCTTGCCTTTGGTGCTATTAGGTGTGCTGATGTTGTGTGTCTTGAGATGTGCTCGGTAAATTTATAAGTTCATAGTGCTTATGAGCTTATTGGTGACTCCCAGTTCCCGATACCCGCTCCTCGGTCGGGCGGGGAAAGGGCTGGGAGAAACCGTAATGAACCAACCTACGAAAACCCACACAAACCGTAGACGGGGAACGGTCCTAAATGAGTTTAAACATTTCAC
>CAZLZO010000073.1:0-4795 GCA_964564025.1 uncultured Desulfurococcales archaeon
TTAGGTTTATTCCGTGTTTCCTATGTTCTATGAGTGCTTCCTCTATTAGTGTTGGAAGGTCCATGTGGGGTTTTAGGTTATGGCGTGCTTCTTCTAGAACAATGTGTAGTAAGGGCTGCTTTGAAATTGTGTTTCTGAGTTGGGCTATGAGGCTATGTAGTATTAGCTGTGCTGCTAAAGCTTTTTCCCCGGCTGTTTCGTAAACTCCGAGGTTAACTATTGAAAGCTTAGGTAGGTTCTTCACGGATAATGGTGGGTTCATGTTGTTGCAGAGCTGGCGGAGAACGTTTCTTACTGGTTCGAGTTTGTTAAGTAGCGCGTTTGATGCTTGTCTAACATCTCTTCTTGAACTGTTGAGTTCTTTTTCTACTGTGTAAAAGATTTCTCCGGAGTTTCCTTGGGCTTTGTAAACTGCTTTTCTAAGAATACTGTACTGCATTGGTGAGAGAACAGTGTTCCACATGGTTTCAGCATGGTATTTTAGGATTTCGAAAACAACTCTTACGCTAAGCGTTTTTAAGGGGAGGGAGAAGTCGCTGTCGGGCTGGAAAACTTTAGCGTTAAGCATGGAGGAGTACTCTCCCGTCCAGTCTAGGACAACTGTTTTCACATGTACCCTAGAAGTTTCTAAAGCGAACCTAGCAGCTGAAGTTGTTTTTCCGGAACCAGTTGTTCCAACAATTAGAGAGTGCATTTGCCCCACTTTTACACTATATTTTCCCCCGGTAGGGTAGCCTAAGTAGTCAAGTACTTCACCTAAAACAATTCGGCCCCCGCTAACCGGTTTAGTGTTTAATGTTAAAGGGGTTCTAACAATGGTTCCTCCGAAAGGCTTAGCTAAAACCCTGAACGCTTCAAGAGTGAAAACATATGCTCCACTTTTCGAAACTTTTCCCTCAAGAAACTCTCTGAAAGAATATTCCCGAAGATCATCTTGAGGTTCAATGTTGAAAACATGGCTAACCCATGCTGAAGCTTCCCTTGAGAATTCCTTAGGTGAAGCAACAATAGCTTTGCACATGCATTTCCCGCCTGAAGAGCAGAAGTCTATGAGCAATGGGAAAGAAGGAGGGGGAACATGCTTAACTTTCAAGGGAAGCCTAGATGTCGGAATGGGAACCCACGTTAACGGTAAACCGTTGGGAACACGTGTTACAGCAAGCCTAACGAGGCCTTCGAAAACACTTTCAACGATAAGTTTCCCGGAATAATCTAGCGAAGCAAAATACGATACCCCATTCAAATACGCTTTCAAAACGCATACATCACAGGGAATAATGCTTGGAGGCATAGTTTCAAACCTAGGAGGCCCATTGAAGCCTTCTCTAAGTTCAGCAACGACCTCATGAACCCTAATGGGAACCCATAGGAGCAAAGCCTTCTAGCACCCTCTTCACAGAGAAGCCCGAGGTTTAAAATAGGAACCATAGATGATAGTGTTCGCGGCTTCCACATGTGCTTCCGCTTTCACGTAGTATTTGAGGCGCTGTTTTAATATTTGCTCCCCCTCTATGGGCGGTTCCGATTCAGAAATTGGATGGAATGTTTATTTGGAAAGCCATGTTAGAGAAGCTAAGAAGATAAAGATGCTCTCACAAAATCCAAGCCGTTGACAAATCTATATTCTCCTAAGAGAAGCGATGAAGAAGACGTACCCGTAATGATGAGGAAAGTGTTCAGCAAGTAAATGTCCTCAATGAAGAGCTATCGCTGGTATACCGAATGATGGTGCTATAGAAGTTCCAGCTAGAGTAGATGGCAGGGGAAGTTCATAGAATAGCCGGAAAGAGTTTGCCGGAGAATAATGAAAAGTACATTACTTATCCGAGGATAATAAGGATGGGGTGACGCCCGAAGCCTTTCTAGAAGAAGGAAGAAACATGCTCTTTGAATGGCTAGTAGTCGATCCTAGGACTAAATTTCCTAGACAGATTGAAGAAGTCATAGATGCTCTATTACCGCTATCTGAGAATAAAGAAATGACCTAACATTTCAGTTAAAGTAACAGTCTGAACCATATTAGAAATATTTAATAGTTGAAGAATCCTCAAGTATTTAAAGGAGTTATCTGGTGAAAACTGTGGTTAACAGTAAAAGTCGCATTGAAACGCGAGATTTCCATTTTCAGAGACGTAATTCTTTGCTATTTATAGAGGGAATGGGCGAGAGAGCCGTCGTCTTTACGTTAAAGAATCTGCGGAATCTTGCTAGAACATATCTAGAGATTCATGGAGATGAATTTTTTTACATAGAGTATGAACGCGGTTACAGATTAGGATTACTACGTTTTAATAATACATTTACACGAATAAAGGATCCTATTAAAAGACTGAAGAAAATTCTAGAATTTTCAGAGTGGACTGGAGCTTGGCAGGTAGTCGAGTGGAGCTTTAATCCTAAAACTAAGAAGGGATATGCTATAATTAAGAATTCATACTGGGCTGAAGTTTTTAAACCCTTTGATCGCCCTGTATGTCATAACCTAGCGGGCTACTTAGCAGCTGTAATAGGTAGCGCTTATGGAATAGAGCTAGAAGCTGAAGAAGTGGAATGCGAAGCTAAGGGAGATAAAAGATGCTATTTTATCATTCATGCTTATTGATTATATGACATGGATTTTTTCATAATTTTTTCATAAAATTCTAAAAGATCTTGAACTATAGGATTTTTTAGATTAAGTCTATATGCACTTCTGCTTTTGCTTATTTTTATTTCCTCAATAAAATTATCTCTAATTAGTGCTGGCAATGCCCTATATATGCTGCCAGGGTTCTTATTTAAACGCCTAGCTATTTCATTCATATTAAGTATTTCGTCCTTATGATTGAGGAATAGCTCTAAGATACTTATGCGGAGCGATTTCCCGAATATTCGTGACAGTATCTCCCGCTTCATGGAGTTTCCTCTTGATTAAATTATTAACTATGCCTTATATATTTTTGCTTATGGGAAAACTTATATATTTATATGCAAAGTATTTTACATCGATGAAATATGAACGGGAGAGCTATAACTAAAATACAAGCACTTATCATAGTGGCTGTCGTTTTAATTGCCGTGGTAGCTGGCGCTTTCTGGTATATGACTTCGACACAAAAACCCAGAGTTACTGAGGTTAAGGTTGGAGTAGTGATGCCTCTAACTGGACCAGTTGCTGAATACGCTTTACATACTAGGAGAATGGTCGAAATGTTATTTGAAGAATACAATGCTGAAGGAGGAGTGAAATCTCTAGGAGGAGCAAAGCTGGTTCCCGTGTGGGCCGACGATAAAGGTGATCCTTCTATAGCGGTTTCTGAAGTTGAGAGATTAATAACTGTAGAAAAAGTATCGGTGATCTTTGGCGCTTTTACATCAGGTAGTACTTTAGCTATAGCTCCCATATGCGAGAAATATGGTGTTCCACTAGTGGTGATGGCAGCATTTTCCGAAAAGATAACTAGACAAGGATACAAATACGTATTTAGACCTCATGTCACGACGACGCCATATATAAACTCTATGATGGAATTTATTATTGAAAAACTCAAACCTAAAACTATAGCACACGTATACGAAGATAGCGTTTGGGGCGCTACCAATGCTGAGATATCAAAAGCCTGGCTTGAGAAAAACGCACCAGATGTTAAAATAGTCTTATGGGAGGGTTATAGCAGAAAGCCCCCAATCGATTTAACGGCTCTAGTTTTGAAGATAAAAGAGGCTAAACCGGACGTTCTCATATGCTCATCATATCTGCAAGATGCTATAGTTTTAATGAAGACTATGTATGAGCTAGACTGCTATGTACCAAATATAGTAGCTATCGGTGCAGGTTTCACGGATCCAAAGTTTATACAGGAAGTAGATAAATTAGCTCTAGGAGTATTCGTAGCATGCTATTCAAACTACGACAACCCCAGACCTAATGCGCAAAAAGTAATAAAAGCATTTTATGAGAAATATGGCTACTGGCCTACTGGCGATGCTCTAGCTACGGCTCAAGACTTCCAAGTGCTCGTAGATGCTATCGAACGGGCGGCCTCCACAGATCCTAAGGATATATATGAAGCTTTAAGGAATACCAATATACCAGAGGAAGAGGGAATACTTTATCCAGTAAAATTTGATGAAAACGGCGACAACATCTATGCCTTCTCTTACGTTACACAAATACAGAAAAACGAAAAAGGAGAACTCGAATGGTTCACTATTTGGCCTGAGGAATACGCTACTCGAACAATAATAACTCCTCTCCTGCCTTATGAAGACAGACTTAAAGATCCTTAACACTATTTTTTTCTTTTTTGGTGGTTATAATGGATGGTTTTCTCATGCAAATCCTGCTGAGAGGAATATTAGTAGGGGGGATATACGCACTATTAAGCGTTGGCTTGACATTGATATTTGGAGTTTTAGAAATCCCCCATTTTGCTTATGGAGATATAATGATGCTAGCCATGTATACCTGTTTTTGGCTACAAGTTTTCACGGGAACCCCTCTATTTCTTTCGATAATAATAATTTTTCCATTGTACCTAGCTTTAGGCTGCGTGCTTCAAAAAACAATAGTTGGTAGAATCATGGATAAACCTGTGCTAAGCAAGATGTTATTCATGATGGGCTTTTCCTTATTTTTACAAGGACTAGCCCTATTTCTCTGGACTGCCGATACTCGATTTGTCAAATCAGAGCTTGAAAACATGTATATCGACGTTGGCGGAGGGAAAATATCGCTTACTTACGTTGTAAACTTCATAATTGCAATGATAGTTTTCTCAGGGTTTTACATTTGGCTTCAAAAAACATACATGGG
>CAZLZO010000074.1:0-4732 GCA_964564025.1 uncultured Desulfurococcales archaeon
TCCCGGTAGGTGTTGTTTCTGTCGGTGTTGTTGGCGTGGTTTCGGTAGGAGTTGGAGTTGGCGATGAGGGTGGTGTTGTTTCTGTTGGTGTAGGTGTTGGCGACGGGGATGGTGGAGGCGTAGTTTCAGTAGATGTCGGAGAAGGAGAAACTGTTGGTGAAGCAGTAGGTTTAGGCGGCATTGCAAGGTATAATCCGCTAATAATTGCTACAAGAACTACTATCGCAATGATAATAGCGGCTGTTTTTGATAGAGCATAGAGTTTCATCCGAGTCTACCCTCCTAAGGTCTAATGCCATGAAAGTTCTATTAGATTAGCTATATTTATATCTATAAGACCACAGTTACCTGATAGGTTCCTTTAGTATCTTTACGAAAAGTTAAAATTCACTTATGTTCAAGAAGAAAATTAGAAACCAAAGTATTCTTTTCGGGGTTAATAAGCTATGAAGAAAATACTCTTAACTATGTCAATAGTTTTAGTTTTAACATTAGCACTACTTGTTCCAGCAACGGTTTCAGCTGAAGAGGAGAAGCCTCTTGTTGTAGTAGTAGCACATGGACTTTTCGGAGAAGATCTTCAACTAAACTATATGATGAGTAATATTACTGAGGTCGAATGGAAAGTTATTACGGAAGAAATAACATTTGATGAAATAAAAGATGCTGACATGCTCATTTACGTACAAGTGGATACAGGAGTTGAAATAACTGATGTAGAATTAAACGCCATAAAGCAATGGTTTGATCAGGGAGGTAAAACACTTTGGGTAACAGGCGATAGCGATTACACAGGCGGAGACTACATGAGAATACCTAATGCGAACAAAATATTGGAGGCAGTAGGTTCTGTTTTAAGAAATGACCATACAGAAGCTGTTGATAGAGAGGTTAATTTCGGCGAAGACTACAGACTCGGTGCCTTAATAAAGCCTGATCCAGAACTCTTCTTCCTAGCTGGTGGTGTGCTTCATCCTGTTCTCTTCCACGGACCAGCTCCAATAGCTCTTTACGTTAATGGTGAATGGAAGCCTCTATATGGAACAGGAGAAAAGCCTGTTGAAAACGTATATAGAATAGCAATAACGTCACCTAAGGGAGCTATAGCAGAATTTGTTGAGCCGCTACCACATGCTTACGAAGTTGGTGAGGAAGGTTCCTTTACTCTCATGGCTGCCGAGTTCATGGACAAAGATAACATAGTTATTTTAAGCACTGAAGCACCTTTTGATCATTATCAGGGAATGTGGGTTTCAGAATATAAAGGAATTAAAGGTAGTGGTCCAGAGTTCATAAGAAACATTATCTTATGGGGTGTAGGCCTCTACGGATCAAGAATACCAGAGGTTATTAAGTTAAAGAAGGAAATGGCTAGCTTAAGCGAGGAAATAAATAGTTTAAAGAGTGAATTAGAGAAGCTGAAAAGTGACAAGGAAAGTTTAGAAGCAGAACTTGAAAACACTAAGAAAACACTTAGCTCACAAATAGATAGTCTAAAATCACAGCTATCAACATGTCAAGAAGAAAAGAGCGCATTGCAATCAGATAAGGAGACATTAATGAAGGAAGTAGAGTCTCTAAGAGGCGCACTCAACACCTACATGCTAGGTGGGGCAGTAATAGGGTTAATCATAGGATTTGCTATAGGCTTTTTCTTAAAGAAGAAACCGTCTTAAAATAAACAAAACTTTTTCTTTTCCTAATTCACATTCTTTCAGGAGCCTCAATACCTAGTACATCTAATATATTCTTTAAGACCATCTCCGTTGCCTTTACAAGCAGTAGTTTTGACATTTTCCTATCTTCGTCTTTTTCAGCTAAAACCGGGACCTTAGCATAAAATGAATTAAATATGTCAGCTAATTTTCCAGCATAATTAACAAGTAGTTCAGGCTTTAATTCATCAGCAGCTTTAGCAAAAATCCATGGAAACTTCACTATGCTAAGCAGGAGTTTTCTAGGCTTATCTTCTTTAAAAACTCTGTAATCTAAGGAGCTAAGCTCATTAAACATTATTGGTTTTCCGTAGTTCTTGAGTATACTTTTAGCTCGGGCATAGGTGTATTGAATATATGGTCCACTATTCTTTTCAAAACTAAGAACATCTTCCCATTTAAAAACTAAAGGTTTAGATGCTGAAACAGAAACTAAAGCATATCTTAAAGCACCTATACCTACTGCTTTAGCTATTTTCTCCTTTTCCTCTTTAGGAAGGTCGGGGTTTCTTTTTTCTACTTCAAAAAACGCTCTAGCAACAGCTTCATTTATTAATCCGTCAAAATCTATGTACCTACCCTTTCTTCCAGACATTCTGGCCCCAGGAATTTTCACTATTTCGTAGGAATAATGAATTAAGTTTAGTGCTTCTTTGGTATAGCCTAGTGCGTACAATGCAAGCTTTACCTGTAATTGTTCAAGGCTTTGCTCAGACATTATAACGTTAATTACTTTATCAGCTTCTCTAAACTTTACAAGGCTATAGGCTATGTCTCTTGTAGTGTAAAGTGTTGTTCCATCACTTCTCTGAAGAATTAAAGGAGGGATCTTAAATGCCTTAGGTAGTCCAAGCTTCTCCTTGACTTCCCTATGTTCTTGAATTTGGGAGAAGTCGAGGGCAAAAGCTCCTTTATAAATTGTTGCATAAGGGCTTTCTTTAGCTTTTTCTAAAATTTTACCTACAAGACTTTGCCATGCTAGGTCGCTTTCCCAATCCCATTTGTCAAATTCAATGTTTACTTTAGCTAATGTTTCCTTAAAGCCTTTAATTATGTCATTACATAGATTCCTTATTATGCTAACTAATTCTGTATTTCTTTGTTCCTCATATTCCTTCATAATCTTCTGTATTTCCTTCTCATGTTCCTTACTGCTTAGTCTCTTAGATAATTTCTCAACAAAGTCCTTTCTTTTTTCTTTAAGACTTGCAAGAGCATTAAGCCAATCATATAGTTCATCTTGTAGCTTTAAATATTCTTCTCTATTACTAGAGTTTTTCGCGAACTCCATTTCCTTTTTCAACTTTTCTATTTCAATAATCGCATTTGTTATGGAATATATTATCCCGAAGAAGTGGTCTGGTTTTCCTTCAGGCTTAGGTTTATTTAGAGCTAAATACCCGTAGGTTAGTATAGCTACTTGTCTTCCCATGTCGTTAATGTAAAATCTTCTTTGAACAATATGGCCTCTTCTTGTAAGCATTCTAGCTAAAGTATCGCCTAAGATGGAATTTCTAGCATGTCCCACATGTAATGGGTGAACAGGATTAGCACTTGTATGTTCAACAATTATTTTTTCAGGCTTTTCTGTTTTAACATAGCCGAATTTACTGTTAAAGGTTTGAATAGCTTTAAAAAGCATTTTTGCAATTTCCTCTTCCTTAAAGAAAATGTTTAAATAACCACCTACTGCATTAGTTTCCCTTATGAAATTTAGTTTCAAATTTCTAGCTGTAGCTTCTGCTAATTCGTAGGGTTTCATTTTGAATGGTTTAGCAAACATGTAAACTGGAAGCGATAAGTCACCGAACTTTTCAAGGGGAGGTTCTTCTAATTCTGAGATAATTCTTTCTTTCTCCACAGTGAAGCCCATGTTTTTCCAAACGTAAGCTATATTATCAGCTATTGTGTGTTTTAAATAACCATAAACATCATGGACAACATTCATTCTTTAAATTACACCCTAACTGAACCAAATAACCAAACTAGTTATAAAAGCTTCTACTTAAAAATTTTCAAATAGCCTTTACATTTTCAATATGCAAGTACGATTGAGTGAAAGATCTTAGGAGGCGGATGGGGTTTAAGCGTTTCTGAACCCACAATCTTCGGCATTAGAGTTCCTTCAGATTTTCGCGATTTAGTATTCTACTATTTCACAGTTACTTTAGCTTTCGCTCTAGCCATTCTTGCGTCAAACATTTCTAGATCAATGATAGGTAGGGCTTGGAAAGCTATTAGAGATAGAGATATAGCTGCCGAAGTTTTAGGAATAAACCTTTTTAAACATAAGCTATTAGCTTTCATGGTTAGCGCATTTTATGCAGCTATAGCAGGAGGTATTTGGGCATACTACCAAGGACATGTAAGCCCTGAAGACTTCGACTTATTACTTTCAATAGATTTCGTAGCAATAATACTCATAGGAGGATTAGGTAGGATAGTTTGGGGTCCACTTCTCGGCACATTTATTGTAGTAAGCGTTCCCGAAATAATTAGTATATGGGTTTTACCTATACTTCAAGAAATAAACCCAGCATATGCAGGCATACTTCCCCCAATAAAAGAAGTAATTTTCGGCGTTCTCATAGCAGCATTTCTACTTTACGAATCTAAAGGCTTAGTTGAATTGTTAAGGAAAATTAAGGAGTACTTCAGATTATGGCCATTTCAATATTGACAAAATTTGCAAGTATTAAAGGAGCCAAGTTTCTTCAAGTCTATGAAGTAGTTGTTATAAGCTAGAAAAATTCTTGGCGGGCCCGCGGGGATTTGAACCCCGAACCACCAGCTCCGAAGGCCGTAACCAGTGTTAAAACGTTGCATGGAGGCCAAATAATCCTGCAACACTTTAGGAGAAATGATTATGTATCTTGATCCGGGAGAATCCTTTCACTGCAATGCCTGAGGATTTTAGTATTGTACCCACGTTTTTGATGTAAAGGTTATATATCTGTGAGTTGATTTAAAGAATAGTGGGAGAGGTGGGATATGTGGAAGTTGTGGTTATTGATAAG
>CAZLZO010000075.1:0-4727 GCA_964564025.1 uncultured Desulfurococcales archaeon
GCAACATTAAAGTATGCTCTTGCCGCCCACTGTAGAAACCTCATCGAAAAACCGTACCTATCCCTACACTCATATTTTCACCCATACTGTCCATGCAAAATATCTTAAAAATTCTATTATCATAAAATATACAATATCCACAATTACCTCTAAATAAGCTTAAAATAACCTCTTAAACATCAGAAATGCAATTAAAACATTAAGCCTATAAACTATAAAACAATGTTTACATTAATAATTAAACACTAACTAATTTCAGAGGAGACTTATTCTCAAAAAGGTCTTTTTACTGCTCTGTAAAGTAAATCAGTAAGCGTTAAAGCAGAAACATTAGTATTTTATGTGCTTTGGCTTAGGGCTTCCTAGCGGGTTTAGGTATGTATATTTTTAGTCCCGGTATTCTCGTATAGTGTTTTTTATCAAGAGTTATTAGCTCTGCTTTTAGAATTAGTGTTGTTGCTGCTACGAGAATGTCTGAGAACGGTATCGCCTCCCCTTTCCTATGTAGCTCTATGTCGATTTCCATTGCCTTAACGAGAATGTCCTGGGTAACCCATACAATTTGACCTAATTTTTCAACAGCTCTCTTCCTCTCCTCAACACCTCTACCAAGATACTTATGGCCGTAAAGATACTCGTACAGTACGATCCATGGAACATATAATCCACCGTACCTGTCCACAATGTTTTCAAGTAAGCTAACGTTGCCGCGGTCAAACAGCTCAATAACAATGCTTGTATCAACAACACCACGTAAAACAGCTACCACCACCCACGACCCCTAAGCCTCCTATAAACCTCAAAAACCCTCTCAACCTCACCCTCTTCAATTCTTAATTCACTACAAAGCCTCTTCAATTCCTCTACACGATATTTCCTATAAGCCTCAATAAGCATATCAATCAAATCACTATACCCTACATTCATCAAATCCTTAAGCTCCCTAAGCCTCCTATAAACATCCTCAGACAAAGCAATAGTCCTAACCAAACAACACCCCCTCCACCAACACACTAACATGACATATAAGATACATAATATATATAAACATATCTTATAACACTTATAAATCATCCAAAATAGAATATGAAAAGCCAAGCCCCCATCAGATACTACATCCAACACTTTAAATAACCTTCAACTACGAAAGAAACCCTCCCCTCTCCACCCCATAGCCACTTTATCAAAAATAATATGAAGACTCACTATTCACTGAAGCTTTAAATATTTTTGTCAAGTTCATTACAGACTACTTTAAATTAAAGTTACCCAAACACTCAATTAAACCTACATCACACAAATCACACTCAAACCCGATTGCTACTGTGGAGAGTAATGCTAAGTGTAAGGGTATGTACCATGGGTTCCCCTGAGTAATCCATGAATTCAATGTGTTAATGTAAATTGTGAGTAGCTACCCTACATTTCCTCCCAATTGGACTGTAATAATAGCTAATGTGATTACTCCTAATGGAAATAGCGACCCCAAAACTATGGTGAGGGTGAGAATAAGTAGAAACATGCTGTCTTCGACAATGCATTTGCTCAATACGCTATCCCTTCAACGTTTCTTCATTGTTTAATTGTGAATAGAGAATATATGCTAGTAATTTCAAGTACTTTTCAAACCTATATAGCTTTAACCCTAAACTAGGAAAGCTTAGAGGTATAAGGTATGGGTAGCAGTGTTGATGAGAAACTTGGAAAAATTGAGCACAAATTGCTTAAGAAATATTTTGAGAAAACACCGTTGTCGAGGAGGCTTTACGAGAGAGCTGTGAAGGTGTTTCCTGCCGGAGTAACTTATCATTTAAGGTGGTTTCACCCATACCCAATTTACATTAGGGAAGCTAAGGGACCATATGTTTGGGATGTGGATGGAAACAAATATGTTGACTTCTGGATGGGCCATGGATCACAACTTCTCGGACATAACTCCGATGTTATTAAAGAAAATGTTTTAAAAGTTCTTGACAACCTCGGTTCACATGTCGGTTTCGAACATGAACTTACCTTAGAATATGCTGGGCTTCTTTCAAAAATAATTCCTAGCATAGAGCAACTTAGGTTTACGAATAGCGGTACTGAAGCTGCAATGTACGCTATACGTTTAGCGAGAGCATACACTGGAAGGTTGAAGATAGTGAAAGTGAATGGTGGATGGCATGGAGCTTATGATGCATTACACATAGGTGTTTCCCCACCATACAGTGAGCCTGGGTCTGCAGGGCTACCTTACGACAGCGTAAAACATACAATCACGGTGCCTTTTAATGATCTTGAGGCTTTAGAGAAAGCTCTTAAGGGAAGGGATGTTGCAGCATTCATTGTTGAACCTGTTCTTGGAGCTGGGGGCATGATTGAAGCTAGAAGAGATTATCTTAAGGGTGTTAGGGAACTTACTGAACAATACGATACATTACTGATATTTGATGAGGTAATAACTATGTTTAGAATTTCTCTTGGAGGAGCTCAGGAATATTACGGTGTAAAACCAGACATTACAGTTTTAGGTAAAGCTATTGGAGGAGGCTACCCTGGAAGCGGTGCTTTCGGAGGTAAAGCCGAAATTATGAAAATGCTTGACCACATAGCTCAGCCCGACCCTAGAGCGAGAAGTGCTCATGGAGGAACATTTACCGGAAACCCTATAACATTGGCTGCAGGATATGCTTTAGCAAATTATTTGAAGAGTAATAGGGGGATTTACGAAGTATTCAATGGACTATGGAATACTGTTAGGAAGGAGCTTCAGAAAATATGTGAGGAATTATCTGTTGAATGCTACATTACAGGTTTAGGAAGCATGGTCGGCATTCACTTCACCACAACTAGGCCTTGGAGAAGCGAAGACGCCATGCTGAAGAGGTGGAGTGAAAAAGTTTATGAGGTAATGCATCTTTACGCTAGGGTTAATGGGTTAATTTATCTTCCGGAAAACGAAGCATTACTTATGCCATCCATGATTCACACAAGTGAGGAAGTTAGTAAGCTCCTAAACGTTTTCACGGGTTTCATAGGGGAAATTGGTAAGTAGTAAGCTTAAATATTGTAACCCTTATTTTTGCTTAAATGGTGTAGCATGTGGTTATTGACGTTTACGTTCTAGCGCAGTCAATACTAATACTGTTCGTAATATTCGACCCGCTAGGTAATGCTCCAATATTTTACTCTTTAACAATGATGCTTAGTGAGAAAGACAGGAAAAGCATTATTAGAATGAGCGTTATTGTAGCGACAATTATTTTACTCATATTTTCCCTCGGAGGACTCTTAATACTCAGGTTTTTCAACATAACGGTTGATGATTTCAGAATTGCTGGTGGAACAATACTTTTCATAATAGCTGTTAAAGGAATTCTAGGTAGGGTTGAAGCTGAAACTGTTGAAAGAGAAGCTGTCGCTGTTGTTCCAATGGCAACACCTTTACTTGCAGGCCCAGGCTCGATAACTACGGTAATATATATTGCTCAAGCCTACGGAATTCATTACTCAATAATTTCGATAATCATAAACACAGCTATAGCCTATCTTCTACTCGTTAATGGAGATAGATTATTAGCTATTCTAGGTAGGAACGGTTCAATAGCTTTAGCTAGAATTATGGCAATGATTTTAGCCGCAATAGCAGTGTCCATGGTGCGTGAAGGAATAATTCACATAGTGGAGAGCGTTAGAGAATAAGTTAAGCATTAGAAATTTTGTGTAAAATGGTTAAACTTCTCTACTTCCCTCCATATCCTATAAGTTCATTTAAGTTCACTGCTTTAACAATTTTCAATGCCTTATTCTTTAGTTCTCTATCTTCTGTTACTAAAGTGAGACCATGCTTACTTGCAAGAACTATGTAGGATGCATCGTAAGCTGTAACTCCATGTTCTACAGCAACTTTGAGCACAGCTTTTTCGAGCCCTTGCAAATCTAAAATATTCATTAAATCCAGGATATTATTTAGAATACTAATTAATTTTAAAGCCTCCATAATGTTAATGCTTTTAACTAAGAAAACCTCTTTCCATAGTGCATTTATTGATTCATAAAGGGTTAGCCATTGAACATAGTTTCCCTGTAGAAAATCTATTTTCCTAAGCTTTAGAGTGTAAAGAAGTGAAGAAGCATCAAACAAATATTTCAAGGCTAACCACGCATTCTATCTTCTCTAATATGCTTCACTAACCTATCTACATCAAGTTTCTCAAGAACATCTCCAATTTCTTCAAGTTTCTTCCGGATAATCTCAAGCTTACGTTTTCTAACCTCCTCTTCCAAGCTACGCCTTATGACTTCGGAAATTCTTATTCCAAGCCTTTCAGCTTCCTCTTTCAACTCTCTTCGAACTTTTGCAGAAACAGTCACGTACTTATCCACAAAACCACCTACTCATACCTATAGATAAAGTAGACTTATAAGGATTATTGTACTCGTAATACTTTAAACATGGTCATGATATTTTAGTTTTCTTGAAACTGTTGGATAATGTGCAATACACTTGTACAGCATAATGAGAGCCTAGATCAAAAACTATGTGACTCATGAGAAGATGTAATGGCTTAGCTATTAGCGAGTACGTGAAGTTATTGAGTTTAAACAGCGCTGCATTACTAGACTATTGCTAGTAGTTCATCTATTTTATTAATAGTGTAGTCTGGCTTATGCTTAAGTAGTTCCTCCTTACTTGTAAAGCCGTAGAGTACAGCTATGGTTTTTAAGGAGAGAGCTTTTCCAGC
>CAZLZO010000076.1:0-4680 GCA_964564025.1 uncultured Desulfurococcales archaeon
AAGGCATTTAAGGACAGGATTTATTTCGGTGTTACTCCTTCACCTTCTAGCTCTAGCTCGTGATCCTTTTAACTTATTTTTTTATTTTTTGATGCTCTAAAGTAGTATTACAGATTAGGGTGATAGTATGGATGTAGAAATGCCAAATGATGAGATTGAGGAGAAACCTAAGAGGAAATCTGAAAAGGCTCAAGAACGTGGATTTATGGCTCGAATTAAAAGAATGAATCCAGAATTATACCAGATGATACAGGATATAGCACGAAAGAATAACATAACGCCTTTAGAGGCTTTAATCGGTCTTGCTCAGGAAGGAATACGACATGCACGGGGTTATGGTAGGTATTCAGGGATAGAGCAAGATATTATGCTTATTGCTCAAAACGCAAATAATCCTGTTGTTTTAGCTAAAGCAATAACGTTAGGGCTTAGATTTTGGGATATAGCACTTCAGGATTACACTAAACTTATCCAAACTCAACAATTAACGCTTAGTGCACTACAGCAATTAGATCAGTTAGTTAGTCAGAAGGTAAACGAACAACTACTTAGTTTGATGACACCAACAACAGAGGAAGGAAAGAAACCGATACAGACGGTCATTATAGAACAACAGGCTAAAAATAAATTCCTAGATGTCTTGAGTAAAGGTTTAGACTTAGCTAAGATGTTTATAGAAGGAAAGGAGAGGGAAAAGCTCTCAAGAATATCAGAAGTTGCTAAGGCATTAAAAGAGGCTTCAGAATCAGAAGGGGGAGCTGTTGAATGAGCAAGGGGATAATAGACATTTACAGGATAGCTAAGGAGCTTTATCAAATAGCTAAAGATGACTTTAAGGATATTGAAGTTTGGACTGATGACACAGATCTTTATGTTGTTATCTCTTTTTCTTCCGATGAAACAGCTAATGAGGTAGCTAAGAGGCTGGAAGTGATACTGAAATGGCTTTTTGGAGAAAAATCAAGGAGTGGAAAATAAAGGAGACGGAAGGTTATGTTTGGTATGGTGTAGTTTACTTTAATGAGGAAACAGAGGAATACAAGGTTACAATAGAGGTTAGAAGAAAACAGTAATACAACTTAACGCTCTTTTTCTCTCTTTTTCATAATTTATAATAGGATAATATGCTGGGAGGGATAATATTATGACTATCATATTGTATCAGAAGACACACGACCCCGTAATTCCTATATCAAGTGATTTACCAACGCAAGTTATCGTAAAAATAAAAGGACGTAATGGATCATATTATCGTTATCAGGTTTTAGATGAGGTTCTGAGGGTAAAATATTCGAGTGATTGGACACAAATAACTAGTGATGACTTTTTTACTGAGATTTTGGATGGATCAGTAGTAAGCACTCTTACAGAGGGGACATATTTAGTTAAGGTAGATGTTGCTTCTCAGCCTAACGAAAATAACATAGTTGAGAGTAACAGCATTGTGTTATTCCTTGTAACACCAACAAACGTGTATCTTGCAAGTCTTGGGACTAAAAAAGGGACATTAGTCATACGTGATAACTATTTAGGTGCAGTATATGAGATTGGGGGAGTAACGGGTTCTGTTTCTATGCCTATTTCAGGACGTTTTAGCTCGATTCTATATCTTCACGATTATCAAAATAAAGTAGGAAAACTGATAGTTCCTACTTCTCCTTCAAGTGCAGTTGATACGGGCTGGGGGACTTATGCAATAATCAGAATAACGTTAAACTTTGATAATATATCAGTAATGAGGGATTGGGTTTATAGAATGGCATATATGTATTCAGACTATAAAAGCACGATCATAGACATTTATCAGAACTCAAACATTACAGACACGGACAAAATTAAGCTTATTGCACCATATACGGCTTATCACGTTATTAGGGCATTAAACGGTAGGTGTCTAAACGTTTATGTTGATCCTGTTAATTTTCAGTTAATTTATGATGTTTACGTAAGGCTAGGAGACATAAACTTATCTTTGGGTCAGTTACTATCGGTTATAGGGGTCTCAGTAGCTACAGGTGGAGCTGTGGCTCTAGGTCTTGCAGTAGGTGGTGCTACAGGTGTAGGTTTAGCTATAGTTGGTGTTGTGGTTGGGGGTATAGCTCTTTACCAAATAATAACACGTGATACATCACAACCACCAACAGAACAAGAGAAGCAAATAATAAGCTCTAAGGCTCAAGAAGGAAGAACTAACGTTGAAAATGCAGTTAATGACGCTCTAAATACTCTTGATTACTACTACAATCAAGGACAAATCACTCAAACGGCTTATGAGAACATAAAAGCTGAAATCTTGAACATAAAGGATGTAGCAGTAAATAGCATAAATGAGCTAGAAGATGAAGCAAAGACTCAGATCGATAATGCATACAAGGACGGTTACAACGATGCTAAAGAAGATTATGTGAAATGGATAGCAGTCTCAGGTTTAGCTGGTTTAGGGTTTGGTTATATGATTGGTAGAAGGTGATATTATGAGTACTAAGCTCTCTACTAGGGTTAGTAGGCTTGAAAGAATAGTAGAAAAGCACGAAGAAAGGATAGAAAAACTAGAAAACTCAGTAGATACTATTAATAAGCAATTGCAGGATATGAGAACTAGGATTGAAGACCTAAGATCACAAATGACAAAGCAAGATAGAGACACTACGGAGATAAAAGCAAATGTTAAGAGCTTATGGGCATTTATTAAGTATTTTGTAGCTCCTGCCTTGACAGGTTTAATAGGTTTAGCTATAGCTAATTTGTTTGTATAAAGGAGGTGGTGAAATATGCCAACTCTTACACAATTGTTTAGTGTGCCTAACAATGAGGTTTTAGCGGCCTATGTAACAGAAGATGGAAGATACCTATACTATAACCATTTATATGGGACAGATCCGAACAATAAGGGCAGAATTATAAAGAGAGACTTAGTTACAGGAAATGAAACAATAATTTTTGAAAAAAGTAGGTTTGCAGCGTGGAACTCAGTATATGTAGCAAAGGACAACAAGATATACTTCTTCGGAGAGGCAGACGATGACCAAGGGGTTTTAAGATCGACTGTTGTTATAGTTGATTTAAATGATGATAGTGTTGTGGTAGTTCAACATCCTAATACAGGAGACTGTAACGAGTTTATTGGTGTGGCATACGATGAGAAAAACGATAGGTTTATAGTTGGGGAACGTAAGGGTGGAGCTGTAACCACAGGTAGCTCATGGCCTAACGGTGGTGGTTTATGGATTATTCCAAGATCGACAATAACCGACCCGTCAACGTGGCAAAGAGTGCATGAATTTTCACCGTTAGGATCAGAGAGTATAAATCCTGGAGTAACTAAAGTGTTAATAGCTGGAAATAATGTATTTGTAACACTAACGGGAGCATCTACACGTGGAATACAGAAAGCTTCATTAGATGATTTAACTACTTGGACATCTATAGAGCAGGGTGATAGTTTCGCAAGAAACATATTAGGGAACGGGGACATAATAGCATACGCTAAAGAGTCAGGATCTAACACACTATTAATAAGATACTCAACAGATAACGGGGAGACTTGGAACGAATACGATACGGGCATAGACTTATCGACAGATAAAGGATCTGGTATATTACTTTATGGTAAGTATGTCATTGTAATACACGCTAAGGTATCATCACATAACCCGGCGGATGTTTATTTAGTTGACTTAGAGAACCAAACAACACAGCATGTAGGAAGCTTGACAACTTACGATATGTTAGAGGGAACGGCAAGACACGAAAACGTATTCTTTACAAACAGAAACAACTCAACATCATACATTTATAAACTCACGTTTGACACACCGAGAAGGTTATCACTATCCACAAATAAACAAACGGCTAACGCTGGAGAGGTAATTACACTAACGGCAACACTCACAGATGATCAAGGAAACCCAGTATCTGGAGAGATCATAGAATTTTATGTTGTTAGATGTGGACTCTCAAGAAACGCAATAATAGGAGAAAAAATAGGAACTGCAACAACTGATGAAAACGGACAGGCTACTATAAACTATACACTACCTACTACTCCAGGTAAAGTATGGTTTAGAGCAATATACAAAGGATAACCTAAGAGGGGGTTAAAGTGCCGACTTACGATGACGCAGTAGTTACGGTAGAACAGGTAAGTTTACCATCACCGACCTATGACGATGCAGTAGTAACTATACAGCCACCATTAACATCACCAACCTTTGATGACGCAGTAGTTACAGTAGAAACAGCACCGACACCCACACCAACACCAACAAAGAAGGAAGAATTTCCGTTCTGGATATTCCTGTTACTGCTAATATTCTTCCTAGTGCTACTTTCTAGAAGACGCTACTGACTCTTTTTCTAAAATTTTTCTCAAGGTGATGACAAATGAAAATCACAATAATAAACAGAGATGAGCTTAGAAGACTCCTTAGTAAGGTTAAAAGAATCGTAAAAAGGAAGGTGATCATAGAATGACAACTAAAAAGCAGTTGATAGCACGTTTGAAATTCGCATTAAAATACGGCTGGAAGATACCAGACGAGATTTTAGATCACGTGGACTTTGAACACTTTGTAGATGAAACCTTAGGTTTCTATGAAAACCTTTATAGCATTATAGAAGAAATCCCAGAAATTCGTAAGTATGTGGAAAGGAGAAGGAAAGAGCAATTAGTTAGAGAGC
>CAZLZO010000077.1:0-4622 GCA_964564025.1 uncultured Desulfurococcales archaeon
CCAACTCCTACCGAAACCACGCCAACAACACCGACAGAAACAACACCTACCGGGACAGAAACTAAACCTCAGGGTATCGTTTTAAGGGTAATAACAAGACATGGCTATGATATTTTAGATGCCGCTAAGGAGAGATTTTTAAAAAGTGAGTTAGCTAAGAAATACAATATTGTTGATATAAGATGGTTACCTATAGATCCTTCACAATGGATTGATGTCATTAGGTCCTCGGCTGAAACTCCCGGTAGAGAAATTGATGTTGCATGGGGTGGCGGTCCGACACTTTTCGATACCCTTGCCCGTGAAGGATTATTAGCGCCGATAACGAGTGATGAAATAAAAGCTATTTTAAAAGATATTCCAGAGGAAATTTCTGGTTCATCTATGATGAGAAAAAATGCTAATGGAAACATAGTGTGGATTGCAGCTGCAATTTCTACTTTTGGTTTTACAATAAATAAGCAGAAATTAGAAGAATATGGATTGCCGAGGCCTGTAAAATGGGTTGACCTAGCTAGCCCAGACTATGCAATAACACTTCCCACACCAAGCATTGGAGTAGCTGATGCAACAAGAAGTACAAGCAACACGAGAATGTACGAAATAATACTTCAAATATATGGATGGAAGAAGGGATGGGAAATAATAACACTAATGGGTGCTAACGCTAGAATATATGATCAATCAGGTCTTGTAAGGGACTCTGTTATTAGAGGAGATATTGCAGTAGGTATAACAATTGACTTTTATGGGTTCACTGCCCAACTACAGAATCCTCAGCAATGTGAATATATTCTTCCAGAAGATGGAACAATAGTTAATGGTGATCCCATAGCTTTACTTACAACAAGTAAACATAAGGAAGCTGCACAAGCATTTATTGCTTGGGTACTTAGCCCAGAAGGACAAACAGTATGGATGCTTGAAAACGTTAATAGAATGCCTGTAAACGCAAAGGTATTCGAAACGCCTGAAGGCCAAAACAGGCCTGATTTGAAAGAAGCCTATGAAAGAACGCTAAAAGCCTCTTCAATAGAGTTTAGCGATGAATTAGCTCTAAGCTATGAAGAAATAATGAGGTGGTTCTTCTTTGCAACGATAACTCAAGCACATCAAGAACTTCAAACAACGTGGAAAGACATAGCGTTAGCGTATCTAACGGGTAAAATAACTAAAGAACAATTTGACTACCTTGTAGATAAACTAACAAACCCTGAAAACATAAAGTTTAAAGAACCAGAAACAGGCGAGGAACTAACATTTACTCAGGAAGTCGCTCAGCAACTAAATGAAAAAGTACTTAAGAGTGCTGATTATAGAAACGCTCTTGTAAAGCAATGGATAGAAGCAGCAAAAGCTAGGTATCAAGAGGTCCATCAAGAACTATTATCTATAATTGGAGGATAAATAGGGTGAACTTAAAAAGCATTAGGAGGGAATTTGATAAATTAACTATAGTGCAGCTGTTCATAGCATTATTCATATTAATATTTTTTCTGGTAACACCTATTGCATCACTTCTTGTAAGAGCATTTATTTCCGATGAAGGATTTTCATTCAAATACTTTGAAATAACATATTCTGATCCTAATATGATTTCCCCTACTCCATCATTAACAGTAATTCAGATTCTTGAAAGATATAAGTTTGAAACCCTACCTAATGGTACTCGAATTCTCATACCTCTAAAAACGATTTACATTGGAGGTGTAGGGCCAAATTTCGGATATATTTTAAACTCCATATTTGTTTCAGCAACCGTCATGATTCTTGCATCAATAATAGGCTTAATCGCAGCATTCATAATGGCTCGTTATGAGTTTCCGGGGAAAAACATTTTCAGAGTTCTCTTAATAATTCCCTTACTTGCAACACCTTTCGTAAATGCTTATGTAATAGGTAAGGTTTTAGGGTCAGGAGGTCTTCTTAACTACATCTTAAATGATGTTCTTAAAGTAACTGATTACACTATAGTTATTGTTGGCTTACCTGCGGTAATTCTTGTTCAAACATTAAGCTTTTTCCCGATAGTCTATATGAATACTTTATCAAGTTTAATAAACATTGATCCCTCATTAGAAGAACAAGCAGAGAACATGGGTGCTCATGGTTTTAAGCTTTTCCGTACAATTACATTTCCATTATCGTTACCTGGCCTTGCAGCCGGTGCAACACTTGTTTTCATATTTAGTATGGAAGACTTAGGTGCTCCCATAGGGTTAAGCGGGGCTTTCGGCGATGGATTACATACGCATTTAATGTCTTTTTACATTTATGATGAATTTAGAAAAGTGCTTTCTCTAGAGCAAGTACATGCCTCAGTTTATGCATTAGCTGTAACAATGCTTTTAATAGCTTCCGCAGCTTTCCTCATGATCAAAAAATATGTTTCACTAAGACAATACGCTATGCTTTCAAAGGGAGGACGTTGGAGCCCTAGAGTCAGAAGACCAGGTAAGAAGGGATTAGTAGCTACTTATATTTTCTTAGTGTTGTTAGTTATAGTATCCTCATTCCCCCAAATAGGAGTTGTAGTTCTATCAATAACAGATTGGGCAACAAGCGGCATTTTACCTACTAAATTAACTTTAGAGCATTTAGAATCACTAGTCACAAAGTCTGACGTAACTAGAGCTATCATGAATAGCTTAACATATTCTGGAGTAGCTGTATTGATAATTGTTCTAACAGGGACTAGCGCAGCTTATGTTGTAGCTAGAAGGAAAATTCCTGGAAAAGACTTTCTTGACACATTAGCAACAATACCCATAGCTATTCCTGGAATAATAGTTGCCGTAGGCTACATAGTATTCTTTACATTACTAGCTAAAACACTCTACAATACCCCCTTTGAAAGTATAGGTTACACGTTTGACCCCTTCGTTAATCCAGGCCTCTTACTAATGTTCTCATATAGCGTTAGGAGACTTCCATTTACAGCTAGAGCTGTTTTTGCAGGTCTTCAGCAGACTCATGTAAGTCTCGAAGAAGCAGCTGAAAATCTTGGAGCAAGTAGGGCGAGAACATTCTTTACAATAGTTATGCCTTTAATTGCAGCAAACGTGATTAGCGGTGCAATATTGTCCTTCGTTTACTCCATGAGTGAGGTAAGCACTAGTGTTATTTTAGGAAGTAGAAATCCAAGTCAAGGACCCATAACGTTTCTTATGAGCCAAGTCATATATGCTAGTGCAGCAGTAGGTACGGTAAGTATTGCAGCGGCCTTAGGTGTGTTGCTTATGGCGTTGCAGATAACAGCTATTTCTATTTCAAACTATATTCTTAAACAGAGAGTGGCTTTCCTAGGTGTTTAAGCAATGGTTAATGTTAGATTGGAAAAGGTTACGAAAAAATTTGGGGAAGTAGTTGCAGCAGACAATATAACATTAACGATAAGACATGGTGAATTCTTCACATTTCTTGGGCCTTCAGGATGCGGAAAAACAACAACTCTAAGAATAATAGCGGGTTTAGAGTATCCGGATGAAGGTAAGCTCTTTTTCGATGAAAAAGATATAACAGATGATCCACCCTATAAGAGAAATACTGGAATGGTTTTCCAAAACTATGCTCTCTGGCCTCACATGACTGTTTTTGATAATATAGCTTATGGGTTAAAGATAAGAAAGTTTCCTAAAGAAGAAATAAGGAAAAGGGTTCTTGAAATACTCGATTTAGTAAAGCTGAAAGGTTTAGAGAACAGATATCCCACTCAGCTTAGTGGTGGTCAGCAACAAAGAGTAGCACTGGCAAGAGCATTAGTTATTGAACCAGCAGTTCTCCTATTAGATGAGCCTTTAAGTAACTTAGACGCTAAATTGCGTATTGAAATGAGGGAGGAAATAAAGAGAATACAGAAGAAGCTAGGAATAACAACAATTTATGTTACGCATGATCAAGAGGAAGCCATGGTAATTTCTGATAGGATAGCTGTAATGAATCGTGGAAAAATAATGCAGGTAGATGCTCCTAAAGACCTATATAGGCGCCCAAGAAACCTTTTCGTAGCTTCATTCCTTGGTAGATGCACTATATTGAAGGGTATAGTTAAAGAAGTTAAAGGAGACTTAGTTACTCTTATAACAAGAAACCTCATAATTAAAGGTATAAGGCCCTCCAGAGATTTAAGCATGCATGAAGGAGAAGAAGCCGTAGCAGTTTTAAGGCCTCAGGATTTTGAAACGGAGAGAACAAGGGAAAATGTAAATGAAATAGAAGGAACAGTTGAATGGATATCTTTTGTAGGGCCCTATTCGGAATTAAGAGTTAACGTTGACGGATTAAAGGTTCTCGTAAATGTAGATCCAGACTTTCAAGTAAAAATCGGAGATAGAATAGCAGCCTATATAAGCTATGATAGAACAATAATATTTCCACTAAGAGAAGCAGAGACAGCATATCGTGAGGAAATAAGGGTTTAAAAAAGATTTTATGTTCTTTTCTTAGCTAATCCTATTAAGATAGCAGCTATGATTACTGCTATAGCCAATCCAGCATAGAGTGGTGTATAATCTACACCCTTTGGCTTATATGGGACGTAAGTTGTTGTCGGTGTTGTTTCAGTTGGGGACGGGGTTGGCGTTGGTGTTGTTTCTGTTGGTGTAGGTGTTGGCGACGGGGAT
>CAZLZO010000078.1:0-4422 GCA_964564025.1 uncultured Desulfurococcales archaeon
AAAAGAACTCCTTAATCTCTTCTTTATCGTCCTCTTCGCTTTCAATTCTTTTTTAATTAGATTCCAAGAGGTAGTTAAGGCTATTGTATATAGCCGTGTATCAACCTTTCAATTCTTTTTTAATTAGATTCAGCTCTTCAAGCCGTATGGGGTTGTTGATGTCCTAACATCCTTTCAATTCTTTTTTAATTAGATTCATAAAGAGGTAGTTGAGAATGGGTAGGGTAAAGTTTTTGCTTTCAATTCTTTTTTAATTAGATTCCGAAAACTTATATACTAGTTCCATTATTTCTGCCTTTCTCCAGCCTTACCTGCATGTAGTTTCATGTAAAACTACATGTCAGCAGGTCCTCTGCAATCATGGATTGATATGGAGTCTGCTGAAGATGGTATGTATGTTGTTTTTGTTGTTCCGAATCCTATTGTTCTTGATCTTCCTATTCCTACGTAGTTTGCGTAGTTTAGTAGTTTGAGTATTGTTTCTGTGTATTTTTTGTTTATGTTGTTTATTTTGTATATTGTCCAGCCTGTTATTCCTCTTGGTCTTCTTTTTTCATCGTATATTGCTGTTACTGGTTTTAGTTTGTAGTTTACTTCTTGTAGTATGTAGTTTGATATTATTGCTAGTTTTTCTATGTTGCTTATTTTTTCCTGGTGTGGTGCGTGTAGGTTCCAGTGTTTTGCTAGGGAATATGTTATTAGCATTGGTAGTGGGAATAGTATGTGTCTTAGCTTTATTTTCTCCTTTATCCTCTTGGGTTTGGGTAGTTGTAGGAGTGTTGGTGTTATGAATTCTAGTTTAACGTAGTCATAGTTTGGTTTTACTTTTAGACTTCCGAAATCAACTGTTCTAGCTTCAACACCTACTAACAATACTTCTGAATTGTAGACGCTTATTTCCGGGGTGTTTGAAATTGCTTGAACTATTCTTAGGGATCTTTGGGAACCTATTGTTGTTACTTTGAAAAAGTATTCTTCATTTGCCTTTAAAACTAGGGGTTTAGGAGGAGATTTCGCGGTTTTAAATAGGGGTTTATTGTTTTGGAAAACAACTGTGAAAACGTATGGCTTAGTTTTCCACGGGGCCTTTATTTCGCTAACTACCTCGTTGAACCCTTGTTTTTCAAGAGCCTTAATAATTATTGTTCTACTTAGCTTAGAAGTGAACGGAGGAACTACGATGTCTCTTTTAGGTTTAAAGTAAACCTTAAACACTGTTATTGTTTCCAAGGTTTAAACCCACCCTCCTCTACAGTACTTTCTCCACCCACAATTTTCACATTTAGACTTTCCAACCTTAACCTTAGGCTCTACTTCGTCATTAACGATACTGTATATTTTCTTGATAATTCTCATAACCTCTTTCTTTAGGGAACTAGTTATTTTAACTTCAACTATTCTCTTAGACCTTAGGTAGTAAATGTATCCTCTCTTAACAGTTGTTTTAAATGCTTCATCTATTAGTAAGGCGTAGGCTCCAATTTGGTACTTATGGTCTCTCCTCACTCCCCCCTTAAATTCTTCTTCAGCCCACTTAACCTCTACTGGAATGTACTCGTTAAATTTGGTTACGAGTATGAAGTCCGGTTTACCGGTTATCTTTAAGTTATCGCTTTTTAATTCGTAGTTTCTAAGTATTTTTGAGGGTTTAATTTTAGCTATTAGTGGTTGAACATGTTTCTCCCTATGAATTTCCCTACCATACTCCATTGCCTCGGTTACTCTCTCCCCTAAGTGGAGGACGTGTGTGAAGTATATGATTTTTGGGCAGTAACCGAACCTTTTAATGTCCGACGCTGTAATGTACTTCGCTACGTAATTTAATTCATCAACACTCTTATAGGCCTTAGGGTGAGCTTTACGACTTAAATAATTAACATGCGTACTAAACAATAACGGTAACAATCCAAGCAAAGTATTAGTGGAGTTTAGATTAAGGATAAAAACCATTAACAACCCTAGACCTAAAAAACACCAAGCCATAGCTTGCCACATAAGTGCTAATTCGCCCAAGCTCATTCCCTAATTAAAATTACTATACAGTCTGCTTATATCTTTAAGCACCTGATTTGTTGCAACCGTAAGTTTTCATAAACTACCCTATATGTTGGTAATTATTTTAGAAAAATACTCAAAGGCTTCAAGTGGTTCTTTTTCTTTCTCACTTCTTCAGAAGTCTACCACTAATTCTAGAGATGCGTGATCTCCCCTAACACATTAATGCATTTCCAGCATATATGCTTAGTAATGGTATTGGCCTTGCCTCCTATTCCTCTGGAGTTCTTTGCAAACCCTACTGTGTTTAAGAACTGGTATCCCATGCGGATCCAGAAGCTCATAGCTCATCAGACTTGGGGAAACCATAATGTAAGCGTGGAAACTAGGTCTTTAATGTAACCCTCAACTCTCTTCACAAGCCTTCCTCCAATACCTTCGCCACTGCATCCAAGTTTTACGTAAAGCTCTTCGGCCCAGTAACAATCTTCACGTTTTTTAAAAACAAATAAAACCTACAGCTTCGCCGTGGCAAGTTTTGTATGTTTATGTGTGTTTTTATATGTTTTCGTGATGTGTTATGCTTACATTCTGTTTAGGGTATTGCTTGTTTGTAGATGTGCTGTTGCTCGGGGTCGGCGGTGAACGCCTCCCCAATGACCAATGAAGCCTGAGCGACTGCGGGGAATAAGGATGAACCGATGAACAAAAACATATACAATCATGTAAAGAGGCGAACCCTTCACTACTAACCTCCCTAATTATTACACCTCATTCCCTGACATGTGATCTCCCTCTATGATGATTAATTCACTAAAATTAGTTTAAAATAGTGCTTAAGCATCATACTAGCTTCTCCACCCTGGTGCTTCCTACACTAACCAACGGCTTGTTCATTAAACCCGCATCAGTTCAGAATCTTTTTTTCTAAGCTTATTCAAATACATCATTAATAAGAACTTTAAATACTTTAGCGTGACAGCGCACAACTAAGGCTTGTTCTATGAGTTTGCGAAGGCAACTATGGCTTGCTCTCTCTTGATACAACTCTTTGGACTACGGGGTCTAGATCATAATATTCTAGGTTGTTGATTATTGCTAAAGCGGCATGGTATGAGTCAAAGAAGGAAAGGTCTGGGTATTTTTGGCGCAACTTTGACGCTAGGGTAGCTGTCTCTAGTGTTATTTGGGTGTAGTTTTGTTTCGTGTATAAGTGTATTGCTATGCTCATTGATTCTAGGAGGGTTTCTATACTTTTATCATCTATACCTCGTGATCGTAGGATTAAAGTTAATTCAAGTATTGCCGGGCTCGAGATAAAGAGGCGAATATTGCCTTCCTTAGCTTGTTTAAGGAGCTGAAGGGCCCAATCATGATGTTTGTTTCGAGGATTAAGTGCTAGAAGAAACCCTGTTTCAACGAGAACTCCTTTAACCATTAATTTCCCACCTACTTACCTTCGTATCTGACTTTTAGCTCCCGAAGCGCTTGCTTCTCTGCCTCAAATCGGAGGCTTCTCTTAAATGTAAGGTCTTTAAGTACTTTTTCGATTATCTTAAAGGGGTCCTCAGCTCTCGTTATTATTATGTTGTTGTCTTGTACTTTAATTAAAAGCCTCTCTCCAGGCTTTAGCCCTAATCTCTCCCTTATCTCTCGAGGTATTGTTATTCTACCTCTCTCATCTAAGCGAACTTCTGAGAACATTCTCCCACTATGCATAATTAGTGGGTTCCACAAACATAAATTTAACCCACATTTCAACTTAAATACCCAGCTTAGTCCTCTACTAAATTATTACTCTAAGCAAAAAGGGGAAAATAGTTTTCAAAACCTTCATCCTAAAATTTGCCAACATCATTCATAACCCCTAAGTCCGTGCTGTAAAGCGTAGTATGCAACCTACAATTCATCCTCAGTAATAGGCGTTCAAACCAGTAAAAGATCCTAAGCTTTCTAGCTGATACTTTAAACCCTTCAGGAACATATTTCACGTTCTCTCCAACAGTTATAGGCCCTCACCTAGGTATGAGGCCTTCATAACCCTTACACACTATGATTACGGATCTTTTACCTTTAGCTCCTCCACTATTATTTACCACTAAATTATTACGTACAAGTTTTTCGAAGGCTCTGTATATATTCGACCTTTCAATCTTGAGTGTACATGCTCTGTAAACTCCTTTAACTTGGGTTCCTGTTACGTAATAAGCCTTCCCTCTTCATCATATTTTATTTCGACACCAATAGTTA
Organism: uncultured Desulfurococcales archaeon; assembly: GCA_964564025.1. Lineage (GTDB taxonomy): Archaea > Thermoproteota > Thermoprotei_A > EX4484-217-1 > EX4484-217-1 > DRYM01. The sequence goes on from CAZLZO010000078.1 coordinate 4,246, forward strand.
CTCTTTGATTGAAACTTGCAGGTGTTAAAGGGTATATTTGGATGTTAACTGTTTTGCCTTTAACAAGTCTTCTAAGCCCAGCTATGAGCTCAGCTCTACCAGCAGAAGATAGTGGTCCTGCAAAAGCGCTTTTCTGAATTCTCTTTAGCCCTTTGGATTTAAGATACTTAGCTACTT
>CAZLZO010000079.1:0-4349 GCA_964564025.1 uncultured Desulfurococcales archaeon
TACCTATAAAGACATTTACTCTACTCAAATCTTTAATAAAACACTCCCTTATACCTCTGAAATTCCTAATACTTAACGATTTAAGCACATATAACACCATTAGCTATGTAGGAATATTCCTTCAAACTAGTTTAAAACCCAAGCGTATATATAATGTTTCGCAACACTACAGCAAAATAGCATAATCATAACTTAATTCTTTTTAGCGGTACAGATTACATTTGAGGAGCATATAATACGGTGCATTCATATGTTACAAAGTGACTTCAGAAAATACTTTGCTTATATTGTTGAATACATTAGTATTGCTATGTCTCTTACAGCCTTGACAGGTTTTATTTTAAGGTTTCAATTTAGAAATTTAGCTGAATATTTTATTATAGTAACAATATTTTTCATTTCCTATCCGTTCCTTGTTCTCATATGCTTGTTCATATGTCATTTCAGAAAGCCTGGTACTATAGGTAGAGGCGCTAAATTAAAACTCTCTTTGAGAAAGGTAATGTTTGCTATCTTCGTAATCCTTTTATTCCTCCTTCTTTCTTGCTCAATTTTCTATATTTTTTATGTACTAAGTTCTTACTATGATAGTTTCATAGGCTTGCTATTCTTACTCATCTTTATCTATTTTCTAGTAGGTTCTCTTCTATACATTAAGAACTATAGGGGAAGGATTCTTCTAATATATTTTGCACCATTAATAATATTCTTAATCTGCGGTGTTGCTTACTACTCTCACATCACCTCGACTGTTATGCAGTATGAGGACCCTGTAGAATTGGCTAATTATGTAAACGACTTAATAAGGCGCCACACCGTTTGGTGCTACCATGGCTGTCCCTTTAAAGAGCTAGGCCAAGTTGAACATGTGATTTCATGGGTGCTGTTTGGGTATGCTAGATGTGGCGGTTCAGCTAGTGTAGCTAAAGCTCTCCTAGAAAGAGGGGGGTTAAAGGCCTATTTGGCTAGCTTTCCCGGGGAAGACCGTGCGTTCGTAATAGCCAATATTAGTGGTGAACTATACTCTATAGATCCAGGATATTTCGAAAACATCACTTCCATAGAATGCAGAATTAAAAGAAGAATACTAGAGTACGGTAATATAACGTATGTAGCCATGCACCTTGACGAAGGCGGATTTATTGAGCTAACAAGCTTTTTCCCTAAACTCATAAGATACGACACCATAGTAATCAAAGTACTTAAAAACAATATGCCCGTAGCTAACGCTTGCGTAGAGTTAAGACATAAGTTTGGAGGGCGTATTGTAAGTATTCCAGGAAATGAAAGATGTTTTCACACAAATCCTGAAGGCGAAATAATAGTGCATCTAGGTCCACCTAAATACTATGCTAAAAAAGCTGGCGATTACGAACCCTATTTCTGGATATACGTCAACAGGGAAAACACAGGAATAACCGTTACAAGCACGGGAACTTTCACCATAAAATATGTAACAGTTACTTTGCCCTAGCCTACCAATCCACACTATGATATTATTTCCGAAACCGTTAAAACCAAGTATTTTGTAATACCTTTTGCGTCCTCCTCACTTATATTTAATTCCCTAGCTAATATTCTATCCAGTTTTTCATGTACTTCGGAAAAGATAGCTTTCTTATAATGGTCACCAGCTTTCTTCAATGTTTCAAGCATAATAGGTTTTACCTCTTTACTAATGTCATCACAAATGTTTCTTAATTTAGGAGCACCTCGAGAAGGAAACGCAAGGTCCTACTTGCGGATAGGTAATTTCCAACAAACAATGAACACAGAGACCATAAGGCTTCAGAACTAATATATGTAACCAAAGCGCTAAAATAAGGGCTAGAAGGCAATATATGCTCATCACTAGGCATCACTGTTGACGCAAGAGAAAGCACAATATAAGCATTATAAACCTTAAAAGTAGCACTTCTCACTTTAGGATCGCTTCTAACAGCCTCTAAAGCCTCATCAACATTTCTAACCATAATATCACTTAAAGTACTCTTCAAAATAGCCTCTAAATCCTCAAAAGCATCTTTAGCTATAAGATCTTCATTAACCATATGAAACCACCTATTAACAGTATAGCAGACACCATAAATCTCCAATATTTCCAAAAATAAAGTTAGTAATGCACCGCAATTTAAACCATGCCACATTCCAATAATTATTTCATAATGAAACACTCCAGACCTAATAAATGATGGTATCTCCCTATAAAGGCAATATTAATTTACATAAATCGTTGTTGAGGTCTTAGATGCTTTAGTAAGAACGAAGCCTATGAGAGTACGTATAGATTTTATTGATGTTAGTTTTTCGTGAAATACATTATTGTTCCGTTTACGTATTTTATTACAATGTTTGTTAGTTCGCAGTAGTTTAATTCTCTAAATGGATGCTTCTGTTTTAGGTCTTTTTGAAGTATGATTATAGTGTATACTCCATCTTTTGTTAGGATGGGTTTTAAGTCCACGGTTACTTTGAAGAATAATCCGTTATCTCTATTTTCCACTATGTATTCTTCAGCATATAATGTCTCTATGTCTTCATAGTACATGTTTGTTTTAGGCAGTACTCCAGCGATGGGGCTGTTTGTTTCTCCATAACCGTATGATGAGGGGAATTCGTTGTTAAGCTGATAGGCTGTGGTTTTCTTAGGTGGTTTATCGTAGAATACGTAGATGCTTATAGGTACGCTATCATTTCCGTCTATGAATCTGTAAGGTATTATTCCTGACATTTGCAGCTTACTACCTAGGATTCTCGGTTTCTCAAGCCACACTATGTAGTCGTTTATGGAATTAATTACTAGAGCAAACATTTTACTGGAGTAGGCGATACCTATTGCAACATAGTTGTGACATGGATCTAGGAGGTCGTCTCTATGTCCCCAATTGCTTTCAGCATCATTATACACCATATTGTAAACACTATTGTCTATAGCCTCCTTAAGCTCCCATGAAGACCACGTTTTACCATCATAAATGAACATTGCCCCAATGGACTCCGATATTCCGAACCAAGTGTATCCTTCAAAACCCCACCTCATGTAAGGCTTATACCCGTTAATATCCCAATGGCTTAAGTACCCGTAGGTAACCATTTCTTCAGCATGCTGCTGAGCAACTGTGTTATTGTGGAATAGTTTTAAAGGTTCAAGCCCATATTTTTCCCTCTCATAGTTTATCCTGTTAAGAGCATAAATTACAGGCTCTGTAACATTGATGCTCTCAGATTTAGAAGCAATGAGCGGCGATGATTGTGTCGTAGTGCTTGTAGGCATAGTCGGCGATGGTGTAATTGAAGAATAACGCATTGTAGCCGATGTTGTAGAGGCTTCCGTGTAAATTGTGGATGTGGGTGCTGTAGGCTTCTCCAATACCGTCGGAGCAACTTCCTTAAGTAGTCCTGTTTCTACTATGAAGTAAGCTAGAGTTGCCGATACCATAAGCAGTATCGCCAATATAGCAAATGACTTTAAAGAACTACTCCTTCTCGAAACACTTTCCAGCTTAGAACGTCGCCACCTCCTCTCCTCCACAACAACCTCTTTTCTAATCTCCTCCTTCTCTTTCCCGCTTTCAACAGCATAAGTTTCCTTCCTCATAATGCTCTCTATCCTCTCACGGCCACTACACTTCAGCGACGAAAGAATTTCGAGAATAAGATCCATGTACGGCTGAAGACCCCTATGCCTAGGAGTCAATATAAGCTCTCTAACAGCATCCCTATAACACGCCAAAGGCGCTAAAGCACCTCTAACCTCAGGCTTATTTAGAAACTCCCTAACACAAACCTCCACATCCCCATAACAAGCAGACTCCAACCGATATATTGCAGAGCCAAGCTTAATCAAATACCAATCAACAGACCTACCATAACCAACCTCCCTCACAAACTCCTCAGCAACCTCATCAACAACCCAATACTCCACTATAAACCCCCACCAAATAATAAATAAAACACCCAAACCCTAATTGCCTTTCATTCCATACACTTTACTTGACAATTCAAAAACTCTAACTTCACGCATCCCTGATAACCTAAGCCTATCTCCGTAGAAATCTCTCCCTAAACCAACCCTCTAATACAATTAAAACTAATTACTTAAGGAAGAAACAGTTTAGTTTGAAGAATCACCGGGTGCACTATGTAATGTTAGAGCCCTTAAGCCTCATTATAGCCGTAATCGCACTATTACTCCTAATACTTTATCTAAGAGAGAAAAGCGCCAGAATCAGGCTTCAACAGGAACTAAGCACTTTAGCAGCCAACGAAGCAAGAAAAATCTTTAACGAATGGAGACAAAAAGAACTCCAACAAATACAGCAGCAACTAAGAGAATCATTCGAAAACCA
>CAZLZO010000080.1:0-4345 GCA_964564025.1 uncultured Desulfurococcales archaeon
TTTTCTAATGTATTCGATGGTCTTGTCTGTGAGCTCATAATTGTAAACCTTATAGAATTTTTCTCCTGATACCTCCCTAGCTTTAAGCTTTCCTTCATCATCAACTTCGTACCACACATAGGCTTTACCTTCAACTTCTCCGTATCTTAGAAATCTACCGAATCTTTGAACCAAGGAGTTTGCTGGAGTAGCTTCCGAAATCATAAGTGTAGATGAAATATCTATTCCGGCTTCTACTGTTTGTGTTGCTACAACAATGTATTTTTCTTCTTTAACAATTTTCCTAAGCTCATCTATTTTCGATTTCCTATCTTCCTCCGTAAATCTTGAATGTAAAAGTATTTTTCTAAAATCTTCAAAATCCCTATTTGAAACTATTTTGTTATAAAATTCTATAGCGTCGCCTACAGTATTGAAAACAGTAATTACCTTATCGTACTTGTCTTTGTTCTCAAGAATCCATGACTTTATTTTTTCTAACTTTTCCTCACTTCTTAAGGGAACGACGTTTATTGGATGGTATTTTTTCTTTCTCCTCTCCTCCACGAATTCTTCATCATATCCTTCGCTTCCGGGCTCGAAATTTATAAACTCCATTTTCCCGTATAGCTTAGAGTTTTTCAGTAAAGCATCTTTGAGTGCTTTAGGTAGTGTTGCGGACATTAAAACAAGTTTTCCATCATGTCTGACCACGAAATCCATTAAGGCAACTAGAAAGTTAAGAGACTTAGTTGTGTCTGCGACTAAGTGCGCTTCGTCAAGTACAATGTTTGATAAACCTACTGAAGCCCAAGAATACCAGTAGTGCCCCATTGAACCATATGATGTACCATACGATGAAATTTTCGTTAAAACCTTGTTTAAATCTTCAGGAGCTATGCCGAAAACAGTTAGAGATAAAGTGTCAATAGTTGTTAACGTTACTGGAAATGTTAGATAGGGAGATTCCGCAGTATGCATGTATCTTCTACCAATAAGCTCCCTAGGAAAGACCTTTAAGAACTTAGAGTACTGATCCTCTAGGAGAACTCTTAAAGGGAAAGCAACGATCGACTTAAATTCCTCATAAACGCTATATAGTGAGAATGTAGCTGAGAAAGCAGATTTACCATAGCCTGTAGGAGCTTCTAAAACGAAAATGTTTTTTCTATTAAACTCTTTCTCAATAGCTGAAACAGCATACTCAATGAATTTCCTAGAGCTACCACCATACCAGACACTAACAACGTGCTTGTAATAGTCCATTAAGGAAGTCATATTTAAACACCTAGAAAGCTAAGTTTGAAAGAAGCCTAGCATACTCATTATTATACGTTTTCCTTTTCAAAGCAGCATTATGAGCATCCATAAGCTTCCTAGTAAACAAATACCATCCGGCAGGATCGCCTAAAACAACAAACCTGTAAAGTCCAATAACAGCTTCAACAATATCACCATGCTCGTCAGAATCAGGATTGCTTAAAGCCCTCAAAACCTCTCTACCAGGCCTTAAAACCCGAGAAATTCTTCCAGCAATGCTTTCAGGATCCCTAAAGAACCTTCCTAATATGCGAATAAACGGAGGGACCCTGTAAATAGTGATTGGAGTTTGCTCATAGATCTTATAAGTACGTCCCTCTAAAGCCACTTTAAACAATATAAACGATACCTTTTCTAAATTATACTTTCTCAATGCCTCCCTAATTCTAAGGTTTAAAGAAAGCTCAACAGCTAATGCCTCATTAAGCGAAGTTTTACTTACAATTTTTTCTAAAACATCCTTAGCTAAATCCTTTATCAAGAATAAACTTCTAATTAAAGCTATGCTTTCACTTCCAAGACTTAATAACTTGTTTATTTCCTCTGGAGAAAACATTAGAAAATAGTATATTTCATTTCTTCTCCCTCTTCCCAATTGCTGAACAACTCTGGCTACAAATGAAGAATACAGACCTAAAATGAGAATTAACGCTACTTCCTTAGAAACATACGCTGTTATCTGCTTTAACATTAGCTTTGTTTCCAGCGATGAAAGACCAGTGTATCTATCTATTTTAAATATTTGTGGAAGAGCTACTCCCTCTTCCTTACTCTTAACATCTATGAGCATGTTTTGTCCTATGCTTATTGAGATATTTACCTTACTCTTAACATTTATTTCATCTATGTTCCTTTTGAGAATTAAAAGTATATCACTATAATTTCTGTATGGTAACGGTTTCTTTAAACCTAAAAAACTCAATAGTTTTCCTAGAGGCTTATAATCATTAGGTGTTAGACGTACTTGCACCCTACTTAGTTTTTCCTCATTCAATGATCTAATAGCATCTCTAAAATCTTTTAGCTTAAGGTAATTCAATCTTACTTGTTTATAGGTACTATTTAGTGTTAAGTAGAGTAAGCCTTCATACAATATCTCACTTAGTAGTGAAGTATTTATTGGGAAATTGAGGCTTATTTCAAACATAGCCTATGATCGCCTCGTTCTCTGCTTTATATAGAACAAGGTTCTGTTCAAGAACCACATAGTATTTAGGTTCTTCAAGAACCGTTTTCTTTAGAGGAATCATGAAAGGAAATGTATTTTTACCTACAATGTATTCTGTGATCTGAAGATAACTTTTTAAATTATATGGTTTCACATATATTTCATATTCCCATAATCCCTCGAGAGAATACATGGGAGAAACACCATTAGCTAATGGGAAACTGTAATTCGTCACACCTTTTTTCTCTTTAACTTGAAGTTTACCTATCTTACGTACATCAATTATAGATACTCTGCTTTCCTTAGAGCCTATTCTATGGATTTTCCAGAAAACATCTTCACTAAGCTCTAAATGCTTCTTGTCAAAAATTACTGTATCTTTCTTTAAAACAATGAAAACTCTTATCATAGGAGGATCATTATCTAAGGATATAAGGGCTGTCTTTCCACGAGCTGGAGCATCAAATGATCCTGCAAGGTTTTTAGGGCTAGGATAGAGTATATTGGCTGTTAATTTCAATGTTATTATTCTGTTTATGTCCTCATACTTTATTGGGAAGCAGTTTACTGGTTTAACACCTATTGCTAGCAGGTTTTGACTTATCTTAGGTATTAACTCCTTCCCCCTTTTCTCTCCTAATCTATAGTGCTTAGCTAATGCTTCAGCTAATGCTCCGAGAAATGTTGTTGGTGGAGGATAGTAAAAAGATGGTGGAGTTTTTGAGAGACCAATTACGTTTGCCTGGAAACCCCATAGGAACTCCACATCTACAATATAGGCTATTGGCATTATCATGTTCCTCTACTACTTCTCAATTCTTTCTTTAGCATCATTTATTGCTTCGATAACTACTTCTTCAAGCGTTTTCTCGGAGTCCTTAGTGTATATGTGGAGTTTTGTATTGTAGCTTATTTTCTCCAGTTTCCTCTTCGCGTTTTCAACGTATTTTACTGTGAATGGGCTTGGTACAGTCCATACATCGTCTGAAACAGCTATTACCATAGATTCCCATTCTACTACCGGTAAGAACCTTGTCTTCTTAGCTCCAAACATGAACTCTAAAATGAACTTCCGTAAAGCATCAAGAGCAACATTTATCCTCTTAGCTCTATCTTCTACAGCTACATCTCCCGCATGTTCGTAAACGAACGTTGTTTTACCGACGTAACTACTGTCGAAGTCGAATGCGAAAGTGTATGGTGCTGATGAGAGTTCAACATAATATATCATTTGTCCTCTAGTTTCAGCTCTAACGAAGGGTGTTCCTAAGGCATATCTTGAGTGAAGCTGCGGCTCAATAACTACTGCTTCCAATGATTCCTTAACGGGAATCATATACCCCGTATAGAAGTTTGAGGTTCTTCTAACTCCCCCCATTTCAAAGGTTCTAAATGTTCTTTCAGCATAAAGGAAGCCTCCTATATCTTCGACAACACAGCTCTCTATTATCTTCTTCTCTATTGTATGAGGCAGAATTTTTTGCTCAAACTCAGCCAGTACTTCTTTTTCTTCTTTACTTGTTTTCTTCTTCTTTTTCATCTTATCTCTAATCTTAACCATATTATTCCAGTATTCCTTACTAATCCCTAAAAAGGCAATAATGTCGTCTTCACTTTCTTTCTTTTCTGGAAATATTTTGTGCTTAAATGATTTTATAAATACTTCTTCGTTTGTACTTTTTAAGAATATTCCCTGGCTACATAGCTTACAAACTGGTAATCCCTTCTTTTCTGCTTCCTGGGCTAGTACTGTTTGGTATCCGTGGGCTAGTGCTTCTCCGGAGATTGCTGGTACGAAGAATGTTGTGTATTCCTCCTTAGGGAGTATTACTGGTACTCTTCTGTGTTTAACGTAGTTTCCAACGGACTCGGTCATGT
>CAZLZO010000081.1:0-4232 GCA_964564025.1 uncultured Desulfurococcales archaeon
GCTCGCCTTGCTGGTTATGAAAATTATGTCTTCACTTATAGGGAAACACAGCTTCATTTGGTAGTCTGTCCAGCTATAGCTGACATAATGCCGTGATTTCGGATTGACAATATCGTTATACTCGTGTTTTCGCTTAATTATTTAATAGCTAAATATCAGAAAAATAATTCCGGAGTCGCGTGTATGAACACAAACAGCAAATCGAGCGATATCAGCGAGGTATATTGGCTTCTCGATAGGGTCTTAGAAGATCTAGGAATGGCTAAACAGCTACTTTATGACAAATATCAATACCATGAAAGACTTCTTCTTTCAGCAGCACTAGCCTTCTCTGGTTTAATAAACGATGATAGTGAAATTAATGATTTAATTAAAAAGCTTGAAGATTTCCGGTGGAGAACATGGGCAACCACTATCTCGTTCTATCTTGGATTACTAGCAAGGAACTACATCAGAAAAAGGCGTGGCTCATTACCTAGTAAAGCTGAAGTTTCTAAGATGTTTGAAGATATTAACAAAAAATTTAAGGAGTTTCATAAAGAAGGAAACATAAAAAAAGCGATTAACGTATTATTCATAAAGGCATTGTTTCTCGATCTAACCAAAATGCTAGATTTGGATGTATCTAACATTGGCACGAGCAATTTTACGCATAAGATACTGAGCGAATATTTAACAAAAGCGTTAGAACTCCCACTTGAGTACAGGATCAAACTATCATATACTGCACTAGTGTTTCATGATTTGCTTAACGAAGCTATAAGTTGTGATGATTTGAAGAGGTTGCTAAGTGCCCCACTATCTTCCCTTAGCAATATCAACGTTGAATATAGAACTTTTATGTTAAGAGTGCTTACAGCCCTACAAATGATTGAAGGAAGACAAGAGGTACTTAAGTCCCTTGTGAACGAGTACAAATCTCGCTTCATGTATACTACTGAAAAAGCTCTGCTGAAAAAGCTAATTGCTAAGCTTATTTCCGGAAATCGCGACAAAGATCTAAATATTAGATGCACGGAGAACAAAGAGGCGATATCATTAGAGATAATCTTAACAGAAGAACAAATAGAGAGTATAGCTAGACCCAACATTATCCAATATTCTCTCATAGCGTTAGGACTTATGATATCGGGCTATCATCATTCTTACACAGTGCCTCTTTGCGAACAGCACAATTATTTTAGCTATATAAACTTGGTTAAAGAAGTGTGGAAAGGTAAGGTTCAAGACAGATTGTTATTATTAGATAAACTTAAACTTGATAGAGCTCTCATAACTTTTCTTAATAAAAAAGTTTGGCCTACTCTTAGAAATGAAATGATCTATAAATCAATTCTGCTGTTGGGAATCATTGTGGTTTTAGATTTTGTCCTCTTACCTATCATAGGAGGCTATATTCATATAATACTGGGAGCCGCAGCGACAGTATTCATTCTCTTTGTTGGTATATTAAAAACTATTGCTGATGTGATACATACTAAGTATCTTGAAATACTTAAGTGTCTTTCTAGCAGAAGGCTTAGACAGATATTAATACAGAAATTAAAAGAGCAAATCTACGAAGAACTTAAACAGTCCAAGGAAGCATAATGCTATGATGAGAATTTACACTAGTAATTTATATAGAAATGTAAATCCTGAACCCATTATAATTGAAGTTTACGTTGCTCCTCTAAAAAAAGGAATTGCCGAATATACCGTTTGGAAAAAGATAAAGGAATTAGCTTCCTCGGGACTCGCTGAAGTATACTTATCGGTAGTAACTCACGGAAAACTCTACGCGGGTTCAAAAATTGTCATAGATGAACTAACTGATTACATCGCAGAAAATATGAGCCAAGTTATCAAAATAACTAATGATAACGAGGAACACTCAAAAGTAATAGGCTTATTGATCTATCGATCTATCGATAATTTCTTTCGTAATAGAAACTTTAAAACTACCAGAATCCTAGAAGATGGAAAAGAGAAAAGAGTGTATTACAAAGACGATGACCCTACTTTTGTTTTAAACATAAAAGAGGATATGGCCACATTTGGAGCAATTAGAGGTTTAACGCCTAAAGTGTATGCCGGAAATGTTCCTGGCATCACGTATTTATTTTTTGTACCTGAGGGGAAGCACTTTATCGAAGCCCATAATTGGGTTCCGTTTGTGGGTGAAGAAATTAAAATAAAGCGTAGATATTTAGAGGAGCTTGAAAAAAGAAATATAAGTTATTCTAAGGTTTTTCAGCTCAAAGAAGTGAAAGGTAATAATGCTATAGTTTCTGACAAGTTTCTAAATAGAACGATAGAAGTGCCTTTAGATGAAATCTACATCCCAGCAACTACGGGTCTACTTGATAAATTTGGTGTATTTGAAGCTTTACAAGCGTTTACATCATTCAAAGAGGAAGATAAGGGTATAACAGAATACAAATTCCTAGAGATAGCCTTAGGCAAGATTTTACCGAGTAAAGAAGAGTTTACGTTAAAGGTTGGCCTTACGGATATCACCTTTCGCAGAATATACTTCGGACTAGAGGAAGGAACATGATTAACTCTACGATTAAATTAGATAAATGTGAAACTCCTACATTCATGCTTGACGGCGGAGAAACTTACGATCCCATTTCTTGCTTATCTTCTGGACGATGTAGGCCATTAAAGAAGATACCCAAGTCCAAGGCAAAATTACTTGTTATATCTCCTACACAAGTACAGAGTAATGAATCACAAACGTTGCAGAAATTATTATCTGTTCTTAAGGAAGGTATGACGGGCGTCAAAATAAAACAATGGAAGGGCTTTCATGAAATCTTTAATGTGGAGTTGGAATTAGAATTCAAAAGTTACGATGTTGATACTGAAGGAAGCTATGTGAAAAACCTTCTACCCATTTTAAGTAGTCACTCCGAGGGTTATGACTTGGTCGTAATTTACATGCCAGAGCACACGAGGTCGCGTATAGGGGGGCCATACTTTAAGGTAAAAGCCTATTCAATAGTTAACAAAATCAAAGAACAGATAATAATAAAGTCAACTCTTGACAAGTTCGATAAATATCGCCGCCAAGCTGACCACTTGAAATGTAATGATTTAATATGGAACCTAGCTCTGAGTATATTCACAAAGTTAGGCGGCGTTCCATGGAAACCTAAACAATCCATGAGCCCAGTAGACGTATTTTTAGCTGTTTCAACGGTAATGAAGCCTGGCGTCCTAGGTGGCAAGCATAGAGCAGGTTTTGCCACGCTTCAAATGTATAATAATTGGGGAGAATATGAAAGCAGCGTATACGGCAAATTATTATTTACAAAGGAAAATGGAGTAGCGTTGGACATAGCCGATGAAGAAAGCAAGGATAAGTTTATACAACTAATTTCTACAATAGCGACAAAGGTTGAAGGAAAAAATGTTGTTGTACATTTGACTGATTTGTATTCAAAAGATTTTCATAAATTATTATATGAAGCTCTCGTAAGAAAAGGGGCCAGTAATGTAAAAATAATAAGAATACAGTTAACATCACCGTTACGCTTATATATGGACATTGAAGTCAAAAGGGCGAGTCAGGCGTGGCCTGAAGTGGGAGCCTACTGGTTCTTGGAAAAGAAGATAGCACAATTATATACTACTGGTAAGTGGCGATATTATACACACAGGCCCCCGTACGCTATACCTAAGCATACAATCAGGCCCGTACAAGTATCATTAGAATATCCTGACGATTTAGAACTCTCAAAAAATGATTTAAGGGATATACTCTGGTTAACGAAGCTTTACCCTTACATGATTGATGCCCCGCGTGCACGGAAACCAATAGATTTAACACTTAGTCACAGATACGCAAAAATAGTTGCAAGCGATGAAAATATCGGCGTTCCAGAAGATGTGACATTTTTATACTAAAACGACGTCTTTCAATCATAATTGTTAATCAAATAGCCCTTTTTATGATTATTTTTCCGTTTGGTAGTGTTGCCATGTATTCCCATCCTTTTTCTAGATATTCTTCTATCTGGTTTATGTCTATGACCTTCTGTGTTCCGCAGTCCTCATTTCTATTGCTGACCAGCCGTTTCCTTACGAGCTCTTGAAATTCTTCATCACTCAAGCTTGATACATCTATTTTGTCGATTTCTTCTGGCGAGAATCCAGCTACGAGTAGCAACTGCTTCCTAAACTCTTCTATTAGGCTTTCCCTGCCTATTTCAGGCTTTATCGTCTGCAAATATTCTTGGCTTCGC
>CAZLZO010000082.1:0-4226 GCA_964564025.1 uncultured Desulfurococcales archaeon
GCCTGGTATAGAATTAGAGGTAAATGGTTATATGTTTAAAGATTTGAGGCGTTTTATGAAGCGATCGTAGCTTAGTACCTTTTTCTTGCCTTTTTCACTATATCTTAGAAACCCTTGGCTTACCAGTAGGTTGTAAACATCTTTCTTGGATAAGCCCATTTTCAAATACTTCTTCACCTTGTCTAGAGGTATTTCTACAGGCTTTCTTCCTATGTGCTTTCCTTCTCTTTTCGCTCTAAGCATTCCTGCTTTCGTTCTTTCCCTTATGAATGCTCTTTCTAGTTCAGCAACAATACCTAGGACCGTTAGTAAGGCTTTCCTGAGAGCTTCGCCTATTGGTGAATCGGGTTTAGCGTTTAACTCAGGGTGCTTAACAAATAAAATATTGTATCCTTCCTCTAGAAGCTTCTTGTATGTTTCGACCAGGTCGAAAAGATCCCTACCAAGCCTAGTTAAATCGTAGATAACTATTGTTTTAACATCTAGAAGCTTAGAGGCCTGCAGCAACTGCTTAAATCCTTCTCTTTCGAAAGCGGGTTTAGATCCTGAAACCCCTACGTCTTGGAAGATCCTGAGCAACTCTAGGTCTTGAAAGACCATCTACACCAAGTTTCTTCATATTCGCGAGTCTAGGCAGAGTTTTTTCGACTAGGCATTTATATGCCATAGCGGAGACTACACGGGGGTCTTGACGCGTTTGGACTATTAACTGAGGGTCAATCGGGCCTATAGATGCAAATGAAAAACCAATAATTCGGTCTGAAAGCATCGTCAGTAGCGTTCCTGCAGACATGGCTATACTAGGTATAATTACGTTTATCCTTTTGAAGCCAAGCCCACGGGCTTTACTTATGAAGAGCTCCGGGAAATGTATATCCCCGCCAAGTGTTGAAAGTATGACGTATAGGTCCTCACAACCGTTTTTTTAAACCTTACATTTACTTGCTTTATTGTAAGGACTAACAGCAACATTACTCACAGCATGCACCAAGGCTAAACACTCACTGTAAGCAAATACATTTTTTCAACATATTTTAAATATACCATTGTAATCTACGCCTATGATAAAAGGACGTAATTTAGAAAATTTAGAGAAAGTTAAAAATATGTGGCTCCCGTACCTTCAAAGCAGAAGGTAAGAAGTTAGGAAGGCTAACCATGCTCTCTAAGTTAATACCAGTTATTATAATTTCCGCTATCTTACTAAGCCCTGTATTAGTGAGTTTAACATGGCTTAATGCGAACCCGCTATTGCTTTACAGTTTATTTGAAGACTATCTTAAAGGGAAAAATTCAGGTATAGTTACTATAAACATTGAGCCAAGACTTAATGGTAGTATAAGGGAAAGTGAATACCTTTTACTAATACATAATTTAACAGCAGAACATTATGTAAAACACTCAGAAGTAATATTTTCAAGTTTTATGAAACTTCCTGGAAAAGTGACATTTAAGATATGGAGAAAACCAGTGAAAACACTACCTAACGGTACAGTACTATATGAAACTCAAGAGTTCCTAATAATAGTTCTAGACCTTTCTCATGGATATTCGAGTGATAAAATAGTTCAAGTGCATCCTAATAAACCTATTAGTATCTTAAACGTTAAATTAAACATTGAACCTAAAAAGCGAATTCATTCACCACCAGAAAGCAAAAGTAAACAATGCTGTATTTCTCAAACACGCTTGCTAGCTGAAGGGAACATTATCACACCCTTATACAATGAACTCATAGATGTAGAATATGAGACACACTATACTAAAACTGGTATTCAACTACACTCCGTACCAGGTTTAAGTGTAGGATACTTAATTAAAGAAAATACTGTTCTATATTTCGATGGATACGTGTCTGACAAATATGTTGATGTTTGTCCTTCGCCAAATGAGGTTACATGGAGTAGTGCAGGTAAAAAATCTACACCACCTATATCAGGGCCAGCTATTCCCAGATATTTAGTTAGTGATGGGGAGAAAGGGAAATTAGGATTCCCAGTTGTTTACAGGCTTGAAAAATGGCTTACAATATATGAAACAGGAGGGCTAACCTTATGCTATTATGTACTAGTTCCTTATAATTATGCTGGCGAAGGTGGCGAAATATATGAGGACGTTAATTGTACCCAGTGTAATAGTGATCCTCCTAGCTATGCTGCATGCTTTAGTGCACCTAGCGGATACGAAAGCTACATACAATGTGGAACAGGAGGAGATAGCGCTATTGAGGCACATACAGCCGTTACATTTACTTTTTATGGTGTAAGCTTCACATTAAGCATTAATTGGTATAGATATGTGGATATAGATCCCTTCTACATTTACTTTAAAACCTCCAAGAGTGGTGAATTATGCCGCTGGCATCATGACAATGATCCAGCATCTTACATTGTCCATTTCACCTTCAGATAGATGTAAAAAACTATTATAATCTTTGTGAGGTAGGAAATAGGGTAAGGCATTTAATGAAAGTTAAATAAAAACTTTTTTCCATTACCTTAACAGGTTTTTACATATAGTTCTTATGTTGTCTCTTTTTATTTAGTACAGATCTTACGTGTAAAACATATTGGTAGAAGCACTGTTCTGGTTAAGCCATTAGCTTGAAGAATAGATCTAGAGTATTACTGATAACGTAACTACATAAGATCAGATTGCATGTGAAATGTACTGTATTATGATGTTTCATTATCATTATGGTACCAGAATATAGTTTTCTTTAGATGTTTTGTAGTAAATTCCAAATGGTTCTCTGCCCACATATTTATAATGGATAGCGTAAAGAGTCCATAGCCAAAAGTAAAAATAATAACTATTTAATAAGGTACTGCACAGGAGAGAGAAGGTTCTTAGTGCTTTAGAAGCAGGTAGAAAGTTTCGTTATATGTTCATGGACCTCCTAGGGTTTAAAGAATTTCTTGAGAAACCTAGTAGGTTACGAAGAAAGACAAAGTAAGCTTGAAGAAAAACTTGCAAGAGTTAAAGAGGAACTTAGAAATACACGTAGGTTAATGTTTACTATTAGTCATAAGTTTAGAATGCTTTCTGAAGCATGTTTTAGAAAAGCTATTAAATACGTTGTTCAAGATGTTCTTAAAAGTAGCTAAGGTTGAGAAGTAGGTTATAGGTAGCTTAAGCTTCTCAACCGCTTCACTTATTACATTACTGTATGCCCTTATAGCGCCCTCATCAATCTCCGTATCGAAGACGTGCCAAAGAACGGCTGAATCAAAACCATACATGTAGTACCTAAGTGGTTGACCTATCTCTCGATAAGCTTCTCTCCAGCGTTTCTTATCAATTCTTCTGAAGTATTTGAGTTCTACAGCTATTAGAAGCCATTCATCGACGAGTCTTCTATAGTCCTCGACTATCAGCACTATGTCGGGTCTAGCCATAATCATGGGGGCGTAAGAGCGAAAATACTTCACAAGAATGTCCTCATAAAGCTTCTTAGGTATTGTTTCACCTGGGAGAATAACCTTAATCAAGTGTATATCACAGGCTTTTATAGCTTTGATGAGCCACTTAGCTAAGCTACGCTCACCCGAAAACATGCTATTCCCCTCCTATGTACTTGGTAACCTTTCATGTTTCACAAGCTACTTAGCACTAAGATTCGGTATTTAAGTATGTGATTGAAATTTACTACCGATAAGAAGGTATAGACAGTAGTAATTAGTTAGATTAAATTGTTAAAGTCTATTTCTTTCTGAGAACACTAGCCCTCACTAGATGTAGGCTTTAAGGCTCCAAGCCCATTAGCAATACTAACTTCATCCGTAGGCTTTTACAGTACTGCAAGACTGTTTTAAATGGGGCGGAGAACACAATATTTAGTGAATGTGGAAACATGTCCGACAAGAATTCGATGCTAACTAGGAAGATACTTGTTTATGCTGTATCCCTATTTGTAGCCGCATTGTTGGCTCTGTACTTAACCATGTACACAATCGCCGCATACATGGTTGCTCGCTGGATCGTTGAGGAATCAGGTAAAGTATTCTGGTGCGGAACCCCAGGCTCCCTATTCCCATGGCCGAAAGAGCCAGGCTACATGGTTGACATACTCTCCTCAGCAAACACCCTCGACACATTCATCTACAAATACCTAATCAAAACAAACATTTTGATTCTGATCGTAGCAGCAACATACCTCCTAACAGCACACCTAGCATACCACCTTAAACGCATCACCAAACACACCTAGATAACCCCAGCCTAAA
>CAZLZO010000083.1:0-4138 GCA_964564025.1 uncultured Desulfurococcales archaeon
CAAAACCGTACACCAAGAAGATAAACTTATCCTTCTCATATAAATATTTTTTCAGGTTCCAACTAAAGAGACAAAAATTTTATAAATCAAGAATGAAACATGTGTGTTATGGAGATCTGAAATGTCTGAGAAAGTTAGTCGTAGGAAGTATATCGCTGTTGCTGGTGCTGCCGCTGCCGCAGCCGTTATCGGTGGAGCCGCATACTATCTGACTAGGCCTGCACCACCCACTCCAACACCCACGCCCGCACCTACACCCAAACCTACAGCTACACCTAAACCTACTCCTAAACCTACGGCTACACCAACTGGGAAGCCTAAATTAAGAATATGGTTGACAGAAAGGTATTGTGAACCGCAGAACAATTGGATAGCAGCTAAAATCGTGGAGTGGGCAGGGAAAAACAATGTAGACGTTGAAGTCTCTTGGCTTACATGGGCGGAGATAACCCCGAAATTAGCTACGGCAATGGAGGCTGGAACGCTGCCCGATGTATTCTATGGCGGCGTGTCACCTGTATTGATGGATCCGACTAATATATATACGCTACCTGTGGATGACATTCTTAACGAGTTAGGCTGGGACAACATCTTTGAACGCCATACGCTTCAAGTTAAAATAAAGGGGAAATACTACGCTGTACCATTTGGAAACATGATAAACGTAACACATTTAATAAAATCGCTCTTCGAGAAAGGTAAGAAAGCCGCTAATATAACAGACTTCCCTGATTCTGGCGGCCCTCTTCCAGAGACATGGGATGACTACGTATTACTCGCTGAAGCAATGAAGAAATGGGATCCAAATCATCACGCTTTTGGGTTAACGCTAGGTGAAGGTGCAACCGATGGAAGCGAGACT
Source organism: uncultured Desulfurococcales archaeon (assembly GCA_964564025.1). Classification (GTDB taxonomy): domain Archaea; phylum Thermoproteota; class Thermoprotei_A; order EX4484-217-1; family EX4484-217-1; genus DRYM01. The sequence continues at coordinate 863 of CAZLZO010000083.1, forward strand.
TGGTGTATGACTTGGTTCCCCTATGGCGGAGAATTTATGACCGAACCATCTGTTTCAGGAATAAAATTTAGGTCTAAGGAGAGTGTAGAAAACATGTACCGCATTAAAGAATGGTATGATAAAGGATACATCTCACCAGACGCGATTACAGAAAGCGGATACTGGAATAATGAACAATACTTAACTAGAGCGTCGGTTATGATCGTGGAGGGACCTACACCTTTCTATAAAGCCACTACAACTGATCCTAGCCTAGTCGCTGATACGATGTTGCTACCTCCACCATCAGGTCCTAAAGGATTAATAGGTTTGGGAGGAACCTACAGTTGGCACATAATAAAAACAACAGAACATCAAGACCTATGTAAGGATTTAATACTTTACTTCTACAAGGACAAGAAAGCTTACACCAGCTACGTTGTGGACGGTGCTTGTTGCCATATACCATTATTAAAAGACGTCGCTGAGGAAGCTGCAAAGCAGTTCATGCCAGAAATAATTGGTCCATACATGGAGGCACTTGAGAAATGTACTGTAGCTACTCAAACATGGCCCTATAATCTGCCATCAAGAGTGCAGGGTGAAATCTACTCAGACTTTACATATGCTCATATGATGATGCATGTGCTAGTAGACGGTTGGGAACCCGAGAAAGCTGTGGATTGGGCCGCTGATCACATAGAAGAAATTGCTAAAAGAGTATATGGGAGCTGAGCTTTGAATCTTTCGACAAGATATGCGTTATTAGGCTACGCTTTTCTAATACCCCTTTTTTTAATTTTAGGTTTCGTCCTTTTTTACCCTATAGGTCGTGCTATTTGGTTAAGCTTCTACAGGAAGATCGTAGGTAGCCCAGCAGAATTTATTGGGTTGGGAAATTATATCGAAATTTTGACTAAAGAATATTTCTATATATGCCTTAAAAATACTGTGGTTTATACTTTCTCAGCGGTGACGCTAAAAGCGTTAATCGGGTTGATCGTGGCTTTAGCGTTAAATAGGGAGTCGAGATACAGAGGAATCTTAAGAACGATAGCTTTAATACCTTGGACGATACCTACTTTCGTCATTGCTCTTCTTTATTACTGGTTGTTTCACACAAAGTTGGGAGCAATTAATATAATATTAGAAAGTCTTGGAATGCAACCTGTTAGGTGGTTAACATCACCTGAGTGGGCTATGCCATCTGTGATTTGGGTAAACTTCTGGAGAGGTATGCCTTTTTTTGCTGTAACATTTTTAGCAGGACTCCAAGCAATTAAGTTAGAATTATATGAAGCTGCTGAAATAGATGGTGCAGGATATTTACAAAAATTAAGACATATAACTTTACCTGGCTTAAAATATGTAATTCTAACTATGGTTTTGCTATCCACGATCTGGACATTTGGAGACTTTGCGTTAATTTGGATATTAACTGCTGGAGGACCAGGGATGGCTACGACTACGCTTCCTATCTACATCTATAACTCAGCGTTTTCACGCTTAGACATCGGTTACGCTAGCGCCTTAAGTATAGTAACAGCCCCAATTTTCATTCTGTTAATGGTGATGACTATAAGAATTATTTTGCGAGGTGAATAAGATTGGGGTTAAGGTCTAAGTCAAAGAAATTAATCGGTGATATCGTATACTATACAGTAGCATTAATCATAGTATCTCTTGTCATATTACCTTTGTACTTTATGTTTATGCAAGCTTTCACTCCTGAAACTCAAATCTATCATAGAAATCTAATTCCAGAAAGTTTTACATTAAGTAATTTTGTAGAACTTTTTAGACAAATCTCAAAAGCTGGCAGTGTAGCAGGAACTAGCTTCTTTCTATATGTAAGGAACAGTTTATTTATATCTTCTTTAACGACGATAATTAACTTATGTGTTAGCACTCTAGCCGCTTACAGTTTAGCTAGATTAAGATATAGAGGGAAATATCTCTGTTCAACTATTGTACTATTTACATATCTCTTCCCGGCAGTTGTGTTGATGGTTCCAATCTATATAATACTTGCGAGCTTTAGTTTGACAAATACTCTTGAAGGAGTCGTGATAGCTTTATCCGCTACTTCTCTACCATTCACTACATGGCTACTGAATGGTTACTTCAGAACACTCCCCCTAGATATAGAAGAATCTGCTCTTATAGATGGATGTTCTCAGCTTGGAATATTAGTTAGAATAGTTTTACCCATATCCTTACCCGGATTAGTAGTAGCCGCCATATTTAGTTTCACGCAGGCTTGGAACAACTTTCTTTTCGCTTATATATTAATAGATAGGCCTCCACTTTTACCGCTATCTGTGGCCTCGATGAGGCTTATAAAATTCGAATATGTAGAATGGAGTAAATTGATGGCTGCAGGAATAGTTGCTGCTATAGTACCTGTTATTCTTTACATGTCTATTCAACGATATGTAGTTAAAGGCTTAACTGCTGGTGCTGTGAAAGGATAATTCAAATTCGTTTTCTGAGTTTTATCTCTTTAGTTTGATAACAAAAACCCCTTCTATTCTCTCTTCTCTTTTTTCATAAATTATCAATTCAACTAGATTACTCTCTTTTGGAATTTTGAATAAAGCTAATCTTGTTATAGTTTCGTTCGGTTTTATATAATTTGGCTTAACAAAGTAATCGGTTGTGTAAAGTTTTCCGTCATCTGTTTTTATTTTCATTAAAGGATATAAAATTTCGTCGTCATGATGTGCACGTTTCCCTAAATTTTCAAATTCTATAAAGATTATAACTAATTTACTTTCACTTCCCGCCTTTATCTGTCTAACTGTAGTGTCTGCACTCCAATCTTTTTGAATTAAATTTTTATTCGTTAAGAAAGAGGCATTAGAATAATCGTAGGATATAGACTTTGCGATTGAAAAATTTACGAACTTGATTAAGATATCATCCTTTTCTAATATAAATGGAAGTTTAAAGTTTTTAGGTTTGTTTTTAGGTACTAGCTGATAATAAACACCACACGTGAGGATTACAAGTAAAGCTAATAAAAACAGAACTTTTTTTAAGGAAACACTTTCAACGTTTTTTAAGTAAATCATCATTATAAAACAATTATTTTCTAACTCTTTTATTTCCTTTTTTATAGTGACAAAAAGCTTCTCATTTGTCTAAAGAAAGATATGCTTAACGTCTCTATTATGTTAGCATGTTTCTTGGTATAATCGCTGGAAGGTAAACGCTTAAAAGTTAATTTGTCCTTTATTTTGTTTGTTGGAGGTGGAAAAAGCTGATCGTTGGTTGGGAATGGATAGTGATTCTAAT
>CAZLZO010000084.1:0-1280 GCA_964564025.1 uncultured Desulfurococcales archaeon
AAAAAGTAATAAATTTAAAGTTGCTTACTTTCTAAGGTTTAGTTTTAATTAATGCTTCGGCTTCATCAAGCTCTAACCTACTCCATAAGGTTGATTTATTTGTTATTATTTGTAGTATATGAGTGCTTTTCTTTTTGTTCCTTCTACTTCTATGTCTGTTATTGTCATGTTTAGTTCATCTCCCTCTTTTATGTTTAGGAGTTTTGCTACGTCGCTTGGGATTACTATGTATAGTGTCTTGTATGTTCCTCCTTTCTTCCCTACTTTAATGGGTACAAAATTTCTTAAGAATATCACTCAACAAAATATTTAATTAAGTTTTAAACTTTATTTCGGAAATGATGGTATACCACTTCATACTTATATACTTAGCAATACTTATCATAGTCGTTACTTCATACATTACCTTCAGAATTCTACTTTTCAGATCCTACGTAAATAAAGTTAAGAAGGCTTTGAGACAAAGAGATTGCAAATACATTATTACTCTTTTAAGCAACAAGAATGTAATTAAAGCCGTTAAGAAGGCTAAGCTATCTATAAGCGTTTTAGACTTAGTCTTCGATTGTGGTTTCTTTGATTCCTTCCTAAAATACTGTGAGAAACTCGACACGTATGATAAATGCAAAGTTCTTTCATCAGGAGCGGATATTGTAGGTATAGATTTAGAAACGTTTGTCGAGGAAAACAATACTAGAATTAGAGAATATGGAGTCTATGTGTATAGCTCTCGCTTGAACAAGGGGTTTGGTTACAGAAGAACTTTCGATATAGAATCAGCTAATTGGTTAAGAAGTTTTCTAAATTTCACTAAGCCAAAAGTTATTGTAGGACACAATATTTCAAGACATGATATCCCTCTCTTAGAGAAGGAAGGAATAGAAATTTCGGCGCCTATCGTTGACACCTTAACATTATCGCTTATAGCAATTCCTGAAGCAGCAAGCCATTCCCTTGAGTACTTATCAGACATTTTTAGCATTCAATATGAACCGCACATACCTGACGAAGACGCTAAGGCTAGTGTTATACTCTCAAAAAAGCTCTTAACGGTTCTAATAAGAAAGAACATACTAAGGTATGTGCTGAAATCCAGCTATCCAGAACTTAGCGGTCTAAACTCTCTAACAGAACTTCTTAAACCGATCAAACAAGAAGCCACACAAACTAAGGAATATCCCGAAAAAATAGACGTGAGGAAAAACACTATCATAATAGTACCCATAGTTAATAATAGTTGCGATAATAATGTTTGGTGTCCAAGAAAAATAGATATAAAT
>CAZLZO010000084.1:1380-3921 GCA_964564025.1 uncultured Desulfurococcales archaeon
CTATACGATCTAGTTATTCTAACTAAGAAGCTCTCTAAATTAGATGTGAGCGAATTCTTGGTTGCTTTAAGAGAGCTATTTCCTCATAGGGAGATATGGCTCATCCAGGGTTGGGGAAGGCTTAGCAATATACAGTTAATTTCTCAGAGAGTGAAGCCTAAACCATTAAGCTTCGATATACAGCCGGTAGTCTTCAGCAATAGGAGGGAAGCATTAAATATATGTAGTAAGTTTGTTAAGGAGTATTGGGGTTTTGAATTAAGACCCTATCAGAAAAGAGCCATTTTACACGTTCTTCAACCCTATATCGAAAATATCTCCTACGGAAACCCTCTTACTGTGGTTATTCTACCCACAGGTTCAGGAAAATCTCTCATATTTCAAAGTACAGCTATAGCATTAAATAAGGTTGCAGAAGGCGTTACTGTAGTTATTTCGCCTCTCTTAGCTCTAATAGAAGACCAGGTTAATGGACTTAAAAGAAGGAACATAGAAGTATGCCGTATAGATGGCACGGTGTCGATGAAAGAGAAGATCGCATGCCTAGAGAAAGCTATACGAGGTAGAGTTCCTATAGTTTACATGACCCCTGAGCAACTGCAGAATCCATATTTTGTGAGGCTTTTCCGTGAGGGAGCAATAAACTATGTGGTCTTCGATGAGGCTCATACCCCTATTAAATGGGGTACTACATTTAGACCATCATACATTTATGCTCTTAAGCTCATGAAAGAATTGAGAGAGAAAGGATTCTGGGTTCCTATAGCAATGTTTACTGCAACTTTACCTGAAAAAGACCTTAAATTGCTTCTTAATAGAGTTGGTGTAGATAACTATAGTATACTCGATTTAGACATGTCCCGCTTTGACGAAAACGAAGCATTACCAAATAAACCTAGGGTCCTGAAAGGCCCTGTTCTTAGAACAAACTTAGAGCTATCAGGCATTCTGATTACTAACCCCACACAAAGACTTAGCGAATTAGCAAATACTGTTAAAACCTTAACTAGATGGGCTGAAAACCTATCCAAGAACAAATCTTGGATAGGTGTTGTTTTCACGCCCTTTGTAAGATCATCAAGAAAGGAAGAAAATGCCAAAGTAATAGCAGAACATCTTTCTAAAGCTTTAGGTGAGAAAGTAGAGGTTTTCCATGGGCAATTAAGTAGAGAGGAAAGAGAGAAAACACTAGAAAAACTTTATAAGACAAGTAAGGGTGAAGTTAAAGAACCAAGAATTGTTGTTGCCACAAAAGCTTTCGGTATGGGTGTAGATATTCCAAATATTAGGTGGATAGTTCATTATATGATGAGCGAGAGTATAGAAGATTATTACCAGGAAATAGGGCGTAGTGGTAGAGATGGTATTTTAGCTAAAGCTTTCCTCTTATATGCTCCAGGACATGATTTTAGGAGAAGAATGACGTTAATAAAAATGCAGAGACTAAGACCGTTTATAGTTAAAATAGTTTGGGATGCTATAGTAGCGCTATGTAATGCTACGGGAGAAAAAGAAGTAATATTGCCATTAGATATATTCAAGCGTAAATACTTACTACGTGGCATGGAGGTCTCTCAGAACTTCTCAGAACTCATGGAGGTTCTAGTTGAAAAGAGCTTGAATGTATTAGCATCTTTAGGCGTATTGGATTACGAAGTTTTTAGAGGAAAAATATTCCTATGTGAGGATGGATATCCCATCGCAAAATCCGGTGATACCATAGTTAAAGCATGCTTCACTAAAGGAGAGGAAAGGATAATCAAAATATCTCCTAAAACATTCAACATATCATATGATGGTGTTAAAGTAGGGGGGTTCGGTAAATACTACGTGATTACAGTAAATAATCTAGCACCTATAAATTATCAAGCTGTATGTGAGGAAGTTCGTAAGCAAACATACCTAGAGATGATAAAGTTAGTACATGCTATGAGGCTCGCAAACTACATAGCCCACGGCAAAATAGATGATGCTAAGAAAATGATTATCGAGTATTTCGAGTTAGGTGCAGAAAAGTTCGATGAAAAAGTGATGGCTGAAATTCTTAAGAAAATTATCGGACTAGCTGTGAATGAAGGACTCCGAATAAGGGAGAAGCACAGCAACATAGCTATTTTAATAATACCTTATCAAGCAACGTATAAGATGCCACCTTACAAAAGAAAACAGCTATATGCTAGGGCTCTTGCCTATGGTATTGCATATGCCGTAGTGAGATATAAGCTCGTACCAGACTTAACAGTCGTCTTAACCCCTTACGGATATAGAGAGGAAATACTAAGAACGCTAGAGAACATTGAAGCAATGATCCAAATACCCATACAGATCTCCACGGTAAACATAGTTACATTCAGTACACAAAAAATTGAGCCATCAATAAGGAAAATAACGAGATACATAAAAAGAAAAGATCCTACAACAACCATAATAGCACTAAGAAGAAATCACAAATACTTAATTACACCACTAGAAAGATCCTGCAAAGAAAGACAAACAATTACTGTAATCTTAGAAGAATAAAGAACGGTAATAAGTACTAAA
>CAZLZO010000085.1:0-3854 GCA_964564025.1 uncultured Desulfurococcales archaeon
GGATCGCCGGCTTGGGGGGCCGGCGTCCTAGTCCAGGCTAGACGACCGCCGCTCAAGATGTATTTTTCGTAGTTCTTTCTTAAAGTTTCCTTATTAAGGTTCTTGTGTGCTTTTATTTCTGTATGGTTTCTAGAAGTTATGTTAAGGTGTTCGTTATTAGGTCGTCTGAAGGTAGAGAATTGTTTGTGGACTGTTTTAGGGTTAGGGTTGTTGAGAAACTTAGAGTTCATTCGCTTGAGGAAAGGTTTAAGGCGATTAATGAGGCTTATTGGAACACTTTTCAGCTAAGGAATAAGTGAGTTTATTGATATGCTTACTGATAGTGGAGTTAACGCTATGTCCGATAAGCAAGTTATAGCTATGATTACTGCTCAAGACTCCTATGCTGGTAGCAAAGCATTTTATGAGTTCATTAAGGCTGTAGAGAGTGTTTTAGAATACAAATACATACTACCAACCCATTAGGGTAGAACCGCTGAACCTCTGCTAGCTAAAGTGTTCATTAAGGAGGGTCATGTAATATCTATGAACTACCATTTCACAACAACGAAAGTGCATTTCGAACTAGCGGGAGGGCAGGTTTTAGAACTGTGCATTGATGAGACATTGAATACTGAAAACAACCATCCATTTAAAGGGAACATGGATTCGGAGAAGCTCAAGGAAGCCATTAGGAAGTATGGGTCTGAGAGAGTACCTTTCGTTAGAATGGAAGCAGAAACAAATCTTATCAGAGGACAGCCTTTCTCAATGGAGAATCTGAGGATCATTAAGAAGACATGTGATGGATATGGAACACCTCTCGTCCTAGATGGTAGTATGATTGATTGGAACGCTTACTTGATAAAGCAGAGGGAAAGCGACTACCGGAATAAGTCTGTTGCTGAAATAGTTAGGGAAATGTGTAGTTATGCAGACATATTCTATGCTAGCGCTAGGAAAGCACCATGTGTTAGAGGGGGTTCATAGCGACAAACAATAAAAGGTTTTTCGAGAAACTCCAAGAGCTACTTCCGGTTTACGAAGGATTCTTCACCTATGGGGGAATGTCGATAAAGGAGCTTGCAGCTATGGCTGTAGGAATAAGGGATATGGTTGATGAAGCACTTGTAGGATCAACTGTTGAGCAAATAAGGTATTTCGTTGAGAAACTAAGGAGGGAGAAAATACCAGTAGTCACTCCGCCAGGAGGTCTTAGAGCACACTTAGACGCAAAGAAGTTCCTACCCCACGTACCTCAGAACCAGTATCCAGCTGGAGCTTTAGCTGCGGCACTATACATCGTTTCGGGGATAAGGGCTATGGAGAGAGGGACAATGTCTATGGGGAGAACACCTGACGGTAAAGAGGTATTCTCGGATCTAGAACTTGTTAGACTTGCTTTCCCAAGAAGAACATATTTAAGATCACACATAGACTACGCTATTGATAGAATAGTTTGGCTATACGAGCATAGGGAAATCATTAAGGGGTTAAAGTAGGTTTACGAACCACCAGTACTTAGGTTCTTCCTAGGAAAACTAAAAGACATCGACGATTGGGGTAAGAAACTTTACGAAACCTACAAGAAAGAATTGGGAGAATATTAAACACGTTTTGAAACCCTATTTTTCCTCACTCATCAGCTTCCATACTTCTTCTCCATACTGGAATATTATCGGGTATCCTCCAGTATGAATAAATAATTACTTGAGATTCTTGCTCTATTACACCCTTCCTAACTAAATCCATTAGACCAGCAAATGCTTTAGCTGTGTAAACAGGGTCTAGAAGTAGCCCTTCAGATCTAGCAACATCAACCATTACCTTAATTATCTTCCTAGATAAAACACCATAGCCTCCAAAGCTGTAGTCATAAGCGATCACATCCTCCGGTTCTACAGTAGCTTTGAAACCATATTTTTCAGTTGTTTCCCTAGCTAATTCAAGTATTTTCTGTTGAAGCCTAGGTTTTCCAATAATATCTATTCCGATAACCTTAGCGTTCAATTTTGCAAGCTTAGAACCTAAAATAAGTCCTGCTTGCGTACCCCCGGAGCCTGAAGCGTGGATTATGTATTTAGGCTTAATGCCCATTTTCTCTACTTGCTCAGCTATTTCGAAAGCTGCTTCAACATATCTTAAAACACCTGTAGGAATAGCTCCACCCATAGGGATAACGTAGGGTTTCGCACCTTTCCTTCTAATTTCTTCAGCAACAAAACCCAATTTCTCTAATGCTTCATCCCTACTATTAACAAAGGTTATTTCAGCACCGTAAAGCATATCAAGCAAAAGATTACCTTTAACCTCATAGTTTTTAGGCCGCAAAACCAAATGCACATTTAACCCAGCTTTTCTAGCTGCCGCAGCAGTTGTTCTAGCATGGTTAGAATGTACTGCCCCAACCGTAACTAATGTGTCACAACCCATAGCCTTTGCTTCACCAACAATAAACTCAAGCTTCCTAACCTTATTACCTCCCATAGCGAACTCTATAGCATCATCCCTCTTAACATAAACTTCAACACCTAATTCATCACTTATCCTCTCCAACTTCTCAAGAACAGTAGGTTTACGGAAGAGACTAAACCGGGGGACATTACTTATTACAGACATTTTTTAAACCCAAAATTAGAAAGCGAGTTAAAGCTAATTAGCATTTCCTATTGTTTAATATGCAATTTAGCTATTGGAGGAGACATTCCATGGCATTTATACCAGTAATTACTTCAGCACCCCAACAAAACATACCCAAATTCCTAGCCTTAATATTCGAAGACTAAGCAGCAATGGAGAAAACTATTCAGAAAGTATATAGGAAAGTATCCAAATCTGAAAAAGCATTCCTACATGAAAAATCGCGAAATAGCTATAGAGTAGAATATCAAACAAAATACATAGTTTCGGGAAAGAAGAAAACAGAGGAAACGTTCAAAACATATAGCTATGGGAAATACAGTATAATCGTAGCTAACCTAGGATTCCCACAGAAAACTGGACAAATACCTAGTAGCCCGCATCCTAATGAAAGCAACAACCCCCGGAAAATAGGTAATCCTTAATAGAAAAGAGTGTTCTGTCTACAATTTGGTGATGACCTCGGCAGGCCTGACCCCTCTTAAAGGGAATGATTGAGGTCTTGAGTACTGAGCATTCTTTCATAAACTTCTGAATGATTAAGGCTTATTAACATGTGAAGACAGAAGCAACTTTTTAGGAAATATGTGTCTTGCTAATGCTTAGAGTTTTCTATCTTTTATCTTTAATATAGATAACACTACATTTCTAACGAAGCTGAAGAGAAGAGTATGGAGTCGGCTAATGTTGTTCTCACATGTCCGAAATGAACCTTTTAAGATGTACTTCGCTTTCTGAGAAAGCACTTTGTTAGTTAGTACGTATAACTACAGCATCACCTATTAAACTGCTTTAAGACGTTGTTGGGAAGATAGCATTGAACTTCTCTAGCTTTTTCCCTTACTTCGTTTTTGATTCACAATGAACAAATTTGATCCTTGTGGTGCAACTATGATTGGGTTAATAATCTTAAGAGAAATGTAATGAGGATTTCTTACCCAATATTCAACTCGTTTACTTCTTTTAAAATGCTCGAAATTAGTCTAAATTTTTCATGTGTCTTCTATACACTAAATTTTCCTTCTTCCGTTTTAAGGTTTGAGAGGATAAGCAGTTATAGAGATGCTATCTCGCAGGTGCGTAAAATGGATTGTGTCATAGCTGATTCTAATCCCTGCGTTTACACTACTTTCAAGGGATGTTTTAGCAAGGCTCTCTAAGGGTGCTATTTCAAACACTATGATGTAGAACTCTTAATACTTAATGTCTTGAAAGGGTCCAACTTAGCAATACAT
>CAZLZO010000086.1:0-3794 GCA_964564025.1 uncultured Desulfurococcales archaeon
AGGTTTTCGCTCTTGAAACGCTTGGCTTTCTAGGTTTAAAAATAGTGTTGCTTACATTTAGATCTCTCCTTAACCTAACGCTAACAGAAGCTGCAATAATAGCTGTTACTGGTCTTTCAATAACTAGACTTATCAGTGGAGATAAGGTATCGGTTAGGGAAGCTTTAATTCGCGGTTTCGAATGGAAAACAGTAATGTTTTTACTAGGCGTTTTTATTCTTTCAGGAGCTTTTGCGGAGCAAAGCTTAGCTAAAGATGTAGCATACGCTATAATGAGCTATGCTGGTTCAAGCCCGTTTACACTAACATCAGCTCTCGTATGGATTTCTGTTGCTATTTCAGCCTTTATCGACAACATACCCTACATTACAGTTATGCTCCCAGTAATAGAAGAAATACATGTAAAACTAGGTGTTGAAGCAATAACTTTAGCATGGGCGTTGCTTTTAGGAGCAACCTTAGGTGGGAACTTAACATATATTGGTGCCTCAGCTAACGTAGTAACTGTTAGGAGCTTAGAGAATCATGGTTATAAGGTATCTTTTAAAGACTTTGTGAAATTAAGCATTCCATTTAATACTGTTAGTGTTACTGTCGGCTGGCTACTTTACGAAGCATTATGGATTTTAACTTAACAGAAAAACTTAGTCTTTATGGTGTTGAGTCTAATTGTTTCCCTTACTTAATGTTTCATTTTAAAACCGATATTTTATTACACTATTTAGCTTATGAGGTACACACTATTCCTAACTAAGTATAAGCGCTTTAACAGACTTCTTTTAATGTAGAGGAAGCTTGTTGATTTTTACTCGAAATTCTTTATAATATCTTCTCACTTACTAAATTTATTATAGAGAATATGACAGTATATAGGGTAGTTTAAATCCTACTGTCTAATACCTTTTCAGAAAAGCCAAAACGATGCTGGTTAAAGATGTTCATTTTAATTCTGTGGATAAGCGTATGTTTTAGAATTCCTTATTTAGGTTTTCTAAAATATTTTATTACTGCATAGGGTGGTTTAGGTGCGTAAATATGTCGAAGTTTGAATGGTACACTGATTTTATTGATTTAAATTATGAACCAAAAGAGGACGACTTATTGGCTGTGTTTAAAGTTATACCAAAAGATGTTTCCTTAGAGGAAGCTGCAGGTAGAGTCGCGTCTGAAAGCAGTATTGGAACATGGACCACATTAACGACCATGACTCCGGGTTTAAGAAGGCTTATGGCTAAAGTTTATGAAATTAGAGAAAACGGCTTTATTAAAATAGCTTATCCATTAGATCTCTTTGAAATAAACAGCGTACCCCAGTTCATAAGTTCTGTTGCAGGAAACGTTTTTGGAATGAGAGCAATTAAAGCTTTAAGATTAATAGATGTAAGGTTTCCCGAAGAATATGTTAAAGCATATAGAGGGCCTCAGTTTGGAATAAAGGGTGTCAGGGAAAAATTAAGGATCTTCGACCGCCCAATAACAGCAACAGTCGTTAAGCCAAAAGTTGGGTTAGATACTGAAAGATACGCTAAAGCAGCTTATGAAATACTTGCTGGAGGAGTTGATTTATTAAAAGATGATGAAAACCTTACGAGCCAAAACTTTAACCCCTTCATGAAGAGACTTAACGCTATTATGAAAGTTATTGATAAAGTTGAAAAAGAAACTGGCGAAAGAAAAGGATACTTAGTTAACATAACTGCTGAAACAAACGAAATGATAAAGAGAGCGAAAGCGGTTGCAGATTATGGAAACGAATTTGTAATGATAGATATTTTAACAGTCGGTTGGGCAGCTCTACAAACAATGAGAGATGTTCTTGAAGATTTAAAGCTAGCAATTCATGCACATAGAGCATTTCATGCAGCATTCACTAGAAACCCCGACCATGGAATGTCAATGCTCATGGTAGCTAAGCTATCCCGACTTATAGGAGTAGACCACATACACATAGGTGTTCCCGTAGGTAAAATGGAAGCTAAGGTAAAAGACGTATTAACCATAGAAAGAGAAATTGCTTCAGTAACTTTCGAACCCGAAGACAACATTCTTTTTAAGCAAGAATGGTATCACATAAAACCCGTTTTCCCAGTAGCTTCAGGAGGACTACATCCGGGCCTTCTCCCCGAAGTAATTAAAATCATGGGTAAGGACATTATAATGCAAGTAGGCGGCGGAGTACTAGGCCATCCAAAGGGACCTTATGCTGGAGCTAAAGCCGTAAGACAAGCAATAGATGCTGCAATGAAAAACATACCACTAGATGAATATGCCGAAACACATAGGGAACTTAAGGAAGCTCTAGAAAAATGGGGTTACATAAGACCTAAGTAAAAACTATTAAGCAAAAAATTGCGGCATCTCAAATGCTTGAGAAACTAATAGAGATAGAAAAGAAAGTACACGGTAGAATTGCCGAAAAATAGAAAACAACAAACTATTTTTCAATTATGGCTATAGCTCTTACAGGAGACGCAGAACCACCTCTTATTTTCAGCGGTAATCCTATGAAATCGAATCCGGCTTTACCTAGGAGCTTATCTAAATTAGTTAAATTCTCATATAACACAATACCTTTAGGTAGCAATGTTTTATGTGCTGGGAATGGTGCATGATCGACGCTTGGAGCATCGAAGCCTATAGCGTTCACTTCTAACTCGGCGATGTACTTAGATGCTGCCCATCCCAACCCTGGATGGTTAAAGAACTCAGGAGTCCCTATTTTCCTATCGTACCCTGTGTAGAATAGTAGTATCCATCCGGGACCTACACTAACTCCTAACTCTCTAAGTTGAGTTTCTATGTCTTCAGGTGTGATTTCATATTTAGAGGGCTTATTTGAAACATCTATTACAACACCTTTACCCATAAATCTTTCTAACGGAACTTTCTCAACTGTTTCACCGTTCTCTATGAAATGAGCTGGAACATCCACATGAGTCAATGTGTGTTCAACGAACATTAATAGGTTCGAATAGTATCCATGCTCCTTGATGGAAGTCCACTTATGAACTATTGGAGCAGGGTAGTTTGAAAAAACAGGTGCACCAGAATATATTTCAAATGAGAGATCAATTATTTCCACAACCAATTACCTCGTCGTTTAAAATCTGGGAGAATTGTAATAAACTTTTCATTAAATCACAGGTTTGAAATAACAAATCTCCTCACAAGTTTTTCAAGCAATGGAAGCTTTTCTACTGAAAAACTCTCATCCAGGAGTTTTCTAACAGAACTGTAAATGCTTAGGACAGCTATAACATGCTTACATGGGTAACTAATGTTGCTATCCTCTATTCCCAACTTTTTCTCTCTATGAAGAACCTTTTGTAAGCCTATTTCGAAAGCCTTGCATTCACAAATACCTTTCTCTTCATCAACGAGAACTAGATACGATAATTCATCGTAAGGTATTTTACCTTCAACTATGAGCCTAGCTTTTCCTTCAAAATCTCTGATAAGCCTGTATCTTGCAGGCTTAATTTTTCCTTCAGCAATGCTTTTAGACTCTATTTGAGCCTTTATTACTTTCTTTTCAGGATTAAACACTATAACTCTAAATCTTTCCTCTTCCGTAACTATTATGCTTAACGATCTTTCGAAAAGATTATGCAATTTAATATCAATTATGTGTGAAACATTTTCTCCAAAATACTCTCTTACCATGTTCTTAAATATTTTCTTCAGAAGCTCATGAGCTTTTACAACTTCCTCCCGTAGCCTACTATCTAGCTCAATGAGATAATATGGCATTTCTATTTCGCCCACCCGTAGTTTTCTACGTGTACCCTCTTAAC
>CAZLZO010000087.1:0-3600 GCA_964564025.1 uncultured Desulfurococcales archaeon
GCTATGTTAATCCATCTTCTCACCTGTTCGATCATTAGTTCCGAAAAAAGTTTGTCCACCTTACTTCTGTTTCGTCTTCCATAAGAATCAATAAAAAAGCAATAGGAAGAAATAATTTATTTTCATGGCAATGCCGTTACACTATGTTTCTTCATAAACTCCTCACCTATTTAACGTATGATATAATTTTATATTTTTTAATTTTAATTCTAAGTTTTAATAAGTTTAATAAGAAACTGTCATATAAAGTTTTATGATTGTTTTGTGTTAAAAATCGCAAAGTAAAAATACACAACAAAACCTTCTAAATCCCAGATGTTACGGGGTGATTTTCGAGTTGAAGAAAAAAGAAAGAGTACGTATGTTGGAGGTTTCGGGAAGCGCCTATGAAAGAGGTTACAAGTATGGAGAAGCATGTAAAAACCTTATAAATCGCATGCTAGAAGAAGCTTTCTATACGGAGCTTAAGGGAAAATGGACAAAAGACCAACTTTTAAGAGAAGCAAAGAAGTTTATACCATTCATTGAAGATTATTCACATGAAATAGCAGAAGAACTTCGAGGTATGGCTGACGGCTCCGAAAAATCATATGAAGAAATTGTTTTAATAAATCTCCTTGAAGAAGAGCCTTATTTTGAAGCTAAAAGATGCACAGCTTTTGCAGTGACAGGTAGTGCAACTAAAAGTGGAGAAACATATCAAGGGCAAAATTGGGACGGGCTTGAAAGGGAATGGTGGAATGGTGAAATAAGCCTTCTAATCAAAATTAAACGAAAAGAAGGCCCAGATATATTGGATTATACTAACCCTGGAATTTTAGTTTCAGCTGGAGTAAACTCTAAGGGAATAAGTCTGAGCTGGAATACTGTGCCAAGAATAGAACCGCTTAGGAAAGGAGTTCCCACCTACTTATTAGTAGCTGAGGTTTTAAGAAGGAAAAACATTCAAGATGCCTTGGAAGCAGTTGTTGAAGCAGAAAGGGCTGGCTGCTTCAATTTTGTCATAACAGACGAAACAGAAATATACGATATAGAGGCAACTCCAAAAGATATAGACATAATGTATAGCACTGAATACATAGTTCATGCTAATCACTATGTTTCACAAAAGTTTCAGTCAAAACAAATCATAGATAAGCACGTATTAAATAGCATAATCCGACATAACAGACTTAAAAAATTAGTGAAAACAAACTTAGGTAAAATAGATCTGAATATTTGCATGAATTTCCTACGAGACCACGTAAACTACCCAAACTCGATATGTCGTCATCCTGGAGAGGAAAAAGATCCTAAGCTAAGAGGATTAACACTCGACTCGTGGGTAATAGTTCCAGCTAAAAAGGAAATTTGGATAGCACATGGTCCACCATGTCAAAGTGAATACATCAAATACACATTTTAAAAACTTCCAACATTTTTTCTATTTTCTTGCTTCTCATGATCTAAGCCATTTAATCAATTTTAGCAATATGTAAAGTAAAATAGAGCATAAAAAAAGTAGAAATAATGCTATTAATATGTTCCAAGCCAGTTTTGTCTCTAGGAAACTAGCTACATACATGTATGTGAGAAGTAAGAAAATGGAAATAATGAAACCCAATAAAACTGTAGAAGAAGCTAGAAAAAAACTATAAAAATAGAGAGAATGGTTTTTTTGTTGGACATTTCTGTTCCCTTAAGCTTCTTCTTTCCTGAATTTCTGAATGACAAAACCTACGATTAAGCCCACTACAAATGCTGCTACACCAATAGCTGCTATTTGGGCAGCATAAGCTGTTATTGGCGTTACAGTAGGTCTAGGAACATACCCAGCTTTTTCAAGGTAGAATCTCGCTTTATCCAAGTCGTATTCGAAATATGGTGCATTTGGATTGTACGCAAACCAGTATGGTGGCACTGGCGAATTTGCCCGAACAGCCCATCCCTGTAAAATATCGTTCACTATGTGATCGTAAGGAATAGCATGGCATAATGCTAACCTAACATAGCGATTATTCAGTATTGTGTTATTTAAGTTAAAACCGACGAATGTAATAGCTGGTGTAATTCCCCCTTTAACGCTTATACCCTCTTCTTCCTGGAGTGTTGATAGCTCAGCTGTAAGCATTGCAGAAAAGTATGGGTGTAAAGCATCCACCTCACCTGTCCTCAAAGCATTAACCGCGACTTCAGGATCCTTTATTACAACGAATATAATATTATCTACAAATGGTTTACCTCTGTGATAGTTCTCGTATGCTTTCAATACCATGTATTGGTCTTTCTCCCATCTAACGAACTGGTAGGGTCCAGTACCAACAACTGGTCGTTCAGTATTAGACCAGTGAGTTCTCAGCTCACTATGAGGAACATCGCCTAGAACATGTTTAGGAAGAATTGAAAGCGAACCAGTACTTAGTAGCGAGAATATATGGGGAGCCACTTTTTTTAAGTGTAAAGCTACAGTGTAATTATCGATTTTCTCTACTGAATCAACGATTTCAACTAAATCCCCATAGCTTGTTGCTCCGGTATCTTCGTCCAATATGGCGTTAAAGCTAAATACAACATCATCAGCAGTAAAGGGGACACCATCATGCCACGTTACATTATCTAATAGATGCAAAGTTAAGGTTAAGCCGTCTTCTGAAATGTTCCAAGATTTAACTAGCTCAGGAATAATTTCATATCTATGTTCACCTGTTTCTGTAATAACAACCTTCATTCTGAACAGTGGACTATATTGAGGCTCTAAATGTGTCCAGCCACCGTCCATAAACCACGGATTTAATACTTCAGGATCGGCATCAACAGCATATCTAATAGTTACATTATCTTCCTCGGTTTTCCCCTCTACTGTCCATTGCCACGCATTGCTCGTCCATAAGACTGGATCAAAGTATTTCAGTCCAGTTCTAGCTATTTGTGGTATAATAGGCCAGTAAAGTAAGGCGGCAGGAGGATTTTCTTGGAACCTTTCTTGCCACTTCTGTAACCAATATATTCTTTCCGTTTCATTATAGGTCGACATACCTTTTTCTAAGTAAGTGTCCGCTAGCGAATCGCACCATCTTACGTAGTTCCAGCCAAGAGGAGGCATCGCGCCAGCTGTCCAGCAACCTGTAAACCAAACATAGTCGGTAGGCCACCACCAAAATGTTGAGATATCCATGTCCCAGCCACCGTCTTCATAGTTAGGAGCAGTTTCCCTATAAACAAGCTCTATATAAGCTCCGTACTCCAATGCATGAACTTCAAGGTTCACTCCAATTTTCGCAAACTCTGCTTTAATCGCGGTTGCAATATCTATGTCGGTTGGATCGTCAGCATCGACAACCATGTGCAATGTAAAAAGCCATGATTCCCTAGCTTGAGAAAGTCCTGGAGAAGCAACTAAGATGCTCATAGCTAACATACAAGTTAAAATAGAAATTAAAATAATTCTTTTTTCCATTTCTCTCCCTCACAGATGACATTTTGTTATAATTATAGTGATCTTTATTTAATATTTAAACATTATGCACAAAAACTTCCAGCCTTCAATCTGAAATTAAAAAGATAAGAAAGTTAAATTCTCGATTTAACGTCAAATGCATCTCTTAGTCCATCTCCAAGCAG
>CAZLZO010000088.1:0-3587 GCA_964564025.1 uncultured Desulfurococcales archaeon
CAGTAGCAATAGCTAAGCTGATTTTGAGAGACTACAGGAGAGGATGGACCTATGACGAGGATGGATCAAAAATACCAATGGACGAAGTGCTTTTCAAGAGAAGACAAAACTACTTAATAACATTAGCGCATAAGCATGGAGCATCACCTTCGGAAATAAGAACAATAGAGAGAATAGTAGACTACGTAGCCGCAAAGAAAAGACTACCAAGACAGTATATGAAAAAAGCAAACAAACTAATAGTCAAAATAGCTAAACCAAAGAAACCCAAAGGCACAGTCAAAAAGAAGCGCAGAAGAAAAACCAGGAAGAAAGAAGAAGGCTTCCTAAACTGGCTTTTCGGCTAAGCCCTTTTCGCTATACTAAAACGGAGAGGGAAAAATGGCCAAGAAAAGAAAGAGGAAAAGAGGGAACCCGCTGCCAAGCAGCGTGATGAAGCAAATCTGGAGAAAATGCGGTTCACCAAGAAGCAACCCCAAATGCTGGAGTAGAGAAATGAAAAAAGCCCACGCTAGACTATGGAATCAAAGACGCGGTCCCTACGTTGTAATAAGACATAACAAAGCCCATAGAAGCCGTTAATAAACTATTTTTCCTTCTTTTTGAATTTTAGAGGCTCTATAGGCGTAGTCTGCTATTAGCGCTACTATTGCTGTTATTATTGTTGCTATGAATATTGTGTTTGGACCTATGTTTAGCAGCCCAAACGTTATAATGTAGGTCATTGTTGCTGGAAAGAATGTTGCGAAACCTATTAGCATCGCCGTTCCAAAGGCGCTGCTCTTGCTTTTAGGAGGCTTAATACTCCATCCTAGTAGGCCTCCGATTAACGCTAGTAGGCCTGCAGTTGCAAACGCGTAGAACCCTAATTCTAGCTCAACAAAGCCCCTAACTATCGGAGCTAAGGACCCAGCTATAAGCTCAGGTATTTTACCATAGAGAACAAGGGAGAAGCCCAGTATGAACAATTCTTGGAAAACAGCTAAAACCCTATCTAAAATCGCTAACAACGTGAACAGTGCCATTAAGCCAATGTAAACAATAAGTATTTTAAAGGGAGAATAAGAAGGAACATCCATAACACATAAGGTTCTTTCAATATCACTCTTCTTCAAATTACACACGGTCTCAATATAGAATTTCCTGAAAACTTGATATGCTTTATCAGCATCTTGAAGAGTAACCTTAGCTCTCAAAAACTCAGCATCAACCCTAACCCACGGCAAAATAACTGAAGCGGCAAGAAACACCACTGCAAGTACAACAAAAACTCTACCTGCGCTCAGAAACTAACACCTCCAAAGGTGTTAGGTAGCAACTCTATGAGGAATCTACCTAACACCTTTATTTAAAACATAACACAAAGATGCAGCTTTCAGCAAAGAAATCTTTTAAAGCCCAAGCATTACTTTTGGGTGCGAGGCCTGAACGAAATCTACGTTAAAGACCTAGTAGACGCATTCCTTGTAGTACTTAACTTAATGGATGAACTAGGCTGCAACACGGAAGAATGCCAAAAACTAAGAAACAAAATCAGACAATACTACACATGGATCCTAGAGAGAAGAAAAGACAAAATAAGAACAATGCTAGAACAACTACCTTAAAAATTAACAACCATTTTTAACTTAAATAGCACAGCTAGTTTTTCTTTTACAGAAACATTTAAACATCTGTTTAAAACCCATTTTGAATTTTTAAAACCCCTAACTAATATAAGTAAGCAGTTTTCTCTTTATTAGCTTAAGAAAAGTAAGAAGAAATCATCGGGGGAATGATGAGTGGTGGACCGTGGTTAGCTCCGCATAGGGGCAATGGCCTAGATAGCGGCCTCTGACCCTCCCCCTCATGTAGGAATTCATGGCGAAACACATATATAAGTTTGCATTCAACCCGCCATTGCAGGTGTTAGGTAGCGCTCGCAGAAGTCTGCAACCTAGCACCTTTAAGGAAGCTCACCAACAATTTCAAGAAGTTCCTTAGCCAGCATTGCAGCCCATGGCCCTTAATAAAAAATAAAAAGTAATGTGTATTTAATCAAGTAACCCCTGATTCATACTTCTTTGCTAAGCTCATTAGTTCTTTTGCTTTAGTTTTCGTTTCATTATCTAGTAGCTTCCATACGTTGACAAGCTTTTTAAGTACTTCTTGAACATGTTCCTTGTTAAGATCATAGTAGTCTTTTCCTAGCTCACGTAGTACGTCCAGTAGATTTGTGAGTTCCTCTGATATTCTTACGGCGTCTTTTGCTGTGTACATTTCTATTTCAACTGTTACATCCGAGGGTTTAGCGAAGAAACCTGTTTTCCCTTGAAACTTCACCATAAGTTCTGTTCCAGGTTCGACGGTAAACCTATATTCCTTCGTACCTGCAAGCTCGGTTTGCTCAATATGAGGACCAGCCATAGTTATAATTACAGGGTTAGTGGCTGAAACCCTCAAAGTGATAGAGCTACCGTATGGAATAACATATCTTAACTCCTTAGCAGCTCCCTTTTCCACCCTAAACGTCTGAATATCCTTCTTATACAAAGTATCAAATCTGGAAGCACTCGACACTCCCATAAACACCAATATAATAATATCTTCAAATCAAAATTTAAACCCAGACGGAAAGTTAAGGAGGTATACTGGAAAATACCTTTGTTATAATTACGATTGACCAATGACTTCTAGAAGCTTCTTAGCATATTCTGCTGCTTCTCTGCCTTTTTCAGTTAAGCTAATAAGTCTTTTGGGAGGAGGGCCTTCTTCATATCTTTCGTTTATTAGTCCGTACTTCTTTAGTACTTCTATGGCGTTTCTTACTGTTTTGTAGTTCATTTTTGCTTCCTGACTTATTCTAAGTAAGGTAACTTCATCTTTAACATTGAGTAGGAATGCAAGAACTTTTAATGCTCCATTTATCTTCTGAACACCCACTCTATGTACGCCTCCTGAACCCATATGGCAAATACATGTAATGATCGCATGTATTCTTCACGAATACATAGATGCACTAAGTACTTATTATAGCATATTGTGTATTGGACATTGAGTAACTAGTGGTTACTTTTAAATACTAGGCACTAAATATAGAGTACACAGAAGAGTATAGTGTGCTTCAAAAACCTAGACCTAAAAAGGTCCCAAAGGTTCTCAAACTTGAACTTCCCAAAGTCAAAATGTAAGTATTAGCAAGAATAGCTGAAAAAGAGCATTTAAAACCAACCCAAGTAGTTCGCAGATGGGTTCTTGAGAAACTTGAAGAGTACGAGGCTAAAGAGGCCCGTGAGAATGCCTAAGAAGTTTGTTGCTGTTATTTTTGTTTTAAAGACGTTGATTATGCTGAGGTTAAGGAGTTTATTGAGAAAGCTAAGAAGCTAACGAAGAAAATAGTTGAAGTAAGGGAGGTAGAAGCTATTCTCTAAAGAACAATGACTAAAGATCCTTTAAGTTTAGTTATGATTGCTGTTTCCGCAATTAATTGTAAAACGCAATAATGATTTTTGGGAAGATACTAAAGGATGCAAATAATTTAAAAGTTTAAAAGTATGCGGCCCTGCCAGCACGGCCCCCCTGCAGGGCCTCGCGGACCCTACGGTAAA
>CAZLZO010000089.1:0-3575 GCA_964564025.1 uncultured Desulfurococcales archaeon
GCTTGGCTAGCATGGCACTATGTTGAAATAGGGAGAAAAGAGAAGGCATGGAGACTAATTGAATGGATAGAATCTACAGCTGATGACCAAGGTAACTTACCTGAACAAGTACCACATCATCTTTTAGCACCCAAACACTATGAACACTGGGTTAAGAAGTGGGGTCCCATAGCTAAACCATTACTTTGGTCGCACGCCATGTACATAATTCTTAAGGAGAAAATATAACATAGACATTCTCTAACAAGTCCAGGGTTAGCTCCATTTCCGGAACACTTATCGTACCTTAAGTATTAAATTCAGTAAGAACCGTAATAGTTTAATAGTAAATTCTATTAAATTTCTTGCAGAGAAAACCGTTTGAGCATGAATTATGTTCAAAAAGTTTCTCATCACTATATTAATGAGCATATTTATGCCTCATCTATCAGCAACACTCATTCCAAGTAACGCTCTATCGATAACAGCAACATAGGGATATAAGACAGTCAAGGTTTATATGATCCGTAACTCTTTAAGCACTTTATCAATGTTCAATATGGAGCTAAAGTTTGCTACATACATAATCATAAGGGAGTTAGTTAAAAAGGAGAAAACACATAATCATGCTTTTCATTGGAGATATATGCTCAAAATCAATGTTAGCTACATACTTGGTAGATGATCTGATAATGGCACATATGCATTCTTCGTTACTGATAGAAGTAAATGTATTTATGACCATGCAGTTACGTCGGTTATAGCGCCACAGTGGAACCTCTACTGAAAGAGTAGAATTTGCCATCCCCATCTCCGAAACAACCTCTACAGGAACATGAAGTTATGGCGATATAATAAGGATAATAATAGTGTTAGTGTATCGCAATCCCTCAATAGATATGCGGATAGATGATGACATGGCCACCATAGATTACACTTTAGCCTCATCATAAACGTAAATATATAAAAAATAAATCACAATCTTTTTCGCTCCTCTAATAAATCTATTTAACATGTACTTCTTATACTACTTAAAAGGAGTGCCTACTATGATTCAAATAACTTCCCAGACCTTCAAAAAGTTGTTAACTATCTCTACTGTTTCCCTAGTATTTGATGAGGTAACTTACTAATGATTGTAAAGCGACCATTAGATGGAAAAATAGTTCATATAGACTTGGAGAGTGATAAGGTTAGTTATAGACCTAAGGACACCGTTAGAATTAGGTGCCACGTTATAAATAATGGCAAAAGAATATTACGGCACGTAAGACTACTTTTTAATATTGAAGACTCTCTTGGCAACATTTTACACATGGATGAAATAGAAACGACACATTTAGGAGTTAAAGAGTGCTTATATGAAGTTTTTGAATGGACTAGTCTTGAATGTTTAATGCGTGGTTTTGTTGCTAGAGTTAGAGTATATGAAGGCGAGCACTACCTTACTAGCTCAACACTGGTCTTCGATGTTGTTAGAAACAGCTCTCTCACCCCTCGGTATGGTTTCTTCGCTACCTTTGCTACTAATGAAGATGTTGAATTTAGAGTTAATAGGCTTGCCCGTTACCACATAAACCACGTTCAATTTTATGACTGGTTTAAATACCACGGCAACTATACTTCGGAGTTAAGCGATTACACTATACTTGGCAAACCTATACACCTCGACACTGTACGTAAGAAGATTAAACTTTCTAAGGAGAAGGGAATTAAGTGTATGGCTTACATTCCCATATATGCTGTTGATGAAAGAGTTTATTTGAAACATCCTGAGTGGGCTTTAAGAGATAGTGATGGGAAGCCTCTTAGATTTGAAAATTGGCTATACTTAGTTAACCCCAGTAGAGAATGTGGATTCCATAACTTCCTCTTAAAGGAGTTAAAGCGTTCTGTAAAGATCTTTAAATGGGATGGAATACATCTGGATCAGTATGGTGAAAAATGGACTACAAACGCATACTGGAATAATAGAGAAGTCAACATAACTAGAGAATTTATAGAATTCATTAATGATGCTAAGAAGGAGTTAAAGTTGGATATAGTCTTTAACCTAGTTGATGCCTGGCCTCTTGAACAAGTCTCTAAAGAGGCAGATGTATCATTCATTTATATTGAACTATGGAATTATGAAACCTATGCTGATATACAGAGGTTACTTGTGAAAGCAAGGAGACTTAGCAGTAAACCTATAGTTGTAGCAGCGTATACTGAAGTACATGAACCAACGGTGCTTTTGCTTGATGCAGAAATTTTTGCTAACCAAGGCTTTAGAATAGAAATTGGAGAAGGCAATAGATACTTAGTTGATGCATACTTTCCTAAATGCGAAGAAATACCTAAACCTTTAGAAGAAAAGCTACAAAACTACTACGATGTAATTACAAGATATGAGGAGTATATTTACAATCCCGATGTTAGGAGAGCCCACGATATTAGTGTTAAAATTGTAGGTATGAAATCCTCATATTATCCAGAGCCGAATGGTGTACAAGTGATACCCTATCTAAAGGGAGCCCAAACCATGGTTATACACTTGGTAAACTTTATCGGCATATCAGAGATGAATTGGAAAAAACTACAACCCGAACCTATAGAGCAAAGAGACATTACATTAAGAATACCAAAGGATTCAATAGAAATAGATGAAATAGATATTTACCTTGTTCAAGCAGATAAGACTCATGAACCATTAAAGCTAAGTTATGGTGTAAATGAAGGATATTTAGAAATAAGAGTACCAACCTTAAAATATTGGGATATAATCATAGTTAAAAATGCAAAAACACCATCTTAAGGTTTTAACCACTGAGAAAGCTAACTATATATTTATGATTTAAAGTAGTTAGCCTAATTGCATGTAGTATCAATAATTCACAGTTTTTATGCATTATCCATATTATTATGATTTTTAAGAGTATAATTATTAGTCTTATTATAGGTCTTATAATAGGACTGTATCTATGATTTTCAGTCAGATATTTCGTTGCTCCTCTAAAGTAAATGAAGTCCTAGTTTTCAGGTAAGGTTAACGTTTTACATTTTCTATCACTCTATAGTATATTAAACGATGAACTTCGTCAAGTAGTTCGTTTTCAAAACCATATGCTCTAAAGTTAAAGTAGAATGTGTCAAGTAGTTCTTTAACCATGGATGAAAGTTCAGCGTTTCTATTCCAGAGAAACGCTATTTTAGAAGGATCTGCTTCCTCTAAGAGGAGAAAAGCAAATTCTATATACTCGCCTTCACGTGTAAGTTGCTTATCTCTTATGGTAAGAATTAATTTTGAATGTTTTGCAAATTCTTGTAGTTTACGTAGAATAGGATAGGAAGCCTAACTTTAACATCAACTTCATACCTCTCTCTTAGCTTTTTCTTAAAGCTTTCTCAAGTTCTTCATTACTTTTACTAGTAAGCTGAGTGTTTAAAGGGAAAACATCAATAATTTTAAGGAAACTACAGGAACTTAGTAGAAGATTAAGTGTAGAACACGGGAAAACTCTTAGAACACTTAGGAGGAAACCCATTATTTTCGAAATCGAGGAGTTTAAGGTTAGGCGTTTAAGAGTAGGAAGCTATAGGCTATTTTACATAAT
>CAZLZO010000090.1:0-3420 GCA_964564025.1 uncultured Desulfurococcales archaeon
GTTTAAGGAAAATTAAAGCACATAGGCTTAAGGGTCTTGCAAAGAAAATTATAGAATATGGCGGATTAGATTCCTTGAGAAAACTAGGTGTTAAAGATTTGAGAAATTATTTGCTTTCAATAGAAGGTATAGGTAAGGAAACAGCTGATGCAATAATTCTTTTCGCATTCAATAAACCATCATTTCCGGCTTCAAAATATGTTAAAACAGTTTTTTCGAAAATAGGCATTATCAAAGGTAATGAGGATTATGAAACAATAAGAGAGATAATTATGAGGGAAATAGGAAACAACATTTACGAGCTAAAATTACTTTACGCAGGCTTAACATCTGTTGGAAGGCTAGTTTGTAAAAAGAAACCAAAATGCAATAAATGTCCTCTAAAAGAAGTTTGCACAGTAACGCAAACTTCTCACACGTAAACGTAAATAGTTTAGCTTTAGAAACACAAGAAGGCCTTGTTTAATGAAGGAAACGCTGCATAATTCCGAAGATACTTGTGGAAAATTGCTAATGCCTGCTAGTGCTCTATCCGTTACAGCTGTATTTTTCTTTAACAGCTTCCATAAGGTATTACTTCTGTTAGTACTTCCTGAAGTAATTGTTTCAAGTAATACTTTTGTAGCTGTAATGTTTTACCTTTTAACTTGTAAAAATATTGTTTAAAAATTAGCTTATTGAGTAATTGGCCTATATGGAAAGTTTAAAATTGTTAACTTTTAGAAATAAAATAATAATTTTAACGTTCTTTTAATTCTATTGCTATTTATAAGTGTTGGTTATGTGAAGAAATTTCTCACTAAAGTAGAGTGTATAATATAGTTGAGGATTACTTATCTAAAGCTGGCTTTCTTTTGATAAGGTAAACCAAGTAGTATGTAATGGTTTTATAAAAACAGGTTAAAGTGTTCCGTAACACTTTTTACACTAACTTGTCTTAGTATGTTCTTAAGAGGTGTATTTGTTTTTGCTTAAATTATTTGCTTTAGCCCTACTTTTGACTGTTCTAGTATTCCACATTTTGCCCGTAGCTTCTGCTGAGTTTTCGAATGCAGCTACATTAGTTCTTAAAGTTGATAAGTCTAAATTTAACACTAGAGCTATTGAGGCTCTTAACGGTAAGGTAGTGTATGTAGCTGAGTTAGCACCAATAGCTATAGTTACCGTACCAGGGCATGCTGTAGGTCTTTTAGAAAAACTTCCTGGAATACTTCATGTTTCAGAAGATGTTGTCGTAAAAATTTCAGTGTCGCCTCCAGGTAGAGGGAAACCTGGTAAAAATGCGGGTTCAGAGCAGCCTCCACAAACACTACCATGGGGTATTGACTATATAGATGCTGAATTAGCTTGGAACATTACAGTAGGGTCTGCTGACATTAATGGTGATGGAGATTCGGAAGTTGAAGTAGCAATTATAGATACTGGTGTTGATAAGGATCACCCTGATTTAGTAGGTAATGTTAAGTGGGGTATTGCTGTTTTTAAAGGGAAAATAAGCAGTAGATACAACGACAAAAACGGTCATGGAACACACGTTGCAGGAATAATTGCAGCAATAAATAATGACATAGGTGTTGTTGGCGCAGCTCCAGCAGTAGAACTATACATCATTAAAGCATTTGGCCCCACAGGCTCTGCTTACGTAAGCGACATTATAATTGCCATAGACTTAGCTGTTAAAGGACCTGATGGAGTAGTTGATTCAGATGGAGACGGAGTAGTTGTTGGCGATGGAGAAGACGATGCGCCAGAAGTCATAAGTATGAGTTTTGGAGAAGATAGCGACATACCTGAGCTCCACGACATGCTGAAAGCAGCTTACAATTTAAACATAACATTAGTTGCTGCGGCAGGTAATGAAGGCTCACTTACCCCAAGCTACCCGGCAGCTTACTCTGAAGCCATAGCTGTAGGGGCAATGGATGAAGGAGGAAACGTACCTTACTGGAGCAATAGGAACCCGGAGCTTGCAGCGCCAGGCGTAGATGTTTTAAGCACATACCCTGATGACACATATGAAACACTTAGCGGAACAA
Organism: uncultured Desulfurococcales archaeon; assembly: GCA_964564025.1. Taxonomy (GTDB): domain Archaea; phylum Thermoproteota; class Thermoprotei_A; order EX4484-217-1; family EX4484-217-1; genus DRYM01. The sequence continues at coordinate 2,037 of CAZLZO010000090.1, forward strand.
GCATGGCATGTCCTCATGTAAGTGGTACAGTAGCTCTCATACAAGCAACTAGATTAGCTAACGGGAAAACCCCTTACCCCCGAAGTAGAAGCTGGCATAAACTCTAACTCAATTAGAGGAATTTTACATATAACATCAACAGATATGGGTACTGAAGGATACGATCTACTTTACGGACATGAAGTAGCAAATGCCTACAAAGCCTCACTATTAACGTTAGAAAGCTAAGAAGACATTACAACGAAACTTAAAGAAGCAGGAATGATGTTAGCGTATTTTAACTAAGACTTTTTAGTAATAACTGTTTCTAAGCTATTTTCCACTTATTTATTCGGCTGAAACACCATCTATACTATAGTTTTCAAATTTTTAATACTTAAATCAGAATTGCCAGTTAGCTAATCTAAATCTAAATATCTTCAAAAAAAAAAAAAAATAAAAAAGCTCATGTAATCCTTGCATTGGGGAATAGAAGAGTATGAGTGCCCCCTTTGAAATAGGTAATTTCGTATTGGAACCTAGCAAATTCATTATTTGCTTTAATATATCGTTAAAAGCTGAAGCTCTGTATAAACCTGGCGTATTAGCAACAATATTTAACATTCTATCAGAATACAACATACCAATGTTAGCTGTCAAAACATCTATTTCCAAAAATAAAGACGATATTAGAGCGACTGTGTTTGCTGATTTCACAATGCATAAAAAATTACTTAAGGAAGTTGCAAAAAACATTAAGAATTTAAGTTATGTTGAAAACGTTAAAGTTATCGAACCCTTATTTAACGGTTTAGCCATGGATACTTCATATACCCACTTAACACTGGCTGGAAGTAGAGCAGTTATTCTTAGAAAACCTATTTACGAAGGATTCATTAAGGGTTTTAGGGAGAGATTTGGACAAGTAGCTTCATCATTCCTTTACCACATAGGTTTTGAAGCTGGACGTAAAGCATATGAAAACCACCGTAGAATAATTAGTGAAGCACACAAAGGTGCGGAAAAAGTTCTCCCATTCGCTAAGGAACTATTTAAACAAGTAGGATTCGGTACCATAGACATTGTGGAAATAGATTTCTTAAATAGAACAGCTTTAATTAGAGTCCATAATTCCTTCGAATGTGAGCTCTTTAAGGGAACAGGGATGACTGAAAGCCACTTCATTAGAGGACTAATAGCAGGGTTTATGAGCTCGCTGTTTGGCGTAAAAGTTGATGTTGAGGAGACTAAGTGTATTGCTAAAGGGGACCCCTACTGCGAATTCATAGTGAAACAAAAACTTTGGCAAATGAAGTGACCTTATTTTAAATGTTTCAAAATCACCTTGCTTGTAGCATGTATTGTTGTAGATGATGATATTTCTTTTCTATTCTCCTCAATTTAA
>CAZLZO010000091.1:0-3388 GCA_964564025.1 uncultured Desulfurococcales archaeon
GCTCCTTGATAAATGGGCCTCTTACTCATTCTCGTCTATGTTCAGAAAAAAGCGAAAATGTTTCGAAAGATCTCGTAAAACTAATGGTTAAGGTATTTTCGAAAACAATATGGACTTAGCTAGTTAGCTTGCTAGCCCTTTCTCTTAGAAGCAATAACCACTAATGTAGCTGACATACCTACTACCAGTAGACTAAGGAATCCTCCATGCGTGTTTATAATGTTTATGTATTTTCTCTATCATTTTTCACCACCTTGATCTATTTTTCATAGTCCATTATCATGGGGGTACTTTCATGTATACTAGGCGAAACTTGGAGAACTCGGCTAGGGCTTAGCGGGAATAGTTAAAATTAGATGTAATGATGGTAGGAGGATGTAAAGCGCTTTGAAAACGTTTTTGCTTAGCTTTTGAGGTTAAAAGCTTCTACTCTACTACGAATAGGCAGTAGGGGTTTCCTTTAGCAATACACTTAGTTTCTAAAGCGTTTACCTTGGTTCTGAAAAGTGAAGACATAAATCCTGCTATTATTCCTCTAATGAAGTGGCTTTCTGTTGTTTTCGACCCTTTAAAAAGCTCGCACTCGAAAGAACTGTGAACTTTAACTATAGCTGTCTTGTTTAGAAAATCAGGTTCCAACGTTTCTATAATGCCGAAGCCAACTTGCTTAAACATTTCTTTGGCAAACAGAAGAGTTTCCTTTACGCTTCCATGCACCTTACTAATTAATTCACTATGGCTTTCATATGCTTTTTGCCCGAGAACGAAGCCTACATAGTAAAGAAATGTTTTACCTGGTTCACCGAATTTTTCTCTTACACCCTTAATTAATCCTTCGTAAAGAGGTTTTCTGAGAACAATTGCTCTCCCACCAGCGAACGTTAAATAATCATATGAAGTATCTACGGTTAAGCCGTTGAATAATGGTTCAATAACTTTAACGTCTTTAACATGTTTTAAACTTCTAATATGATTCTCCACTTCTCCGAGAAGGTTCTTGTGTTCAGTGAAATCCGCAAACAACGTTAGCCTAATAGCTTTTTCACTTTTCGAAATAGATGTTTTAACAGATAATATTGGTATTTTCCGATCAGAGAAAATCTTAGACAGCGAAGCTAAAATACCGTGCACATATAGTGCTGCTTCACTAAACAATATGTTAAAACACACAACGTATCTATTAGGTTCCAAAACAAAATTACCTATTTCAAAAGAGGAAAACATTTCACTCAACCACCTCGGCTTTAAGGCCTTTAAAGAGGTACGGAAAGAAAAACATAGTAGTTTAATCTTAACTTTTATGTTTGATTACGTCTACAAGTAGATAATGGTTTGCAATAAACTTTCCAGCTTCACAATACCTTTTTATTTGAAACAATTGAAACGATTACTCTCTAAACCACTTAGGAACTATAATGTTTCCAAGAAAATACGGTAAGTAATGGTATGGTTTAGGCATTAGCAAAAATATAATGTGGAAGCTAAGGAACTTAGGAAAACTATTAAATTAACTGTAAAGCTTATCCCGAATATTTCAGCACTATCTATGAGCTAATGCTATGGAGAAGAAGGGCTTATCTACTCCATACAAATAGTTGAATCCTACAAAATGGCTAGTTCATCTATGTTTTCTAATGCTTCCTCTGATGGTTCTTGTTGTGGATGTATTTTCACGTAGTTTATGGGTTTTGTTAGTTCTACTATTTGCTGTGTTGTTGTAGTGTAGGTTATTTGGTTACGTATTGTTTGCTCTAGGATTTCTAGTGTTCTTAAATATTTTCCGCCATCATATATGAGTGCTTTTCCCGGCGTAACTACGAGCACTTTGTTTGCTACTTTTACTGAAAGAGGTGTTGGGGTTGCTGCGTTGTTGAAGGACTCTATTATTACTACTTCGTATTTTTTAAGAAGCTTCATTAATTGCTTATCTGCGCAAATAATTGGTTCAGGGTTGCTCATTAGTTTTTCCATTTCGCTTTGGGAAATAAGCTTTGGTTGAGGCTTTAGCTTTTCAGCTAAGTCCATGAGTTTAAGTTGCAGTGTAGGTATTGTTTTTTCGAGCAGCTCTACGTTTACATAGTGTTCTGTTACGTATGCTTCAGTAGTTTTAGGGCATGAAATCCTCATCACACATGCTTGGCTTACGAAGCTTTCCAGCATTGAAAGATAAAGTCTTACGTTAGCTAATGTAGTTTCGAAGTCAATAGGTGTTGTTAGTATGTCTACGGGGTTTATTTCTTCAATTCCAACTTTACCTTCCATATCTTTCCAGTAAAGGAATGCATCATGACCTACGAGGATCCCTAGTTTAACGCTTTTCTCGACGGTTTCATACTGGAACCAAGCGCTATGCGCTGCAATAGGTTTAAACGCTATAGCATTGTAACCTAGGCTTCTAAAGTATCTTAAAAGAGATCTACCGACAAACGTTTTACCCGAATCATAAGGTAGTATTCCAGTAACCATTATTACTACAGCCATTAAACTTCACCTCAATATTTCACAGTTACTGAGTGAACCTAAAATCTTATTTATACCCGGAAAAATTTGTTCTCCACGGATAAGCCGCCGTAGCTCAGCCTGGTTAGAGCGCCGGACTCATAGGGTACACCCCTTCCTGGGGGATCCGGAGGTCCCGGGTTCGAAGCCCGGCGGCGGCACCAAAACATTCCTACATTAATGCTTTAACGGCTAAGTTTAAAACCCCACTTAACCAATGTTAGTTATGAGCCGCCGTAGCTCAGCTCGGTAGAGCGCCAGCCTTGTAAGCTCCTCCCAGGAAAGCTGGTGGTCGCGGGTTCAAATCCCGCCGGCGGCTCCAAAACCATAAAACATATATACCCCACTCTTTTACGACTTCTAACTCCGAGAAAACACCTCCCACATGCATGGTTGGTATACGTGTCCCAATGGTTCCTTAAAATAATAGGTACATTACCTGTAGCTTTAGCAATACTAAGTTACACTCTAGAGAAAAGCAAGCTTCTCTTCGAACTCGCAGTAATACTAGCTTTTACAGCAATGATAACTTACATAGTGTACGAAATAACAAGAAAAATAAAAGCACTAATGAGAATATAGGAAAATAAGCTAAGCTCCAAATAGAACACAGGTAGCAAAATAGCTACGGGAGTGCTTAGCTACTCTTATGTGAGTAAAGTCTTTAAATCCAAATTCTCAATCAAACTATTGGTAGGGGCCGTAGTTTAGCCTGGGAGAATGCGGGGCTTGGGCCCCCGTGGTCCGGGGTTCAAATCCCCGCGGCCCCACCAAATAAACTCACATGAGTTCTAATATCGTTCTAATTGACTCTAATCCACCAGGCATATCACCATTTTCAGACTGGCATATCAGACGTGAATACTACTTTGGCATATTGAATAATTGT
>CAZLZO010000092.1:0-3331 GCA_964564025.1 uncultured Desulfurococcales archaeon
TAACTCCACTTTTGGCGGTGTTAGTGGTAGTGGTAGGCATGTTAAATATCTTGTTAAAGCTCTTAGAGGTAGAGTTGAGTTTGAACTGTGGAATGTTCGTTCGGTAGGTTATCTTGATGTCCCTAAGCTACGTAGCTTATCTTTTTACCTAAACTGTAAGAGAAAGCAGATTCCAAAGGATACCGATATAGTTCATGTGCATAACCCTAAGTTTGCAGGTCTTTTCAATAGTGGATACGCTAATGTGCTTACGGTTCATGGGGATTATGAGAGGGAGTTGAAAATAGAGTATGGTAGAATATCTAAGATTATAACATGGTATATAAATGTGCATGTAAGAAATGCTGACATTATAACGACTGTTTCACCTTATTGGGCTAAAATTAGGGGTTGGCTATGGATACCGAACATGATAGATATTAGGGAAATTAGAAATGCGGAACCAGCTAGTGAAAGGTACGTGTTATTTGTAGGTAGAGATGATCCTGTAAAAGACTATCCACTATTTAAACGCATTGCTGAAATCGCATATGCGAAATTAGGGTTAAAATCTCTCGCATTAGGAGTTAGGAGACATAACACTAGATATTTAAAACACAATATTGTCGATTGGAGAAAGGTTATTTCATATATGAAGTCAGCTCATGCTCTAATAATAACTTCTAAGCAGGAAGGATTTCCTACAGTCGTTTTAGAGGCTTGGGCTTCAAAATGCCCCGTTATTTCACGCCTAATACCCCCGCTTAAATCTCTTGCCAAAGTAAATCCTGGGACAATATTATTCTATAGGGATGTTAAGGAAGCGTATGAAAAGATAAAGAAGCTAAGTGAAGACGACATCTTAAGGAGCAACATTGTTAAAAGAGGAGCTAAAGCTGTTAGAAGCTACGATGTACCTATTGTTGCGGAAAAATACTTTAAACTATACAGCATTCTACTTAAGAGAAGAGAAACTCTTAGAAGCATGGTTAAAGGAAGCGATTAGAATTGTTAATAACTGAAATAGTAAGGTTCCTTAATAAGCTAGGTTTCTTCGAAATATCGCTTAAAATACTAGGTAGAAGCAAAATCATATCTGTTCTAGTTCATGATGTGGTCGACTATTCTGAACATGAGACTTTAGTGAGTGTTGATGCTGTTTCGGCGACGTCATTAGAGGAAATCATAAGGTATTCGAGCAGGCTTTGCGAAATCAAGTCTTTAGAGGAAGCTATTGAGCTTTTTCTCAATGGTAAGAACCAGTCCAAATGTATTGTTTCATTTACCTTCGATGATGGATACATTGGGCAAGTTAAGTATGCGCTTCCGATACTTCTAGAATATCATGTGAAAGCAACATTCTATCCTCTATACTACAATATTGAAAATAGAGAAATGTTTTGGTGGGATGAGGTAAACTATATCGTTAAGCATTACAGCACGAAAACACCTGAAAGTATAAGTAAAAACTCAGAAATTATAGGGTTTCTTAAGAAAACAACTTTAACGGAAAGGAGAAGATTTTTAGAAAATTTAAGAGAAAAAGCAAACATAAGTGTTCCGAAAAAACTCGTAGATAGAGTCATTATGAAACCTAATGACATACGTTATCTTGTAACTAAGGGAATGTTTATTGGAGGCCATAGTTTAAGCCATCCCTCACTACCTAAAATACCTTTAGAAGAAGCACGTTCTGAAATACTGTACTCTCTAATGAAAGCTCGAGAATACAGTAGAAAACAGAACATATTTACTTTCGCTTATCCTTTTGGAGAATACAATAAGAAAATAGCTGAAATGGTTAGAAACCTTGGATTCGCAGCTGCAGTAACTACAATGTCTAGAGCATCGAAGCTCACACTAGAAAATATGTTTAAGCTTGGAAGGCTTATCTTATCAGCAGGCCCGGAATTAAACCATTTAGTTTCATTTAAATATATGGCGTCAAATATGTACTACAACTATAGAACGTTAAAATTAAAGCTACGTAATCTTTGGTCAAGAAAAACTAAATTGTAGCCTAAAGATTCTTTAGATTAATTATTTCTGTGGGAAAACTGAAATACTTTAATTTCTTCTAAGTACACCATAGTGTATCTAGATGTCCGTATCTGTAACTATTAAGGTTAGAAAAGAGGTTGTTAAACTAGCCGAGAAAATGGTTAAGTACAGTATTGCTAGAAGTAGGTCTCATGCTATAAATTTGATGATAGAGTATGGTTTAGAAAAGATTATTGAGGAAGTAAGGTTTTGGGAGAAAATTCACGAGGATGTTGATGAGCTGAAGAAGAGAAAAATACAATATTAGTCATGATGGTTTAAGCAGGTTGCTTGAGGAAGGTAGGGGTTAGAGTTTTGATATACGTTGGCATGAGCGTTGTAATTATCTTATGTTGTCTTAAGAGATTCTAACCATGGTTTAACCGAGAACATTGGGATAAGTTGAAATCTGAAAGGGCTGTTGTAAGCTATCTTGTCATAGTAGAGCTGGCATCAGTGTATTTTAGGGCTGGATTCAATAAGCCATTGGAGCTGGCTTTATACTCTATAGATTTGGTCGATGCTGGAATAGTTAAGGTGAATTTTAATGATGTTTTAAAGTACGCGTTCAAATATGCACCGCAGCTACAACTTAAAAACTAGACCTACTACACGTATTAGCTTCCTCCTTAATTAGAGCTAAAGAATTCGCCACGTTAGATAAAGACATAGTTAAGAAGGCTGGTAGAATTAAAGAAGTTCTCGGAGTAAAAGTGCTTAGCCAAAAAATTGCTACTGAAAGATAGAGGCGGTATGCCTTATAATTTTAAAAGCTAACGTTTCTATTACAATGTCTTAGGTTGTTCGGAAAATGCGTGTTATGGTTACTGGGGGAGCCGGATTTATAGGGTACTATGTTTCACGCTACCTAGTAAATAGGGGGTTTAATGTTTTAGTGTTTGACTCCTTTGAGAGATCTTTAAAAAAGCCCGGGGATCTCCGTATGGTGGGTGTAGAGATTAGTAAAGGTAATGTTAGAAGCCTCATAGATGTTTTAAAGACGTTAAAAACTTTAGAGTTGAAGCGGTTATTCATTTAGCAGCCTACGTTAGCATGCCAGAATCCGTAAGAAAACCCCTCAACTACTTTAGGAATAATGGTTTGGGTACTGCTGTTGTTGCTGAGGCTTGTCGTAGGGCTGATGTGGAGAAGATTGTTTATGCTAGTTCTGCTGCCGTTTATGGTGAGCCAAAATATTTACCTGTTGATGAAGATCATCCTACTAAGCCTCTTACCCCCTATGGTTTAAGTAAGCTCGTTGGGGAGCTTGTTCTTAGACAGTATGCTAGGAATTATGGGTTGAAAGTTACTG
>CAZLZO010000093.1:0-3306 GCA_964564025.1 uncultured Desulfurococcales archaeon
TTTGCTCATTTCAAATACATGGGAATAGACATTATAGTTCCTAGAAGTAGGCTTATACCTCATTTGGCGTGTGAGCTAGAGGCTAGAATGAAGGGTATAAGAGACGTTAATAAAATAGTTGAGTACTGTGCTGAAAAATCAAGCATATACGGATTTGCTCTCTACAGGTACTTTCTTGATAAGCTGGAGGACTACAGGAGAAAAGGCTATTCGCTAGAGGAAATCGTTAAGAAGGGAATTTGGGATAGAGACTACGATAAAGCATACTATCTTAAGCCAACATGCGACCTAATAAAGCTAAGAGAACTATTGGCTAAAGGAACACCTACGGAAGAAGCACTCAGAAAAGCAAAATGCAAATAAAAATAAAAAATAATTTTTTATTTTAAAACAAAAACACTAAACTCCTTTTTACTTTACAAGCTCTTCAAGTCTGCTGGAGAGCTTAGCGATGCCGTGAAGCTTACCGGCACATCTAGATTCGATCTCTCTAAGAATTCTATCTTTATCTTTAACACCACGCTCAGCAAGATCAACAAGAACCTTTAACTTACAAATTGGATGATATTTTTTAATTCTCTCTTTCTCTTCTGGAGTAAGAGCTTTTCCGGATAGTTTTTCAATTGCTTCCTCAATGACAGGCATTTTATCACCTAAGAGAAAAATTGAGAAAACAAATATTTAAACATAAGTATATACACTCACACATATAAATGGGAGCTAATAATATTTAAAATAGGGTGAAAACATGGTTAATGTGGAGATTTGGGGTTTCACAGAAAGTATTAAAGCTGGTGCAATTAATGTACCTGCTGTTTACAGAGGAAAAAGGTATCTCATAAACTTTTCACCGCAAACGGGGTTGAAAATAGTAAGTATTGATGATAGAAATGTTAAAGACCTTGGAAATACGGATGAAAACAGGCTTTCAGGAGATGCAAGATACTTATATCATATTTATCATGATGGTGTTGTAAAAATTCTAGGTGTACATGCTAGGAATGGTATATTGGTTGTTGATAAAATAACAGTAGACTTAGCATCACAAACAGGTTCGAGAGAAGAAATAAAAACAATAAGTGCATCGTGGCTTACAAGATGGGAAGCTACAGCTGGTTCAACGACTATACCGCCTAGATTAGTGCTAACGCCAGACTGGGATAACGGATATGTACACTATATTGATGTTGAAAGCGGAGCGAAAAAAGATATTGACCTAGGGGGAACAGGTCATGAATATGAGGTTGGTCTTGGACACAAGTATATTGCTAGGCATGACGACATATATTTGGCTATGGGTAAGCACCTAGCTGGTTCAAACCATGAAGTATGGAAAGTATATTCTGGTACAAGACAAGATTTAGGAATAAGTACTGGAGGCGGAAGTCCTAGACCTCATATATTTGGCTTAGCGGTTTTTACGGATAAAATATTTGTACCTGTTGCTAATGGTAATGTTGCTGGTGCTGACAATGATTTAGCGATACTTGATGAAACATTTAGTCAAGTAGCGACAATAGACATTAAAGGTGTTACTGGAATTAGCGTTAGAGCAAACATGTCTTTCGGGAACTTCCTTGCGAAATCGAAGGATGGAGGATACTATATTATAATAGGAACGGATAATGGAGAATCACCTATTGAGGCAAAATGTGTTCTAGCAAAGTTCGACAGTAGCTTTAACCTTGTAACAAAATACGATATATTTAGCTTCACATATCCTTCTGAAAGACATTTTATACCATATTTTGACTATAGCGATATTACAAGTGCTCAAATAGTTGATATAGACAGAAAGAAAGTGTACATTTATACTGAAGAAATTAATGGAGAATATAAGTTCGTAGAAATAGACATATCAGACATTTGGGATGACATTGAAGAATTTAACGGTAGAAGCTGGATAATAGGCTCAACAAAAATACCAACTATACTTTCACTATCAGTAACACCACTATAGAGGTGAAAACATGGTAACGCTAATGCTTACAGCAACTCTTAAGGACATTGACGGTAATCCTTTGGCGGATAAGCCGATAAATTTTTACTACAGCTACGATAGTCAAACATGGAATCTTATAGAGACAAAAAACACTAATGAGAACGGACAAGCTACAACTACTTTCACAACATATCAGACTACATATTTTAAAGCTGAGTTCCCGGGAGACGAAAACTATGATCCATCAAGCGACATAGAGGTTTACACAGTAGAGATTACACCTGTGGAGGAAACTATAAGGCAGTTTGTACAATCGCTTGTAAACACGTTTGTTCAAATATTCCAGCAAATACTACCCTTAATAATAATGTTCCTAGTGCTATTCCTAGTGATAAGCTTAGTAGCGAAAATAGGAGAGGAAAAAGAATGAGCATTAGAGAAAGAGCACTAAAAGAAGAACTATGGTGTGCAGTAAAACACCTACTATGTGCTGAAGAACACATTTTAGAAAGCACTCAAAAACTAATTAGAGAAGTAAAAGAAATAAGCGGAGTAAAAGACTCATTAGAGCTTTTAATGATAGCCGACAGCGTTAGAGCCTTGAGACAACGATTAGTAGATATTATTCTGGGGATAGAAAATGAGCTTGGAAAACGTAGACTTAGAGAAAGTGCTGAAGCTACTGGAGAAGAAGAGAAAAGAAATTCTTAGCAATGACTATTTAAGGAAGATAGTTGAGAAATACAGTAGCAAATGCGAAAGATGTTTGGAGGATCTACTAAATGAGAAGTCTTAAGTCTAAAATCAAATTTTTTCTATCCAAAAACAAAATAAAATACGGAAAAGACTACTACAACTCCACAATATCTGAAACAGACATTATAGCGACAACATATAAACACGCAGATATGCTCTCTAGGATTCTAGGTTTAAACGTTGAAGTAAACCCTAAGGTTCTAAAGCTAGTTATAAACAGCTTCTACAAGTACGGTAATCCATATTGCCCATGTAGGCTTAGAAAGTCTGAGGAAACAATTTGTCCATGCGTCTACCATGTTGAAGAACTGCTTAGCAAAGGCAGGTGTAAGTGCGGACTATTCTACGTTAGGAAGAAGTAGTTTTCTTTATCTTCTCTATTGTCTCAATTACTTTTTTGAGCTTACGCTTCTTCTTAAAAGTATTAATAATGTACTCGTTAGTAGTGTACTCTATTCCGTATTTTTCCCTGAGAATCTCAACTAATTTTTCTTCCAATGCTCTTGAAAGATTTATCCTGTATTTCTTCGCTAACTCCAAAAGCTCTTTCTCTATCGTAACGCTTGTTCTTACGTGATCGGCCACTCCTCTTCCCTAATAGATAATAT
>CAZLZO010000094.1:0-3301 GCA_964564025.1 uncultured Desulfurococcales archaeon
CTTCTTTGAGTGGCATATAATAGGTGATGTGAGATTCGTAGGTTTAGAAAATTACTTTAAAATGTTTTCTGACCCAGTATTCATAGTAGCGTTAAGAAACACCTTCATTTACACAATTGTTACCGTTCCTACACAGATTTTCTTTGGCCTTGCAATAGCGTTACTCTTAAATCAAAAGATTAGAGGTAAAGTAACTTTTAGAGCTTTGTACTATATACCCGTAATAACATCGTGGACTGTTGTTTCATTAATATGGAAATGGATTTACGATCCAGTATATGGCTTTCTAAATTATGTACTACTCTCCCTAGGTGCAATTAGGGAGCCTGTTAGATGGTTGCAAGACCCATCGGTTGCTCTTTGTGCAGTTATGCTTGTAACTATATGGAAGGGTATAGGATGGAATATGGTCATATTCTTAGCCGGTTTACAAACTATACCTCAAAGCCTCTATGATGCAGCGTTAATTGATGGTGCAAACAGGTGGCGAAGATTCAGATATATCACTCTCCCACTACTTAGACCTGTAATAGCAACTGTAACGGTTCTACTAACCATTGGTGCTCTAAACGCATTTGTGCAAATATACATTCTAACTGCAGGAGGTCCTCTTCATAGCACAGAGGTTATAAACACATATCTTTACAAGAATGCGTTTAGCTACCTTAATTTCGGCTATGCATCTTCTATGGCGATGTTCCTCCTAGCACTAACGCTAACCATCAGTATAGTTCAGAGGAAAGTTTTGAGTAAGAAAATAGAATATTAGGGTGGAAAAGGCAATGCACCCTAAAATCTTAAGGTACCTCGAAAGATTCTTCATATACTTCATATTATTAATTGGTACATGGATAATGATATTTCCCTTTCTATGGATGGTGTCAACGTCATTTAAAAGCCAGTATGAGGCTTTCAGCTTTCCTCCAAGCCTTATTCCTCAGAAGCCAATATTAGAAAACTATATACGAGCCTTAACAATAGTCCCTTTTGGTAGGTGGTTTCTTAATAGTTTTATAGTCGCATCTGCTACAACACTCTTAGTAGTGGTTATATCATCTCTTGCCGGGTACATATTTGCTCGCAAAGATTTCCGATGGAAGGAACCTCTTTTTTACATGTTCCTTATAACCCTAATGATCCCCGGTATGGTTACAATAATACCGAACTTTATACTTATTAGAACTCTAGGCTTAATGGATACATACTTAGGTTTAATATTCCCCTATACTAGCTGGAATTTAGCCATGTCAATATACATACTTAGGAACTTCTTTAGCGCTATTCCGCGATCTATAGAGGATTCCGCTAGAATCGATGGATGTTCTGAATTAGGAATATTTCTAAAAATAATGCTTCCATTAGCTAAACCTGGAATAGCTACTATAGCCATATTTTCTTTCCTTTACGGGTGGGATGAATTCACATGGGCTCTTACAGCAACATCATCTCTTCATATGAGAACTTTGGCGGTAGGTTTAGCGCTTTTCCATGGAAAATATTTAACATTATGGACTTTACTTTCAGCAGGAATGGTTATTGCAACAATACCTCCTGTAATAGTCTTTATATTATTTCAGAAATACTTCATCCCGAACTTAATGGCGGGCGCTATTAAAGGGTGACAGTAAATGGTTAAGATTAAGCTCATAAACCTAACTAAAAGGTTTGGAAATGTAATAGCAGTAGACCATTTAAACCTTACAGTGGAACATGGCGAATTACTTGTATTACTAGGTCCCAGCGGTTGCGGTAAAACAACCACATTACGGCTAATAGCTGGGTTGGAGAATCCGGATGAAGGTGATATATACTTTGATAATATGCTTGTTAATGATATGTCACCTAAGGATAGGAATGTAGCTATGGTCTTCCAGGATTATGCACTATACCCGCACATGACCGCCTATGATAATATAGCTTTCCCTCTTAGAAATAGAGGATACTCTGAAAGCGACATTAAGAAGAAAGTTCTGGAAGTAGCTGAAATGTTAGGTATAAAGGAGCTGTTAGATAGAAAACCAAGACAGCTATCTGGCGGTCAAAAACAGAGAGTTGCTTTAGCTAGAGCTATTGTTAGAGAGCCCAACGTATTCTTACTAGATGAGCCCTTAAGCAATCTAGATGCAAAGTTAAAAACCCAGATGAGAGCAGAGCTTAGAAAACTTCAGAAGAGTCTGGGGGTTACTACAGTATATGTAACACATGATCAAGCAGAGGCTATGTCTATAGGTGATAGAATAGCAGTAATGAAGGATGGTAAATTATTACAAGTAGGAACCCCTGAGGAAGTCTATGAAAACCCTAAGAACATGTTTGTTGCAGGCTTTATAGGAAGTCCCTCTATGAACTTCATAAAGTGTATAGTTAAATTAAGGAATGGATTCTATGTACTTGACTGTGGAGACTTCAAGGTAAACCTTTCATATGAAAGAAGTAGAGAAGTAGATATTCTTGAAGGAGAAGAGGTAATCTTAGGAGTACGACCAGAGGACATAACGATACTGCCTGAAAGATCAAGCAACGCTATTTCAGCATCTATTGAGCTTATAGAGCCTCTACGCCCTGACATGCTTATACATTTAAGAATAGGCAACATCAAAATTGTAGCTAGATCGCTCAGCAACCTGCTATGGAAGCCTAATGACCACGTAAGTGTATCGTTTAACCTAAGAAAACTACATATATTTAAAAAGAATGGAGAGAAAATTATGTAGAAACTAGTTTGTTCTTCTTATAACATGACCTTCTCTTTCAGGAGATGAAGAAAAATGAAGGTTAAACTACTTAAGAATTAAGTCAAGTTTAGTTCATATTTCAAACATTCCGCAAGGAAAGGGCTTTTACATTCCCCTCTTTAAAAATTAAGAGGAAGGTAGAAAGGGAACTTTTAAAGAAGAACTTTGTAAAGAGCTGCCCATAGTTGAGTATGAGGTAAAGGTATTAGGTAAGAGACGTGTTTATAACCCATTTTATACGGGGTTAGAGGAGGTTCTATGTTATTTTAGATATGGAGTGGATAGAGCATGGCTTATTATTGGAATACCTGAGGACGCGCCTGATGATGTAGAGGATAGGTTAGAAGAAGTTTGGGGTTCTTTGAAAGAATACCATGCTATTCCGAATTATATCGAGCTAAGGCTATTTAGAGAGTGTAAGGGTTCGAAGTGTGTGAGTACACCGGAGGGAAGATTTCATGCCTCATTCTATGACTATGCAAAGTACATGAGAGAATCATTGCTTAAAGGACAGTTCACCTATAGTAAGTACTGGATTAAAATCTTCATCAGCAATTAAACTATTA
>CAZLZO010000095.1:0-3223 GCA_964564025.1 uncultured Desulfurococcales archaeon
ATGATAATACCTATAGGCTTTATTGATACCCTTCTGCTCTCCAAGTATAAGCAAAAATTTCCATCAAACATCATAATACCCATCCCCGAATTTGAAACAATTACCTACGTTTCGAGGAAAGATAACCTGGTAAAACTCTGTGAGCGTATAGGTATAAAATACCCTCAAATTTACAGTCTTAATGAATACCAATTTGCACCTACGGGACCTGTGGTAGTTAAAGGCGTGTCTGATGCTTCAAAACCAGAATATGTATTCTTCAAGGAGAGCTTATTGGACGTAATTAAGCTGAAAAAATAAGAGCTTCATGGTGCAAGACTTTGTACCCGGAGTAGGGTGCGGATATTTTGCATTAGCGAAAAACGGCTCAATTATAGTCGACTATACTCATGTAAGAGTTATTGAGGAAAAACCAAGCGGCGGCCCCAGTATGCTTGCGTGCTTAGACTTTAATCCCGAACTAATATTTCTTGGGAGAAAAATAGTGAAAGAGCTTAAATGGACAGGTGTTATTATGGCTGAGTTCCGTAGAAACATTGAGACAGGAGACTATTACCTTTTAAAAATAAATCCTAAACTTTTCTGGAATTAGCTAAAATGGGAAAAAGCCGTTATTATGAATACGGAGAAGCCTTTCGAAGAAGTATAACATGTGGTTAATAGACTAATTATAGAGACATTATTATGATTTAAGTAACTTCAAGGTTAGATATTATTTTCGCTTATAAAGTATGGAATCTTAGAAATAACGTAACCCAGCTATTCACAATCATACTTGAAGAATTTCACGTCTAACATAGGATACAGAATCAAGCTGATGATAACTTTTCCTGCGAGCGCTGCAATAGTCAATAGTGTTAGTGTATCACCGTTTTTTAACCTTAATATATTTAGATACCCCATATATAGGGTTATATTTAGGAGCCAAATACACCTTGTTCTCTTATTAGCATCGAATTCTGTTTAAAGTTATGCAGGCTCTTCAAGGAGCCCGTTGAAGAGATGATGGGACACTTCATCTAACTTCGTTACATACCGTGTATTTCGTTAGTGATCCGTGATATCATTTTGAACTTAAAATTGATTATTACCATATAGAAGCGTAGGTTGATGTTTATAATTCTCTCTTAGTTTATGTTGCAACTATTTCAAGTATTAATTTTTTGAAATCAGTTATTTTACTCGGCATAAATGGAGGTCTGATGTTTAAGCTCCAGAAACCCCATTTTGAATGATATTGATTCTTAATGCCGAAACCATGATCCGAAACTAAAAGAATTGTATAATTTTCTGCATGTGAAATTAATGGTGAAATCATTTTCCAGAGTGAACCATATATTTTTCTAAGTTCAACTATTTCTCTTAGATTTCTATAGAGAAGATGATGAGCAATGTCAGGTAAAGGGAGATAAACGAAAACTAGATCATACCCCTTAACTATGAAGTTTAATGCTTGCTGTATTCTTTCACGACAGTCATCAATTATCTCGTTTAAGAAGCTAAGCTTCTCTCTTAAGTTTTTAGTAACATACTTCTCATGCAATGTCCTATACTTCTCATTTCTCTCCTCATTGAATCCTGGGATTTCAATAGCGCTGACTTTTAACCCTTTACGTTTAAGTTCAACAATAAATGTTCGTTCAAGAAGATGCTTGGGTAAGATAGATGGGGGATAAGGCTTAACTAAACCCAGCTTTATGAGAAGATATCTAATGCCGAGTTTTTAATAGGAATTCTCTTTCTGAGTAAGTAGAGTTTTTTAAGAAAATTATGCTTCCAAATATCTTGTTCTCTTTTCCTTTTAAGCTCCTCAAGGCTATATCCGTGTTTTTCAACGTTAATCCCGGTTAGAAACATACTCCAAAGAATTGGAGTATAGAGTTTACATGCGAAACCAACGTAGTGTTTGCCATGATATTTCTGAAGATACTGTTTTAAGCCCCAACGTAAAACAATATCGTAATCTAAGCCGTCGAGTCCAATTATTAAGAGCTTCACTTTAAAAACACCTCAATAATTCTAACAACTCTCTCTTTAAATTTCTCTGTTGAAAACTTTTGAACATAGTTTAAATTGTTTGACACAATTTCTTTTCTTAAATTCTCATCAAGAATTATGTTTTCAATATAATTTACTGCTTCCTTCACATTTTTAAACGCGTACCCGTGAATACCTTGCTTACCATCCAAAATGTCTTCCCAAGCACCACCAGACATATGGACAACCGGTACAAGACCGGCTGCCATGCCTTCAACAATTGCAATGCCAAAGTGTTCATTGATCATAGTATGTAGGTAGACCTTGGCCTTACTTAGAATCCTAAGCTTGTCTATAAATCTAAGGTTAGGTAATAAAATAACATTCCTTAGCTTTTTCTTTAAAAGTAAGGTTTTTATCTTACTGAAATATTGCATACTCAATTTGTTAGGAACTGAACCCACGATTATGTACTTAATGTATGGCGTTTTGGAGGCTATTTCTAAAACATCTTCGTACCTTTTTTCAGGAGTAAATCTTCCGATTGTAACTACGATGTTTTCTCTATTCTTTTTCCCTACCAGCTTAGTGTAGGGCTTAATATTTACAGGAGGATAAACAACTATAGACTTCTTACCAACATGCTTCCATATTGCTTTTTGGGAAAACTTAGAATTCGTAAGAATAATGCAAGTTGTTCTTTTTACTAGGTACTTTTGGATAGTATAATACGGTATAAAGTATGATCTCCAGAAAAGTGATTTTAAATACTTAACATTTACGGGGCTTTCGTACCATAAAGAGAATGTTGGGTAATGCATATAAGTTATATCTGCGTTCACAAAAGGCATAACGTCTCCATGAGTATTAATGACTAGATCGCACTCCTTTATAGCATTGCTAAGAAAACCGGTAATTAGTCTCTGGTATATGCCGAAATATGGTATTTTAACTTTGAAAACGCATTTTTCATGGTCGGGTTTAAAGGAAATGCCAAGTACGGATTTTACATAGTTCCAATCTGTTTTCTGTGTAGTATAGTAGGTTATCTCGTACCCTCTTTCCTTCAGCGTTTTAGCTACGGTTAAGCTCAGCAATTCGCCTCCTCCGCAACTGTTAAGACTATGATGTATTATCCCTATTTTTGCCATGGACAGCACCTAGTAGCATTAAGCGCTTAGAACCGTAGTAATCATGAGCCTTTATTTTTCACTTTACCTCTACGCTAAGAATATATTTAAAGTTC
>CAZLZO010000096.1:0-3182 GCA_964564025.1 uncultured Desulfurococcales archaeon
TCGTAATCCAAACGCCTACCCAACTCACTCTCCAACCTAATAAGCACCTTAGTCAACATACTCTTAGTCTTCTCAGACACCCTAATCGTCGTAGACAAAGCATACACCATATACAAAATATATTTCAAAACATTTAAACATACCCCAAACAACAACAAACTGCGCCGACAAGAAAAGCCAGGAGATGAGAAAAAGGGATAGCTGAAGTGTCGAATTCTCGTTTCGACACCTTTAGGAACTATAGATTAAAACCTAACATATAGTTAAACTATGCTTCCAGAAAGGAGAAGGCTTTAGCAGCTAAACATAATGGAAGAACCGTAGGAAGTGTTCAGCACATATTCAGGAAACTAAAGACAGGTAAAAAGACACCCATAATAAATGGAGAAGCCGCTAACGTACCCACCCATCCCAAGTATAAAGGCAAAGCTAACAGCTCAATGAGAAAGACCTTAAACAAGTGTAAAAACCTCAAAACACCTCCCTCATCATTACCTACTAGCTATGTGGTTTAGAGAATTGAAAAGCGCTTTACATCATTATTCTCTCTAGGCTCTATAACGTCAAAGGAGTATGCTATACTGCTATCGAATATTGATTTCTCAATTCTAACTAAAGCGGCAGTAAGGATAATAGCTGTTAACCTTATTTTCCAATTTAGAAATGCCATCGACCACGGTAGACCATATATAGTTAACATGGAGCAATGTAGTATTATAGCTCCATTAACTAAAAGCAAGTCGCAAACCACCATAAGTGAATTCAAGGATTACTTTAGAAAATGCGAAGATTACTTTAAGGAACCAAGGCAATTATTGGGAAAAAAGCCAGCAAGTAACTCAACTTCAACTTACAAGGAAATCGATAATCAGGTATTACGCATGTATACGTTTTAAATAGGCTAGAAATATATAGGAACATTCCTTTGAAATATACTAGCACTAGGTGAATAGTGTTCATGCTCCCTAATGCTTTTATGCCATCATCCTTGATTATGACAAACGAAGTACCTTCCAGTATTTCTGTGAACTTATCTCTAGGCAGATTCACACTAAGTAAAGATAGACTTACGAATAGAATACATTCCAATATAAATTCAGTACTAGGTTTACTTGGTAATTTATTTGAACAATACAATATTAAAACGAATATTTCACTTAGTGAATTCAGAAATTACTTACTTAGCGAAATAGAGCCAGAATTAAATGAGCTACACAGTAAAATCGATGATATTTTCAAAGTTAAAAACATAAATAAGCGCATAAAGAAAGCCATTTCACTTGTTGAAGAGATTAAGGAAAGAGATCTAGAGGCAGTAAATTCTGGAGTAAAATTTGTAGAGTTTTTACTTACTGAAACCCATATTAAACCATCTCTAATAGGTAACATGAGCTTATTCTTAGATATAGAACTACATTTAACAGAAAAACTTTGGGACCTAGAAACAAAAGAACTTGAAAGTATCTTAAGAACGCCTCCATCAAAGTATCCTGGAAGAGTAAAACTTGTAATTGATAAAAAGAAAAGACTATTAGATGAGCTTTTAGGTCTAAACAGTGTTAAAGAAGAAGTCTTACCTTTCGAAAGAGAAGCACGTATATTGTTTACAGCAATAATATGCTACATCATGCTCAACTACGCGGAAACACTAAAAGACCTTGATAAAATAAACGTTAAGAAACTTATACGCTCAACAGAAACCCTTAACAGCGAAGCACTGTTAGAGCTGGATAGAAGTTTTCTAGAAAAACTCAACATATTCATGTTCAAAGCATTAGCAATAAAGGAACCAAAAATAGTAAGTATAAAGCCTTTGCCTAAAGAGACAGCAAACTTCTGGATACTAATGGCTGAAACGTATTAGAATTACCTCTCAAATAGGGTGTGGTATTGAATTCGAGAAAGACAGAAGTAGCTTTCGTGATTGACACGAACGTGATAATCCATAGTACCCTACAATACTCTTCCCCCTTTGCTAAAGAACTAGCATTCTTTAATGAGTACAGTAGGAAACTAAATTTAGAAAAAATAATCATAGCCCCTGTATATGAGGAATTAAACGCGGTACTCGATGACATATTTAACTACGTAGTGGAAATTTATAGAGGAATTAAGACTAAATTGGAAGAAGTTAGAAAAGGCCCTTCCCTACCAGTAATAAACAGTTTTTTCAAGAATGAACACAGAAAACTAAGTGCGCAAGCAGAAAAAATAGCAAAAACAGTACTCGAAAGAAAAAGAACTCAACTTAGAATAATAGAGAGTGAGCTTGTCATAAACATTTACAGAGCTAATGCTTTCCAAGTCAAAGACGCTATATCATATATAAGCGATCTCATGATTCAAAAAATGAATGATCTAAAACAAATAAAACTAAGAATAGTCAGCACATTACATAGCGAATACAAAGTTCTAAGCGAAACAATAGAAGAAAAGAAAACATTCAACAATATTTTAAACAGTATGGAACAAGAACAAACCCTAAAAAACATACATAGAAGCGACAAAACAATACTCTCAAGAGTCTATGGGTACCAAATGCTAAACAACAAGTACTACATATTCGTCACACTAGACTACACCCTAATAAACATGTTCGAAGACATACTCTCAAACAACTACATGATATTCATCTCAACACCCCTATACGCAATATACAAAGCACTAGAACTCGAAAAAGAACTTCCTCCCCAAAACACATACACAAACTACAGATCAAGCATATGGTGGAAACGAGTACAACAAGAAAAAGCACAAAGAGAGAAATACATAATTTAAACACATAAACCATAAAAACAGTAAAATCAAAGAACCACATGAAGACCTTTTCACGGGTGTTTTAGTTACCTAGGGAAAAACTGAAATCTATGGTGTTCTCGGGGAGTTCAAGAGAAAGTCTAAGACATGAATAATGATAACTGGAAAATCACTACTACCAAAGACCTTGTTAAAGAACTTAAAAGAAAAGGTATTGCATCGATAATTTTAAGGAAACCAGGAACTTAATAGGAAACTAAATATAGAACCCGAGAAAACCCTTAGAACACTTATGAGGGAACCCATTATTTTCGAAATTGGAGAATTTAAGGTTAGGGGTTCGGGTCTTATGGTAAGTGTCATTCCTTCATTTTTGTTCTCCTTCATCCCTTCTTGGGTTTGCATCTGGTCGGGAGCGTTTAGGG
>CAZLZO010000097.1:0-3128 GCA_964564025.1 uncultured Desulfurococcales archaeon
ACTTTAAGAGCAATAAAGGAAAATCTTAATCCACCGAAGAAATGGAAATGGCCGTACATGGATACTTAACCTTATAAATACCCTTTTTATACTAGTCTCATGAGCCGGTGATCTCTAAGCCTAAATTCTAACTATCATAATACTTCTATATGCTTATTTATCACCCTAAACTACAATATGACTTGTGAAATATAGGTGTGTATTGTGAAGAAGACTCGCTTTCCTACTTCTGTGTTACGTAAGAGGTTAGAGCGTTTTCAGAAAGAACTAAGCTCTAGGAACGTTAATGCTGCCATGATTCGTGTTCAATCAACGTTTACTTACTTTACCGGAACTAAGTGGCTTAGACCTGCATTGCTAATACCTGCACATGATGAGCCAATACTATTTGTTGCAAGAGGCGAAGAAGAAGAGCTTGCACAGCGAACATGGATAGATAATATAGTGACTTTTAGGAATGGAGGGGACCTTATGGCTAAAGTTTCAAGCATTATAAGGAGTAGTGGGTATAGAACTGTAGGTTTAGAGTACAGTATTGAGAGAGATGCCTACATATTCTTCTATGAAATGTTTAAACGCCTTAATTCAGAAGCAAGAATAGTAGATATATCGAATATAGTAGCGAAAATGAGAATAGTTAAAGACAAGTATGAATTAGAGACAATAAGGAAAGCAGGTAAAATAGCTGTAAAGGTAATGAATAAAGCAATTGATGTAGTAAAACCTGGAATTAGTGAGACAGAAATTGCAGCTGAAGCATGCCATCATGCATACAAGCTTGGAGTAGAAGAACCAAAAATATACGTAAACGTAGGGCCTAATCCGAGAGTTCATGCTGAACCATTTAGAGACCAGAAAGTAGTTGAAGGAGTAGCCGTAACCATAACCTTAGGGATAGATTATAATCATTACTACACTAACATGTCAAGAACAATAATTGTAGGACATAACAGTAAAGCAGAAAAAGCAGTAAAATGCATGAAGGAAGCATATGAGAAAGCAGCAAAACTAACTAAACCCGGTGTTAAACCCATTAACGTGATAATGGAGCTAGACAGGATATATAACAAACACGGATTAATAGACTATAGAGTAGTAGGATACCTTCACGGAGTAGGTTTACAAGTAGAGGAGACACCAATAACAACCATAGTACCTAAACACAGGTTTATTGAATTAAAGCCAGAAATGGTTGTAACATTTATCCATGCACCCATAATGCTGAAAGGAGTGGGATAAGTAAAACATGAAGACACCTTTATAGTAACAAGTAAAGGTTTAGAAATAATAACAGAATAGTCGTAATGGTAGTTAATACACAATAATTCCAATTACAAAGATCATCTCACTCTATAACATAGCAAACCCATTTTAGTATCGTAAATACAGTAAGCTATAGATGTTAATTACCCTATATACTATCCAACATAAACTGACAATTTCGGATACTATTGCTAGTTTAATGCATTAGAATTGTTTAGAAAGCATATCTGCCTCATCACCTATGAGTCCAGCATTAATACAGTGGTTCGATAAGTATAGGGACTTTAACATTGTATGCTTCACTATTTCTAATTATTTTTAAATTTACGTAGCCTTTATCTATGGAATCCTCTATTACTTCCTTTAATTTACTGGCTTTATCAAGCTCAACATTGTTTATTGAAATTATTATGTCTCCTTCTCTTAGCCCATATTCGTGAGCGGAAGTTCCAGGTAATACTTTCACTATAACTAGTCCTCTTCTTACTGGAAGATTATATATGGAAGCTAATTCTGGGGTTATGGAAGTCACGTAAACACCGATCCATGCTCTAACAGGTCTTCCATATTTTTCAATCATTAATAAGAACTTTTTAACAGTATTTATCGGTATGGCGAAGCCTATGCCTTGAGCATAAGGCACTATAGCCGTAGTAACGCCTATTACTTTACCTTCAGCGTTCACTAATGGGCCACCGCTGTTACCGGGGTTTATTGCTGCATCAGTTTGTATAAGGTCTTCTAGAATAACATCCTTGCTTACAAATGTTCTACCAATAGCGCTAACAACACCCATTGTAACAGTTGGTCCTGGAAGACCTAAGGGGGACCCTATAGCGAAAACTAATTCCCCTATTTCTACTTTACCTGAATCGCTAAGTTCTAAAGAATAAAGTTCTTTAGCTTGAATCCTTAATAATCCAAGGTCCCTGTATGGATCTACAGCCATAAGTTGTGCATAGCTTTTTTCACCATTTGGTTGCAATACCTTTATTTTACTGGCATCTTTTATTACATGAGCATTGGTTACAATAACCCCGTCGTTACTTATAATGAAACCTGAACCTATACCTCTTATAGGTCTGTAGCCAAATAACACATCTATGCTAGCTTTTTCCGTAAATATAGTTACAACACCTTGAGTAACTCTTTTAATAACATCTGAAATTGATTTACTTATTTCACTTAGTTTCATAATGAAGCATCTCACATTATTTTAATTATCTAGTGTATAGTTTAATTATCTCGATTAAAGCTTTAATGAGGAACTAAATATATACCAAGACTTTTCAATACTATTCAGTCTTTAACTGTTAATAATTACTTAAGTTTGCTTTTTTGTACTTTTCTACAAGCTCTTTTGCATAGTCGAATCTTATTTTTCCCTCTTTAACCATTTGCTCAGCTATTAGGTCTATTAAATCTCCCGTTGCTCCAGCCATTATTGCTAAGTTTTTAGCGTGAAGCTTCATATGTCCCCTCCGTATTCCTTCAGTTACTAACGCTCTTAGTGCTGCTAGGTTTTGAGCCAATCCTACTGCCGCCATTATTTCTGCAAGTTCTTTCGCCTTTTTCACTTTAAGTATTTTTAAAGCTATTTTCGCTATTGGGTGGACCTTTACTGCGCCGCCAACAATGCCTACTTGAAGTGGTAACTCTAATGTCCCTACAAGATAGCCCTTATTGTCTATTTCCCATGAGCTTAAAGGTCTATATCTGCCGCTTCTTGAAGCATAAGCGTGGGCTCCTGCTTCCATTGCTCTATGGTCTTGAGCTATTGCAAGTGCTACAGCTATTATTCCGTTCATAATTCCCTTATTATGTGTCACCGCTCTATAGGGGTCAGCTTCAGCAAGTAAGTATGC
>CAZLZO010000098.1:0-3120 GCA_964564025.1 uncultured Desulfurococcales archaeon
TCATCGACTTAAGCAAGGCAAAAGACTATGTTCCGAAGGAGAAACCTCTCTACCATGTTGACCCGAGAGATCCAAGAGACACCCTATGTTACGTACCAAGTACGGAAGAAGATATGAAATCTCTTATCGAAGCTTCAGGAGACTCCATTACTGGAAGACCGACATTATCTTCTGCGGAGAAAGGAAGAAAATACCATGAACATTTAGTTTCAAGGCTTGTTTTTGTACTGAATATGTTAAGAGAAGAAAGGTGAGAAGAGCATGGAGGGAGATTTCTTAATAATGCTTGTTCTTAGTATTATAATACTTAACCTACCAGCTATCACTGCTGCCATACTTTTGAAGAAACCACAGCTCTGGGCGTCTGGAGCAAAAAGGGAGGAGGGAGGATAAACATGAACCCACTATACGTTTCAGTAATGGTCATCTTTCTACTGCTTTATCTTGGGATAGCCGTTTGGGCCGGACGGAAAAAAGTAGTAACTTCAAAGGACTTTCTAATAGCAGGATTCAAGCTTGGTCCTATAGTCTTAGTTGGCACGTACTTGGCGACTTTCTATAGTGGAGCTTCACTAATTGGTGGCACGGGTATGGTGTATAGACTTGGAATTGCAGGGAACTGGTGGCCATTATTCTATGCTTTGGCTACAGTGATAAATGTCTTCATTGCCATAAGAATAAGAGGGAAACTCTTAGAAACACCTCCTGAATTCATGGAGAGACGATATGGAAGCAGGCTTCTCAGAATACTTGCATCAATAGGATTGGTTGTTGGAACACTCTTTGGTACACTTGTTCAATACAAAGCAATGGGCATAGCCTGGACGTTAGCTACAGGAGCATCTCCTGAAATGGGAATAATTATTGGTGGCATATTAATGACGGTAGTTGTTACTATAGGAGGGTTAATGTCTGTTGCATATAGTGATGTTCTGAAAGCAGCAGTATTTACCGTAGCGATTATATGGGCAGGAATGTGGTGCCTTACAACATTTGATCTCTCAAGTGTTCTTGATAAACTATCTACCCTAAGTACTCCACCGCAAGTTGGAGCTCCTCCTACACCCGCAGGAAGTCTGGTTTCATTAATTGGAACACTAGGAGTTTACATGCTGATTTTCCAAGCAATAAACTGGATCTTCGGAATAGGAATTCACCCACAGTATGTACAAAGAATGTCTGCTGGTAAAGATATGAAAACTACATTGCTCCAGTACTTAATCAGTTGGCCTATTTTATGTGCGATATATATTCTCTTAATGATAGTGGCCCTCACAGCAAGAGCTGTAATACCAACAATGCCTGAAGGATATACCACAGACTGGGCTTTACCATACTTCTTAACAACCTATGCACCTCCATTGGTAGGAGCAATGTTTTTTGCTGGAATAGCAGCAGCTGCTATTTCAACTGTGGATTCTCAGCTTGAATTAATAGCTGCATCTATATTCAGCGATATCATAGAACCTCTGAGTGGTAAGAAGCTTACAGACAAAGAGAGGCTAAAATGGAGTCGTATAACCGCCCTAGTTATAGCGTTAGCAATGATTCTAGTGGCTTTGAGACCTAGCCCTCTATTGCTATTAATCCAGGCATATGGATGGGGAATTTTAGCAGCCATTTACGCGGCGCCGCTCATTTTTGGTTTATACTGGAAACGAGGAAACAGGGAAGGAGCACTTGCAGCGAGTATAATTGGAGGTCTGCTTGCAACAGTATTTCAAGCTATGCAATTTATGGGACTTCTACCTCCATACATGGCTCCTGCAGCGCCAGCTATCCTAGCGAGTCTATTAGTATACGTTATAGTTACGCTAATGTTCCCAGCTCCACCAGAAGAACTCACAAGAAACTTCTTCCCCGAAAAATAGCAAAAGGAGGAAAAACGTGAAAAAGGAAACCAAATCTTTGGCATGGACCCATCCTAGAGAAGTTAGAAAGTTGATAAGAGAAGGTAAATGGACTAAAACGACAGCCGGCCTATGTAGAGGATATGCTCAAGCAAATGTAGTGATATTACCCAAAAAACTAGCCTATGACTTTTTATTGTTCTGCGTCAGGAATCCTAAGCCTTGTCCCATCTTAGAAGTCATGGATCCTGGACAAACCGAACCATCTATTGCAAAAGGTGCCGACATAAGAACAGGTGTTCCAAAATACAGAGTGTATGAAAAAGGAGAACTAGTTGGAGAATACACGGACATTTTGGACTTTTGGAGAGATGACTTTGTGACCTTTCTACTAGGATGTAGCTTTTCTTTTGAAGAAGCACTAATGAGGGCCGGGATTCCAATAAGACACATAGAGCTAAATGTAAGGTGCCCAATATATGTAACCAACATTCCGTGCAAGCCGGCCGGGATATTCCACGGCCCATTAGTTGTGAGTATGAGACCTATCCCTCGAGAGTTAGTTGTCAAAGCTGTCCAAATAACCTCAAGATACCCGTTTGTACATGGTGCTCCAGTGCATATTGGGGATCCTGAAGCAATAGGAATTAAAGACATAACAAAGCCAGACTTCGGCGATCCCGTTCCAATATATGAAAATGAAGTGCCCGTATTCTGGGCTTGTGGGGTAACGCCTCAAGCTGTGGCTATGAAAGCTAAGCCGGAAATCATGATAACACATGCACCAACATGCATGTTCATTACAGACATACCAAACGAAGCCCTAGCAGTATTGTAATAATGTAAAATAGAGGGAGGTAAAATTATGAAATTACCTATTGCCTGGTCAATAGTTTGGGGAGAACCTAAACTTATTTCAGAGTTAGGAAAAAGATTTGAAGAAAGAAATGATAATGTCATTAGTATAAGTACCGGGAAGTTAAGAGGGATTATAACCTTTAGGTTAAAGAACTTATGGAGAATAGTGCCTAATATTTGGAAAAAAGTGTAACGTAGTGCTCCTAAAAACATTAGTTATACTCGTGTGGAAACATGAGTGTTTCAAAACCATTTAAAAACATGCTTAAGAGGGGGTGAAATATATGGGTTTAAGTTTAGGTGAAAAAATATTCTATGCAATCGTAATCTTAGCTATAATAGCTTCTAACCCGCCTGTACTAAGCTTCGTAAACGAATATTGTGAGGCCCATCCATTGACGTGGGGTGTACC
>CAZLZO010000099.1:0-3087 GCA_964564025.1 uncultured Desulfurococcales archaeon
ATCAAACAACCACCAAATTAGTTCAATAGTTATCAAATAAGTTAATAGAGTAAATAACCTTAGAGTTTTACGGAAACTCAGAAAAAAACACACAATTAAACCTTAAGGTCATTTAGGTTCTTAAGGAAGTACGGAAATCCCAAAAAACACACACACTCAAACTTTACCTTTGTAAAAGCTTAACCTTTACAAAAGCTTAACCGAAGAAAAAGGCAGTAGCAAAATTGAGAATAAAAAAATAAAAAATTATAAATAATTAGAGAAAAAATCCCTACAAACTAAGTAGAACTTTCCCCTTTTCGTAGCCTTGTACAGTTCAATTAGTCCTTCTTTACTAAGTTCTTCAAGAATATATGATATTATGTATATTATTAGTCTCGTTCTTGGTAAGTCCATTTCTCTAATTATCTTCGTTGTCGTTATAGTAAGCAGATTTCCTTTAGTCCTTCTCAGCATTTTAGCAATAGTTTTCTTCACCATTTCCTTAATTTCCCAATAACTGAATTTAGTAATAACTTCAGCTTCACTTTTAACCATATTTTTATCACCTTCCACAAACTTACTTTCTCCTTTATTTTCTCAGAAAAGAGGGCGTTAAAGGTATCAAAAGCTCCTAGTTCAGCTCTTAAGAAGTTATACCGTGCTCTTCTTTGGTCATCACCTAGTAAGAACTGTAGTTCTGCTTTCCTTTTCTGGTCTACGTATAGTTCTTCATGGTCTTCAATATCTATCCAGAAGTGGTAGCCGTGTTCTGTCTCTTGTGCTACTATGCTCCTTACATTATATCCCAGATAGCTTAGTATTACTCTCCTAGTTTCTATAAATTCCCTTAGTAGTCGTTTACTCATCTTTACGTCTACATCTATCTTTAGTATCACCATGTCTCTATCCCCCATTCTCTTTTACCTTCCTCCTTTCTATGATGTTTCCAGACAATTTCATAGGAGAATGATTTAGGATATTCTCCTCTCTTTGTAACCTTACTTCCATACTCTATTCCTGATATTGTCGAGTAGTAAGCTATTGGTGTGGCAAAATATCGTACTATTATTTCTATTGCTTTATCAATTAAATCTTCTTTTATTTCCTCTATTTTCTCCATATCCTTTGGTCTTACAGAAGTTATCACTACATTATCTATATAAATTGGGTTTCTCTTCTTAGCTTTCTCTATCCCGTACTCTACAACTATGAAAACCCTTATCTCTATTACCATTAATCTCTTTATGAAACGCTTAGTTCTTCTATCTCTTAAATAGAGGTATGGTCTTCCTCTTCTATAGAAGAATATTATTTCGTTACCCGTATCTGCATCTATCCAAACCCTAGCCATAATATCACCATTCTCCTATTTCTTTCAGTAATTGTTTCGTTTCCTTCGTAGGGATTACTATTCCTTTGTTTTTTACTAACAGTACATAGTCCGTTAACTCTCTGATAATTTCGTATAATCGTGTTTTCTTTAGTCCGAAACGAAACATTAGGTCTCTTATTCGTGGTGTTTTCCATGTTGCTATTGCTGAGAGTAATGGTAGAAGATTAGGATCTATTTTCCTCCTACCTTCGAGGTTATCTTTTATCATTATGTAAGGCTCTATCTTGAAATTCTTCGAAATTTGGTATATTAACCACGTGTCGGCTTTTGTTATCTTATCTCTTTCGTTAAGCCATGCGGAGGCATTTAAGTATGCTATCAAGTGCTCCTTAGCTCTGGCTCTGTCATGTTCGTGCATGAAGTTCTCGAACGCTAACCTGTAGTATTGTGATTTCGTTACTTTATCTTCAAATTTTAAGTTGAAGTCGTTAAGGTATTTCCATGTTGTGCTTATATTAGGGGGGTTAATGTTTTCCTCAACTGGAAAGTGTAAATGATAATATCGTATCGTTTTATTTTTGATATCAGTTTCAAATTCTGGTAATCGTGCTATTTTTCTCAATAGTAATGGCTGTAAATTGATAATTGCTGAGCCGTGAAAACCTAGAATTTGCAACTCCAATTGCCCCGTGAATTTCGTTATTTCATGGCTGTAACATAATGAAGAGAAAACGCTTACTGTAGCTATCTGGCTGTATTCAGTTTGTCCTTTTGAAAGATCATCTACTACTACCGTACATGTATTAAAGTTTAAAACTTTGGCTATCCTTCTTAGTCCACTTACTGTTATAGCGTCGATTTTCAATTTGCTTCGGTTAATCTTTTCGTAAAGCATGTTGGAAATTACTGATTTACCCGTGCCTGAACACCCTACAACTAAGATACATCTATTGGCTATGTCGCTTAACACTTCAAATAGTGCTAGTTTTCCTAGTCCTTTGTGTGTCTTTTCAACTTCTTCGTAAACTTTTATGCTCTTTTCAAGGTCTTCTTCAAATTGCTTAGGGAAATTAAGTTTCATTTTCCTTCTCCTCTATCAGTTTTTCAAGTTCATGGTTTACTCTCTTTATTTCAATTATAATGCTATCCTTCTTTTTCTCTAGTATCTTGATAATCACATACTTCCATGTCTTCGGTATTATACTACCTACTGAAAGGAAAACCGTGTTCTTTCGGTATCGGAGGACTTTCCTTACAAAAGGTCTTACTTTATGGATACCATTATCCATATCAAAATCACCTATATTCCTATTATATATATAATAAGAATAAAGGAAAGGAAAAAAAATCAGGGAAATTTAGGAGTTTACTCGAAGGTGTAGTATCTCTTACGGCGTACTAAGTGAACTCTTACTTTCTTTCCCTTATCTGTGAACTCCTTTATTGCTTTCAATTGTTTAATGAGGACTTGTGAAAATGTATAAAGCCTTAGTGTTTCCTTTCCTAGTTTAACAGTAGCTATTCCTACCTCTCCGTAGTTGGGAATCTCGTTGAATTCGACGTTAGTTATTATCATTATTTCGTTTACATAATCGGTTAATCTACCGTCGGCGTTTAATGAGCCTTTGTAGACTTCTGAGAACTCTACTATTTCCCCATTCTCCTTTTTCTTCTTACTCATATTCCCCAACCCCCCTATGGGGAATAATTCCCCATAGGGCTTAGGAAGGGAAAGGAGAAAAAAATAGGGGAATATTTAGGTTTCCTTTTCC
>CAZLZO010000100.1:0-3034 GCA_964564025.1 uncultured Desulfurococcales archaeon
TATGTTTTTCAGAGTAGTCTGCATTATTATTTAGCTTGCTATTTTATGTTACGTATTATGATTTAGTTTACTTTGCTTCTTAAATTGCAAACATAATTAAAACTTCTTAAGCCATGATCCCTGTTAACTACTGTTATGGTAAGGTTTGCATGCTGTATTAACTAATATAAGGACAACACTATAGCCAAAGGGAAGAATAAAGCCAATGAGAAGCTTTTAAAGATAGGATAAGTGCACCTTATTAAAGACATAAGACGTTTCTATTTAGCTTATGTTTTTGGAAAAAGTTAGAGTGCAATGAGGATTTATTTATTACTTCTTAAGTTAGTTTCTGGGAAAACTCTTGTCCATTGTGATAACTAGTCAAGGGGAATTAGAGAAGTATGGGAGGGAGAAAAGAGGTTCTGAGAACATGTAATTAGAAAGCCGAAGCGGAAACAGGTTGCAGAGAAACTGCAACCTCTTGGGCTAGGGAGGGATGATAGAGGTTCTGGTTTAACATGTGCTCACCCTAAATGCAATAGGGAGGCTAGAAAGTACTGTTTAAAATGTTACTTACCTTTTTGCAATGAGCACATAGGAGAGCATGAGTGTTTAGGACGGTGGCTTCACCTATACGTGCATGATAATTTCCTTAAATACTCACTTCAATATAACGTTTCAGAGTTAGGCAAGAGAGTAGGGCTTGCTGTAACACCAAGACTTAAAGAGGCTTTTGAGGAAGCATCCTATGAGACCATCGTTGATGCGTTTTCAAAAGCTTACCCTCATATATCGCAGTTTCTACATAACCTTAGGACTAAGTTTTTTAGAAGAAAGAAAATGACGATATCGGATTTGGTGAAGTACGTTCTATGCAAACTATACCGTAAGCTGCTTGAGTTTTCAAAAGAACATGGTAAGACCATAATTATGAGTAGTGAAGTCTATAAGGCTCTACAGGCTTTTCCGCAAAGCAGCAATCCTAGAATTGGAGGTTTAGCTTTCAATGGTGGATATCCCTTGAAATCTTAGATTTAATAATGAAAGAACCTTATTGTAAGCTTATAGGCTCAAATTATAGGAAAAGACTTTTCCAGTTTAGTATGCAAGAGGGTAACGTAAGATTATGGATTTACTTCGACAGCTTCTCTAGAAATGGTTTAAGGCCAGACATTTATGCTCAACTCTGGGAACATAAAAGCTCACAAAGTTTTCCCCATGTTTCCGATCATGCGTTCAGAGAAAGTTATTGAAATAAAGCTTTCCCGGTCTGCTCTTGAAAAGTTTATGGACAGGTTTAAGCGCTACTTAGATATGTGGAGTGTAAAAAATGTGGCATTAGCTATAGGTACTCCATGTTCGATACCTTTGAATGTAAAGAAGTATGATTCGCTAATAACTATGGAGGAAGAAAGATTAGCTAATACACTAGAGGAAATGATAAAGTTTCTACTTATTACAAAACAGCCTATTTACTAAAAACATTTAGACTTATTTAAAAGACTTATGTTGCTATATTTCTTCTTTCTTTTTTGACGAAGCATGCTAGGCCTAAGCAGCTTACACCTCTTAGTGCTGCTAATGTGATTGCTGTTGTTTTTCCTTGGTGCAATGTTTTTAGTGTTCGAGTGTTAGTTTGATTAGTTTTTGGAGTAGTTGTTTTTCTTCTGTTGTTAGTTCTTTTTCTTTGTCTATGTATTTTTTGATTAGTGTTTTGAGTTCTTGTTTTAGGTTGGTTTTTTCGTGTTTTCTTTCTATTATTGCTGTTGTTAGTAGGGATATTATTCCGGACCATACTATTATTCCGAAGATCATTAGCATTATTCCTATGGTTTTTCCTTCTATGGTTGCGGGGACTATGTCTCCGTAGCCTACTGTTGTTACTGTGGTGAAGCTCCACCATACTGCGTCGAAGAAGCTTTTTATTGATGTGTTTTCTAGTCCTGCTTCTGCGGTGTATATGGCTATGCTTGAAAACATTATTATTGTGAATACGAGTGTTAGTAAGTAGATTACTTTGCTGCGTATGAAAAGCCTGCTTACCGTGGTTATTAGCTTCACTGTTCTAGTTGCTACTAGTGTTAGTTTTGTGAGACGTAGTATTCTGGCGGCACGTATGATTCTTAAAGACCTAAATATGGCTCCTAAAAACTGTGTTTCAACCATTAGAAACACGTAGGCAGGTATTAGAGCTAAAACCTCGTACCAGTATTTCCTAATGAAAGCTGCTTTCTCCTCGCTGCGAAGCAACCTGTAAGCGTAGTCTGAAGCTAGTACAGTACATATGGCTAAATCAGCTAAATACATGAAATTCCTCATAGCACCTAATTCAACCACACAATCTAAAACTATGAGAGCAATAGAAACGAAGATTAGACCAACCATTATAGCTTCATATGTTTGTTTCACTACTTTCCACCGTTGAAAAATAAGTCGTAATTAAAATTTATATGGTTAAAATATAGTTTAGCATAGTTATTTGCTTGGAAAGGTCCTCTGGAAGTGATTGAAGATGGAATTGCTGAAAGAATTGCAAGTACCCCTCTTAACAAAATTCCTGTATATTTGCAAGAGAGGAGTTCTAAAATGCTTGGTGTTAAGGGCTCCATGGGGATGGGTGAGAATGACATTAAGGCGTGTATAATGTACCTTAATAATCTATGAAGTAAATCTTCCAATAGAGATATAGATAACTTAGAGGTTTTTCCATGTTTCTGCTGTGCGAAGTATTAATAAGGCTAGTATTGCTTACTTTTACAAGGCGTTAAGGTTTGAGTGAGAAACCTCTTACTATTAGGGTTCATGATCTTGAAGAGTTTGATGAGAAGATGTTGAAGAAAGTGTTAAAAGTTATTGAGGGTAAGGAGGAGCTTGTTGAGGTAGATGAGCTAAGCGGAAACGTTGGCGAGAATGAGTAAATTTTTACAGTTACTTTTTCCTGCAAGCTTTTCTACGGGGTTTAATGTCGAAAATATGATGTATTTTCTCTTATGATCAATTATGTAAAATAGCCTATAGCTTCCTACTCTTAAACGCCTAACCTTAAACTCCT
>CAZLZO010000101.1:0-2977 GCA_964564025.1 uncultured Desulfurococcales archaeon
TCATCGCATAGTAGTAGTCTAACGTTTATGTTGCCGCACGTATATCCTATGGCATATCGAAACGCTAACTTTCCACAACCCATACATTTCCCAATCCGCTCTTTAAACCAAGGCTTATCATTCATCTGAAGATAATAGTCAAGCACTAAGTGCTTAGCCTCGCTCGTATAAAGTCGAAGTCCAAACCTCATAACTTAATCACCTAAGTACTTTTTAAGCTCCTTTTTAATGTAAAACGGCTTATTATACTCTTTAAGAAGTCTGATGGCTTTGGGAATGTGTAAGTTATACCATGTTGCTAGTTCTCTTCTTGTAAACTTATCTGGAATGTACCTGTTCACCTTAGGTAGCTTAATTCTACTATAATTATAATAGTTAAATGATCCTAGAACATACCAGTCAATGAAGTCTATTGTTTGTTCCACTATTTCTTCGGGGAGAGTGACATAGGGTATGATGGGTTCTATTGAAAGCCATGTTTTTACGTCTTTCCTGTGGGCGAACTTTAATGCGCTAATTCTCATGTACGGTAATGGTGCGTGGGTTTCGATTTTCTCTGCTACGTCATCGTCTAATGTTGTTATTGTTGTTCCGAGCCACATATCGCCGTGGCTAAGCATTATGTCGATGTCTCTGATAGCTGCTGCTACAGGGTTCTTAGTGAGAATTAGGATTCTATGTTGCTTAGCTTTGCTTAAAACCTCCAGTACTCTTCTCGTAATTTTCGCTACAGTTTCCTTGAACGGGTAAGGATCACTTGTAAAGCTAATCACGATCGTTCTCTTCTCCTTAATTCTAAGATACTTCATCGTCTCTTCAATAGGGTTGTATTTGCCTCTTGAAATCCTACTGCTAAACAAAGGAATTCTCCAAGCCCAACAGTAAATACAGTTGAATTCGCAGAAACGATAAACAGTAATGTTGTCTGTAGCGTAATCAACATAACTCTTAACCATAACTTAATCACCTTTAAGTCTTGAGAAATAATGTTAGCTTGTATTGAATGTTGTGTTGTTTAAGTCTTCTAGTTACAAAGTCGAGGACGTGTCTCCATGTACTATTAGCCCACCTATGTAAAAGGTATTTATAGTATCTATCAGGATCACCGCTGAACTCGTTAGCAATTTGTTCCTCTACCTTAACTACGAAAGCATTCCACAGGGCCCTTAAAATGAAGGCTTCGGTGCCGTTTTCTCTAATTTTAGCGATAAAATAGTGGAATGGTATATCTCGAAGAGGACTATCATGATAGTGTTCCTTAATTTTAGCAATTGCTTTATCATTAAGTTTTTTCGCTATTTTCTTCCTGCCTACCGAGAATTCTCCAAGTTCGGGTACGTAAATACGCCACAGTAATGCTGCCAGCCTCCACGAGCTACCGTCAACATATTTTGCTCCTAAATAGAATATTAAATGAGCACTATTAGGCCCTGAGCCTCCAAGACAAAATACTTCGTATTCCCTTAAGATGTTGAATGCCAGTGTTAAACGCTCATAGACTACTTTTCTTGGGACTCTCAGCAGAACCTTTTCAGCGTTACCGCTTGGTGTAGCTATTGTTTTCTCAGGTAGGACCGCTTTGACCGCAAAAGAACCTAGGCCTATTGTTTTCATAGCATACGGTTTGGTTACAGGTATGCATGTTCCAAGAGCAATTTTGTCGGGGTTTAGTAGGAGTTCTAAAGATAGCTTTAATTCTTCATGATCCCATCCATGCACAACACCTATTATGTTTCCATTTATTTTGCTTCTCATGTAGTGGTAGTATTGTGCAGACTTCGCTATTAATGTGATTCTTTCTTCTTTACGCATAAAGTACTGTGGTGGCAAATCCAACTGAATCAGGAAGTCGTTTTTATTGAAGCCAAGGCTCCTGTAGATACGTATCGTTTTATTAGGATCAGGCGGCTGCCTTATTTTTCCAATTAAGAAAGCAAAACCGCCGCTATCATAGGCTATAGTGTGGTTACTAAACTTCCTCCTAAAACCAACATATCTTCCCAAGGACCTCTCATACAACGGCTCAATGGAAAACATCAGCTTATCAAATAGCTTATGAACCAGAGGTTTGTCAAGCTGCTCAATATTATGGGTAAGAAAAATCATAGGCATAAAACCACCTTAGGAAGAACTTGAATCTACAGGTATGTCTTTGGCTTTGAGCTTGGCTTTTGGAACGTAGATTTTCTTTAGCCTCTCTACTGTTTTAGTAGCGAACTCTAGGTGGTCCAGGTTTGCCAGTAGCTCTGCCAGTAGCTGCTGAATGTATCTTAGCCTGGCAACGTATTGTTTAAGGTCTTTTAGGAGATGGTAGTCTGGCGGTATGGTTCCCAGATAAATGCTTCTAGGCTTCCTCATTCTTGACTTCAGGTAGTAGTAGAAGTATTTCTTCTTAAGCTTGTTGTGAACCCAGGTTTTCTGCAGCCAATAACCATCGTATACCTTAGAATACCCCTCAATATCCGCTAAAATAGAATCAGCAACTCCTATTAGATCAGAGAGCGCTCCTTTAACCCTATGTATTTTAGCAGCAACCTCGTAAACATCATATTCTTTAGCATTCTTCTCTACAACCATTTCCTTAACTTGAGCAGTCATTGTTTACTCATCTCCTCTAATGTTTCTCTTATTGCCATGTCTATTTTCTCACGTAATTGCTGCGCTTTGAGCTCCGCCATTACTTTCTCAAGTATTTTGGCAACGCATTCAAGCTGCTCCTCAACTATTTCCTCGTCGTAGGCGTTAACGTCGTAGCTGCATTTTTCAAGAACAAACCGCAGCAGCGACATACCATCGTAAACCTCAACGTTCCATACGTCCCTGCTGAACAGCTGCAATGCAGCAATCAGGTCGTCGCTGCAGTAGTGCTCACGACAGTACTCCCAAAGATTCATGATTATTAGGTCAGATAAGCAGTAATAGGGCATCACTTAGTCACCTTTATTTCCCATGCTTTGCTTACATGGTATGCTACGGC
>CAZLZO010000102.1:0-2964 GCA_964564025.1 uncultured Desulfurococcales archaeon
GATGAAAATAGAAGAAAACTACGTGTAAACCTGAAAAACTTCTTACTAAGCAAAATATACGAAATACTATCCTGCTCAAAAGAGGAAATAAAATCCTGTGATATATGTGAAAAAGAGGTCCTATGGATTATAATACAATATCCTCAATATTTTCAAACACTAGTAAGGCTAATTAAAGAATTTAACTTAACCGAAGATGAAGATCTAAGAGAAAACATCATAACAGCCCTAGAGAACCTAATGCAAAGCCAAAACTCATAGTTAATATAACCCTATACAACTAAAATCTCACCTATCCTCCATTTTGTCTGGAAAATAGTATTGATGGCTTGATGAAGTGGAGGGTGAAGGAAGCTTTACAGCGAGAGTGTCGGAAACCTTCGCAGTAATCACCGCGAGAAGTTACTCGGTTAGAAACATCTCGAATTTAAAGAGAGCCCAGCAGCACTAGTAATATTATGGACAGGTATTTTACTCACCTGGATGGCGCCTCTTCACGAAAAAACAGAAATATCTACAAGTAAGTTTGGGAGAACAAATCTACGAAATTAATACGAATTTAATGCTTTACAATGTATTGCATAAAATTTGTTAGTCATAATCTCTATGAAATATGTGGGAGCAGTTATGTTAACTAAAGTTTCTGTGGAGAACTTTAAGAGCTTAAAACATGTAGATGTTGAGCTTAAACCCCTAACTATCTTTATAGGTCCTAATGGTTCTGGTAAGTCAAGTATATTACAATCAATTTTAATGCTTAAGAAACTCTATAGAGTTCAAGGCAGTGTAGCATTAGAAGGATTATTCCAACTAGACGGATATATTAATATGGGTACATGGGATGATGTAACGTTTTATAGCACTAAACCAATAAAAGTCTGCTTAGAGGTCAGTGATAATAAGGTTCGAATGGTTCTTAATACAATATTATTCAAGGATGGAAGAGCTTCATTAAACATCAAACTCAAAATAGGGAATAGCGAAAATAATTTATCAAAGACGATAACATTACCTTATTCACGAAAGCAACCTCAAGGCGTAACAATTAGATTAAAAGAAGGTACATTATCAGGTAATTGGGATGGGTTTAACATAGCTATAATGTCTATTAGTGGAAAAATTACTGAGGACATTAAATCTGCACTAACGTCTATGCTAAATACATGGTACCAAAGAATGCTTTTTGTACCCGTAACGATCTCGATGTTCAGACTACCTCAAGCAAGTATAGGTTCGCAACAGAAGGAGAACATAGTCGTTAATATCAAGAACTCACTAGTAGTAAGCGATGTGCTCTTGATGGCATTAATGGCTATGGATCCTGATACAGAAGACTATGTTATTAGATGTGAGGAGAATATTTTCGGAGTAAAAATAAGAGGGCGTCCCTTACCACAGAATGTAGCTAGAATAATCTCTAGCGTAAGAAAAGGAAAGACTATTCCAATAGTTAACGAAGGTGGTGGTATCAATAGAAGCGTCTACATGTTTACAATACTAGCATTGGCAGACGAAGGCTCCACGATAATGATAGAAGAGCCGGAAACCAATCTTCATCCTAAAGCTCAATACGACCTCGCTAAGATTTTCATTGAGGCAGTTACGGATGAAGGAAAACAGCTAGTGATAACGACCCATAGTGAACACCTCCTACTTGGTATATTACAACAAGTTAGGAAAAAGAAAATAAGACTCGAAGATATCGCGATGTATTACGTACAAAAAGACAAAGGAGGAAAAACTATACTGAAACAATTAGAAATAGATGAACATGGTAGAGTAAAAGGAGGGCTGCCAGGTTTCTTTGAGGAAGAAGTTGAAGAACTTACAGAATTACTAAGCACATAAGAGTCACGGGTAAAGAATAATGTCCGGGAAGAGATACGTAGTACTTGACTTGTTTATGATAAACGCTATTACCTCAAATGATTTGAATTTATACTTCAGAACAGGGGCACTTCTTCAGCTGATCAAAGATAAATGCCATAAAATAGTGTTATCTCCATCATTGAAGAAAGAGTACGTAGATAGGTTAAGAAAATTAGAAAGAGAAAGATATGGCAATGATCGGTTATTCAAATGCATAAAGAGGTTATTAGTAGATAGTGAAAAAATTAGTGAAGTATATGACTTGGCATATAACATTACTGTAGAAATTCCGAAGAAAGATCAACCAATTGTTAAAACAGCTTTAGCGAAAAGTGGAAACACCATAATAATTACGACAAATAGAAAACACCTTATTAACAACACGAAACTACAGGAATTTCTAAAAAGTCATAACATCATAATCCTGCCCTTAGACGAGGCTTTAACTGAAATAGCTAAAAATTAACTCTATTAACCCTTTATCTAACACTTAATAGTGATAACATTCGTACCATTACTTTTTAAGTCATAGTAACTAATGATATTTGTAGATTTAAGATATTTCCGCTAGAAACTTAGTGGTGATGAAATATTGGCAAAGAAGAAAAAGAAACGCGTGAAAGTTGTTAAACCAAAGAAACCAAGAGGTTCTGTCAAGAAGAAACGCAAGAAGAGAAAGAAATAATAGAATTCAAGGTGATTTTAGCGATGGTCGAAATTTCCTGTGTATTTGTAGATACTAATGTCTTGCTGGACGTATTATGGGGAAGGAAACGCTCATCGATCAGGCTTCTTGAACTCCTCAAACTACGTGAAATACCAATTTATACATCATATCTTGCTGTACTTGAACTCATAGACAAAGAACAGGAATATGCGTTTGTCTATAAACTCATTTTAAATAAACAATCACTTAACCACATACTACGTGTCAGGAAAGACCGTAAACTTACAGCAGAGGAGCGAAAAGAAGCCATAGATAGAGTATATGAAATGCTAAAAGAGTATGACATAAATCTATTGGTACCTAGTGATGAGGGTATTTGGGAAATAGCTATATTAGTAATGAAGGATGTGAATGTCGAATCTTCCGAC
>CAZLZO010000103.1:0-2950 GCA_964564025.1 uncultured Desulfurococcales archaeon
TTCTTGAAATGATGAAGGAGAAGGAATGGTATAGAAGGAAAGAAAGAGAAATACTGGAAAACATGTGATGCTAACTTAGTAAAATGTTTGCCTTCTACCAGCTGGCGAAATTAAGTTACTTATTCTCCTCCCAGCCTCTCTACAGACCGGAAAATAATAGGGTTTCATGCGGTTTCTAGAGGGGTGGACCAGAGGAAGAAACCTATTCTTGATGCTCTTAGAAAACTGGAAATAAAGGAGCTAGTTAAAGGCAGAAAGGGATAGTGAAAAAGACTTGAGAGAAATAGCGTGTAACTTGTTTTCTACTGTATATTAAGGGACTTAATTGTACTCCTTGGTAAGAGTAAGGGACTAACGTCAGGGTAAATGAGCAGTATACTTAGTGTATGCCCTGAGAAAGTAAGAAATTAGATCACCTACCTGAATAACATGTCTAAGATAAAGTTAGTAAAAATTCTTAGGAGAAGGAGCCTGCTAGGTGTTAGAAAGACCTTCGTGCTAACAGCTTATGGTAGAAGACATTGTAATAACATTGCTTCCATGAGTACTAAAAACCTTGGCAAACATCGAAGAATTAACAGACCAATACTATACCCAAGCATATCGGGTGTTACACTCGCAATTTTCCTATTACCCATGTCACTTATAGCATCTATTAGTGTTCTTTTTAGCAGTTATTATGTTCACGGCACTGAGCATGTATTTCATATATAGATGAGATGGTACTGGTGTTCTATAACACAAAAGTTTTAAATTAGCAACATGGAGAATATTTAATGAAATTTGAGGGGAAATAATATTGTCAGACACTATGAAACTGCGGCTTAGCTCTATGACTTCTTATTGACGGAGACGCCGCCCAAGCAGCTGCTCTATATGAAGGTTTAAAACTTATTGAAACATATCCTTCATTCTATAAGCCTGATGAGTATATTAGAGTTTTCTGCCTATTAGCTTCCATAGCTCTTAAACCTCTTGAGGAATATATTACTTTAAAGAAGGATCCATCTTCTGTGGTTAATTACGCAGAGAACATGGTAAAAAGTCTTAGGGAATTAGCTAGTAAGAGTAAAGAACTATTAGCTATTTAGCTTTTGCATTCTTTAATTATTTCCTGGTAGAGTCTAGGATATTCTTCATCAGGTTTCCTATATATTATAACTTTCACAGGCACTTCTTCCAAAATATCTCGAAAATCTTTTTCGTATTTCATTAATTCTTTCTCATTTATTAAAAGAATAACTGGCATGTGAATGTCAATACCTATAACAATGGCCTTAATTAATTCTATTTTAAGGTCTCCACAGGGAATCATAATTGCTAAACTACGTGGATAGGATATGTAAATGTCTACTTTGTGCTTTACTCCGCTTATCCCCTTTACTAATGTATCTATGGAAAATTTAATATCATGATCGCTACTGAGCATTCTAATCAGTAGCTTTTTTAACTCATATACGCTCAAAAAAAGTCACCGTGTTTACAATCTTATTGGAAATATCATCAGTATAGTGTTTGGCGTACTACCGTATTGCCTCTGCTACGTCTTTAGTAGTATGCCTCTAACCTTATATATTTTTAAGGGTATAGCTTTTACGTATGAACACTACATTTTAACCAATATTTTCTAAAGGGGGAATGATTTCGCCTATTAGATGCTGTCGTTAGATAGTAGCTTAGCTTCCGTATGTATTTTAATATCTCAAGAACGTGAATCGCCATGTAGCTATGTGGGGAAAATACTGGGATGATTCTATGGGTTTGGCGCTGTAGCTGCTGGAGCAGTAATGCTGATACTAACGTTAATTACGGCAGTAATCCTAGGTTCTGTACCATATGCAGTAATGATGAATTTAGGTTCTCTTGACAAATCTGGTAAACATGTGTTCAGAATAGTTGCTACTAACAATACAGTAAGTAATGAGGTAATAGTGGAAGTGTCTAGGAAAATTACAGTTAAAGCTACACCATCCTATTTAGAGGTTAAACCTGGAGCAACAATTAACTTTACAGTAACACTGTTTCCTCAGCCTTCGAAAAATGCAGTTAGTTTTTCTGAAACAGAAAAAACGGTTTAGGACCATGGGTACAAGTATTTAATGCAACAATTAAGAAAATGGGATCAGCTTACGTTATATCCTTTACTGCACCTATGGTTTTAGGTATGCACACGTATAGGATATATTCACTTCCAATTCTAAAATCATAGCTTCTTCAAATCTTATTAACGTTAAAGTAGTAGAAGGTCTGAAGAAAGAACAGCTGAACATTCAGCTTTTAGGTATTATTAGAAGCGGAAGCGGGATTTTACCTGTTGAAGTCTTTATTGCTTCTCTGTCAACACTATGTCTTCTTTCATTTATCTTCTGGAGAAGATATAGGGTTTAAAGTTTTGCGAAAAGTATAGGCTTTACTTTTTCCAGTTTTTTGAAGTCTATGTTTTCACCATACCTTTTTAACTCAATTACCTTCAGCGGTTTACTGAACCCTAAATGTTTGAACAGTCTACTTATCGTCTTAGGTATTACTGGGTATAGAAGTGCCGCTATGAAGATTAATGTTTCAAAAGAGTTAAACATCACCTTTATAAATTCCTTGTACTGCTTATTCTTAGCTAGCTTCCATGGTTCTTTCTCATTAAAGTAATTGTTTAGCATAAATACTATTCTCATAATTTCCTCGATGAGCTCCTTAACCTTTAATTCGTCAATAAATTTATCAACATTAGCTAGGACGTTTTCTACAGCTTTTTTCAGTTTCTCCTCTATAACAAGGTCTTTCTTTTCAGCTGAAACTAAAACTTCAAAGTACCTATTGTATAAAGCAAAAGCTCTAGTCACGAAATTACCTAGAGTGTTTGCTAGCTCGGAATTTACCATGTTCTTCAATTCTTCTTCGTC
Source organism: uncultured Desulfurococcales archaeon (assembly GCA_964564025.1). Taxonomy (GTDB): domain Archaea; phylum Thermoproteota; class Thermoprotei_A; order EX4484-217-1; family EX4484-217-1; genus DRYM01. The sequence goes on from CAZLZO010000103.1 coordinate 2,901, forward strand.
AAACTCTACATCTTTAAATGGTGAGAATTTGCGAGACAGATAGTAGCGTA
>CAZLZO010000104.1:0-2926 GCA_964564025.1 uncultured Desulfurococcales archaeon
CCTCCGGAAACAGAGCATGACCTAGAAGACCTATTAGACTTCGAATACAGCTTCGGAACAATAGCTTTAGGAAGCTTCTGGATAACTGAGGAGCTAGACTATCATTTTGACATTATGAGTCCTACGCTTCACAGTTTAGAGGAATATCTTGATTTCGAATATGGTTTACAAACAATTGTTAGCGGAATGTTTTGGCTAAGCGAAGAACTAGACTACGACTATACTGTTTCACCTGAAAACACAGGTATCTTAGAAGAAGAACTAGCATTTAGCTATACGGTTTATAGTGCTGAGGAAACAATAACTGTAGCAGAAGAAGAGCTTGACTATGACTATTCAGTTACGGTTCCGGGACAAATAGTTATTGTAACCGAAACAATACCTTATATAACTCCGCCAGAATATAGCAACTTAGAGGTGATAACGGAAGAATGAGCTACACAACAAAAGTATTATGGATAGATAAAGACACATTTAGTGAAACAGAGAAAGCATCGTGGACACAGGATTTACTGCTAAAACATATTGAACGACCTTGGCAGAACAATCCACAATATTTATTGATACTTAAAGACAATGAGTTCATAATAGTGGATAAGCAAGGCAACTTAATCTTAAGAAAAACAGTAGGTTATACTATTGAAAATGGTGTTATTAACAATAATGGGGTAGTTGCAATAAAAGAAGGGCAAAACCTACATGTATATGATATTAATGGAGACGAAATATATACAACAACATTTTCAGCTACTGTAATGCCTAAGATGTACATTGGTTTAAGATATTTGTGGTTAGCTATAGAGTCTTCGCCAGAAACGTTCTACATTTATGATTTAAGCGATTTCAGCTATACTAGTTTTCAGAAAGATGTTTTCGGAGAACAGGGCTATGCTTTGGTTCTTAATGAAGATGGAGATGTAGCAATTTTTGCATATATTGATGGTTCTTTAAATACACATTTTGCTAGAGCGACACCCTCCGATATAGAAGCAGATGTTACAGTTGCCTACGAATATAAGACATGGAAGGCTTGGGGAAGACCGGACGGTATAGCTGGATTATTTAATTTAACCAGAGAAGCAGGAGGTACTTCATATAATACATATTATCTTGTAAACAGAGATTTAGATTACGTTAAAATTCTTGAGAAAACCTGGGGAGAATATAGCATCGGATTTTACGCTATTGCAGACGTTAATCTTGAAAGAGCATTAATATTTAATGAAAAAGAAACAGCGGTATCAAAGTACACTTTTGACCTAAACACAATGACATATGAGCTAGTTGACACATTTAACTTAACAGAAACGCCAGAAGATGTAGGTATATACTTTAATAATGGAGACATGACTCCGGACGGAAAATACGCTATAATAACGGTTCCCGGAAGCATCCTAATAATTGACTGGGAAACAAAGGAAATAGTAAAAACAATACCTAAAGCATTCGTCGGAGCACCTATAAAAGCACTTGTAACATAAAGGTGATAATATGGTAAGAAAAAAGGTTCTGACAAGCAAAAACCTAGAGTATGAGGCAATAGTGCATGTTGAAGATAGGAAAACAGGGAAGCCTAAGATACTGACGTTTAAGGGTAACATGAAGTTTCCGGTAAGAGTTAAACCAATACTTTTTAGAATAATAGCTGTACGTGAGATAAAAAGTTTAAGTAGCATTTCTAAAGAGTAAATTAGTGGTGAAAACATGAGAAAACCTAAATTATCCTTTAAAGAACTTGAAAAACTTGAATGGGAAATTATTGTTAGAGACAAAAACGGCAAAATAATAGCTAGAAAAAAAGGCAAAGGAGACAGCTATCTTAAAAACCACATGGTATTGATTTTTGGATTATACGGTGCTGGAGGGGAAAACGGTGTAAGAACTGACGGTTCATCAACCGCCATTATGAAGAGCGATTTAGCAAATGCAGATGTTGGTGCTGGAGAGGGAGAAACAGGCTACGGTATTGTTTTCGGTACAGGTAGTGATCCTAACAGTCCGGGAATGTATAATCTGCAATCACCTATAAGTCATGGAGACGGGGACAATCTTCTACACTACTACGGTGTTTCAGTAGGCAATATTGTTGTAGAGGGAAACACGGTTTACTTTGAAATAAGCAGAGACGCTAAAAACAACGGCTCAGTAGACATAACAATTTATGAGGCAGGATTAATCGTGAAACTGGGAACAATAGGAAACTTCTTAGTTGGAAGACAAGTAATTTCAGGAGGAATAACAGTACCTGCAGGAGCAACATTAACGTTCAAGTTCAGACCGAAAATAACGGTGTAGAGTGTTGAAAACGGTTGTTTCTTTGAGTGCAATAGTTTTTTTATTTTTTATTGTTTTCTTTGGTGCTGTGTTCTTTACGCAGAAAGCTACTGATACTATTGTTCATGGTGATAGATTTAGTGCTGTTTCATTAGTTAAGGGGGTTTTCTGGTTTGTTATTGCTGTGTTTTTCGTAAGCTTTTTATTGTTTATTGTAGCTATTATTTTTGAGGTGTTAGAATGGCGTTGTTCAGTAAAATATATGATATAGAGGTTGATTCTCCGCTACCGTTTCAGATTGCAGAGGTGCTTTTAGAAACTGCTTTGCTTCTAGGAAGCGATAGTAGTCTTGATAGGAAGCAGAGGAGAGGTATTTTATCGGCATATTCTGATATGCTAAATGACCCATGTAGGAGCTTTCACTACCTGTAAGGGGGGTAGGGTATGGGCGAGGCTAAGGTTTATTTTACGAAAGTTGTTAAAATGTGTGCCAAGTACGTTAAGGGATTGTTCAGTAAGATAATGTTCTACATTAAATCATGGTTTAGGGATGAATGGTATTATCCGATAAGTATTGATGAGCTACATACTTTCCTAGAAATATGGGTTGAAGAGGTACTGCCTAAACTAGCGTATTCGAAAGATACCTTTG
>CAZLZO010000105.1:0-2924 GCA_964564025.1 uncultured Desulfurococcales archaeon
GTTGTATTTTGAAAAGGAGGGAAAGTACAAAATAATTTCTCGTTACCATTCATACCATGGGGCTACAGCCGCTAGCGTTACTTTAACAGGAGATCCAAGAAGGTGGTGGGCGGAACGAGCTAGAACCACAATTCCTGGAGTAAGGCATGCTCCAGATCCCTACTGCTATAGATGTCCATTCGGTCTTAAATATCCCGAATGTGACCTTGCATGTGCTAGGTATTTAGATTACATGATAAAAGAAGAGGGTAATGTTGCAGCAGTTCTTTTTGAGCCTGTTGTGGGCACTAATGGCATCATAGTTCCGCCAAAGGAATACTACAAGATAGTAAGAGAAGTTTGTGATGAAAATAATGTACTCTTTATTGCGGATGAAGTTATGAGTGGCTGGTATAGAACAGGAAAGCCATTTGCCATAGAGCACTGGGGAGTTACTCCGGATATCTTAACTACCGCTAAGGGAGCGACTAATGCGTATATTCCACTTGGAATTACTGCAACTACTAGGGAGATTAGAGACTACTTTGAGGAAAATGTCTTCAGTCATGGACATACTTATGCCCATCATCCACTCGCGTTAGCGGCTCTTCCTGCCGCAGTAGAGGAATATAAGAAGCTTTTCGAAACTGGAAGACCTCAACAAGTGTCTGAATACCTTGGAAAGAGGCTTTATGAGCTAGCAGAAGAACATCCATGTGTTGGTGATGTTAGAGGACTAGGACACTTCTGGGGGCTTGAGATAGTTAAAAATAGAAAAACGAAAAAACCATTCAATGTGAAAGCTGACAAATTCGTTAAACCGTTAATGAACGATAAAATTGCTGCTGAAGCTATGAAACGCGGATTATATGTGGTTAGTTGGTACATACAACTACTTATTGCACCACCATTAATCATAACTAAAGAACAAGTAGATGAGGGAATCGAGATTTTAGATGAAGCATTAAAGGTAGCAGATAAAGAAGCAGAGAGAACTGATGTGCCACCCTCTAAGAGCAGTGAAGGAATCGTGTATTAAAGCTTAAATAGAATTTTTAAATTAAAACTTATTAACTACTTTTACTAATTTTTACTTTCAGAGTATTCGCTAACTGTTCTCTATTCTATTTTAGAAACATTAAAAAGGGGGATAGCAATGCATGAATGGATAATCAGATTGCTTCTAGGTATGGCAATATCAAATGCAAGCAATATAGACCCTACAGCGTCATGGGCGCTATTTCTCTTTTGGCCAGCAATGTGGTTAACCTTAGCAGTAGTTACATACCTATACTTTACAGCTCAAGAAAAGAAGATGTTAGAATCAATTAAGAGGAGGGAGTGAAAAATGGAAGTACGCATAGAAGCTGTAACATCATGGGCTATCTATCTACTCGCAATGGTACTTATAGGTTACTGGGCATCTAAGAAAATGAAAACTACTGAAGACTACACGGTTGCAGGGAGAAAAACAAACGCGTTTCTGGTAGGTTTAAGCCATGGAGCTGGAGCAATGAGCGGATTCATGTTTATAGGCCTCCCCGGATACGCATACACTCAGGGATTATATGCATTCTGGTATGAGGCCGGAGACGCTGGCGGGGGTTATGTCAACTTTACAATTCTTGGAAGAAGACTTAGAACTCTAGCAACCTATTTAAGGGCCATAAGCCCAATAGATTTCCTAGCAAAAAGATTCTACGATCCAACATCAACCGCCTCTAAATACATTCCGCTAGTCGGAGGCGTCATTGGAGCAATTTTCATGTGGCAATATCTATTGGCTCAAGTAATAGCAGCAGGAAAAGTCTCCGAAGTACTTATGGGAGTTCCTTACACGTATGGAGTGCTAATAGGAGGGCTTATAGTACTACTTTACGTAACGGCCGGCGGTCTCCTGGCGTGTATGCTAACTGATGCAATACAAGCCACTATAATGTTTATAGGAGCTGTTATTGGATTAATCGTAGGCTTCAGCTTAGTTGGCGGATTCGGGGGCCTTACTAGTTCATTAATGACAATAGATCCTACGATATTCTCACCTTGGGGAAGAGGGCTAATGTTCGAGGGGCAGTATGGAGAAATAATCGGGGCTCTATTAATATATATGATAGGGTACATGGGCCTGCCGCATATAGTAGCCTTCCATATGTCAGCTAGAAGTGTTAGGGAAATTACTAAGTCGATTCCCATAAACACGATTTGGGCATGCATATTCGCATATGCCTGTGTGTTCCTAGGGCTCTTTGCAATAATTCTCCTTCCAGAGCTTCCAGATCCAGAATTGGCAGCTCCAACATTCTTCTACAAGTTTGTGAACCCATGGGTAGCAGGGGCTTTGATCGCAGCAGTCTATGCGGCAATCATGAGCACTGCCGACACGCTAGCTGTGAATAGCGCTTCGGCGCTAGTTAATGACGTATATGCAAAATACATTAATCCTGCAGTAGATGATAGAAAACGCTTGCTATACAACCGTATAGCAACCTTTACTTTAGGACTTCTCGCAATAATAGTTGCTCTTATTCCAGGTTTTAGCGTCTTCTTTATGGTGGTTTCGGCATTCGGTACTTTAGCCTCAGCATTCATGTTCGCGAACCTAGCGGCAGTATACTGGAAGAGAGCAACACCAGCGGGAGTACTTGCCTCAATGATAGGAGGAGCGTTCACAAATGCGTTTTGGGATGTACTAGGGCTTAGAGAGCTCACACGTATACATCCGTTCTTCGCAGGCGTACTAGTATCAGGGATATTACTGGTGGTGGTTAGTCTAATGACTAAGCCAATGCCTGAAGACAAGCAAAAGCTAGTCGATATTTCCAAGGACTACTTCTTTGATGTAAAACTAGATAAAGTTGTAGCCAAGTGCTCTTCAGCAGAAACAAAAATAATCGCAAGAAATCTTTCCACTATTCTCAATTAAAGTATTTTTTTATATTTTCATG
>CAZLZO010000106.1:0-2884 GCA_964564025.1 uncultured Desulfurococcales archaeon
TCAGCACTCAAGACCTCAATCATTCCCTTTAGGGGTCAGCCCTGCCGAGGTCATCACTCTACTATTAGTAGTGGTTAGTGGGGGTACTTTAATCTTTAATGTGGTAGTAAGTAATATTAATCTATTTTTGCGTTTAATGAACTTGGGTTTTAAGGAATGCGTGTGGTTAAGGGTGTTCCTAGGTTTAATCTTTTCCGTAAGCCTACTTTGCTTGAGAAAGTTGGGAAGCTTAGTGAGGAATTGGGTGTTGAAGTTTATGTTAAAAGGGATGATGTTATTGAGTTCGCTATGGGTGGTAATAAGGTTAGGAAGCTTGAGTTTATTGTTGGTGAAGCATTAGCTACGGGATGTGATACTTTAGTTACTGTTGGAGCAATCCATTCAAACCATGCTAGAACAACTGCTGCAGCAGCTAAGAAAGCCGGGTTAAATGCGCACTTAATTCTATGGCCTAGGAACTATGAGGTTAAAGGTAATCTACTGTTAGACATGCTTTATGATGCTGAAATAACATTTGTTGATAGTAGGGAGGCGGCGTTAGAGAAACTAAATGCCGTAGCTGAGGAGCTTAGGAGGAAAGGTGCGAAACCATATGTTATTCCGTTGGGCGGAGCTATTCCAACAGGGATTTTAGGATATGTTGAAGCGGCTTTTGAAATAGCTAGGCAATTAGGAGAGTTAAACATTAAGCCCAAATACGTAGTTCATGCTTCAGGCTCTGGAGGAACACAAGCAGGACTAGTTTTAGGTTTAAAGCTTGCAGGAGTAAATGCTAAGGTCATTGGAATAGATATTATGGGAAAACCTGAACTACCTAGAAAAATAATTGAGCTAATCAAAGAAACTATGGAGAAATATAGGTTAAATGCCGATGTTAAGTCCGAAGACATAATCGTTTACGATTATAGTTTCGGAGGATATGGTGTTTTAACGAAGAAGGTAGTTGATATTATGGTTAAAGTTGCTAAAACTGAGGGACTACTTCTAGACCCTATTTACACTGCTAAAGCGTTTGCGGGACTAATAGACTTGGTTAGGAAAGGTGTAGTGGAACAAGGCTCGCAAGTAATTTTCATACACACAGGAGGCTACCCAATAATATTCCAGTATAGTGAAGAAATTTGGAAACTAATAAAGAAAGGCTGAGTGCTAAAAAACTATTATGTTCAATATTCTCCTAGCTCTTTCCTATATGTTTCGTAAAGTCTTTTACCCCAGTTGTCTATATCTTTTAGCTTGCCTAGGAAGAATCTAAGTACTGGTGGTTTGTAAACCCATTCTAAACCCTTTATTAGTTCTCTGTGTTCGTATAGCCAAGCTATTCTGTCTACAGCGTAGTCTATGTGTGATCTTAGGTAGGTTCTTCTTGGGAAAGCTATTCTAACAAGTTCTAGGTCTGAGAAAACTTCTCTACCGTCGGGTGTTCTCTCCATGGACATTGTTCCTCTTTCCATAGCTCTTATTCCTGAAACAATGTAAAGTGCTGCTGCTAAAGCTCCTGCAGGATACTGATTTTGCGGTACGTGAGGCAGGAACTTCATTGCATCTAAGTGTACACCTAGTCCTCCTGGTGGAGTAACTACGGGTATTTTCTCCTTCCTAAGTTTTTCAACAAAATACCTTATTTGCTCCACAGTAGAGCCAACTAGTGATTCATCAACCATTTCTCTTATCCCTACAGCCATAGCACCTAATTCCTTTATTGACATACCTCCATAGGTAAAGAATCCTTCATATACTGGAAGTAGTTCTTCTAGTTTCTCAATGAACTTCTTATTGTTTGTTGCTATGAATCCTCCCCTAATGCATGGTGCTTTTCTAGCGCTCGCATAGAAAATGTCTGCAAGACCGCACATCTCCTTAACTATTTCGGCAACTGTTTTATTCCTATATCCTCTTTCCCTTTGCTTTATCAAATAAGCATTCCAATCAATCATGCTACCGTCTAGAACAAGAGGTATTCCATGTTCATTACATATTTCCTTAATCATCCTTAAGTTCTCCATGGAAAATGGTTGGCCGCCAATGAGGTTTGTTGTCGCTTCCATTCTAACAAACGGTATTTTCTCTTTACCATATTTTCTAATTACTTCCTTTAGTTTTTCAGCATTCATGTTTCCTTTAAGTGGATGAGTGCTTTCAGTATTTAATGCTTCATCAACATATAGTTCTAATACTTGTCCACCAGCTAGTTCGAAATGAACTCTTGTAGTTGTAAAATGGTAGTTCATAGGTATAACGTCGCCTTCCTTAATAAGAGCTTTAGCTAATAAATGCTCAGTAGCTCTACCTTGGTGAGTAGGTAACACATACTTATACCCTAAAACATCTTTTACGGCTTTAACAAATTCGTAAAATGTTTTACTCCTGGCGTAAGAGTCTTGAGCAGTAATCATAGCAGCAAGCTGCTTATCTGTCATAGCATTTACTTCACTATCAGTAAGCATGTCAAGAAACACATGATCATTCTTAAGCAGAAATGTATTCCAAAATGCTTCGTTAAAGGAAATAACCACGCTAAACGTTTAGTTAATATGTAGCCTTTACTGCATAAGTATTCACCGTTTATTTTAGTGGGATTTAAAAACAATAAATAAAACATTTAACATACTACCATAACCTCCTATGAATACTAAAAATCGTAATAAGGAAAATTTTAAGAAAGAAGTAGAAAAATAAACACGTGAGCGGCGGTCGTCTAGCCTGGACTAGGACGCCGGCCCCCCAAGCCTGAAGGACCGTGGAAAGCCGGCGATCCCGGGTTCAAATCCCGGCCGCCGCACCAAACCAATAGAAAACTCTTCCCTCACCTCCAAGAGCTCTACACAGAATATAGACGACAATTCATATCAACTTAATCTTACATGCATATCAGAAATGATAA
>CAZLZO010000107.1:0-2871 GCA_964564025.1 uncultured Desulfurococcales archaeon
ATCCAGTTGTTTAGGGAATTCTTTGGTATTGTGAATGTTTATTAAGGAGTTTTACACTGGAAGTTTCTAAGAGCTAAAAGGACAATTTTGTTAAGATAAAGAGTTGAACAGTTAAAGGGAGTAGAAATGAGTAACATTATCCTCATAGTTTTTTCTACTATACTCTCTATAGTTTCAGGTTGTACAACAGCTTTAGTAACAGTGTGGCTTTGGAGCAGGAGTGAAAAGAATAAGGTGAAAAAGGCTTTCATAGATGAGTTAGATCTAAATGCTGAAGCCTTGGAGAAGGCTGCGGAAAACCTTGCAAAAACAGGCCGATATTAACAACGTTTTACACGAATGCATATAGGGAGTTAATATCCAGGGGAATATTTACGGAAATACCTTTAAACATAAGACGTGAAGTAGAAGACCTGTATCAAATACTAATATACTTAAATGATATGCGTAAAGCGCATGCTCTAAAAATATACGATATAAGAGAATACGTAAAAACAGCTCACGTAAGTCAACTAGTACAAGTGATAAACCATATAAGGTTCAGCCTAAGAAGCTTATGGAAAATCAAGCAAAGCGTTAAATAAGGCTCTTATAAGTGTAAAAGAAGAATGAATAGTTTAAGATTATTAGTAGTACTATGGTTAAGTTTCTTAATGAAGAGCTTAGAAGCATCAAATCTGAAAGATGATGGAAGAAGCTTTTTCTCTATATTACCATGAGTTAATTTTTATGGTTCATTTTTTAATGCTATGGAGTTACTGCGTGATACTTTCTTTTAGTGTCTATGTATATGTATCCTTTTTTAAGTAGGTTGCGTAGTGCATGGTATATTGCTGTTTTCTGATATAGTGACTTATAGTTTATTTTTAGATATTGTAGTAGTTCTTTCTCAGACATTGATTTATATTGTTCTATGGTCTTGTAGACTACGCCTTCTAGAAATCCCATGGGAGGTTCAACGTATTTACCTCTAATAATTGACCCTAGAGCGTAAGCTGCCTTCACGATAATTTCCGCTGCTTCTCTAAGGTATGGTTCTGGGCTTTCTTCTGCTTTAGAACGTGCTATCGCTTGTGCGTATCTTAGTATGGTTAATGGTGTACCTACCCAGTTAGGATCTATTAGTGCTCCTTCTCCTATGAGTATACGTGGAAGATCTAGTTTCTCAATATTAACTTTAACTGCTTTGCTTAGTTCGTTAAGAGTTTCTTCTAATTTCTTACTGATAATTATTGGCTTCCATGTTCTAACAGCTAAAAGATAGTTTTTTACATCATACACGTATTTAACAGCGCTACTTTCACTTGGCTTAGGTGCTTCAGAAATTATTGTGACAGAGTCGAAACCCGGGATCTTTACCCTTTTCAAAAGGGCTTGATCAATATTGGTAGCTATAATTCCTAACTCGTAAACCTTAACTTTTCTTCTATACTTTAATGGATCATATTTATTCCAATATATTTTTCTAAAACCATAGAAGCCCGGGATTGTAGGAGTTATTTTTTCAATAATGCTTGCAAAGTTTGTTTGGTTTTTACCTACGAGACCGGTATGTATGCCTCCCTTAACGTTAATGTCCATTAGTGGAGGCGTAGATAGGGGTTCTAGTGTAATAAGTTCTTCATGGGATTTCTCAGGTATTTCCACACCATCAAGTATGATTTCGGCGAATTCGCTAAACTTCATCTCAGGTTTAATCTTAGGTGGTTCTACTTCTTCCCAATCAAAAACAACCATTACATCTTTTGCTTTAACCCCTTTTTCAAGCACAGGTTCCACTTTATACCTGCTGACATGTATATACGTTAGCGGTTTAGGTGGAGAAATATCTTCAGGAAATTTTAACGGTATATAACATTCTACTCCTGGAAAAGGTACAAGATATACTTGGTTTCCTTTACTGATCACATATCCATAATTTTTCATGAAAGCTCTTACATAGAATGCAATAGCAGTATAGTGTGTTAAACCGGAATCCCTTACTCTAATAACTCTCTTAACAGGTATGAAACGAACAACTTCTTTAACTCTTTCAACACTATCCTCTACAACACTATATTCCTCCCTAATAACTTCTTCATCCAAACTCAGTGAAGACACCCCTTAATGAAAAGAATGCAGATGTGTGTTTAAAGCCCTTATCCCCCTTTAGAATTTAACAATACTAAACTAACTTATCTAAAGGCATTCTCGATTTTTATTCAACTTTGGGAAGCTATAGAAAGGTTTATATTTGGTGGTGTAGTAGATGGTGGAGGTGGTGTAAGTGGTGAAGTTTACTATTAGGGGTAAAGTCTATGATATTACGAGGAAGGATGTTGTTAATGCTGTTAAGGATGTTGAGCCTGAGCCTCTTATTGGTAAAAGGAAGTATTATGTTGAGATTAATGGTAAACAGTATCCTATAAAACAGGTTGTAGGTCTTGTAACTGGGCTACCGAGAATAGCGTTTACAGCAATGGATGCTTATAGAATCTTAACTAAGCTTGGATTCGAAGTGAAGGAAGTAAAAGTAGTACTCTGATAACAGCTGTAAAGGTGGTAATATGAGAAAGAAATTGAGCTGCCGTGAAGCTGTTAAGAAAGCTATTCTTGAGTTTGGTAGTGGACCTGTTACTGCTAAAGAATTGTTTCATAAGGTTAAAACTATGGGCGATTGGAGTGATGATACTATATGGCAACATCTTATGTGCCTAGTTGTTAATCTTCCGCCAGCCTACAAACACTGGCCTAATACTCCAGAAAGATTCCTATTCCTCAGAGAAGACGGTAAATACGAAGTTTATAACTCAAATAAACACGGGATATATAGTGAGGGAACCAGAATAAGATAGTGCTCTGACATTGAAGGTGAATACTAAAATTTTAGAC
>CAZLZO010000108.1:0-2853 GCA_964564025.1 uncultured Desulfurococcales archaeon
AGGTAGTAAATGTATCCTCTCTTAACAGTTGTTTTAAATGCTTCATCTATTAGTAGGGCGTAGGCTCCAATTTGGTACTTATGGTCTCTCCTTACTTCTCCCTTAAATTCTTCTTCAGCCCACTTAACCTCTACCGGAATGTATTCGTTAAATTTGGTTACGAGTATGAAGTCTGGTTTACCAGTTATCTTTAAGCTGTCGCTTTTTAGCTCGTAGTTTCTAAGTATTTTTGAGGGCTTAATTTTAGCTATTAATGGTTGAACATGTTTTTCCCTATGAATTTCCCTACCATACTCCATTGCTTCGGTTACTCTTTCCTCTAAGTGGAGAACATGTGTGAAGTATATGATTTTTGGGCAGTAACCGTATCTTTTAATGTCTGATGCTGTAATGTACTCCACTATGTAATCAACCTCTCCTCTTCATCATATTTTATTTCGACACCTATGGTTACTCTTTGGTTGAAGCTTGCAGGTGTTAAAGGATATATTTGTATGTTAACTGTTTTTCCTTTAACAAGCCTTCTAAGTCCAGCTATAAGCTCTGCTCTACCAGCAGAAGATAGTGGTCCTGCGAAAGCGCTTTTCTGAATCCTCTTTAGCCCTTTGGATTTAAGGTACTTAGCTACTTTAAGCCTTAGCTTATTGTCCGGAATATCGTATATTACTAGGGTTATTAGTTCGCCCAAACCCTAGCTCACCATTTTGACCTGTATGGTTTGAATTCTCCCGTTCCCTTAAGCTCCCTAGCTAAGCTACGGGCTTGCTCAAGCATTAATGCTTCATGAGGGGGCTTGGCTTTCCCAACGTAGTTTACTATTGTTCTCCAAACTTCAACAACGGCCTTCTTAACTTCGTCTCTATCGTTGCTTTTGAGCGGCAGTAGTTTTTCAGGCTTGTTTCTTGCAAGAGAAATTAGCGGTCTATCTACGCTTACAGGTCTGAAAGGCTCCATAAGGTCGAATACTAAGCTCATCCTACCTGATCTAAACTTGTGTAGGAAACCTATGTACGGGTTTAGTCCAGCTAGGAAAACTGATTTCCAAATTAGCGATTTAAGAATACCGTACCCTATGTTTAACGCTTTGTTGAAAACGTCTATTTCGTCTTCGCTAACAACATCTCCTCTCTTAAGTCTTCCTTTGAAACCTATTTCCTTAGGTATTAGTTCTGAAATAGCTGACCAATAATGTTTTGCTGCGTGAGCTTCTATTTCCATTGCTTCCTCAGGTGATCTGCATTTTCCAAGTTTGAAAATATAGTTTTCTATTTCTCTAGCTTCCCTTTCAAGCTTGTAGTTTGGCTTACCTGATGCTCTAAGTCTTTTAAAATACTCTTTCAAAACCATTTTCTGATTGTGAAGTTTAGCTTCAACGATAAGCCTTGAAATTTTTGTTGCGAACCCTATGTCCCCTGATTTCTCAACTTGCTTTTCCCAAGTGTTAACTGTTGAACCATAGGTTGCTGGGAGGAGTCTAGCTACTGGTTTGTTTTTCAAAACAACCACTATGTCTATTCCGAACTTCGCTGCAAGCTCAATAGCTGCTGTAGATAGCGATGCACCCTTAGTTATGAAAACTATCGTGTCTAGTTCGACAGGTGCGACATCCCATTTAATTTTATCTTTAACTTTGAGTTGGAATCTCCCATCCTTAACCCTTAAGAATCCCCCGTATTCGTCAACTAAAGCAACCTTACCCCCCATTGGTTAACCTCCACCTCTCTCTTTAGAACAGTATTTGAAGTATGGGCATTCTGGATCGCATTTCTCAGGGAATCCGGGATCTAATTGTTCCTCCACTACTCTAGCTAGCTTATCTCTTAAGTCAATGAATTCCTGCCTTAAACTATCGCTTATAGGAACAATTTTCTCGTAAACCTTAAACGAACTGTAGTCTCTAGAGAACCTTACGTTAACGAGTACTGCGTGGTTAACGGGTATTTCGTATTGGCTTTCGAAAGCCATAGCGTAAGCTGCTAAAGCAACATTATATATCGGTTTAATCTCTCTAGTTTTAATTTCAACAATTATTGATGGTGGAAGTAATGCGTCAACCCTTATAGCCCTAGTTAACCCTATAAGTGTACCGTCAATAGGGTACTCTGTAATCAGCGGCACTATTAGAGATGCTGCACCATCCAAGCTAAGATAGGGGGACATACTCTTAACCTTCATGTAAGCTGATGTGTAGGTTGAAACACCGTAGTCCCATAGCTGATTAAAAACCCTTCTAGCCCTATCTAAACTAACAGACCTAAGCCCGCCACTTACTCTCCTGAAAACGTCTTCCTTTTGAGATTCGAAATTCCCTCTGAAATCGCATGAGTAAATGTTATCGCACATGTAAATAGCTTTCTTAGCAGCCCTAACAGTTTCAGAAAAAACCCTATGAATAAAAGAACCCATCTCAACCCTTTCAACAACACGATACTCCCTAACCCCAAGAACATACTTCAAATAAACAAACCTACCAGAACCACAAAAACCACCAGCAATATCGCTAACACCAAGCCTCACACTAGAAACATGAACAACAGGATACTCACTCCACCTCCAACCCCTAAGCTCCTCACTAACATCAACAGGAAAACCCCTAACAACCCTACCAAACCTAACAACATCCTCAAAAGTATAAAACAAAACCCAACAAACACCTCAAAAACAAACAACGAAAAACAAAAATATAAACACTAAAACCACACACAAATCAGCAAAACCTATATCAGCTGATGGTTCCAGACCCTCCGCTGACATGTAAACTCATATGAAATATCATCAGGGTAGAACCAGAGAAAGGTAGAAATAATGGAACCCATATATAAACTTTCGGAATCTAATTAAAAAAGAATTGAA
>CAZLZO010000109.1:0-2851 GCA_964564025.1 uncultured Desulfurococcales archaeon
TCCCATCCACTGTTAGTAGAAACGCCCCTAGAGGTCGCCGTGTAGGCCACATAGCCGCTAGGAGATGTGGAAGAAAGAAAGGAGCACATTAAAATAACATGCTTTTCTCTAAATTCTACGCAAAATTGCAATTTTATGTAACTCATAGCACGGTCTTGTAAGAAAAGGAAAATAAGTTTTTAACACATTCATTCGTACTTCATATAATTGGGTACCTTATTTTTGTCTGAAAAGTCGGCTTATAAGGAATTACAGGAGGAGCTTAAGGAGCTTACGACGTTAGGCAAGCATATAGCATTTCATACAGGAGAGGCTTATTCGTTTAAAGGACATCCTTGGACTGCTTTGAAGCTTGTATTTCTTAAACTATACACGCCGCTGTACACGTCGATTATAAGGAAGCGATTTAAGAACATGGTGTACATAGACCTCTTTGCCGGTTCTGGGTTAAATACCTATGAAGGATATAAGGAAGTATACTTACCAGGATCTCCTATTATAGCATGGTCTTATGCAACTATCTCTTTTGACAAGATGTTTCTAGTAGAAAAGAATGATGTTCGTGCACGTATGTTGGAGAAAAGAATGGAATTTGTAGTTTCATCGCATAAAAGGTTTAATGTGTTCTGTAATGATGCAAATAGGGTGATTTATAGGATAATGAATCGTGTAGAGGAAGAGAAATCTACACACTACTTGGCATTTATAGATCCTACAGCGTTTGAGGTAAAGTGGAGTACATTTGAAAGGTTGCTGACAAGTAACATTAGAGGGGACATAATACTACTTTTTCATTCAAGGAATGCAGCAAGAATTGCAGGTAAAGTTCTAAAAGGAGAAGACGTAAGCTCGCTCTTTGAGTTCTTTGGGAATAATACATGGCTTGAACACGTAAAGATGAGAAGAAATAAGCGCATGGAAGAAGCACTAACAGAGTATCTTATAGATAAGATCAAAAGAACAAGATCAAAGGTAATTGTTAATACTATACGTGTAAAGTTAAGAAGAAAGGTACATTATTTACTCATATTCGTAACTAATGTTACGAAAAGCGGCAATCCATGGTTGAAGAAGATACAAAGAATAAAGGAATTTATTGAGAAAACAAATCCGGAAACCGTCGATACAGCTATTAGGGAAATCTTAGGTAAAGCAATTACTTTACATAGATTTCTTTGATATTTAGTGCATCATAATTTGCAATTACATTTCACGTTCTCCCATATGCCGTACGTTCCTGGGTGATCTAAGAGATTTTCTTTGTATAGTTTCTCCCATACATCTATTGTTTCTTTACATAATGCTATATGTCCTTTATATCCTAGTGATTTAAGTTTCTCGATAACTATGGTGTACATGTCTATTCTCACGTCCTTTCTTATCTTATATCCCCAATTTGTCCATTCACCTTGCCTAAAGAAAATCGTCCAACTCCTATCTTTAGCATATTTTATTGTTTTTCTTAGACCTCTGAGACTCCCTATAGTCGCTATTTCAGGGTTTACATCAAACTTGTTAATCATTATTTCAATGAGCATAGAATAATAAGCTCTCCAACCTTCAATAGGCATCATAGGATCTATTCTGATTCTTACCTTATACCCTTCTTCTTGTAGTTTCTTAGCTGCTTTCAGCCTATCTTCAGGAGGTGGTGTTCCAAGCTCGTATTTTTTAGCTATTATTTGGGGATTAATTGAGAAGCTTGCTATGAAATATTTCCTTTTCTCTTCCGGAATTTTCAATAATGGTTTTATGTGCTGCGTACCACCTTTCGTTAGCAATAATATCTTATGATGCTTATGCCTTTCAAGGATTGGAAGTACAGTATTTATGAAGTCCTCAGCCCAACTCGGTATTGCTAGACTGTCGGTTGTTTCTCCAGCATTCAGTAATAGTTTTAAGCCCTTAGCGTCTGCCCATTTTAGAAAATCATCGAGTACTCTAGCTAGTTTGGACATATCCTTCTTTTTTGGTTTTTTATTTCCAAAGAATGTACCTTGAAGGTAACAATATGAACATTCAAAAGGACATCCCTTAAAGGGTTTCAATTCCCAAAAATGAGGACAGACTATATCTCCTGCAGGTTTATAGAATAATGCAATAAAAGTATTTGAGATCCACTTTTTAGGAACGTTTATTTTACGTATTTTCTCGTTGATCTCTATACCTAGGAGTGTTTTCTGTTGTTTCTGAATTTCCTCAATTCTAGCATAGTAATATGGAGACTCTTCAGGTTCTTGAAATCCCTTGCTTTTCATGACGTACTTACCGTGTAATATAGTATTGTACTGTAAAATTTACTAGTAAACTTACCTTAGATAAGTGTTTTTAATAGGAGTAAATGAAGAGGATGTTAATGTAGAAAAAGTTTGGGGTTTTCTTTTCTGGTATTGTTCTTTTGCCTTTTCTCTACCTCTTTTGGTTTCTTCTTTTATCTTCTCCTTTAGCTCTTTTAGTTTTTCTTTTACCACTATGTATGCCTTGATTTTTCCCTGTTTTCTTCTCAGGTCCATGTAAAGTTGATATAGTTTTATTTTCTCTAGTTTTTCTGCGTGTTTCATGTATGGCTTTATTTTCTGTATTAGTCTGAGAGCATTTCTTCCGTATACTCTTATAACATACATTGGTTTCTTTCCAAATTTAGGACTTCTAGGAGGTTCAACGTGAAGATGTGGTTTATAGCCTAGATCAAGTATTTTCCTATACATTGTTTCTATGATGTTCTTACTTGTCATTCCTATTTTGAAAACCAGCTGTATGATCTCTTCTTCATCATATGGTCTTAGTATTATTGAGCCTTCGCAGTCTGTTAGTGCTGCTAGTAGGCTGTAGAATGCTTTTTCATGTTGTA
>CAZLZO010000110.1:0-2847 GCA_964564025.1 uncultured Desulfurococcales archaeon
TTACGAGGCTTGTTAACCCTATTCCGTCAAGATCTATGTTGAAGCTTAAACTGTATGTTGTTGATGCTACTTCCACATAGTATATCATTTGCGCTGTTTCTTCAGCCTCCTTACTTACCTCCGCTGGAACGTTTCTCGTATGTAGTTGAGCTTCAATAGCTGTTGCTTCTAGCGCTTCGCTTACTGGGACCATGTATCCTACTTGGAATCTCGAAGTTCTTCTGACAGGTAGTTTTTCAGCTAGCATGTAACCTCCTATGTCGGCTACTATTGATTCTTCAATTGCCTTCTTTTCGAACAAATGCTTCTTCTCCTTGTCGTCCAGTTTCATGTTTAAGACTTCTCTTAGAGAGTCCGTTAGGTGCTTTGTGTCCCCGAATTTAACAAATTCATATCTTATATCCCACTCCGTTAGTGGAGGCTTTTCCTTATAAAGTAGCTTAGCTAACTCGACAATGTGTGTTTGGTATGCATGCGCTATCGCTTCTCCGCTTACGGCTGGGACATATGTTAGAACGTATTTTCCGTTTTCCGCTTTAAGAACTAGAGGCGCTCTCCTATGTTTAGTTAGGTTGCCTACACTTTCAACAGCATTTAGTGCTTCTACGTTCACCAATAGTCTTGCGCTTAAGGATATGAACATTTTACATATCACCTCCCTATGACCATAATCTAGTATGTGAGGGAAAGTGTTGCTACAAGCTTAGCTATCGCTAAGTCTTTCTCAACGAGCTTCACAAATGTTTCAACATGGCTTTTAGAAGGCACATATAAAGCAATCTTAATGTTGTCTACTGTAACGTATTTTCTACCTTCCTCAACAGTAGCTCTAGCTTCCAAGCTTTTCAAATCCCTAAGAAGCTCGTAAAGAACATGCTTAACAGACTCAGCACTATATGAATTAGCAAACCTATCAACATACCCGAACTTCTTCTGAACAGCAAAAACTCTTAAAGCATTAGCAATAGCATTTACAGCAGCCCTCTCCTCCTCACTAAGATCACTCCACCTAACCACTCAAACCACCACTAAACCACTATGCAAAACAAACTATATAAATATATATTCTAGGCTAAAACATAAAATACAAAGCCGAAAAAAATTCTAACACATAAGCAAGGAATAAAAACTCAGAAAACACAAAACAAAGAAACACAGAATAAAGTGAAAACAACACCATATAACAGTAGCGAAATAAAAAATTCACAAAACCAATAAAACAACAAAACAAACAACACATTTAATAAAGAAACAAAACATCCCGAAACAGCCTTGGAATACGGAAAAGAGAGGTCACGAGAGTAAAAATTCAAAAAAAGGATAGTAATAACAATAAAGAATTGAAAAAGTCTAAGGTTAGTGAGAAGGTTAGCAGCAGGTTGGAGAGACTTGAGAGGAGGTTGAGTTACTAGGAGATGCTCAGGTATCTACTTAGAGCTAAGAAATAATTAGGTGTATTAATTATGTCTGTCATAGATGTCTCAATTAATGTCTTACTAGTTTTAGTGACTGCTGTATATGTGATATTAATTTACAGACAGAGCAAGGCTACAGCAGGTATGCTGAAAGCACAGATAACCTGGAGGTTACTTGAGGAAGTGTACAAGCCGTTGCTTCAAGACTTAATTAAGCTAGCTAATCCCGAAAACTACGGAGTGAAGTTACCGAAATTTAGCTGGCAAAAGATTAAGTCCGAGTACCCATATTTAACCTACTTAATACCCGAGGACTTAAGGAAGGATCTTGATGAATTTAATAATGAGTATGAAGAATTCACTAAAAGATATAGAAGTACTATTATGCAATTAGTTGATGTTTTAAAGAATAAAGAGTGCGTGAGAATACCATCTATAAGAGTTAGAGGATGCTACGGCTTATCTTACGAAACTGTAAGCTTATTATACTTCATTAAAAATGAGGAGGGGCTAAAAGAGCTAATGCAGAAGTGTAAGAAAGGCTCAACAATAGTGGTTGATGTTGGAAGAGGCTCTATAGAATATAATGATGTTAAAGTAGCAGTAGAAGCGATAGAAGAGTTAATTAGTGTAGCAAAACCAATAATGAATACGATAATGCCACAACTAAAGCAAACAATAAGTAAAGCAAAACAAATGCTCAGCAAGGTAAGCAAAGAAACCGAGAAGAAAATAAAAGAAATAGAAGAAGCAAGTACATAAAAATCAAACATGCAAGAGGAAGTACAAAGGGGATGGTAAACTAATGGAGTACTTTCTTCATTGCCTAATTGGATATAGTATAAATTGTTAATAGCACTTGCATACTTGAGTATGGAGATCTGATGTAACTTATTTTCCGTATCTAACAGAGGGGACGTGAAAGGTTTATTTAGTTTTAAGTAGATCTCTAGGTATCTTGAGTATCCATATGGTCTTGCCTTCCCTCCATACCTCCTTATACTACTTTTTATTTTTGATGTCTTACCGGTGAATTCTCTTCGAAGAATGAGCTTCACTTTTCTTAATAAAGAATTCTTTACTATATCGTCGTTAATGTCGAATAGTGATGCTGTATTTTTTAAGGTAAGGGTGATGCTGTATTTCCCTTCCTCATAGCTTTATTGACTTCTTCAACAAGCTCTTTAAACTTTGAAATTGGAAGTGATACCGCTCTAGCGGTATATTCAGAGGATCTGGATAAGAAAGAGAAATTTAATCCTGGCAAACTCATTCATTGTTTTCTGAATCAGTTAGCGATTGATGAAGAGAAGTTCTATGCCTTACAATTAGTAGGAAGGTGTGTTATAGCGCTACATGCAAGAAGCGTGACACGAGAAGTAGCGGAGAGAGCAAAGAGAAGGCTGGAAGAAGCTATAAGAGAAATGGAGGG
>CAZLZO010000111.1:0-2709 GCA_964564025.1 uncultured Desulfurococcales archaeon
AGCATCATACATTACCCTCCTAATAGAAACATCCACATCACCAAACCTCCTCCTACCAAAATCATGAACAAAAAACCTATCAACAATAAAATCAACATCACCACACTCTCTCAAATCACACCCCAACTTAACATACCACCTAACATGAACATTCCAAGAAGGCATCCAAAACACCTAAAACCTAATCCCAAAACAAATCTTATCCTTACACTTAAATAAATCGTAAAACCTATAAATACGCTAATAAATGCTTCATGAAAGCAAATTAGCGTTACTTGTTTAAACCAGTGTTTATTTAAAAAGGTCAAAAACTCTTTTAACTTAATCAGTGCTATTATGGCTTTACCAATAACCTTACCGTAACCTTCGGAAAACAATACCAAATAAAGCCTTAAAGAGAATAAGAAACTCTTCTCATCAAGCCGCCCATTGTCCTCAAATCCTCTGCTCACTACGTTTTACCTCTATAAACCTTTCCTAAAGCCCAGTTTCTTTAGTAAACTATAAGGCTTAGCATCGAGCTTGATTTTCTCTATAGCATACATTCTATCCTATATTAGCGTTAAACATCGAAAACTGAAGGCATATAATATGCTCCTTAATAAATTCTTTAATGAATATTATTTTTATATCCCACTTGGTTCCTTCAAGTTCTTCGGCATGAATATTATTATTCCCTATAGCTGTAAGACCTTTTGTTAATAATACTGATTCGAGTAAATATTGCAGCATATTAAGTTTAAAATTTGAAAGCGTAACTTTAACTTGGTGATAACGTTATGCCCTTAGAAGATTACCTGTTACCGGGAGAGGAGGTACGTTTCCAAAGTAAAACTACCATAACGTATGGTGGTAAACGGTATAGCGTAATAGTTACAGATAGAAGACTAATACTTTATGCTAGAAGAGGAGCAATTTTTAAACGAGATGACGTAGTTACAGCAAAGCTTACCGATGTTCAAGGAATAAAATATAAAGAAAAAGGTTTAATAGCCAAAAAAGGAATAATCGAAGTTCTCGGTAAAACAAAACTGCAACTGGAAGGACCAGCAAAAGAAATGAAAGCCCTATACCAACAACTCCTACAGTTCATCTAAAACTACGATATAATATCAAGACCATTCTCTGAGGAATTCTCAGTAAATATTGCAATCACAAATATAACACTAACTATAGCGTACACGCTAGGGTAAAGCAAAGATGTACATAAATAGAGTACGTTATCTCGTTTCCCATCATCCTGTTCTCCATGCGTTCCTCAGCAATAATAGAATACCATCATGTATTAGAACCCCTAGTGAATATGTTAGAAGAACTAAGCTTAATAACTTAGGCTTATAAGTTATTAGAATAATAACAATCTTTAGTTATGTAAGGTAAGCTTAGAAAAATATATGTTTCGGTGTAGGGGGTGGTAAGGAACATACTATATGATGTGATTTTCACTTCCGTTCTTGGCATAATACCGTATAAGAAAATAGTCAGAGTACTTCTTTCAGTATTATTTACAGGAAGCTTAATCTTTGCTCTCATATCAGTTCAAAAATACGTTATAATAAATATGATACATGAATACAGCGGAGTACTTAGCTGTGCTTTAGCCCTTACACTGGCAGTGGCTTTCCCGCTCTACATGCACCTTACACATAGGATCTCAAGTACAATATCTAAGGTTTTTGTAAGAGGGCTCATGGAGGCTAATGATTTTAGTGAATTATTGACAATATATGCTAAAGTTTTTTCAGGAAAAATATCGTTCATTAATGCTATCAAGAATTTTAAGAAAATGCCTGAAATTCTTCATGATATCTTATCTTCAACTGTGAAATTGTGGATAGTCTATGACGTTATTATTCTGAGTATTCCTCTTCTTATAATATTATTTCTAAGTAATATTGAGCCCATAATTCTTCAGAAAATAGCAAATATAAATTTATACTTTTGGATTTCCTTAGCCATAATAACGTTTATTGTTTCGACATTATTACATGCTTTTGGATATTTAAGCGAGGAGATTAAGGAAAAGCATAAACCGGAGGAAAAAGGAAAATTAAGGCAATATTTCAATTACCTTCTCAACATTACAATGGAAACCGTAAAGCATTACTTCTACGGCAACATTGCTGAAAAACCTACTATCTCACTAGTGATTTTCGGTTTTCTCAACTTAATTCTCCCACCTCTACCAAGAACTAAATCGGAGATAAGTATTGACATATACCCATATTTCAACTATAAAGAGTTCATTAAACATGTCGACAAATTAGTAAAGGAAGGTATACTAAAACCTATCGGGAAAACTACTCAGCTTCTCAAGGAATGCCTTAAAGCACGTAGAGAAACAGAGTGTAAAATATTCCACAAAGCTACAGCAGAAGAAACCATTCGAATGAGCCTAGAAGATTTACTCAACACGTTAACAAGCAAAACACACGAGAAATCATTCAAATTCCTTAGCAAAAAAGAAATACCGCTCATTATAATAGGTTTAAGGTTTGCAGGAAAATTAACAAAAGACCAAAAAAGTGCAAAGAGCCCAAGAGGAATACTAATCCTTATAGGTGATAAAGAATGCATAGAAATACTCAAACTATACCTAACAGTAAAAACTCCAATAACCTTCCTTACGCAATGAAAGTAGTACAAACAAACGTTAAGAGAAAGAAGCTAAACTATACCAGCAAGTTTCAAAATTTCCTCAGCATGTTT
>CAZLZO010000112.1:0-2675 GCA_964564025.1 uncultured Desulfurococcales archaeon
CAATATTAGCGGCTGGTTTGATTTTAACCTTAGTTGCGTACTTTAGGAAACGTAGCGAAAACATGGAGCTTAAGAGAGAACTATTCTTCCTGGAGCGTAAACTCGAAAGAATGAAGCAACAGCTAGAGTCTCTAGCGACAATGAAGTCAAATGTTAACATAGTAGAGTTTGAAAAAGGGAATTTGGACTTACAAATACTAGAGCTTTACACCAAAGGCTATAGTTACGGGATGATAGCTAAGAAACTGGGAATATCTAAGTCTACGGTTTACCGTAGGCTAAAAGCCATGCTGAACATGAAACACAAAAGTAAAGAACCCATATCGTTAAAAGTGTAGAAAACACTCTAAGATGACATCTAACTTTTCTTCAGTCTTAATTGATGTATTTGATCTTTCTAAGAATTTGAGATTCCTATGCGCTATGTTAAGCGTATCTGCATGTGGTCTTAGAGTATAGTTAGGTAATTTAGTTAATTTGTTAATGTTTTTACTCTTACTTCTTTAGTTGTTTTCCATGTTGTTTAAGAGGATTCTAAGAAGACTTAAATCCTCCTCCTTTAGAAATTGAAGATATGAACACAGGTAAACGCTTTAAAACAGAAAAGGAATTAATCGAAGATTTCATAAACTCAGGTATTGTATGGGGATGGTTTTTACAGGAAATTCCAGTAGGTATTAAGGTACTAGAAGATATTCTATCGTTAAGACATAGCAGGGAGGAACTAGAAATACTGAGGAAGAAGCTAGGTCCATTTTTGAGAAGAATAGACCTGGTATGTGTTGAAGGCATAGATAGGCCACCATTAAAACCTAGGTTTCATGAATGGTTAAGAATTAGGGAGGAACTTAGAGGACATAATGTATGGATTTTTGAAGCCAAGAAAGTGCTGAATGCTGAAGCATTAGGTGAGATATTAATAAACGAATATCTCTTCAGAAAAGATAACCCGGAAATAAACGTTGTAGGTAAAGGGATTATTTGTGGGACAAAAGATGTACAAGGAATACTTATAGGGGAAGTATGTAAGGCGTACGAGGTTAAGATCTTTGATAAGTTCTAACGTAGAGGTTCTTAAAGAGAAATTATACGAAAAAATAGCTGAAAAGGGGAAATCCGTAGACACTATAGTAAGTATAGTAGTAAAGAATGTATCATCCGACATAGTGAACTACATTTTGAAAGGACTTACGAACATAAAGAACATAGTATTAGCCTTACCATTTACCACATATGGTTGGTATCTTGCAATATATGAAATAGTAGGAAAAGCTGAAGATGACAAAATCATAGTTTACTATAATTCCGAAAATCCTTATTGGACAGCATCAATAATAGTGCATGAGCTAACACATAAAGCACTAAATATAAAGCATAAAACCATAACTGACCTAGTAATTGATGAAACCCTAGCATATTTGGCATCGTTTAAATCCAATAAGTTTCTCGAACTATATGAGAAAGGAATTGTAGAGATAATAAAGTTGTTATCAAAATACATGGTACCGAGAGAAATTAGTGAGCATGATCTGGCTAGCATCTACATACCTAGGATCTTAGCTAAAAACCTTATAAGCTATAATTTTGGTAATGTCGTTAAAGAAGCTAAGAGTAATTTTAACAACTTAGTGATTCTATGGCTTAAAAGTAACCCTAATAAAATATTGAAAACTGCACTGAGCGTAGCATTATCAGCTATAGGACTAAGCCCTGAAACATATGGTTTAGAAAAACAGAAGCATAATGTAAGAACTATAACTACTAGCGGCATCATTGGAAAGGAAATCGCTTTTGAGGGTGTTGATAGCAACTATTTAGAGATGAAGAAAATGCTCGAAAAAGCTGCCAAAGAACCAAATAACGTAAGAAAAACACTGTCTCCATGGTGGAAAGAAATAGAGCCCATAGCGGATCATTTAGAAGCCTACATAATATGGAGAAGACAAAACTATGGAGAAACTCTCTAACCGGTTCTCATTTCACTATCCAGTTTTCTAGATAGGGAGGTTCCGATAATTTTATGCTTTGTTTCTTTCTCTTTAAACACTTCAATTTTTGCTATAATATCTTCTGGTAATACTAAGTGAACGTGTATCACAATGTTGTCAGGCTTAATAGTGTAAACTTTAGTTCTACATAAATTCTTCAATGTTTTTCACCTAGTAGAGAAAAGAAATTATGGTTGCTTTATGCTTCAGTGAAGGTTAGTGCTTTAACTCTTGAGACCCCATTGACTTTCTCAATTTGGTATAGAGTATCGGCTACTTCCTCTAGTTCTCTATCGTGAGTTATAATTATCATTTGAGGTATTTCCGAGCCTCTTCGGAAGAAGTTTTTCACAACCTCCACTAGTTCTCTTCTCCTCTCTTCATCTAAATGTATTGTAGGTTCATCCATAACTACTGTAGAAAGCTTTCCAGCAAGAACCTTGGCCAAAGCTAGCCTCAAAGCTATTGCAACAGCTACCTTCTCTCCCCCGCTAAGCAACGAAATAGGTATGACCTCCCCTCCCCTAATAACTTCAACATCTAAATCCTCACTTACCCTAATACTGGAAATACCGAGGTTAAAACGCTCAACATACTCTGTAGCAAACTCAGAAATATATGGAGCAACCCTACGTCTAAGCATTTTCTGAATACCATCCTTAGAAAACGCCTCCCTAATTTTACATA
>CAZLZO010000113.1:0-2632 GCA_964564025.1 uncultured Desulfurococcales archaeon
AACCAGCATCTATTGCAGCTTCAACACCCTTTAAAGTCTTCTCTAATCCGTCAACACCGGTTATTTCCCTATAAACTTCTCTTCTCAAGCTAGGAATACTTACATTAACCCTCCTTAAACCTACCTCCCTAAGCTTGTAAGCATATTCCGATAGAAAGTAACCATTTGTTGTTAACGCTAAGTCTAAAGGCCGAAGACTATTTAATAAGTTGACTATTTCAACAATATCATCTCTCAACAAAGGCTCACCGCCTGTAAGCTTAAACTTCCTAATATCAAGCTCAGAAGCAGCTTTCGCAATAAGATAAATTTCATAAGGCTTTAACTCATCGGCTTTCTTAAAACCTAATTCTCCCTCTCTATGACAGTAAATACAAGCGTAATTACAGGCTACCGTAACTGAAATTCTTAAGTGAAGTATTTGTCTTCCGAACTTATCTACTAGCATTTATAAAACCCTGTTTTACATTATCTCCTTATAAGTTCAGGGTTAAATATTCTTTAATCTCTAAGAAACATATTCACCGTAAACAATAATTAAAGGAATCACTGAAACCATGTAATGAGTGTACTCAGAAATGTCAGAAATAATTAAGGTAGCTTCAGTAAATCCTAAAGAAATAGCCACTTTAGCCATAGAATACAAAAAGAAATTACGAACATTGGAAAGAGAATTAAATAAATATCTTTTGAAATATGGATTTGAAATAAGTTATCATTATGAACTAAGTGTGATTAAAATATCCAATAAAGATGAAATAAGAATACAAAGTCTAATTAATCAAAAACCCATTTTAGTATTTCCTGCAATAGAAACAAGACAAGAGAGAAAATTATGCGACGTCTTTATACTAGAAAACGGAGCAATACTACTAAGGATCACAACAATAAAAAGAAGGAAAATAAAGGAACAGTACTATGTGTTAACGAGGAAGGGGCTAAAGCAGATAATTTAACTAATGTAAATAGGTTAAAAAAAATAATTAAAAATTATGTTTTACATCTTCTTACCATGCATCGTCTTCTATGGGGTCGCCTGCTAAGGCTCCTATAAGTAGAATAGCTACAAGTACAGATAGCTTTAAAGCTAACATAGTTTTTGTAGGATCTCGATAGAGAATTTCAATGATTCTTGATATTTTCTCCATAGCTGTCAGCCGTGAGAGAATAGATATTATACGCCAATAGAGTTTTTCATTTTAACACATTGTGCCTTATTGAAAATTTTAAATAAACAAAAAAGTAGAAGATATTTTGGAGTACTATCCAGAACGCTACCATTGTAGGCATTTATTGACACCAGGTTAATACATTGAAGAGGATGTTAACACCAAAAGAAGCAGCATCGGCTATAGGAGTTTCTTACTGGACCATACTTAGGATGATCAAAAAAGGTGAATTAAGAGCACTAAGAACTCCAGGAGGACATTATAGAATACCTATATATGCTTTAGAACATCAATTATCTCGTTTTTCTGGAACTAAGGTCTACAGAGAGAAGGCAGCGATAGAAAAAAACATAGAGGCTTTCAGGAAGTATTTTACACCGGACTTAGCTAAAATCTTAGAGACAATTCAATCTTACCAGGGATTACCTACAATATCGGATTTAGCTAGAATATTAAACCTACATGTATCTTCCATTTGGTACAAGATAAAAAAACTGAGAACAGGCGGGTTTGCTTTTGGTGCAGATATAGATCACTACAAATTGGGACTAATTAAACTACTTGTTTTCCTTAGTAAAGTAGTTAGTTTAGAAGATATTCCAAGAGCTTTTTTAAGATACTATGCGCCTATAGTGCCTAAGGGTTTGTTCTTAGTCTATTACATCCCCCTAGCCTACAATATTGAGAATGTTTTAAGGCTTTTTCCTGAACCTTTGCTTGAATACTATTGGGTAGTTGAAGAGACTTATTGCTCTAAACCCAAATACACACTGTACTATGATTTTAAGGAAAGAAATATTATATTCGATTGGGAGCTCATGATAGGAAGATATCAAGAGAAGTTAGGCAAGACTATATTTTCTGAACCTGAAAAACCTACTAAAATAGATTTAATAGATCTACTTATCGCTAAAGAGCTTGAGAAAAATCCGTTCATTAGCTTAAGAGAGATCCAGTCAAGAATAAGAATGCACGGGATAAATCTTAAGTATAGCAGAATCCTAAGACACTTTAAAAACCATCTACTAAATAGACATGTAATTAGAGGTATAAGGCTTAGACTTGTTCCTTTGCCTTCGGAATATAATACGCTATTTATAGCTAGAGTACATGGTAACTTCTACGCGTTACACGCTTTAGTTTCTACGTTACTTGAGCATCCGGCATTCACCATAGCTAATATATCGTTCCGTGAAAAACAGGTATTTATAGGAGGGGTAATACCCTTTTCGAAGATAGTTACCTTAGCTTCGCTTATGGAGTCTCTCAGTGGAATAAAAGAGGTTGACATAAAGCTCTTAGATAGAGAAAAAAGAAGAGCATTTACTATCCCGTACGCTCGTGAGTTTTACCATGGTAGGTGGATTTTGAGATTTAAGTAAGTTTTTCAGTGCAAATGTTGGCAAATATAAAATAACTTTCTAATATAACTTTTTCGACACTTAACTCAGTGACTGATATGG
>CAZLZO010000114.1:0-2605 GCA_964564025.1 uncultured Desulfurococcales archaeon
CTAAAAGAGAAAATAAAACAATACTACACCTGGATCCTAGAAAGAAGAATAGACAAAATAAGAACAATGCTTGAAAATAATATTTATTAAGGGTTTAATAAAAAGCTGGTGTTGATTCTTCAGGGTATCTGGAGTACACGTAGTCAAGCAGTCTTCTAAGGGACCAGCTCATGTACTTTTTAATTACTTTATTCTCTATTTCGTCTACAAGTTCTCTCGGTAACTTACTAATGAGCTCATTTACTCTTTTCTGTCCTTCCTTAGTGATTTCGAAATTTACTTGGTAACTAATGCCGTATGGGTCTAAATCAACATAGTGCTGTTTTATAAGCCCCTCTCTAGCTAACCTATCTAAATCATCTAAAATCTCCTTAGAAAACGGCCCGTGCAAATACGGTTTAAACTCATACGGCTTCTCAGAGAGAAGCTTACCTACAACATCTGGTAGTTCCTTTTGCAACAAGAACATAAGCTTCATAACTCTAAGCCTACTACTAACTACAGGATTATCATTAACCCTAACGTCCGAATACTTAGAGGCCAAACCTAAAACAAGTAAAAGCAAATCACGCCTCTTCAGAAGAGGCTTTAAGGACATACCTAATAACCTCCTCTATGCTTGTCTTTGATTCTAAACTAGATAAGTGTTTTCTGGCCCAACGAATCTTCTCAATATACTTACTAAAAACACCATAGTAAAAGAAAGCACCTAAAGAAGCCATTACGAACAATGTGACATAATCTGCTATGTAATATGAAAAAAGTATACCAAAGGCTCCAGCTAAAGCTAAAGTAGGAAGCCCGTAGGAATACCTGCTTTCTAATTCTCTCGCAGAAGGATATGAGGCTAAAATTTCATCAATGAACCTAACACCATCAATTAATCTCCCTATAGATTCCAAATCCTCTTCCCCAATTCTAACTTTACCCTCTTTTAAAAGAGACCGAAACTTTAGTCTTAATTCACTAATTGAATGTTTTCTCGAAACCTTCGGCAAAGACTCATTGGAAATTATGTTATCAAGAAACCAGTTCTTAAATTTATCTCCATAAACATCTATAGCATGTAATAATGTCCTAGAAAGTAGTACGGTCTTAGCCTTATCTAATTGCTCACGTAGCTTACTTCCCTCCTTAAGATAATTAATGACAACATGAGCTTCCCTCTCAACTATTGAACGATGGTATAAAACCATAGATAATATTATCAAAAAGAAAAGCAATGCCCTAGGACCAAAAGCTAAAATGAGACTTAAAAACGTCTCTTCCGCAATCAAAACAGCATCCCTTGTTAGCCTATTTCTTATTTAAGCTAACGGTGTTAGGTAGCTTTCACTAAGGTTTTCTACCTAACACCTAAATAAACACTAAAGCAAAGTTAAAAGGAGAAAAACAGGCAAAACCATGGGAATTTTTTGTCCTTTCCATTTTCACTCATATACGGATTTTATTATTTCTTGAATATTTTCGGTAACGTTTTCAGCTTTAACTTTGCCTGAGGGTTCTTTATTGAGACTATAAACTCTTAAGACTCTTTTTCGTTGGTCTTCATTCTCAAAACTATACTGTAGTATTCTTAGACAATCATAGTAACTATGTGTAGTTATGAAGAGCTGAACATTGTTTTCCAGAGCATATTTAACCATGTAGCTAATAAGTCTTTTCAAAGCCTTCGGATGCTGCCAAGTCTCTAATTCTTCTATTAAAAGCGTTGTGTTTTCAAAAGCTATTAGATTAGCAAGTATTAAAGTGGTCCTTTGTACACCTGCTCCGTGAAATTCTCCATAAACTCTAAGATCTCCTTCAAGAAGTGCGGGCTTTTTCTCACTAATCCTTATTGGTAATGGTACGTATTCATACCCTTTAATTCCGTATATTTCCTTTAATGAATTAACGATTTTCTTCTCTAGCTCTCTTCTTAACTTAAACTTGCTTAGTAAACTATCTAATTCCTTCCATAGCTCATCAAGTTTAACATGCGAGAGCAAAAGCTTGCTATTTTTGGCATACGATAATACAGAACTGTCTTTTATTCGGTTACTTGCTGGCGTATACCCACCTACAATTTCAGCTCCAGGACCTAAGAATCCATAAAGGAATTCTAAATTTTCTTTACTATGCTTAAATGTAAGTACGACAGTTCCAGGAGATATGCTGGTTTTGGCTCCCCCCATAGTAGTAAAAGCCATTGGCTCCTTAGTTTCATAAATGCTTAGCTTGTACCAGTAATTTCCATGGAAAGTAAGAGAGATCTCTATTGGAAACTCAGTATAGTATGCGTAGAAGATTTCAGGAAGATCTATGTTCCTACATACTCTATTAACTACAATGTTTCTTAAGTAATGCAGATCAAAAATTCCTTTCAGACCGAAGTATATAGCGTCTAATATTGTTGACTTACCTGAATTATTGGGTCCTATAAGAACATTTATTGCGCTTAAATCGGATAGTTTACAATACTTAATTCCTCTAAAATTCTTAATAACAACTTCTTTAAGCATTTAAACACACCTAAGCTAATTTAGAACAAAATTTAGATACTAGGTAACTTTCATGATAATCTCCTACCTAACACCTAAATAAACGTTGGAGCAAAGTTAAGGAA
>CAZLZO010000115.1:0-2595 GCA_964564025.1 uncultured Desulfurococcales archaeon
ATCGAACTCAAAGAGTTCGAAATGTTTGTTCACGAGAAAGGAAGGAAACCCGATAAACATATTTACAGGGTTAAAGCAGGCTAAATCTTAATAGCCATCGACAATGAATCGAGTTAAACGTGGAGGGAGGTATGTGGCTAGCAATAGACATTTTCAGTATTTGAACGCGCGTATTCACACGAGAGAAAATTCAACTCTAACCGTTGCAACGGTGGCAGCCTCAGCCTCACTAATATGCTTCACACTATACGTACAGCAACCCTACACGCTATTCACCCAACTACTAACCATCAGCCACAACCCATTATCATTACATGAACTCTTATCATTATACGGGCTTCTATGCACTCTCCAAAACAATTTAGCCGTCATAAGAATGCTTGGTTTCGTATTCGGCTTCTTGGGCAATTTTTACCGGGAGATCACAATATTTACTGCGGACATGAAGAACTACAAAGAGTTATGGAAATATCTTCCCCCCAAGAAGAGAGGCAGGGAGGACAGCGACTGGCTTCTACGAGGAGTGATCATCCGTGTGCTCCTATATCTGTCAGCATCTATCTGGCTGTACAGCCCAATCCCTTCAACCATAGACCCTCTCACCATCATTACCCAGACCATAATAGCCATCTTAGCCATCTTTACATTACTACCTGCTTTTACTCTTATGTCTTTGCACCAGAATTTTCGTAATATCCATTTGTTGCGAGATCCTCGCGCCAGCACTTGTACCTAAACTATACGGACTATATGCAATAATCCTTGCATTAAAATGTTCAATACTCCTCTCTCTCCCTATAACCATATTGGAGAAATGCAAGCGAGAAAAAGGCGATCCCCCTAAGAACACCCATATGGAAGATCTTCCATATTAACTAATGAAGATTCCATAACGTGGGAGAGAGTGGCACTTTTGGTGAGGGCGCGAGGGGAGTCGTGTGAACTGCTGGCTATGTGTGGCCAAATGAGAAAGGCTGGCTGGGAAGCAGTTAAAAAGTTTGACGTTCAGCGTCTCGGAGGGAACAGGTGTAAGATCGTGGTGATCGAAGCCGGGGACATGCCGGCCTTCTACGTAAAGCCAAAACGGGTCGTAGAAATAATAAGGCACCTTTAAGCATTAGAAGTGAGGAGAAGATATTTGGTTTGGAGGGATTCGCTGAAGGCGAAATCTCTCATACCGTGTAAAGGCGTAAGCCGTAGCAATCACAGAAAAAACCCGCTAAACATTGATGAAACCATTGAAAAAGCTGAGCTTCATTAAGAGAAAGAGTAGATGGTCAGCCCACATTAGAGGAGCCATGGAAATGTGGGATGAAAACTTTCCAAGATATTTCTAACATACCTACAATCACGGTTGAACATATTTGCCCAGAAATCCTTCAAGCAACAGTGAATGGTCAAGAAAATTCAATAAAGACCAAACTAGAGAATGGGTAAATAAACTTGGAAATTTGGCTTTGTTAAGTAAAAGGAGAAATTCTCAAGCGGCTAACTATGACTTTGACAAGAAAAAGGAGCGGTATTTTACAGTTAGATCCACACCATTCAGAATTACTCAAATGTTACAAAATTATAACGATTGGAACCCCAAAACTATAGCTGAAAGACATAATAAGCTACTTGAACTAGTTAAAGGTATTTACGTGAGATGAGGGCTATTTTCAGATTAAAATCTAGTTGATATTTCTCATAAAGGAGATCCTCACTCTTTCTACCTTTCAGAGATGTAATGTTCACGTTACCTAAGTTGAGAAGTAAAGAAACGTAAGTTAAAATTAAAAATTGTTCTCTTAATTTAGTTTATGAGCTCCTTTAAACTTGCATTCTTTGGAGGAAGGAAGAGTGGTGGGGAAATCAAATTTTATTTGGGTATACTCTACAGAGAAGCTAAAATTGACAAATGGTATTTGGATTAAAGGGGGACTTCAAAAAGTTATCAAGAAGGGAATTTTAGTTCGTGATAAAGTAGCAACATTTACATGGTTTTCAAAAGAAAATTTAACGTTACAAGTTCAAAAATATATTTTAGTAAGTGATGCAGAAAAGCTGTGGTTTTAAAAGAATTATGTTGTTTTAGGGGGGTGTTTCGATGCCGTTATCTGTTGAAAAGGAGGATGCTTTGGAGGCTATTAAAGGTGCTTTCAAATGGCTTATCGCCCGTGGGTTAAATGCAAAAGTTAATGTTTTAGAGGGGTTACCACTGTTGTATACCGAGGATCCACGTTTAATCGATACTATTCTCTACTCCCTTTATTTCTATGATGTGCCTGTTAATAAGAATGAGGTGGAGACTCTGCTATCCATTCGTGCGTTTCGTGATTTAGATAAATTGAAGTTAATGGAATTTTATAGGAAAATGTACGTTGTATTTACGTATTATGGTGCACCGCATACCCCTGAATATATCCGTAGAAAGTTGCGTAGCGAGCAAATTGACCCTTTTTTGAAGGTTTTTAAAGAGCGGTTTGGTGAGGAAGAAGTAAGTTATCTATGGGTTGTTCGTTCGGATAATCCTGTAGTTGCTGGTTACTGTTCAATAAGCGAGGATGTTACTAATCTAATAGTTATGCTGTATTATATTTTGAATGGATATGT
>CAZLZO010000116.1:0-2467 GCA_964564025.1 uncultured Desulfurococcales archaeon
AAACATAGTTAAAGTTTTAGAGTACGGTGCAAA
This sequence comes from uncultured Desulfurococcales archaeon, assembly GCA_964564025.1. Lineage (GTDB taxonomy): Archaea > Thermoproteota > Thermoprotei_A > EX4484-217-1 > EX4484-217-1 > DRYM01. The sequence goes on from CAZLZO010000116.1 coordinate 34, forward strand.
ACCAATACCCTACATTGTCATGGAATTCTGCGATCAAGGAAACTTAAGGGAGTTAATGAAGAAAAAAGAGCTAACGTTAAGAGAAAAACTCAGAGTAGCGTATGAGGTAGCTGACGCGCTAAGCTTCGCCCACCACATGGGGGTAATTCATAGAGACATTAAACCGGAAAACGTATTATTCAAAAACAACACAGCAAAACTAACAGACTTCGGAATAGCGAAAGCACTCCTAGAAGCATCAAGCAGAACATCAGCAGGAATATTTAAAGGAACACTAGCCTACGCAGCACCTGAACAAATAGACCCAACAACGTATGGCCAAGTAGACTGGAGAACAGACATATGGCAATACGGAATAATGCTATACGAACTACTAACAGGAAAACTACCATTCGAAGCAGAAACACCAGCAGCACTAATAAACAACATACTAAACAAACAACCAGAACCACCAAGCAAAATAAACCCAGAAATACCGCCAGAAATAGACGAAATAATACTAAAATGCCTAGCAAAAAGAAAAGAAGAAAGAATAAGAAGCATAGACATAATAATAGAGAAGTTAGAAAAAATTATTTAATCACATCATAACATTGGATCGAAATATTTTTAGAAAAAGATTAATTAGACTACAGGTAAAAACATTTACTGAAATGTCGCAGCAACTTAACAAAATATTTCAGGATATTGATAAAGAATTCTCTAAATCAAGAACGCTTAAAACTACAAAATACGATAGATGTCTCAATTACCTAAAGAAATTATCAAGCAGGGAAGAAACATTAGAATATCAAAAAATAGCAGAAGCTTTTGCTAAACAGTTAGACGAATACATAGGTTACCTAAAGAGTTCTTTCAAAAATAGAACCATAGGTTCGTACGCATTATTGACTATGACACTAATTACATCTTTATTATTCTTTATAAACCTTTATCTCGGGATATTAAATGCAACTTTACTTTTTCCACTAATTTTATTTGCCAGCATAGGTATCTTCTTGGATCATAACAGGGTAAAAATAAGAAACATTATTAAGAAAGCTGAAATTTGCGCGAAACTTACATTATTAAATATTGAGAAGTCAAAAACTTCAACATTGCCTATAGTTGTTGTTGATATTGATAAGTTAAAGAAAGAGACTCTAGAGATATTAAAATGTGCTAATATAACAAGGCATATCGTAGATAATCCTGAACAATATTGTTTATACTACGTAATAGACGACCTTAGGAAAGGGGTAAACTTTCTGAGAGAGGAGTACTATGCTTTAGCAGCAGACTGTTTCAATAATGCAAAAAATAAGATAAATGGAATAGTTAGTGAATTAGAGAACAACATACCGAAGTTAAGAGCTTTTTGTAGGTTTAATATTGAAGAGTTCAAAAATAGGTTAAATATCATTAAAGAAAAATGGACAATAGCGTTAGTTAAGGCTTCAAGGCTAAGTAAAGCTACCTATCTTAAAGATACTAAAGAACTTGCTACTCTGAGTAAAGAACTAAAAGCATATGATGTAACCTCTTTTACTGTAGGAAACATTATTTTGTTTTCAAAACTTATGTTACTATGTTCAAAGATACTAGAAAAGCAAGGATATAAGACGATTATGATGCATAAGATAACATCTGCTGAGCAATTAAAAGAAAAGAGAGAACTTGTTAAAAAAGCGAAAAAAAGGAGAATACAAATTATAGCATTTCCTCAAGAACTAAGAACAATATATACACCTTTAGATTTTCTAGGTGAAGGTGGATTTGCCAAGGTATGGAAAGTTCGAAGGAAAGACGGTAAAATAGTAGCTTTAAAAATACCTAAGCTTGATGAAAAAACAAGTAAGATGTTTCTTAAAGAGGTAGCGGCGTGGCTCACTCTTGAACATAAAAATATAGTTAAACTCTACAATGCCGACATTCTTCCAGTACCATATATGGAAATGGAATACGTGGAAGGTGCTGAAGTAAACGGTAAAAACATCAGAGACTTAGATAAATATCCCAAGCCTGTGAAAGAAGAAATAGCTCTAAAGATAATTAAGGGTATTGCTGAAGGTCTTAAGCATGCTCATTCTAAAGGTGTCATCCACAGAGATTTAAAACCGCTAAACATTCTACTTAAACCTAATTTGACTCCTAAAATTACTGATTTTGGATTAGCTAAGCTCAGCGCTCTATCCTCTAAGTCTACTATTAAAGGCTATTCTCCGCTTTATGCTGCTCCAGAGCAAATTGATGAAAAAACTTACGGTAAAACCGATGAAAGAACAGACATTTACCAGTTAGGTTTAATATTTTATGAACTTTTAACAGGTAAGCTTCCTTATGAGGGATTAACTCCTGCTTCTATTTTGAGTAAGGTTGTTAATCCCAATGTTAAGCCTAAGCTTCCTTCAGAATACAATGCTAAATACGCTAAGTATGATAGGATTTTCCGAAA
>CAZLZO010000117.1:0-2450 GCA_964564025.1 uncultured Desulfurococcales archaeon
CATGCTAAAGCTACTACGTATTTTCTTTGAATACCTACACCACCTATACCTAAGATTCTCTAATGTGATTCCAGCTTAGCCCTGTGAATATTAAAGTTAATAAGGCTATTCCTGATGCGGGAATTATTAATAGAAATACCGTGTATGGGGGATAAGTTGTAGTTCCCCAAAGGATCTTAGAAGCTAATGTAACGTAGGTAACATTGACAGCTATGAAGGCTATGGGTAATGCTAATGCTAACTTATTACTCAGAAGTCTTCTTTTAACTAAAACCACCGCTATTGCTATTGAAACAATGCATATAGCAATATTTGTTCCAACATGTAATGCACTATAGAGTTTAGCTATTCCCGGTTCAATAATTGGTTGTTCAATGTTTCCTAAGTAGAATATTAAACCATTAAATAAAGGTATTACCGATATGATCCCTAATATTAGAAGTAGTGCTAACGAAATTACAACGTATCCTAGTTTATAGTAAAATATTGGCCTTCTACGAGCTAGACCTGTGTAAGGCACTATTGCTGAGAATATAAGTCCCGCTATTACAGGTATGGTTGCAGCTAATTCTTCAACAACACCTCTAACTACATTCGCTGAAGTTCGTAATTCCAAATCCTCCATTAAATCGTATGTTGAACCTGAGAACTCAATAACCGTTATCCAGAGCTTACCTTTAGAAAACATTGTAGCCAAGGAGCTATCTATTTTACTCAAATAGTCTTTACTTATAGTGTCTTCAACCTTTATTCTAAAACCTGCTTTTCTTAGATCATCTTCAACAACTCTATTTTCAGATACTATAATTGCTACTATCCTAACATATCCTCTTCCACCAAGCTCGGTTATTTTCAGCGGGAAAACTATTTTGTCTGTTTTGAAAACGTATTTTAACGGTGCTACAGTGGTTCTTTGCTGAACGAATACTGAGTCGATTACGAAATATCTATAGCCCTTATCAAGGTATTGCTGTAATAACTCCATGTTTATGGTTTGCTTGATCTCTTCTTTTGCGATGTAGTTTTTAAGTAATTCCTCAAAGTCCTTAATGTTTTCAATTTTAGTTATCGCTAAAAGCTTAGGTGCCGCTATATTTTGAAATTCAACGTTCACTCTTACACTGTAGAATTCTGTGTAAGGAATACTTTTTCTATGAATTCTATTGTTAATGTAATTTACTAATCTATTGAATACTATTGAGGAACTATTGGTAACTATGGGCTTTGATGGTAAGGGAATTACTTCTAATACTTTACCTGAAATTTCTCTAAAAGCATCTTGCATTGTTAGTGTTAAATCGTTTGAGAGAATAAGTGCCTCATGAGTTCCATTCCAAGCTATAATGAGTTTCTGATCATCACTATATGCATTAACATTCTCCTGTAAGGAAATTATTCCCTTATCACATTTAACTAAGTTGGACTGTAAGGTGAAGGGAAACATTAATAGCATGAGTATTACGATGATCTTTATAATACTCTTCATAACGCGCTTACCTTCATGCGTGAAGTAGTACTATATCCTTCATTGTTCTTAATCCAGGCTTTAAATTGTTTACGATTTTAACAACATTTAGGAGCATAGATACTGTTGCGTAATCTCCTGGAATACCATTACTATCCCATTTAATTACATATTTACCGCAATCTAACTCTATGGAATCCCTATCATTAACTCCCACTGCCGCGATAAATTCTACTTCAGCTTTTAACTTATCGTCCTTACCGTATCCTTTACCATAACCCCTTATACCCTTTACTGTACCTGGGCTTATTTTGAAATGCTGTGTTTCTAAATATTCGTGAGAAACTATTGGCTGCTGTTCTTCTATAACGTTAACAATGTCCAAACCTGTCATTTCCGAAAGTAGCATTAAGGATTCAGCGTATCCTACATGGCCCGTTATTTCTCCTTTAGCCATTTTCTCTTTGAACTCGTTAGGGGTAAGTCCTAACCCTATTTTCTTTTGGAAACTATATCTTCTCTTGCTTGCATTAATAATCCTAGTAACCTTTATTCTTTCAACCTTGCTGCAAACTGATGTGAGAAATGCTGGTAAGCTATCGAATATGAAGCCTGGATTAACACCTGTTCCTATAACTACAACGTTTCTTTCCAAAGCTCTCCTATCTAGCTCATCAGCTAGGTTAGGATATTTAAGCCAGGGATAAGCTAGTGTTTCACATGTTGAAACAACATGGTATCCGTACTCTACAGCTAACACTATTTGATCAAATACTTTATCTAGATACGATCCTGTAGCATGGATCACTACACCTGGCTTTACTTTTTCAAAAACCTCTTCGGGCTCAGATGAAATTTTAACTCCAAGCGTACCTACCCCAATAATCTCTCCAACATCTTTTCCAACAATTCTCTCGTCAACATCTATAGCTCCAATTATTTCTAAAGCGCCTGATTCAACAATTTCTTTAGCAACCATTCTTCC
>CAZLZO010000118.1:0-2404 GCA_964564025.1 uncultured Desulfurococcales archaeon
GTCCCGGGTTCAAATCCCGGCGGCGGTCCCACCCTCCACGTTCAAATCCCTTCTTCCTATATTCGTTTAAAACATTACATTGCGGTCTGTTTTTAAGAATTAAGGGCTAACAGGAATAGATTTACATAAGCGTTCTTAAAGTACTTACTGTTGTGTTACATAGAATTTTCCATCTTTCCACACATAAACTGTTATATTGAATTCTCTACATATTGCTATTATTTCAGGATCTACTTCCATACATACGATGCATTTCCTAGTATTAAATGAGGGATTCTCTTTTTTAAAGAGATGTTCATAAGCGATAACTTGGCCGAATGCTTCCCAATTTAATCTAGGCTTAACCTCGATAATCCAAGCAGTCTTATCTTTATAAACTACTAGGTCTATGGATTTTCTCCAGTCAAATAAGCCAAATTTACCCATATTTGTCTTAAAGACTTTTGTACCAACTTTTACCTCGCGGTGTATGGTACCCCTTAATGGATTAGTTCTGATGAATTCATCTACAAGTAAATCATGTGGTGTTTTAGTGACTTCTGGACATAGTTCCTTTAGAAGCTCCTCTCCTCTTACAAGTACTGCTTTAAGAAAGCCTATAGTATAATCTTCATCGTATTCCTTAAACTGCTTGCAGCTCTCATAGCATGTATACCATTCAATCTGACCATTCCTGGTCAACGCTATAGTTCCAGCAATATAGTAATGTCCTCTCACCGACCTGAGAGCGTGTCTTATAGAATCACCTATTCTCTGCTTTAAAACTCTAGCTCTAGGCTTGAAATGCTTCTCATAAACCTCTTTCTCATGTAGTTCATCAACGTATCCGTGTTCGTTTAATCTAAGCTTATAAACCTCATATTCTATACCGTGTTTTCTTTTAATTTTCTCTAAAAACTCTAAAACCTTCCTATTCTTTTCCCTTAAATGATCCGTAATGCCCAGATAGTATCTGAGCTTAAACAACCCAATTACCCACAGTTTTTCTCTGTATTTTTAGGTGTATTCTAAGAAGTACTTTTACATAACACCCTAATAAATACTAGAACAAAACTAAGTGCATTTAGAGGCATTTTTCCTCTAACTATGGTTTATTTTTAAGGATCGTCATCTAAGCCGCAACATTAGCCGCGTGGCAAACATGCTAACTCATATTCCATACCAGCTATCTACCTTCTGTTTTTAACCTGTTCCCCTTAACCACACCATAGTGGGTCGAAGAGCTGTTGGAGAAACCATGAAGGGATGCAATGGAGTTTATCAATTTAAAGGCAAAACTTTTACCCTACTCAGCTTTAAAAACTTAGGTAATACATAGTGGAGGCTGATATGTGTGAACGAAATCTACGTTAAAGGCTTAGAGGGCGCGTTCCTGGTGGTCCTAAACCTAATAGACGAATTGGACTGCAAATCGGGAGAATGTAAGCAGCTAAGAGACAAAATAAGACAGTATTATACGTGGATTCTGGAAAGAAGAGTAGACAAAATAAGAACAATGCTGGAAAGCTACGGATAAAAAGGATCCAGATCTGGTTAATGTGGGATCTATATATTCAACTATTAAGTGTAAATATTTAAATATATATACGAACACACACAAACTAATAGTTTGAGGGGGGATAGAGGTCAGCCTGGATTAGGTAGGCCATCACCCCACTCTTGTTGGTGAGGTTTGCCCTGCCACGTCGTTCATCACCCCCGATGACTTAACCTTTCTTATTTTTCAAGCGGAAAAATATCCTATAGTATTTAAATAGGTTATGGTTCATGAAAACGTAGAACAGCTTTAAATACTCAATTTAAAACGCAAAAAAGTGTTAGGTAGAAAATCTTAGTGAAAGCTGCCTAACACCATTATTTATGATTAATGCTAAGACTTATTTGTTGCTTAAATACGTTTCTTTATACTTCTTAAGAATATTAAGAGCAGTAAAACCATAGGTTTCTAAAACAATGTCATCACTAATCCACTTAAGAAAGCTCCAGTTCTTAAATGAAGAGTAAAGGATGTGTAAAGAATCTTCAAAATCTACGTCTTTAACTTTAGCGTAGTCGAAGAACGATTTAAAGCGCTCTTTAATAAGTCTTTCAGATATCATATTTCGCATAGTAATAAACGATCTTAATGTTTGACGAACCTTTTGCGGTGAAGAATTTATAAGCTGGTCGGCGTCTTTATCACTATCTATCATTGCTTCAATACTAGAAGATACACCCTCTAGCTTCGCCCCAGATGCTATGTTTCTAAAAATATGAAAACAAAAGGTGGTTATTAATGACACATGTATAGATAGTCTACCAACAATATCCACGCATAAACGGTTTATGTTTAATTTCCCACGTAAAGAAGCGATTTCGTCTCCTAGCTCATCTATTTCCCTAGCTAATGGACCCGTATTAAGGG
>CAZLZO010000119.1:0-2276 GCA_964564025.1 uncultured Desulfurococcales archaeon
ACTATTCCAGAAGCTATTCTCAAAATATACCTCCACATTCCATGAAGTACCAAGACACCGACCAGACAAGAAACCACCATATGAATGGACAATAATAGCAACCCTACACCCACAAGACAAATGGATACTAAACCAACCAAAAGACAAAGTACCAGAATGGATTAAGCAAAATAAAGAACTATTTCTAGCATATTTAGCAGGATACACGGACTCCGAAGGAACATGGTATGCAACAGTACAGCTCGTCAAAAAGAAATCAGGAGAAGAAGCAAGATATTACTATATAAGGTATTCTTTAGCAAGCAACGATAAACAACTATTAGAAGATATAAAAAATACCCTAAAGAAACTATTAAACATTCAAGCATACATAGCCATAGCACATAGAGGTAAAGAATCAGAAAGATACTCTAAGAAACCAGGATATAAACTAGTAGCAAGAAAAGATGCAGCAAAACTAGCAAAACTCCTACTACCGTACCTAAAACACCCAGACAGAGCGGAAAGAGCAAAACTAGCAATAAAACACGGACCAAAACACCTAACACAGAAACAACTACAAGAATGGAGAAAACAAAGACAAAAAGAAAAACAACAAACACAAAAAGACATAGAACTAGCAAAGAAAACATACCAACAAAAACACAAAACCCCCAAACAACAAAACCAACATCAACATCTTTTTCTTTTCAATATCAATAATTATATTTAATAATCATAGTTAGAATAATTAACTGCTAATAGTACCTCTCTTTAAAGTACAATTATGTTATAATTCTATACGAGTAAGTATATGTACAGGTCTCTCACTTTGCTATTGATTCCAATAATAATGAAGTGCAGAATTTTTTCTTCATCCTTTACTGACATTATTACTTTATGTTCGCTGAGTCTCCTTAGAGGCATTTTTAATGAGAAGTTCTTAGCTGTGGAACATAGTATCATTGCTGCACCTATGTACTCTTTGGCGATCTTATTACTTTCATACATAGGACGTAGTTCATAAATTAAGAACGGCTTAAGAGCTTTAATTATACCCTTCTTTAATTCCCGAATATCTACGACTTTTGAGAGATCAGCAATAATATCTTCCTTATTGCACGGAGTTTTAGAATCAATAGGCTCTAAGCCTAAGTGAAAGTTTTCTATATTTTCATTACATAAAAGAGCCTTTATTTTGTCTTTAACCAACTCGTAATTCAAGAAGAATGTCAGTATGTGAGGCTTGGGAATATTAAACTTTGCAAGACTTGGCTGGATAATGTAAATAACTAGATTAAGAATGTACTTCTTTATCCTCTTTCTTTTTCCTTCAGGGAATATACAACAGTTACGAAACAAATAGGATTCCATTAGCTCGTTAACCCATTCGTACCATTCGCTATGTTTTTGAGAAAACTTCTCCTTACTTGCAGGAAAATGCAAAAGCGGTATAGCAAGTGATCCTAAGATAAATGTTAAAGCTAGAAGATGGTTTGAAACAACATAGTCGAGTAGCGAATATTTCTCTGAAGCAATAACGTTGTTACTCATTAGTAACCATGATAGGAATCTATCAAGGAAAAGTATTAAGAAAGCTAAAAGTACGTAGTAAGATAGTATTGTAGGAAGAACATACTTACCTACTCTTGAAAGAGAAATTGTTTCTTCGAGGAAACATTTCCTCCTTAAGTACTCTATTGTGTTTTTTAATTCCTTAAATTCTCTAGGAATTTTTTTGACTATAACATCCTTAAAGGCTTCTTCAAGAAGATTATTCACCTGCTCTACACAAAGGGAAAATATGAAGTAGGCTATCATCATGAAGAGAAGGAGAAAGAGTGCTTGGTTAAATAATTCAACATGTCTTAAAAAGTAAGTATATACTGCTCTATTGAATAGTGCAACAATAGGCGTAAGTAATAGTATCTGACTTAAAAGCGAAGGCTTGTTCTTGACTATTCTATACATCTCACCTGGTATTTTACCTAAAAAGACAAGCAAATTATTCATTAATTTCTCCTCAATATAATGATGTTTTTCACTTGCGAATAAAACTATTCTGTCTTCAACATAATCTTTATATTTAACAACTCAATAATGCTTGGCTAAGATATTCACCATGATTACTGATAGAGGTGTACACAAGGCGAATATAAGTTTATGAAAAGTTAAAGCGAAAGTACTTCAGCAAGAGATAGAATGCTTTTAGTGGGCTCCCTTCTTTCTTCCGCATCTACGGGCAGCTATGTGGCCTACACGGCGACCTCTAGGGGCGTTTCTACTAACAGTGGATG
>CAZLZO010000120.1:0-2240 GCA_964564025.1 uncultured Desulfurococcales archaeon
ATTGCATTAGATACTGCAGCTGTAGAGAAACTACTGTCCGGGAAAAGCTTAGAGGATGTACTGCAAGATCTAATATCAAGACTAAAATAGAGAGCGTCATACAGCTAATGCAGTAACTCAATGTAAAATATTTCCGATGACCCAATGACATACAACCCCCTCATATCAACCATCAAGTAATAGCTTTTGTAACTATTCTCGTTGACTATCAGTTTGGAAGCTCTTTCATATCGTTTGATATGTTTTCTTTCATATTGTTCTGATCCCTCAAGTCGGCGATCCCGGGTTCAAATCCCGGCCGCCGCACCATAACTCCACCAGCTTCTCCAATGGTGTAACATATTTTCCCTCATGGTAAAGATAGTACTTGTTCTTGATTTTCTTAATGCTCCAAATAGAGGGCAAGTTATCCCCTACTATATGGTCTCAATCACGGGGAATAATAGTTTCCATTTACACGGCATGAGGGGTTAACCATGAGAAAAATGTAGTATTGTAAACGCACCTATACATTATTAAAATTAAATTTAGAGAATATGTTTCTAGTCCCCTTTTCCCGGCACATCCTATCTATACATTTAGTCTCTAATTATATGTTTGCCTTGCCTGTACCAGTCAGGCTTTATCCATAATCCGCGCATCTTTTCTAGCGTGAAGAAATGCATTATTTTCCTCTCTTTAAGAAATATCAGCACTACCTGTGGATAATCGAATTCGCCTTCGAGAATCAAAACATCATCTGCACTATAGCTCTTCAAACACTCCACGAGCTCTTTATTATTCACATCTATTTCTTCACGCATTCCTCCTCTAAGACACTTAAACTCCTTAATATTCTTAGACTCAAACTCAATCTTAGTGAAATACTTAGAAACGACTTCGTAAACGTCTGCATCGCACCATTCCGAACTACGAACCTTAATAAGAATCATACTTTTCCCCTTCCTACTTTCCTTTTCGCGATTTTCGTAAATGTACTCGCATACTTTCTTTAGATCTTCCTTACCGTTGAAGTACCTAAAGCCTGCAATATCATCTGCTACGTATAAAATCCTAAATGCTCCTTCAAATATAATATCCCCCACCTTCTCCTCATAAATGACCTTTACAAGATCACTTGTTCCTTCACGTAAGCTGTAGTGTTAGTTTCTTGTCTTCTAACTTTCTTACACCTTTTAAGTTCCTTTAGGAACTCTTCGAACCTCTTCTCCCATTTAAGCTCTATATTGGAGGAGAATAGCCTAATTGCTCTCTTAACATCCTACTTAAAGTTGCCAGTAACAAACTTAGTCACTAATTGTTTAAGGTATTTGTCCTACGTTGCCTTCCTAAGTATTTCCATGAAACAACTAAAAGAAACCCATGAAGCTTTCTCCCTAAGTAATATGGTTGATGTTATTTTGTATGTTAAATTTTGCATTAAATCTGATATTATTTGTTTGCTTAGTAATATTACTATAATTGGTGCTGTATTGTTCTTTATTGGTTTAGGATTGCTTATAGTTTCGGTTATTCCTACATCTAAGGTTGAATACGTTAAGAAAGCCATGATGTTCTATGGTGAAATTTTAGTTTTATTAGCTACCTATGATTATCTTTTTGATTTCTTCTGCCTTAGGAATTACTGCTTGGTAGTATGGTTCGCCAGGCATATAATATGTGGTATTTCCAACTTGATATTCTATTTTAGGCTTTATAATGTAAAGTTTCGAAGGCGCTTCCGGCTGCATAATTACTGTAATGTTTCTTTCACCACCAGAAGGTATGGACAGAAAACAATTCCCACCGCATACGACTTTGGCAATTCTAAGCCCTGGTGCTAAAATGGTAATGTTGCGGAGAAGCACGTTTTTGCTTGTAGGATTGTATATTGTAAAGCGGAATTCTGGGCTAACGTTTTGGTAAGGGGTTATAAAGCCTTTTGTGAACCTTTTTATTTCCAGCTTTGGAATGTTCCTTCTTTCTAAAATTTCAAATACTATGTGTCCGAGAGGTAACTTTATTGTTTTGTTTTCTCTACTCCTATAGATTTCAAGATAGGAGTTTTCTAATCTGTAAATTCCGGGCTTCATGAGTTTAAGATATATTTGGATTGTTTGTTCTTTTAAATGTGGGTCTTCGAAGAAAACTGTAGAGTGAAACCTTATTTTCTCAAGTTTTACGAAATCAGGTAGGTTTTACCCCTATTGCTGCACTAAAATCGTTCTTATTAAGAGTTATCCAGTAAACATCAAGCCTAA
>CAZLZO010000121.1:0-2214 GCA_964564025.1 uncultured Desulfurococcales archaeon
TTGATGCGAGAAGTAAAGGTGTAAAAGGCTGATTAAAGAATACATATGCTCCCCAACTTATGGATAAATATGCTATAGACGCTGTAAGACCTAAAAGTATAGATAGGAAAATACCTGACTTAGCCGTATTGAATCCTCGGCTAATAGTTCTAGGGAGCCAGTAAGTAAAAATAGCTGTGAAAGGTAAAACGTAGCTTATATATTTGAACAACATAATCCAAATACCGAATTCTTCAACACTTAACCTCCTAGTTACAGAAACAGTGAAAAGCAACCCAGCAAATAAGCTTAAAAAACGCATAATAAAATTCACTATAATTGAAAACTTAAGCCTAACTTTAGCACCATAAGGCTCCGCTTCCAAAACCATCAATCTCTAAAGTTTTTACCAAACCAACACTTATAAAGTTCATCAATAAAAAGTTTTCAACAGAGAAGCAAATGTTTCGGTTTAAACGTAAGTAAATAGCTATGTCTTCTTAAATATTATTTCATTAAACGTCTTTACGGGAATGCCTGACTCCACTATTGTTTCAATAATTTCTCTGAATCTGCGATATGTAATCCAGCATCGTTTAATATTATCTGGTGGAATTTCTTGAACACTATCTGCTATATTATGGAAGACTAAAATGAGCCATCCACCATTATCCTTAACCTTCTTTATTTCATTCTTAACTCTCCTTATATTCTTCTCCCTAACAACTGTTCCTTTAAGTGCATATCTATTATAACCAATCCATGAGTCTAAGTAATTTATGCCTGGATAAACTGTTCTGGCAAACATGTAAAATTTGCCTGCAATAAACATTGAAGCATAATCGTAAGCTCCATACGGGTAAGCGAATGTTTGTACATTGATGCTAAGCTCTCTTTCTAAATCGTCCTTACTTCTGATTATTTCTATAGCTTTTTCCTTTGTTGAGAGATGTACTAGCTTCCTATGTGTTCTAGTATGTGAGGCTACCTCCCATTCCTTTCTTATCAGTTCTTTTAAATGTTTTAAGTTTAGAAGACGTTGTCCTTCAAAGAATCCATTTATAAGCTTTGATATTAGAAATACTGCTCCTTTTAAATCGTAAGTTTCCAACGTAGGCAAGGCTTTCTCGTAAACACTTAGATAACCATCATCAAAGGTTAAGGTTATTGCCTTGAAGCTTGTGGGTTTCTGTTCATAACCTCTTGCTATGTTTTTGATTAAAGAACAACCTAACCCTATAGCTACTCCCAGTCTTTCTCCCAACATCAATGCTAATGGTTTAGTATTCGCTCTTTTAATACAGTAGGCTGTTCTAAACAATTCCTCTAGCGCTATGTCTATGTTGATGCCCTTTGGTTTTAAGTAATTCTTAAATTTAAAAACATTGTGTAATATTGCTTTACCGTAATTGTATGCAGACTTGAAATCCCAAGGTCTTGAAGCACCTTTAGGGTACTTTAGGTGGTATACTCTTGCTTTTCTATTATACCTAAAAACACATTGAGGATTAGCATTTAGTATCTTCAAAGTGAGTTCTATTTCAAAACCCAAACATTTTACATTATTTTCATCGACCAAGAAATTTGAAATGATGCTTCTTCTTATACTCATGTTACCTCCGGATCTGAGCAAAGTTTCATCGTCTTTCCCTAAGTATATGTCTCTAAATGTTCTAGTTAAGGCAAAAGCGTATTTTTCGAGACCTGAAAAAGGCTTTCTCCAAGGATACCTTCTTTTCCATGAGGGGAGTTTGAGGTCTTCTTCTTGAATGTCGATGACGCTGCCTTGGACCCCGCAGACTCTAGGATCTTTAATATATGTTTTAGTATGTTCCTCTATGAGGTTACGATCTAATACCACATCATCATCCAAAAACAGTACTATATCTCTCCTAGATGCCTTAATTCCCAAGTTGTAAGATCTAGCTAACAATGATGAATGATTTATAATATGCTTTATTCTAATTACTTTTCTATACTGTTTCACAATATCTTCATAGGTCTTAAGTTTCCTATCGAAAAAGTGGTTTATCACTATAACTTCGTAGGGTCTCATCGTTTGCTGTAGAAGAAAATCTAGCAGATTTTTGAATAGGATAGGTCTTTCAAGAGAAGGTATAATAACTGATGTTCTAAGCAAATTTCCTGGTACTCCTTTTTGTTTCTTATATCTTTCAGCAGAACTTTAAATATATTCTTAGCGTAGAGGTAAAGTGAAAAATAAAGGCTCATGAT
>CAZLZO010000122.1:0-2195 GCA_964564025.1 uncultured Desulfurococcales archaeon
GAACTTTAAATATATTCTTAGCGTAGAGGTAAAGTGAAAAATAAAGGCTCATGATCACTATGGTCCTAAGCGCCTAACGCTACCAGGTGCTATCCATGGCGAAAATAGGGATAGTACATCATAGCCTTAATAGTTGCGGTGGAGGGGAAATTTTAAGTCTAATCATGGCGAAAACTCTTAAAGAACATGGACATGAAGTAGTATACTATACAACTCAGAAAACTGATTGGGACTACGTAAAATCTGTTCTTGGTATTTCGTTTAGACCTGATGGTGAAAAATACGTTTTCAAAGTTAAAGTACCCTACTTTGGCATTTACCAAAGATTAGTAACGGGTTTTCTTAGCAAGGCTATGAAGGAATGTGATCTAGTTATCAATACTCATGGAGATGTTATGCCCTTTGTAAATGCAGACATAACTTACATACATTATCCAACATTTTCCCTTTGGTACGAAAATCCCGTGAATGTTAAGTATTTAAAGTCGTTTTACTGGAAGTCCTACTTTATTCCTTACTATTCTATTCAAAAACACCTAATGAAAAAAATCGCTTGTCTTATTCTTACTAACTCGAAGTTTTCTCAAAGGATAATAACAAAGCATATTGGCAAGAGGTCTATAGTTGTTTATCCTCCGGTAAACATTGAACCTTACATTAAACTTTTTAAAAACAAGGAACGTAAGAACTTAGTGATCACTATTGGAAGATTCACTCCAGAAAAGAGATACGAAGACATTGTAAGAATAGCTTCCAAAACACCGAATATCAAATATGTGATCATAGGTTCTGTTCCCAATAAGTTAAGTATGCGATATTTCATCAAGATAAGGAACATGATCTCTAAAATGAACCTTAAAAATGTAATTTTAATGCCTAATATTCCATTCGAAGGAAAAATTAAGGTTCTAAGCAAAGCTAAAGTATACCTCCATGCAATGATCAATGAACATTTCGGAATAAGCATCGTAGAGGGTATGGCAGCTGGTTTAGTTCCAGTAATTCACATGTCCGGGGGACCATGGGAAGACATCTTAGGTAAAAAGCAAGGCATACACGGATACGCCTTTAGAAGTATAGATGAAGCAGCCGAATACGTTAGAGATTTAGTTTTCGATGAAGAATTAAGAGGAGAGATAATTAAAAATAACTTAGATTATGTTCAGAAGTTCTCGTCTAAGATGTTTAAGGAGAAAATAGTTAAAATTGTTGAGGTGTTTTTAAAATGAAGCTCTTAATAATAGGTCTCGATGGTTTAGACTACGATATTGTCCTTCGCTGGAATCTGAGAGAATATTTACAAAAATATTATGGTAAACACTATGTAGGTTTTGCATGTAGACTTTATACCCCGATACTTTGGGGCATGTTCCTAACAGGGATTAATGTTGAGAAATATGGGTATGATCTAGAAAAACTTAAACTAAAGAGAGAGTTAGAAATTTGGAAATATGGCTTCCTAAGAAAAATGTACATGTTTAGAAGGAAAATACCAATAAAGAAACTGGGTATTCGACCTATACTTGTTATACTTGGTTTAGCTAAAAAGTATCCCCCATCAATAATGCCAAGTCATTTGCTTAAGCGAACATTTATTGAGGAATTGAAAGCCAAAGGGAAAAAAGTTGCTGCAATAGAAGTTCCTGGATACAACGAGACAATAAATGAAAAATATAGATCTTTAAATGAAAAGTACATTTTCAAGAATATAACTAAAAAATTAGAGTTTCTGGAGGAAATTATAAGTGATTGCCGTAATAGAGTTTTAAAAGCGCAAAACTTTATACTGGAAGGCTACGACTTGGTTTTCGTTTATCTGCCTTTACCTGATATCGCCCATCATCTGCTCTTCAGAAATTTAAGAGAAATAGTTGAATTGAGGAAAGTATATGGAAAAATTATGAACATTATTAAGCCCTTGATTCCCCTATCTAAAGACTATGCTATTCTCATAGTTTCCGATCACGGCTTTGATATTAAGGAACATTATCATTCACAATGGGGCTTCTGGAGTCTTAATATTAAACCCCCGTTTGTACCAAGTAAAATAACTGACTTTAAAAGATTAGTACTTAAAATAGCTATGATTTAGACCAAAAGGAATATTGTAAACCACTAGTTAATCGCAGCAACTTGAGCACTTTAAGTATAATTGGGAATTGTTTTAAACGTCTAAGCTGTAACAATATGGTCGG
>CAZLZO010000123.1:0-2167 GCA_964564025.1 uncultured Desulfurococcales archaeon
CTATTGCGGAAACCTACAGTCACATAATTTGATTTTAAAGGGCCAAACTTATTACTCATATAAGATTCTATTTCATACCATGCAGTATGGATGTCTTCTACTGATAAAAGGTGTGGCGAATAGTGTAATGTACTGTCTCCAAAACCTATGAACTCGTATGCTTCAACGTTTTTAGCGTCAAGTATTGAGGTTAAGATGTAATTGTGTGAGGAGTCGCTTTCAGGGATAATTAAGGCTCTTTCCGATGAATTTATTACCAGTAAAGTAATGGGTAGGGTAAGTTTGATGGTAGCTAAGTAGAGCTTACATATCTTATAGGACGCATTAAAACATGGTAAAGGAGTATGCGGGTCAGAACCGTCTATCCAACAAATTCTGTTTATTTCACCTCCCCAAAAACAATCCCTTAGCTTACTTAACGATATAGTGTATGGTTTCTCTACAAGGAGCTTCTCATAGTTTATAGTAAATGTTGAAGGCGCTGCGTTTATGAGAGATAAGTTTAACATGGAAAATAATAGGATTACAATTATACCCAACGCCAATGCTTTTCTCTTGAAAACATCAATGACAATACTTTTTCTTTCCCTTAATAGATAAAGCAGGATTACCGCTAACGTAAATAGTGCTGCTATGTAAGCTGCGTAATAGATGTTTGCCATGGAAGTAATAAATAGCATAGACAATATTGTTAAGGTTAATGGGGCAAGTAGTAGCCATTTCTTGAACCTATCGTTAATGACTATGAGGTATAGTGTAAGTAAAAGTAATGTAATAAGCTCTGCCATAGAAGTCGTAAACACAATAGTATGTAGTAGGTCTATTGAGTAACGTAGTTCATTTAAAAGTAATCCTAAGGACTCCGTACTATACGTTTTTGAGGAAACATAGTATAGTGCTAAAGACTGTATTACCTTATATACTCCTAGAAGAAACGGGACAATTAATAACCTTTTATTCTTTAGGGACAAAAGAGTAAGCAGCAATAGAATCAAGAAGACAGTATATGAGAGAACATTAGCAATTACATTAGAATGATAAGATGAAAATTCATATTTTTCACTATAGCCCTGAATCCAGATAACTGGAAGACCCGGTATAAGAAGGGTCATGGCATAAACTACCAAGGCTGTAATGGTAGCGTATGCGAAAATGCTTAGTAACCCTGAATGAGCCTTCTTTTTCCCTGATGACATCACATACTTACTATACAAGCAAAGTATTAAAAATTACGGAAAATTTTATGAGAAAGATATTGCTTACGTTATTGAATGCCATGAACGCTGCAAATAAGCTGGCGGGAAGAGACCATAGTTTACATCGTAAGCGTAGCCAAATTGTTTGCTTCTTAAAACGTATCATAGCAGAGCTTTGAGAGACTGTAGTGTTGGATAGTAAATCATACTATAAACCCACAGCACTAGATAGTGTCGAAACGGAAAACGACAATAGCTCAAGCTATTGCTAATAACTCTAAAATAATGTTAGCTGATAAGTCAATAAGAGACTATGCTAGATAAAAACGAATACTATAGCTTTTAAAGGAGTTAAATAAGCCTAGAAGAGTAGCTGTAATTATAGCTTCATATAATCCCCTGTTTCTAAGTACGTTAGGAAAATATTACACCTAGTAGATATGGAAAAGTTTAACGCTTAAAAGGGAGGTGATATTCTATATTCTATTAGATGATGAAACCTACTGGGCCCGATTAAAGCACATAAAGAATCCGTGTGTTGCTAAGGACAAGTCCTTTCGCCATGTCAAAGGGTATTAGATGCTGGGATCTGGAAATGTATTTAAAATAATCTTTATTGAAATTAATTTAAGGTAATAGTACATGGTCAAATGTGCTGTTTTTGACATTGATGGTGTTATTTTTGATGTTTCGGATAGAATTAGAGCAACCTTAGATGAATTAGGAGTAGACAATATAGAAAAAGTTAAGCGAAACCCTAAGCTTAGAAGCAAATTCTGGAAAATATTCTTATCTCCGAAATACATGTACCTAGATAAACCCAGGTTCGATGTTATAAACTATATGCGTAAGCTTAAGGATAAAGAATACAAAATAATCATAGTTACTGGTAGAGTTCTTGAAATCCAAGGTGAAGAAACAGAAAAACAGCTAAGAGAGTATAACGTACCATATGATGAAATATATTTTAG
>CAZLZO010000124.1:0-2162 GCA_964564025.1 uncultured Desulfurococcales archaeon
CCATCCATCGGAAGAACAGATTAAGCCTTTTAAACGCCGAGTTTCCATAGGGATCTGGAATTAAGTTGCCAAGTTTTCTATAGTTTCTAGGAAAATACATTCTAAATGTTTCTGCGAATTTCCTAATAACATATTCCATGGGTTCTTTACTCTCTAAAGCTTTTCCGTATAATTCTTCAATAATGTTTCTTAAACTGCCTCTCTCCTCTATTAAATTAGTCATTGCTTTAAAGAGAGTGAGAACATCGTTTAGTTTAAGAATTCTATGCTTGAAACCTCTTTTGCCATCCCACTCGAACTGTAAAAGTATTTGTTTGGCATAATTAATGTCGTAAATGATATCTATGAATTTTAGAGCATGGGATTCTATATTCTTGCTTAGCCCTTTTAACATAGGATTTAGCCATGGAATAACTGGTGTTTGAAAATTAAGCAATGAACAAAATAGAGTCCATAATTCTTGGTCAACACTATTTTTTGGAACATATTCTCTAACAGCACCAAGAACGGATGTTTCAATGTAAATAGTTTTAAGTCTCTCATAAACACTATCCAAATATTCTTTAAGTTGAGAGTCAAATATAAGATTGCTATCATTATCATTCATTAATATCCTCTCCTATTTTGGATTTCACATAACTACATTATTTTTAAATACTTTATAAGAACTGATATAGATAAAGTCCATGGTTTCTTTATTAAAAACTAGCCATTGCATTAAAATTATGGAAGCATTGATCGTATACTTCTTAACTACGGCATAGAAGCTTACTTAGTCATGCCCGGAAACGTTGGGCTCATGTGTAATGAGCTTTATGGTGCATGACTTATTAGATAAATGCGGGGATGTGAAAATACTAAAGCTAAGTACTTAATGATGCTGTGACGAATCCATTCTTGTGTATACTGTGCCTGTGTTAAGCCTGTATGTAGCGTATGGGCTTACGTGCAGGTGTCCTGTACGGGTTCGTATTTGTCTGATTTGGTGTTGTAAAGTGATTTTAACACTTCAAGGTTCTCTTGATTCCCAAACATGGACCAAACTTTAACCTCATTCAGTAACTCATAGAATTCCTCAAGATTTATTGCTGAACACCAGTCTCCTAAGGAAATAAGCAGACTAGGCTTATGATACCTGACTATTTTAATAAGCCACTTCTAAGATTTAGACTCGTCAACACCCCTATGGAACACTTTCTCATAATGTAAATCACTAATAACCATTATTTTAAACAGTTGCTCTCTTAGAGCTCAATGAGCAAAGGGTTAGATGTTGCACAATTGTAACATTTTATCCCATATGCTTCTTTGCACTCTCCTGTTTCTACTTCGTTGTGTTGGTGTCCGTGTAGAACTAGCTTTATCTTGTCTCTGTATTTTCTTATTGTGTGTCCGAATGCTTCTGATCCCATGAATGTTGAGAAGTAATCCCACTCAGGCTTAAGCTTGTAATGCACAAGCTCCCTGAAAGGTAGGTGATGCATTACGGTAACGATTTTTTCGACACCACCGTAGATTTCCTTAATATGCTCTTCAAACCTGTTGAGAAGCATTAGCGTAAACTCCTCGTCTGAGAAAGGCAATTCTACGAAGTCCCTATCCGCCCAAACGTACATTCCGTAGTGTTTCTTTCTGAAATCCTCTAAACTCAGATTAAGCCATTCTGGGGCGAATGAGTAATCGTACCATCCGATTGTGCCTACGAAACCCACGTTCCCTGAGACAAACGGCTTCTTCATTAGGGGTATGCATCCGGCTCTCTCAACTACTCCGTTGAAGAGGCTTAGTTTCAGTAGCGAGTTTATTCCTTTCCCTCTCTCTTCTAAGCTAAGGTATATGTCGTGGTTTCCGGGGACAACTAGTATAGGGGTGGAGGCAACAAATTTAATGGCTGAAAGAAGTTCGGAAACGAAACCTAAATTGCCGTTACCGCTAATATCTCCGACAACAACTATAACGTCAGTGTTAGCACATTTTTCCCTTACCTCATTAGCTAATTCGATAAGCTTTTCTCCTGAACCGTGATAGTGAATGTCGCCAAAGCAACAGATTTTCATGTCTCCCCTGCCAATAAGATGCTTAGAGCATACAATATAGTTGTTTAATTTAAGTTTTATCTGTAGTTGTAGCTGCGGCTCCTTCCCTACAGTATTTTGGATGAG
>CAZLZO010000125.1:0-2160 GCA_964564025.1 uncultured Desulfurococcales archaeon
CATTCCGTGAACATTTTTACGCATTAGAGGTATTTAAGGTTGTAGTACTTGTGCTTCTGGGGCCATGTTTGCTTCAATTATTTCTTCACTTATTCCATGTTTTTCATTTCCAATGTATAGTTTTCTTAACATCGCTTATTTTTCTATAATTAGGCTTGAGTATTACCATTATTGAAGGGCCTACTCTACAAACACAAACCCCGCTTACTCCTAAAGCGAGTAACTTCTTTTTAATTGAAAATATGCTAGTATGAGAGAAGCTCTTGCGGGTTTTGCTATTTCATCGTGCATTCCTGAACCTGCTAAATCTATGTCGTCTTCGAGGAAATCTGCAATTAGTACACTAAGTTTTCCTAAATTATCACTACCTTCTCTAAAGGTGCTTCTCTAGGTAATAAAGATCTAGCAATTCTGGTCTTCTCCTTAACCAATGCTATCTTAGGTATTGCAAGTATTATTTTAGGATTAACATGTAGAGGCAATTTAATAGCTCTTAAAGGTTTTCTTTGATAAATAAGTACTAGGCCTCCTAGAATACTGGCTACAACATTATCAGGATGCGGTGGACCAGCGGCTACTTTTTCTCCTTCAGCAGCTACTTCTATTATTTCATTATAGCTCATTTTCGGCCTGAATATTTCGTTAAGCCCTACAATAGTGGTAGTAGCTGTAACCCCGCTACTACCAAGCCCTTTATAGGTATACCTTTTCGTAATTTAAACTTTATAATAGCTTTTTTACCAATTCTACTTAAGAATTCTTTGGTCGCAACTACTGCAGTATTTCTTTCGTCTGCGGGGATGTTATTACTGCAAGGACCTGAAATTTCTTCAACATAAATTTCAGTTTCTTTACTTTTACAAGGAACAATTTCCGCTTCATCATAAAATGGAGTGATAGCCATAGCTAGAACATCAAATCTAGGATCTAAGTTAGCAACAGAAGCGTATGCGCGAACATTCGCAGTCTTACATGTTGACACTATATCTTCCTCCCATGGGGAAGGTGTTTTTAAGGG
Organism: uncultured Desulfurococcales archaeon; assembly: GCA_964564025.1. Classification (GTDB taxonomy): domain Archaea; phylum Thermoproteota; class Thermoprotei_A; order EX4484-217-1; family EX4484-217-1; genus DRYM01. The sequence continues at coordinate 1,019 of CAZLZO010000125.1, forward strand.
AGAAAAACAAACATAGTAATGGCCGATGAGGATACAGGGACGTTCGGACTTCATGAAGAAAGGTGGAGCGACCTGAGGTCTTCTAGCTTGAAGCTATAAGTGTTATTGTCTTTAAAACACCATCCATACTTCTTAAAGAGCTTACAGTTCTATCTAAGGCTTTAAACGTAGGAGCTTCAATTCTAACAACAATATCGAACTCCCCATAGACTATCTTAACCTCTGTTACGTGGTCTAACTTACTAGCTTTCTCTTTAACCTCATGTTCTTTCCCTAGAGCGATGTTAAGAAGAACATAGGCTATAATTTTCTCTTCAGACACTGTTTAACACCAAGTATAGTAGATTTGTTGAAGATAAAAATATGTTTACCGATACTTTCGGCCTACTCTACTTTATAAATAACCCTCTTTTTACGGGTGAAAGGTTGAAGAGGAAAATGAGAAAGGCTATTTCACCAATAATAGCAACACTACTGCTCGTATCGATATCCATAGCAGGTATATTGATAGTATACAGGTTCATGAATACCATAATGGCATCTTCATCAAACATCGTAGGGATGCAAGTGGTAGATAAGCAATTAAAGATACTTAGCAACGGCTCAGCAGCATTCTATATTTCAGCTAAAAATATTGGCAATACCAAGTTAACTGTTAAGGAAATAATTATAGGAAATTATACAGAACAGCTTACATCGCCTGTTAAGTTAAAGTCTGGAGATACATTTACTTACAATAAAATCATAACAGCTGCGACGTTTGAAGTAGGCAAGGAATATCCAGTAATTATCAAGGCAGAGCTACCTGATGGTACTGTGAAAGTATTCCAGGAAATAATCAGAGGTGAGTAGTAGTATATGATCTACAATACAAACCTTAAACCTAATTTTTTTACTAAGGCATTATCAAACGTTATAGCAGCTTTAATTCTAATATCCATAGTTTTAGCTACGTACATCATAGCCTCACATAAAATACATTATCTTGCAGAGTTAAGAGCGGCCTCTATTGTGGAAGCTTATGATATTAGAGCTAAGAGAATATCTACTCTATTTACAGTGGTGGACATATTTACTAATGAAAGTGAAACCCATTTGCTCATATATAATTATGGACTTAGGGAATTTAAAATAGCTAAAGT
>CAZLZO010000126.1:0-2099 GCA_964564025.1 uncultured Desulfurococcales archaeon
AGTCCTTTATTGCCAGGTAGCCTACTGCCTCTGCTTTAACGTTAACTGGCATTATGGCTATTAGGGACAATGCTAGAGCAGCAATTATAATGTAAGCTGGGATGTTCCTCATCTTCACTTCCCTATCATGAAGAAGCGAAGTGTTAGGTAGAAGTCAGGGGAGGATGCTACCTAACACCTTTAAAGAAAACCTTGAGAATACCAGGAGCAAAACCGCCAAGCACAGGGATAGTGTGGCTATTGTCCAGCTTGGAACATGGAATCTAATGGTGAACCATAGCAGGTAGTCCATGAGTGCTGAGAAGGCTAGGACGGCTGCTGCAGCTTTAAGAAAATGCTTGAGTTTCATTTCTATCAGGCCAGGAGGTCTATGACAAGGGAAGCTATTTCTTTAAGTGCTTCGTTAAGTTCTTTTTCGCTTATTCCTGTTAAAGCTACAATAACGGCTTTGAGCCTTGGGGGATTGTTGTGGTTTGTTTTTAGGGATCTTCTTATCGCATGTAGGGATGCTGCGTAAATGAATGCTGCATGGTATTTCGATGTTTTAACGTAGTTTTTCTTGAACCATGTTTTGAAGGGGTGGTTTGCTAGGAGCTCTGGTCCTTTCTCTTTAACTATGTTTTCCACTATGCTTTGCGCGTGGTAGAGGAGTTTGCCTTTCAGCCCGAATTCTTCGAGAACAGCATAGCTTATTTTGAGGAGCTCAGCTAATGTTCTGAAGTCCTCTCCTTTCATTGAAAACTTTCCTGCTAGGCCAGGGTAGGGCTGGTCGTTCATTAGTATGGTGGCTTCCTGATTTAACGTGATTAATTTTTGCTCATCATGGAATGAATCTGATGAAACATTATGTGATGAAAGAAGCTTTCTGATCTTGTATTTTACAAGGTTTCTAGCCCTGTATCTGGCTTTTTCCCTGTTGTTAAAGAATAGTTGCGGATAAAGCGTCTTTGCTATTTCAGAGTACACACCGTATTTGCTGCCGTTAGCCATAATGTAGCTGATGTAGATTTCCCAGGCTCTCTCGTAAAGAGGCTTATTAGACTTCAAAACTTCCCTTAGCCTATAAGCTAGCTCCAAATAGGCCACATTTTTCACCTTAGAAACTTGTTTATGTAGGGTTGGTATGCTTGGAGGTATTTTTCAGCGATTTTTCGCAGGTGTTTAACGTAGTGTTCTCTTGTGATTTCGGAGAATATTTCGGGGAGCTTAGGGCTGATTCTCCCCTGCAGCAAGTCTATTTCTAGCTCGTTCATTGTTTGGCTTAGGATTGCTAGATGCGCTTTCCTCATTATTGAGAATTTTAGCCCATAGACTTCTCTTAGCTCTTTATGGGCGTTTACCCCTAGTTTTCTGGTGTTCTCGGTAAGCATCAAATGAAGCTTTATGGGGAGAACTGTTACGTAGGCGTTCTTTGATTTGCGTAAGTAGTTTATTTCTACAATTGCTGCTTTCTCATGTGTGAGCTTTCTCAGAGTAGCGTAGTTGTTTATTAAGAAGCGAACCTCTGGCCACCTTAGCCCTGTGAAGAATGCTGTATGTGCTGTTAACATGTAAAGTGATGTTCTAGGAAGCTTGGCAACTATTTTTGAAAGTATTTCCTCGGCTTGGCTTACTATGTCGTTTTCTTCTTCGTAGTCAAGTAGTTTAGGAGGTTCCTTCTCTAGGCCCAGCATTTTCCTAACTATTGTTGTTGAGAACGTGTAGTTTATGTTCAGTATTTCTCTAACGTATTTTAGTACGGCGTATACTGCGAACATTATTTTTCTGCGTTTGCTTCTTGGAAGGCCTTTGTATCTTGAAGCTATAGAGGGGTTATTGATGATGTTAAGTGCTTCCCTTAAATTGTAGATTATTTGTTGCCTAGTGTATTTGCTGTAGTAGCTACTTATCCAGTCTAGAAACTCTTTTAGGTTGAATATTTCATTTAAACTGACCTTACGGGGTGGAAAAGAGACATGAGAGCTCCGTATGACAGGCTCGTTTAGCTTGTCATATGCTGTCATATGCTGGTTGTCATACGGTCTGTCATATGAAACAGTATTTACCGTAGGGTCCGCGAGGCCCTGCAGGGGGGCCGTGCTGGCAGGGCCGCATAAAAT
>CAZLZO010000127.1:0-2069 GCA_964564025.1 uncultured Desulfurococcales archaeon
CATTCTAATCAACACAATCAAACACCACAAACAAGTAGAACACCAAACACACTAGCAGAAACAAACACACTTACAGATACTACTAGCAGAAGCTTCCAACCCTTCTCATTTAAGATATAGCGGTGTGCAGTACTATTCAATTATAATACATGTATCACATTTCCTGTTCTTTTTATTTAAGATGCCCACGCTATTTGGGAAATTGTATTCACTATGAATAAAGTAATATACTTTCAATTCTTTTTTATTTAAGATACGGAAAGTTTATATAGTAGTTTATTTGGGTTGTTGTTCTCTGATATATTTTGGTTTTTGCTGCTATTTATTCCTATATGCTTCCACATTGCAGCACTCTCTCTGGGGGTTATCAGTTCATGGTGCACTACTGACAAGTAAAAAGTGCACTTAAAGTTTTCTTAAGTAGATGTTGGGATAATATTTCAGGGGGTTCATGTTTTAAGTTTCATTAATAATGTTTTTCTTGAATGAAGTTTGGATGTTTCTATTGAGTTTTCTCGAGGGTGAAAGTTATTGTTCACTACGAAGATTTTGGTTGCCAATGCAGTTAGCTTATATTTTGCGCTTTCGGCTGTATGGAGTTTCTCTAATGAAATGCTATTATTTTTGTTGGATCGTTTTAGGGAAAGTTCTTTTTAAGAACACTGAGTATTGTGTGCCACGGGTTTCTTTTGCTCTATGAGACAATGGTAAATTGTACTTTATTACCGGGTTAATATGTTAGGTGAGAATTAAAGGTTATATGTCTTTTAGAAATAGTATGTCATGGGTGTTTAAGATGGTTATTAAGCATGTACACTTGGTTACTGTTGGAGCAGGTATTGTGAATAATTATTTGAGAGATAATCCTAGTGATTTAGAATTTAAGAGAGTATGTTTGAATGATAAAGAGCTTTTCAAGAGAGCTTCTGAGGTTTTTCCTGTTTTTCAAAGAGTATATAGTTATTTATGTAAGAATCCTAGGAGAGCTAGTCCTGAAGTTAATGCCATGTGGAAGTATCTCGAAAGAGGTCTTGTAAACCAAGTATACCTATACCATACAGACACAGGTGTTGGTAAGTTCTGTGCTGAGCTTCTTAGAAAATACTTCAGAGAGGAACACAACATAGAGACCTATGTAGTTAAGCTTGAAGGATTTGGGTTGGTATTCGAAGAAGGTCTCACGAGTTTATTAGATAAGGTAGTAGATAAGATTAGAAAGCTAACATTAAGCCCCCTGGTGAGAGTATATTTAAATGCTACCGGAGGGTTTAAGCCTGAAAACGCTATTCTAGTATTGGCAGCGTCGTTAATGAACGTAAAAACCATATATTACATGCATGAGAAGTTTAAAGAACCAATAGAATTACCTATATTTCCATTAACGATAAAGGAAGAATATTTGAAGATATTAAAGCAAATAAATGAGTATGAAAAAATGCATGGTTTTTCTATTAAAATAGAGTTAATAAAGAAAATTGGTGAAGCAAAGCTAAACGAACTTAAAGAAAGGAATCTTATTGTTGAAGAGAATGGAAGAATAAAGCTAAGGAAATGGATGAAAGTAATGCTAAAGTATTATACTTAAACATTAAATTCTTTAATTAAAAGATGTTGTTTAAATATTTTAGCGGAAAACTTAATTTGAAGACTATAGTTAATTATAAAGTGGTGTTTCTAATTGTCTTCATCAAACACTACACTTGCTAAGTCATTGCTGTTTCTTAGAGCATTGACTCCAATACATGCTGGCATGGGCCGAGGCACATTAGAACACGTCGACCTGCCTGTTCAGAGAGATGAATTTGGCTTTCCAACAATATGGGCTAGTAGTCTTAAAGGTTCTTTACGTGGAAATCTAAAAAGGTATGTTCCAAAAACTCAGCAAGAACTTGAATGTTTCAAATCATACTATAGAGCTGCTTTCGGGCCTGAACCAGGTTTTAGAGAAGAAGAAATGTTTCCAGCAGCTATATCCTTATTTGATGCGAGGCTTTTGTTTCTTCCTGCTAGAAGTCTTAAAGGCATATGGGTTTATGTTACAAGCCCTCACCTTATAAGCTACTTAAATA
>CAZLZO010000128.1:0-2055 GCA_964564025.1 uncultured Desulfurococcales archaeon
TAAAAACTATTGCAGAATTTTCTGTAATCCTAACCTTTCTAAGTAGTTTATTAACCGTTGTATCAAGCGTTATCGTCAATAAGCGCTTGCCTCCTAGTCTACTGCAGAGACTATATGAGATGTTACGTTAGCATTAATTTATCCATTTCCCTCATTGAGCCTCTATCATTCGCATAATGGGGCTGTTATGTTAAGCTAAAGGGTTTACTTTTATTAACTTAAATCAACTAACAATAAATAATACTTTATTAAATCAAGAGCTTTTAAGTTAAGTTAGAGGCCACCTAGGGAGGAATGGCATTGTTAGCGTATACAAAATCCTTTAGAACAAAACATGTCTTGAACTTTGTATACGTGCTGCTAGTTCTTTTAGTTTTACTAATAAATCCTACGCAATGCTTCTTAGCTAGTTTCACATATAGTATTAAGACTGTTGAAGGAAAATATATATCACTTCAAGTACATGATGATGTAGATGAATGGGTTATAGCAAATACCAAGCAGTTGTGTAAGCTTATTGATAATGTTACAGGAAACATTATTGATGCCCTTGAAGTAAATATTACAGGGAAAATTAACATTACAATAATCTCACCAACTCTAGGTAAAAAACTGGGAGTGAAGAGGATCCCGTTTTTATTGACAGACCGCGGCATTATATTAGTCTTTACCCCATACGAGAGACGTGGTGCTTTACCATTCCCTATAGAGGATAAACCTGTAGAGGATAAAGATTTATTAAATATGAACTACGTGTTGGGATGGATAATAGATGGTATTACTATATATTTGTTATTAAATAATGTAAGCTATTGGCATAATGATGCAGCTTTCGGGCTAATGGAAGCTCTTATTACTTATTTCTTATTAAAAATAATGCCATCCAAATACATTGTAACGCATAAACTCCTCAAATATCCTCACGGTTTCACGGCATCTATGATTAATCTAGGTTACTACAAGCCCCTTGAAGAAGCTATAATAAACTATAGATCCTATGCTAGATCCTACGCGTGGGAAGTTGATAGCTTCGGGTATTGGATTATTGAAAAGTATGGTGTTAGAAAGTTTATAGCAGCTTATAAGTTATTAGCAGAAAATGCTACTTCTCAAGTCTTTAAAGAAATATATGGTGTTAATTTAAGCGAATTAGAAAGAGAATGGTTAGAATACCTTAAAAGTAAGTACGGCGAAGAAAGATTCACCAAAACCACTATATTATATTTAGCAAGCAGTAATCCTGTTATAATCTACGATGACACGTATAGCGATTTAGAACAAGCCAGCTATGAGATGAAGAACATTCTTGCTAATCTAGCATATAATTTTCTCGAAACGAAAACTACTATAAAGGTTATGGCGTACTCTCAGGTTAAGAAAAGATTTGATGAATTGCTAAGATCACATAACGTTCTCATATTAACACTGTCAAATACTACAATGTTTGATAATATCATAAAGGCTATGAAGCATAAGTATTTGAAGAAATGTAATGAAGGATTTTCATTTGACGGCATTAAAAACTGTCTTCCCTCTAAAAATGACATATTGATGCTTGTAGATGAGACTTATAATGGTAAAATCGCAGGCGTTATTGTGGGTAACAGTATTGAAGCTATTAAAAATAATTCTTCCTTACTGCTAAGATTGCACCCATTTAGCATGGGAAGCTGCTATATTAGGAAGAAGCTATATGTAATATTTCCTAGCACATTGCCTAAAGGAGAAGAAGGTGTGAGCAACATTATGGCTCTTATGCTTTTCATAGCTTTTCTAGCAATACTATTCTTAGAAGTTGTAATACGTAGAGTTTTTAGTGAAGTTTAAGGTTTAGCGTGAGACCATACGCTTATGTTACTTAATGCAATAATGATGTTGTTCATAAAAGTTTAATAGCCTAGCTGGCATCAAGTTTTTATCTTTCCTTACATAATGTAGGTTTTTGAGTTAAGTTAAAGCACGTGGTCAAGATGGTTCTAAAAGTAACAAACACGTTAACGGGGAAAAAGGAAGTATTTGAGCCCTTAATACCTGGTCTAGTTAGAATGTACGTTT
>CAZLZO010000129.1:0-2039 GCA_964564025.1 uncultured Desulfurococcales archaeon
AGTGTCCTTGGTGTGGAAGGGAGTTTCCATACATGCTTCTAAGCTACTGCCCATATTGCGGACACTACCCACTTAAGGTGGTTATTTAATGATATGTCCAAAATGTAATAAGGGAAGAATGATTCTTACCAGAATAGAGCATAGGGATGGCGAAACAGTGTACATTTACGTTTGCGAGAAATGCGGACACAGGCTAGAAGAGTCCTTCAAGAAAAGAAAAACAAAGAAAACATGGGAATGGGATGATACATTGGCAACACCGGCAAGGGTGTGATGTGGAATGGCTTGTTGGGTTATTGCTGTTAGGGGAACATATTTGCCGGCGGTTAAAAAAGATGTTGAATCAATAGTTGAAAGGCTTAGGAGGTATAATTGCTTCTACATTAAAGTTCTTTTTGACAGATACATTGTAGTTTGCGATAGAGAGGATAAATGCTATAAAAGCGAAGAAATAGTTAGGCAGTTTGAGGCTAGACCATTAGTTCCAATTCTATCACCAGAAGAATTCCTAGAAGAAATAGTTAGGTGAATAGGAAATGGCGGTTCTAAGCATACTGAATGGAAATAGAGCTTAGGAAGGAGGTGGAAAATAATGGGTAAGAAATTCATAGTGGAGGTGGATACAGACCATATAACATGTGAGAAGCTAATTCGGCATCTTGAGCATGGAATGTGCGATTTAGAATGGTTGATACCTCCTAAAATCAAGTGTAAAGAAGTAAAAGTTAGTAAGCAAAAAATTAGCGAAGAAACACTTGAAGACTTTCTTTCCTACGGTTGCGACGGTTTTGAAGACATTAAAGTTGTTAGAAAGAACCCTCTAACTTTGCTTTTCATAACATGGGGTAGTGATAGGTTTCTATTAGAAGTAAACAAAATAGAAAAGAAGAGAGAAGGTGAAACATAATGAATAGGAGACGTTTTGCAAAACTGCTTTCACTAGCATTATCAATAGTTTGCTTTATCAAAGTATTCCATATTATACTAACCAATAACCCACCAATTTGGCTAGCCGAGTACACAGTATACTTGGTTTGGGCACTAGGATTCGCAAGCATGTACATTGTTATGGAAGCCTTCGAGAAAATAGAGAAGAAAATAGAGAAAATACTAGATGAGAAAGAGGTAGTTAAAAGTGGAAGAAGCGGTTAAGGGTTTAGATGAAGCTCTTAAAAGAATAGATGAAAGACTTAGGAAGCTTGAAGAGGAAGTAGCTGAGCTTAAAAGCCTACTTCTAGGAGTATGTCCAAAATGCCACGCAGTAATTACGAAGAAAGAGGTAAGAATAGGAGAAGACACACTAATGGTTTACGAATGTCAAAAATGCAAGTACATGTTAGGAATATGGGTAAACAAGCTTAAATAAGGTGGTTTAAAATGGTGTTCAAGCTTGTTAAAGCAAATATTAAAAGCCCTGTTGAAATAGAGAATGCAATGCTTGAATGTAGTATATGCGGTAAACAGTTTAGTGTTGAAAAGCTTTTCTCAGGCAACATAGTTATATGTCCTAAATGCGGTACTAGAGCGGTTCTCTCACACTATAGTAGAAGAAAAAGTAATGTTAAGTTTATTGAAACAACTAATGCAGATGAGTTCTCGGAGAAACTGCTTAGCCTTAAGATTAAAGCTAAAGCTATAGAACTGCTTCACAGAGCCGAATCAGAGAAAATGGATGAACTATTGGAAAAAATACTTAGCAACAAGCTTCAACTAATGGATGTAAGAGAACTAGCTGAGCTTATAAAAGAAATATTGGAAAGGTGATAAATAATGGGTGAAATGATTGCTCCATACAATATTGTTTTATGTCCTAAATGTGGAAGCGAGATGGTATGGAGAAAAGTCGAGAAAAACGGCAAAGAAGTTTTGTTTTTCTGGTGTCCAGTATGTGGATACAGAATTGAATGTGGATACAGGGGTGGTGTTAATGAGTGGTAGTGCTATGTCTAAGCTTCCTCTTAAAGGCAGAGTTGACATAGAATTTTTCGACGATAAGGTAGTGTTGACTTTGATTAGGGCTGATGGTAAGGAGCTTTCAG
>CAZLZO010000130.1:0-2029 GCA_964564025.1 uncultured Desulfurococcales archaeon
CTAGGAACGGAAGTGCCTATGATGGGTTTTAAACTGCCCATGGAAAGATGTAGAATACCACTAACACTATATGCACCTGGCTTATCCTTATACGGTAATAATATAATGTCTGCTAGGGATGCTAACATAAGCATTTCCTCATTAGAAAGGTATCTTTCAATAAACATATGTCCGGAATCTAAAAGCTCGTAGGCTAATGAGCCTATTTCTTCATTCTGTATTTCCCCTCCAATAACTATTGTTGTATCGCTACCTTTAAGAAGCCTTAAAGCCTTCACTAAAACGTCAAGTCCTTTATCTGGTCTGAGAAATCCCATAAAACCAATTATAGGAAATCTTAGCTTATTGTAAACTAATCCGAGTGATGAAGCAAGTTTAGGTCTAGGGTATCCTAAGTATGGATTAACGAATGTTCCATGTGGAATTCTAAGCACTCTTTTAGGATCTATTCCTTGAGCATATAGTTCAAATTCCTGAATCACACTATGAACTATTATGGTGTCAACGTGTTTTCCCAGTTCCTTTTGGAAGCTAAGTGTTTGAGGCCTTATAGTGTATGGATGATGTACGGTATGCATTGTTATTACTGTAACTTTAGCTAATTTTTCACTCTTAGCCTCATCAGCTACTTCTAAGATTTTAGCTGAAGAACCAAAAATTCCGTATTCATGTTGAATATGGAGAATATCTACTCCACCTATTTCGGACAATGTATCAAGTATCTTAGTGTATGTTGCCGTGTTTTTCTTTTCAAACACAGGTATTATATGGGCTGATACTGTTGAGTCGAAGTATTCCTCGCCAAGGTCTTTACTTGCTAAAACATAGTATTTCCCATGTTTCTGTATGCTGCTTAAACCTACAAGTAAGTATTTCGTGTATTCTCCAACACCACAGTGCATTGGAGGATAGGTTGAAACAAACGCTATTCTCACGCTAACACTCCTCCTACAGTAGTATTTCCTAAAAACTACCGATAAGTTGTAATTAAGCTTAGCTTTTTATGATGGTTTTCTCTTTATTTCTTCAGATAACGTTAGCATTATCGTAGATAGTACTATGGCCATTACTATAGCCTTATAATAATCGATTTTTTGCCCTAATATTAAGTAAGCCAAAAAGGTTGCACCGATGGGTTCTAATAGAGCTACTGAAGTAACAGTGCTTGTTTTCATAAATCTTAAAATGTAATTCATTAAGGTATGGCCTCCTATCATGGGGATTAGAGCTAGTAGAAGAAAGTAAATAAATGATCTTGGTAGGTACACTACTAGGTTTTCATGTGCAACAAATGAGAATACTAAAAGGAACATAGCTGATGATGAATATGCTATTAGAGAGTACTTTAAAACATCCATGTTTTTTCTAACATGCCTTCCTATGCTGAAGTAAGCTGCTGCAGCAAAAGCTCCTCCAAGTGACAATAAAACGCCTGAGATGGGATAATCACCTAAAATCCTAGGTTGGGTAAATAATAAGACACCTAAAAACGCTCCCACTAACCCTACAGTTTGCTTAGTGCTAATGCTTTCATTGTAAACATACTTATCTATTAAAGCAGCTATTAAGGGATACGTTACAACTATCGTTGTACTTACTGCAACAGGCACTAAAAACAAAGATTCCATCCATAGTAGAAAGTGGAGTGCTAAAAAGAAACCTGAGAATATAGAGAATACGACATATCTTCCATTTACGGGTTTTAATTTTCTTTTCTTAGCAGCTATAAGGATGAAGATTATTATTGAGGAAATAGCTACTCTCCAAAAAGCACAAGCTAGTGCTGAAGCATTAGATAGTAACACTAATATTGATGCTGACGATATGCTAATTACTATTACGGGAAATGCCAGATAAACCTTTAAGCTCTTCACATTAATACTCCCTTAAAGGTAATATGATTACTAATTGACTTATAAAGATGATTCTTATGAGGAATTCACTTTCGTAGCAGTATCAATTATCGGAGTACTTAACGCTAAAGACAATCTTAAATGTAAAGTAACATTGTTCAGCTGAGACAGATATC
>CAZLZO010000131.1:0-1996 GCA_964564025.1 uncultured Desulfurococcales archaeon
CATAGCTCGAGGAGGATCCATAGTAACAGTAGCCCTACACTTCATCTTCGAATAAATGGCCCTCTCAATAGTTTTCTCTAAATCTTTTATGTTCTTCTCTTCCTTAATGAAAATGCTATGAGTAAGCAATAATGCTCTTAGTTCAAATGTTGTACTCTCTTCAAGTTCCAAGGTAACCATTATTGCTTCAAGAATGGTATCGTATAATCTTACTCTTATGTAGTCCTGGTATCTTTTGAAAGTTAAAGCAAGGTGCTCTGCTGCTTCACACTCTTCTCTCAATTTTTGTAGTCTGTAGAGCATAGGTGCAATGATCGTATAAAGCATATACTCTGATTGTTTCAAAGACTTTATACTCTCGATCTCTTTAGTTAATGATTTAGCCTTGTTAAACAATTCAGCAAGACTCTCAAACTTATAATCCTTTAATAGAGAACTAACGTAATCCGAATTAAGCACACTCTCGACTTCATCGCTACAACGTTTATAATTTAAAACCCATAAAGCATCATAAGCACGGTTCAAAGCACGTCCTAAAGTCTTAATTAATTCTTCATAACTCACGCATTACACCTCTAAGTCATAATGTTTCCAAGAATATATTAATCCTACAGTATGGATAACAAATCCTAAAGCACGGGGTCTATGAGTTATGAATAAAAGACCGCATGAAGGCCTCTTCTTATACATAACCTTTAATAACTGCTTAAGGCCTTTTTCGACGCGCTTACTACTAATGGTGCCGCTTACACATCCCTTACACTCAACAAACATATAACTTCCAATATCACTTGGAGCACTACGCATTCCATGATAGTGCATAAGCCTCATAACTTTTAGTACATTATCACGTCCAGCTACTACAAAATCAGGTGTTAGAAAGCCCTCATTACTGCAGGGTCTCAAGTGTACAAGGCAGTTCATAGGCACTTTAAGTCGATTGATAGCAATATAAGCAAATAAGGTTTCACTGATAACCCCTGAAACATCTCCAGAAAAGTACTTCTCACTTAAAATAGGTATATTGCGTTGGCCAACTCTGATGGAGGATAATCCTCTAGGAGTATAGAGCCTAGGTTTAACGCCAAGATAATAGAAGTAGTAATGTAGACCGACTTGGAGAATAAATTTCTCGCTATAATTAAAACTCATCTCATCTAGGACATAACTATAAGTACTGATGGTAGCTATCCGTATACTGTTCCTCATATTTTCAACCAGAGTATCAACAATATCGGAAAGAGACAAAGATCCGCTTCTAACAAATCTGGAGGAATGAACATTTACGTGAATATTGTCCTTACCTCTCCACTGTATGTCGTCTAACACTATTGTGTCAATATTCATGACGTCGATAGGGATAGGCATAGCTCATTCGTTTTTTAAAATCTGAGGTTAATAAAGATTATTTTTAGTAATTAATGAAAAAGAATTGCGTGTTTTGGGGTCTCTCAACTTTCTCTCATTATTAACATTATACCATTTCTGTTAATAGACTTGGTCTCTCTCCGTTACACAAACTAGAATAACGAACAGACTTCTAATGTTTTTCTCAAATTTCTTAACTCTTAAGCCATTATTCTTCCCGTTAAGATGTAAGTAGTCAGATAATCATCTAGGGTTGTCTTAATATGACAACTTAATCTTAATAATGAATGACTAAACCCATACCTTGCGTTTTATAACCACTATTTCTTTGTAACTTATGACCAAGTTAATATTACTGATATTATTGTTCGCTTTCTCTACGTTTATGCCAAGCTATGCCGGAGAGATAGTATACTCTATCGTAACACACTCTAGAGCATGTACAATACTAGCTCCTTATGAGCATACGATTAAACTTTCAGCAACTCAAGCACTTAGGCTTGACGTAGCCAACTACTATAAGACAATAATAGTGTACTATAACTTAGCTTACAACACTATGCTTCATAACAAGCTTAAAGATAGTGCTAATTATATTGGAATAATGCTCACATTACTGCTAAAAGCT
>CAZLZO010000132.1:0-1960 GCA_964564025.1 uncultured Desulfurococcales archaeon
TTGAACCGTAAACAATTACGTCAACTATTCCTAATCTTTCATTTGGGCAAGGTCCTGGGTAAGCTGGGACACCGTTCATCCAAACATGTTTAGCTTTAGTGAAAACGCCCTCCTCTGCAACTTTAAAGGAGAATATGGCTGTTGTTCCGCTCATGACCCCGCAGGTGGCAGCTGTTACAACATCAACATCCTTGACTTCAATTTTCTCGCCGTTTCTAACCATGTTACAAAGTTCTTCAGCGGTCAAAATAACAGCCTCGCCTCTCTGGATCTTCTCATTTATTTCCTCGAATGTCTTTCTCATAAGAGATCCTCCGCGTACAGTGGACACATAAGATGTATATACTATGTTTTTAACCGTTAAAGTATTATGTTAAATATAGGGAGAAAAATGTCTAATCTCTTAGAGGGAAGAGCCGAAATCAACGAAACAAGAATTTTTATTAAATGCGATAAAAGGGAAGGAATAGAAGCTGCAATAAATGCTATTAAAAGACATAGATTGCTTCTTGAAAAATATATTTTGCAGAGACCTGAGTTTAAGGTTGCATTGGAACCTATTGAGGTGGAAAATGACTCACCTTTAGTAGTGCAAAGGATGGCTGAGGCAGCTAATATTGCAGGAGTTGGACCTATGGCAGCCGTGGCTGGGGTACTTGCCGATTTAGGTGCAGAAGCTGCAATAAAAGAAGGCGCTAAAACTGTAATGGTTGAAAATGGGGGTGAAATTTCAATAATTGGTGATTATACCTTTAATGTTCAAATAAAGGCTGGTAAATCGCCAATTTCTGGGAAAATAGGGCTGAAGGTAACCCCAAAGGATATGCCTTTAGGGATTGCAACAAGTTCTGGTACTTCTGGGCATGCTTTAAGTTTTGGTATTGCTGATGCCGTGACTGTTGTTGCTGATAACGCTGGATTAGCAGATGCAGCAGCTACAGCAATTTGCAATGCCGTTAAAGGAGAGACGTCTGAAGAAGCCATAGGAAGTGGATTAGAAGTGGCTCAAAGAATACTATGCATTCGAGGTGCCATAATTATTTTAGGAGAACATGTTGGAATTTGGGGAAGACTCCCTCAAATAATACTATTTGAAAACAAGTTTTAGGAAGAACTTCTTTTGCTTTATCTTTTTAGCTTAAAATTTATCGATTTTAGTTTTTCTTAACATTTTTATTTGTATATAATAGCCGGAAAGTTTATTATCTAATTTTTGTAGTACGTAATACGTAGTACGAATTAAGGTGATGCCGTCTTGTCGGTAATTGTTAGAGTTACTCGTAAATATCAAATAACGATCCCTAAAAAGATTAGAGAAAAATTGAATATTCATGTCGGTGATTCTTTAAAAATGAGAGTTGAAGGTGAAAAAATAATAGTTGAACCTATTATTACACGTGTAAAAGATCCTGTGAAAGATATGCTTAGCTTAATTGATAAACCTTTGAATATTGATGCTGTTAGATTAGTTGAGGAGTCTTGGAATGAAGATTAAAGTTTATGTGGACACAAATATCTACGTGTACGCGATAATTCACCATCCTACTTTTGGTAATCTTTGTGAAAACGTTCTCATAGATATAGGTAGGAGATTATATGAATTCCATGGCTCTTTGCTTGTGGCTATGGAACTTTTGGGCTCCCTTTCAAAGATAGATCCTTATATTGCTAAGAAAGCACTTGAAGACTATTTCGCATTACCATTAACCTTGTTAAGTTTAAACGAAGAAGTTTTGAGGTTTGCTAGTATAATAAACGAAGTTGCAAATATTAGGTACGACGCTGTTCATGCAGCTATTATGTTGTTAAATGGCATATCTACAATAGTTACGAATGATGTGGATGATTGGAATTGCTTAAAAAGTCGTTTCAATTATGTATTAGCTAGAGTAAAAAGAGAAGGTTACGATTTGTCTGTTAATGAAATTGAGGTTGTAACTCTGGATAGTTATGGGAAATG
>CAZLZO010000133.1:0-1937 GCA_964564025.1 uncultured Desulfurococcales archaeon
CTTAGCCCTTCTCTTTTCAAGGCATCTATAACCTCTTTCATCTTCCACATGGTTGTTGTTAATAGGGCGCTCATGCCGAGAATATCAGGCTTATACTGTTTTACAGCTTCAACGAATTTTTGTGAGGGGACATCAACACCTAAATCTATAACTTCAAAACCATTTACCTTAAGCATTGTTATAACAAGGTCCTTGCCGATATCGTGGATGTCGCCTTCAACAGTACCAATAACAACTCTTGCAATAGTTTCTCCGGCAGTTTCTTTTAGTATTAGAGGTTCTAAGTGGGTCATTGCCTCTTTGAAAATTTCTGCGGACATAAGCAGATCAGAGACAAAGTATTCCCCTTTTTCATACAAGTCGCCGACTCTTCTTATTCCTTCCGTTAGAGCGTTCAATATTTCTACAGGCTTAAAACCCTGCTCTATGGCTTTCCTAACTAGATTAGTAACCTTTTCTGAGTCAAGTTTAACCATGTAATCCCTAATTTCATCTAATATGGACATTACTAAAGCACCTATTTTGCTGATGTGATAGGTGCTCGTTAATTAGTTAAACAAGGTAAGTATTTAATAAGGTTACTCTCTTTACTCTATCGTTTTGTTAGCTCTCTTTCAAGCTTTTTAGCAGCTCTGATTAGGGCGTCTATGTTTCTAAAAGGTGTTCCCGGGGCCATGCCTCCTCCAGTTGATAGCCAGAATTTACCTATGCCGACCTTTAGCACGAGTTTTCTAACTTTCTCTTCAATTTCTTTAGGCGTGAGTTTTGCAAATTCTGGCGGATGGAGGTTGCCCATTAAGCAGAAATGAGTTTTTGCACGTACCTGAGTTTCATCATCAAAGGGACCAAAGTGCCAAACTTCAGCATCTATTTTATCAACTAACTCTAGGTTTGCACCAACCCTTCCCTCATTATGCCATATTCGTATTCCTTTATTACAAAATCTAAATATCTTGTTTAGATAGGGTAGTACAAATTCTAGGAATAATTTTCCTCCAACCATGTGCGGTGTATGGTCTGTTACAAACATAACTCTGCATTTTCCCACTATTTCTTCCTGAGCCTTACAATATCTTAGAGACCACTCGGTTGCTAATTTTAGCCATTTGTGAATAACATCTGGATAACGCCTCATCCAGATAAGGAATTTATCGTAGCCCATGGCTAAAGCAGCTCCCTCTACAACTGTACCGGGCATTATAGCGCCATCAATGTAACCATATTCCTCTCTAAGATCTCTTGGAAACCAATCGTAGAAGTATTCAAGTCTTTTTAAAATTTCGCCTGCAACTCCTGCTGTCACCTCAGGTATACCAGCTTCTGCAAGTCTATCAACGTCTTCAGGTTCACGAATAGGATATTTAATTACAACGGGTGGTTGATCATCGAACCATCGTAATTCGCCACCAAAGGCTGTAGGTATGGGACCTACAAATTCGCCGTACTCTGGAAATGTCCCCATACCAATATTTATAACCTCCGGAAAACGTTTCTGAAAAGCGATCTTGGCTTGAAGCTGTAGTACCGGGTTGCGATAGTATTCAAGCTCCTTAACTCTTGCAAATCTTTTAAGAACTAATGCATAAACCTGCAAAACTATTGGAATTTCATCAGATTTTTTACCAAGTGCTACCTCTACTGCTCTCTCCCATATTGTGGACATGGTGGGTCCCGAGAAATATTTTCTTCCAGACCTTTATATAAATCTTATAAACTTTATGCTTTCTATTTAAAGACATGCGAGAATAAACTTCTTCCATAATGTTTCTACACTACATGAACCTTTATGCCCAGTTTCTCGGCTATTTTCGCTTGTTTCATATCACTTGTCAGAAGCTTTCCATAATGTTTTGCTTGAGCTAAATATAATGCGTCATATATAGTTATTTTGTTTTGTAAAGCTATTTTGAATGCTTCGTCAACATATTTGTCTTGAC
>CAZLZO010000134.1:0-1933 GCA_964564025.1 uncultured Desulfurococcales archaeon
CTATAGTGGCCAGATCTCTCTCCTCTATACCCAATTTTTTACAAAGTTTTTGAGCTAAGTATGCGACACCTATTGAATGTTCAAGCCTAGAATAGCCTGACTTGAAGGGATAAGAAAAGAATGCTGCTCCGACACTAATTCGATCAATGCGTTGAAGTTCATATGTTGAAAGTAGTTCTTCAGCTGCTTCATTAAGCGTAATTTTTCCATAGATCGGAGTACGGATTTTCAAACTCACTCCTCCCACAACTATGACATTCCCGTTTTCGAGCCGTGGTTAAAAACTTCAATATATTATCTTCACTTTGAGTTTTCTGTTTTCATAGATGTTGGAAATTGTTCTAAAACTATTATATAAGTTATCTGTTAAATATTAATCGTTACTGGACGATGGCGTGTTATGAAAACCTACGGTGGTATTAGTACGTATTCTTGTTTTATGAAAGAACATATAAAAAAGTGTGATAGAAGTTGCATAGTGTAGAGCACATATGTGAAACGGCAGAGATAAGGATATATGTTCCATCATGTAGCCTCCTATGCTAGGGGTAACCGAATTAGCCATGCTCCATGCGGTTCCTGTCATACTTGATGCTGAAGCTCTTTCTTCAGGTTCTACTAAACTCATCATAAAGGCAGATTGTATCGGGCTCGACATGTTCATTAAAAAGTTTCTTACTACATAGAGAACAGATACTATTCTGAAATCTGACATCAGTGGGATCACCACAAGAAATAACGTTGCTGCTGCTTGTGTCGATATGATACTGTTAACTGTTCCGGTGATTTTCGCGAGTTTCGGTGCTGCGAGGAAGGCAATAGCCATTACTGCGCTTGAAACAGCATACAGTGGACCTAAAACCATTCCTCCTAATCCGAACTTCAGGTAAAACCATAGTGAGAAAAGTGGAATGATAAATCCAGCGCCAGATCCTATAAGCGCGTTTGTTAAGCAAAATTTTGCTATTGTTTTGATAGATTTTCGAGGGAATATTTCTCTAGTCGCTTTTACTCTCTTAACCTCACCGATGGGTACGAGTAGGAAGGTTGAGATTGTCATTAAGATGGAGGCTAATAGAAACATGGGTTTATACGATGTTATTTCGTTAATTGATAATTTTATTTGGAGGTATTCTGGTATTCCGCTTAGAAGAGCACCAATGGTTCCTGCGGCGGATGATGCAAAGGCTGAGTAACTAAATGCTTTTTCTCTATTTTCACTTGTAGTTTTGTCTGCAAGGAAAGCTTGCCATGGAGAGGAGAACATAGCTCCCGCAAGTCCGCCTATAATACTTGCAACAGCTAAATGGATATATTTAGTTGTTAGCATGTAAATTAATAGGGAGAAGGTTGATAGAAAACCGCTGGTTACAAGGAAAGGTTTTCTTCTATACTTATCAGAAAGTATGCCGAAGGGGATAGCTAGTAACGCGGAGGTTAAACCTGAGAGAGTCATTAACACTCCGATTAATGTAGGTTCTATTCCAATTATCTTTAGGTATATTGCTTGTAGGATCATGAAATAGCCCCATGGAAGGGATCCTATCGCATTTGAAAGTATGAGGATCTTTACATCCTTGGAGATGCCAACATTCAGATACGTATTTTTGCTGCTCTGTTTATTTTCAAACATGATCATAACCTTTTGATAAGAAGTAAAATTAGTAGTAATGGTTTTCTTAAAAATCTGTCTTTAAATTTCACCGGTGGCTTCAACCTTCGACATTACTTGTTTTACCTGTTTTTCTGCGCGTAGCATTTTTATGCTTTTACCGTCTACTAAGATGGCTGTGTTTGACTCTTTTCTTAAAATGTGTCTGCTCCATGCACCGCAATTCGCTACTCTACTAGATTCGTCTATTCCCGGTATGTGGGTATGCCCCATTATCAGCCATGAGTTTTCTTCTATCTTTAGAATTTTTCTTAGCAATTT
>CAZLZO010000135.1:0-1865 GCA_964564025.1 uncultured Desulfurococcales archaeon
CTATTACTAACATTGGGGCTAATTTGTTGTAGGGCATACCTTACTAGAACATTTAACTTTGAAGATGACGTGTATTTAAACTATAAAATTACAGTTTATAGTTCATTATATAGTGTTTATGTTTAGAGAACTCCTCAGTTAAGGAGTGATGGGTCGGCGAGGTTCCCCATTCATCACGTGCTCGGTTAACTTCGGGTTCCTCATTCCCGTGTTTCCATTGTTTCCGCTTGGAAATATCTGTTATGGTTTGTTAGAGGGGTGGTTTTGGGTGTTTCCCGTGTTTCACGTGGCTTACTAGAATTATTGTTGCTGGAACAATACTTACTGTTTGGCTTAATAGGATTGCAGAGAAATATGTTGCGAACTTGCTACCTAAAGGTATTGTGGTAGGCGATGTGCTGAGAATTTCCGATGCTAATCCGAAATCTACGAGTACAAGTATGAATGTTGATGTTAGGAAGTAGTCTACGGTTAAAACAGCTTCCCTACCGTAAACAATAGCTGACAGAGCCAACGTTAATACTAACCCGTAAATCTCCATGTCTAATTCCGCGAACGCAACGTTTAGAATGAATAGGGAGAGTGCCGCATAAGCTACTTTCCTGCTAAAATGTATTGGAGGGTACTTTCTCATGGAAACCTTGGGAGCTTTAATTGCGAATACGAGAAACCAAGTAGGAGCAGTAAGCCAGCTGCTGAGAAGAGGGGGTATTTCGAAGACGAAATCTAGAAACCCCATACCGTAATGTGTTCAAATAACTATGTTCTGAGGATTGCCTATGGGTGCAAATGAGGGGCCTGTTAGCCGCTATCGCTGTGTAAGCAACCATTCTTGACTTGCTTGTTTTGAGCGCTCTGGGGAGAACTATTGCTAGCGATGTGAAAATGAATATTGAGGTATCGTTCATTATGAAGGCTGCTGTAAACCATGTTAGAATAATTAATGAGAAAATTGATGCTCTAGCTAAGCCGCCGGCTACTTCGAGAATCTTTAGCGCCAGCCTTTCTAGAGCTCCTGAAATCTCAAAGAACCTAGCAACTATTAGCAGTGAAGCTATTAGCTCAATAGCTGACCAATTAGCTGATAGTGTTGCTTCGTAAGCTAAGTTAGGATAAAGTAGGCTTACCATTAAGAAAACAACCAATAGCATAGCGAACAGTTTTCCCTACGGAGAATGCTTAGGGCTTCCGCTAGGTTAAAGTGCGTACCTTCTTACCTCTTCGGTTAAGCCGTAGTCCGGGATAATCTCTGATCCATCATAGGAGACTTTAATGTGGGCTATGAGGTAGTTTCTCCAAGCAACAGGTATGGCCCATGCGTTCTTGGGCTCGCGGAATTCTGCTGCATCAAGAATCCTTAATTCTGAAACAATAGACTTCATGGTTGACCTTACTGCTTCAGCTAAAACCCTAACATTCCATGCTATAGCAGGCCTACCCTTAGGTGATGGAGTGTTAGCTAAGGGGTCAAAATGTACTTTGTCAATAGCGTACCCATGATACATTAGTGGAACATCAACGTGAACTTCTCCTGCAGGACCATACCTGATATATGTAGTAAGTGGAGAACCAACGGTGATGCACTGTAAGGTTTCCTTAGCTGTTTCAATAGCTTTCTTAGCGAGCTCCTCATTTAATTTTTTGCTTGCTTTTTCTCTTTTAGACACCAAGTTACACCAAGATAATGGTTAGTTAGATCAATTATTAAAAATATGTTTCCTTTAAAACTTAGACATTGGAATAGCATTTTTCTTCATAGATAGCTTAAATAAAATTGTTTAATAAAGAACTTATTGTTTCACATTTTAATTCTAGGATAAAGATTCCATAGGCGTGCTAATTCATCTTTTTCGGGCATAGGTTTT
>CAZLZO010000136.1:0-1863 GCA_964564025.1 uncultured Desulfurococcales archaeon
TATATTGCTGAAACCTATAGGGGTTATCCGTTACACTGATGGGCATTATGTTTAGTTTTAAAGCTGAAACTATGTCAATTATAGTATCACCGAACATTAATGTTTCTTCAGGCAATACACCTAACTTATCTAATACTCTCTTTAGTTGTTCTAATCGGAGTATTTCTGCTTCCCTATCTACAACTAAGGAAATAGTTTTCGAAATACCCATAATGTCTAATGCACGTTCTATTGCTTGTTTTCCCTGCTTAGACACTATAGCCATGTATTTTACATTCTCGGAAACTTTTTTGAGTAAAGCGTTGAGAGAATGATCTTTTTTCAGCTTCTTAATAGCCTTATTTTCATATTCTCTTAAAACTTCATCAATTTTGTGGTATTCTTTCTTTCCTCTGCTTTTATAAAGACCTATCATTATAGTGTCCCAAGGCTTTATCAACCCGTCTTTCACTAATTTCGCTTTTACTTCGTTCCATGGTATATCAAGCTTAACCAATGTCCCGTCAAAATCAAAAATTATGCATTTTATCCTTCTCTCTCGAAGTACTTTACTAAGGTAAGCTAGGTTTCTCCTATAAACACTATCTAAGTCTGTTCTTAACTTGGAATGTTTACATGTAAGAACCTTTATTAACCTCGTCAATAGTGAGTAAAGGAATTCTGAAGGATCATTAAAATGTAAATCCGTATAAATTAAGCCATCACTAAGAGATTTCTTCAGCATCCTAAACCATGTTTTCGGGTTTAGTTTTAAGTAGTAAAGACCTGAAAGAATCCATGTAAAGCATTTGCTTTTTACATTTACTCTTAATTTTGGTTTTCTATTAAATAAAAATACTTCAATAAGACATTTCGGTATGTCTATGCCTAGTGAAGTAGCTAATTCCAGGCTACCCCAAAGTTTAGGATTTATTTCTAAAAGGTAATAGTCTCCTGTCTCAATGTTTCTACGGAACTCAGCCATAATAACACCTGTCCATTTAAGCTCTTTCACTATTTTTCTCCCAAGAAATATTAGTTCGGGATTAAAGTCTAAGCACGCAAGCATACTGGGGCCGCCGCTTGGTTTTTCCTCAATAACTCTTACATGAGTATAGTCGACTATAATTGAGCCGTTTTTCGCTAATGCGAAATATCCGCACCCTACTCCGGGTACAAAGTCTTGCACCATGAAGCTCTTGTTTTTCAGCTTAATTATGTCCAATAAGCTTTCCTTGAAGAATACGTATTCTGGTTTTGAAGCGTCAGACACGCCTTTAACCACCACAGGCCCTGTAGGAGCAAATTGATATTCATTAAGACTGTAAATTTGAGGATATTTTATACCTATACGCTCACAGAGTTTTACCAGGTTATCTTTCCTCGAAACATAGGTAATTGTTTCAAATTCGGGGATGGGTATTATGATGTTTGATGGAAATATTTGCTTATACTTGGAGAGCAGAAGGGTATCAATAAAGCCTATAGGTATTATCATTAGTGGCTTCACATTATTAACTACAGAGATTACATCATTTACGTACCTTTTTTCATTCACGTAAGGATTTGCAATAAGATACCTTTTACTTACATATCTTGAAAAAATGGGGGAACTCCATTTGTAGAACAATGCTATTACTTTA
Organism: uncultured Desulfurococcales archaeon; assembly: GCA_964564025.1. Taxonomy (GTDB): domain Archaea; phylum Thermoproteota; class Thermoprotei_A; order EX4484-217-1; family EX4484-217-1; genus DRYM01. Next base: position 1,623 of record CAZLZO010000136.1, read on the forward strand.
AAACCCATTTCGTAAACTGATTTAATTACAGGATATGCTTTCCTATAATTGGCTGAAACAACAGCAATACACTTTTCAGACATGTTTTAGTGCACCTTGACGTCTAAACCCTATTATTGCAATTACTACTTATTTAGCTTAAGTTTCCGCTTTGATTTCATTCGCAGAATTTCTTTAAAATTATTAAAATGGTCCCGCGGGGGGGATTCGAACCCCCGACCACCCGGTTTCTACTTGGGTG
>CAZLZO010000137.1:0-1788 GCA_964564025.1 uncultured Desulfurococcales archaeon
TGTAGCTTCAGAAACTCCTAGTTCCCTAGCTAATTGAGTATATTTATATCTAGAATTATTCATTAATTTTTCAAGTATTTTTATGTCGAGTTCATCTAATTCGCTCATTGTCAGCTACCTAGCTTCATTTATGAACATTTAAAAAATATATACTTTAGGCTTTAGTATTGTACTTTTAATATCTACTAACCTAATCATGCATGTTTTTCCATATGGTTTGCCGAAGAAAATCTTTGCTATTTATACTTAGAACCATAGTACTTTTTATAATAATAGCTTTATCTCGTAAATACATATCTTAATATCCTTACGAATTAATTTCTTCAACAGCTAATAGAACTCCTTGTTTTATATCATTTCCTCCATACGATAGGAGCCGCTAATGGAGCAATCAATTCTATCTTAATCATTTTTAATGGCTTACCGCTATTCCCGAAAACGCATATTATAATACGGCACTGACCATTGTCATTATTATTAAGGTTCATGGATAGACATGTAGTTTGGAATGCGCGTTTTGACGAAATGATGCATCTTTGTTATTTTTGTTAACTAAGAATTAATAAAGTATACTATTTTCGTGGTTACTTATTTATTTTTCTACGATTTCAGTAGAATTCTCTTATTGATTGCTACGAAACATTTTTTAAGTTGGCATTAAAAAATTATAATTTGAGGGTTGGCCATGGTAAACCTTTATGGTAGAGACCTCTTATCTATAAGTGATTTAACAGCTGAAGAGATCTGGGCAATATTAGAAACTGCTTATGAATTAAAGCTACGCCATAAACGTGGCGAAAAGGTAAGAGTTTTAGATGGTAAAACTGTAGCTATGATATTTAAGAAGCCATCAACAAGGACAAGGCTGTCATTCCAAGTTGCTGTTGCTCAATTAGGTGGACAAGCATTTTATATGAGGCCTGATGAGATGCAGTTGTCTAGAGGAGAAAGCATTAAGGATACAGCCATGGTTATTGACAGGTATGTTGATGCTCTAGTTATTCGTACATATGAGCAAGAGGAAGTAGAGGAATATGCTAAGTACATGGAGCACCCCGTTATAAATGCATTAACTGATCTAGAGCATCCATGCCAGATATTAGCAGATCTATTGACTATATGGGAGAAGAAGAGAAGGCTTGAAGGATTAAAGGTTATGTATGCTGGCGACATATGGAATGTTTGTCATTCATGGATGCTTGCAGCTCCTAAGATGAAAATGCATCTATATATTGCTAGACCTGAAGGATACGATCCTCATCCAAAGATTTTAGAAGAGGCTACGAGACTAGCTAAGAAGAATCATACCGAACTAGTTATTACAACAGATATTATTGAGGCTGCCAAGGATGCAGACGTGGTCATAGCCAATACATGGCATAGTATGGGTAAACCAGAAATGGAAAAGGAGAAAAGACTTAGAGACTTTAGACCATATCAAATAAATGCTGAAGTAGTCAAGCACGCTAAGGATGATTACATATTCATGCACTGTCTACCGGCTTATTGGGGCGAAGAGGCAACTGAAGACATTGCTTATGGACCACACTCCGTTATTTTCGATGAAGCAGAGAATAGGCTTCATGCACAAAAGGCAGTACTAGCCCTAATACTAGGAGGAGGGCTCTAAAATAATCCAAATAACTTGATATTTTTTCTCTACTCAATATAAATATAACAATAAATAATTATAACATAGCACTTAAGCAATAGGTGCCTAGATCTTGGCGAGGGACGATAAGTTCCTAGTGGTTGCATTTGGCGGTAATGCTTTTCAGACAAAGGGTG
>CAZLZO010000138.1:0-1782 GCA_964564025.1 uncultured Desulfurococcales archaeon
TTTTTCTTTAGAGTATCTAGAAAGTAATGTTGCTTATAGTTATAGGTTCAAAGCAACATAGAATACTATGGGTTATAGGAATGGTTTTCTCGAGAGTTCTTGTGGGAATTGACGGTTCAGAGGTTTCAGAAAGAGCATTAAATGTTGCCATAGAGATTTGTAAGAAATTTAATGCAACACTTTACATAATGTATGTAATAGAGCCAATACTTGTACCATCAGTAGATAAGGCTAAGATAAGAACAATACTGGATGCTTTGAAAGAGCATGCGGATAGGATAGTTTCTAAAGCGCTAATAAAGGCTCAAAAAGAAAATGTCGAAGCAAAACCGATAATAACTGAGGGGAAGCCTGGTCCGGAAATATGTAAGAAAGCTTCTGAACTAAAAGCAGATCTTGTTGTTGTAGGTTCTAGAGGTTTAGGTACAATAAGCAGATTTATAGTAGGAAGCACTTCCTCGTATCTTTTCAACCACTGTACTAATAAGTCAATACTTGTTGTTAGATAAAAATAAAACCATCAATTTAAACATTTTTCTAGAAGTTTAACAGTGTTATTGAAAAATGTAAATGAAAACGTTTGCCTAATATTATTTAGCAAGGAATTCATAGAAACAATAAGCTCTAAGGTGGTTTCAAAATGGTTATGAAGGAGCTTCTAGATGAATTCCACAATTATGTAGAGTTCTAGATGGATAAGTCTCCTGAGCAAATAAAAAGCTTCTTAAAGCTATTAAAGGTCATAGAGAAACCAGGTGTGCTCTCAACACGTGAAAAGGAACTTATAGCAATAGCTCTCTCAGTTATGGCACAATGTAAATGGTGCATTTCATTCCACGTAAACTCAGCATTAAAAGCCGGAGCAACACCTGAAGAAATAAGAGAAGCAGCATGGGTAGCTGCTCTAATGGGTGGAGGTCCGCAATTAGCATATATGCAGCTTGTAGAAAAAGCACTAGAAGAATCCGCTAAGAAACAATAACTCAACATTTAAGCTCATAATCTAAAACTCTTTTTCCTAGATTATTAAAGGTAAAGTAATTTCTAATGAGGATCATTAGGTACAGAATCCATAAGGAGATTAAGATTTATTTTTGATACTGAAGCGAGATTTATACATAATACATAGGCGAATCTTAAATCCCTACGGTATGAAAACATTGTATTTAAGATGTCACGGACATGAATTCTTAAGAGAAGACAATACCCATTAGCTTTAATTATTTTAAGCCTAACTTTTATGTCCCTTTCTAATTATCGTTATTTTCTGCTCCCCCATGTGATGAGTATGAGAATTAATGCGGTAATGGATACTACAAGCAACCTTTTATTTTAGGTAGCGGGAAAATTGCTGAAACTATAATGTACACGCCAAGAACTATTAGCAAGATAAGTCCTAAGTTCTTAACTAAATCCATCCTTAACTACCATGTGTGGAAGAGAACTCCTGTTACTTACTAAGTATTAGCTTGTCAAAACTAATCGTTTCTCCAAGTAATTTATGTTCCATAGTTTCCTCAGTTATGTGTTTTTATTTAGAGACCAATATTAGTTTGAAAAGAGGGAAGCTGTTGTGGGAAATTTTGAAATGGTATTTTACAGAATAAAGAAAGTAAAAGGAAGCTATTGTCTCGTAATAGAATGGTATGATCCTGAGCCTAAAAGGAAAATAACGAAATCAATAGGGCCGTGCAAACTCATAGAGGAATTAATGATAAAGTTCAAGGAAAATTCTTGGTGCGGGGGGTGGGATTTGAACCCACGCAGGCCTACGCCATCGGG
>CAZLZO010000139.1:0-1731 GCA_964564025.1 uncultured Desulfurococcales archaeon
TGTGTTTTATGTTGTTTGCTGTTTTTCTTGTTACTATTGTTATTTGGTTTAGTTTGCTGTTTATTTTCTGAGTTTTCTCTATTAGGTTTACTATGGTGCTGTTTATCCACGGTGATATAATTACTGTTGTTTCTGCATCTACGTGTATGTCTGCTATTGCTGAGTATATGGTGTATTCTCCTGGCATTGTCTTTATAATGTCATATTCTTTTTCGGCAAAATATTTCGCCAGGGTGTTTTTGATTTCGGGGTTTATGCTTAGTTTTCCGTTCTCATGGTTTACTAGGTTTAGCTGTTTAGCTAACGGTATGAACATGTTTCTTACAACAAAGCGGTTGAATGGCTTAGCTACTCCAGGCTTCCTCATTATTTCCTTCGCTATCCCTATTTCGTAAAGTGTCTTAGTCCATTTCCTCATAGTTCCCCCAAGATCCTTAACAACATCTCTCCAAGATACTCTCCCTTTAATGTAAACGTATTTTAGGAAAACCTGTAGCGGATACCATTCCAGAAAAACATTCCTAACAACGTCTACCACTCTTCTTTGACTACTTGCTTTACCTATTTCGTTTAATATGTAATGTCCGTAGCTTGTAAGCTTCATCTCATAAACTCTGCGTTTCTTAACTATGGTTGCTAACTCTAAGTATCTTAGCAGTTTAGCAAAATAGTATCCTTCCCTACCTGTTCTAGCAAACTTTACCCCAGCCTGCTCGTAAATGAACTTGCTAAGTTCTCTATCGGTAATCTGGCCTTTTAAGCCGACGTATCTAAGAATTTTCAGAAAAAGTTCTAAATCAAACCATGCAACACCATAACTAGAAAAATACGTCTTAGCAGCCCAGTAAAGCCTATTAATAAGCATCGTGAGCACCAAATGAGTGTCTTTAAGCAAGTATATAGTAATGCTTTTGACTTGTAAATATTTAGCTACTGAAAGAAGGGCATTATTACAACTATTTGTATGCTTTTAGCTTCTATAATATGTGAGTAACCGTTAGGGAGAGCTACGTTTAATAATTTATATTGCCTTTAATTTCCTATGAGAGTGGTTTGTTATGGTTTTTATTGAAAGTTTAAGGTTGAGCAGATTTCGTGGTGTTAGAGAGAGTGAGAGCATTAAGTTTTCCAAGTTTACTATTCTTATTGGTAGGAATAATTCTGGTAAAACATCAGTTTTGGAAGCTATATCTCTTCTTTCTGATGGCTTATACTATAACGTTTTCGAGCGTACTCCCGTTATTAATACGTATCCTCATGAGCTTATAGTTAAACTTCATGGTAGCAGGTCCTTTACATACAACTATGTTGGTATTGCCTCTATTACATATAGCGTTAAGGGTTATGAAATAGGCTTCCTAATTGACTCGAGAGGTAACTGTAAATCACTTTATCCTGGCATTCCGGAAAAAGTTAGAAAGCTCATGCTAAATGTATTTAACATAGAAGATTCTAATGAACTCGTTCATCAAGTGTTATTTGTTCCTAATGATAGTGTTTTTCTGAAGGAACTTCAAAAGAATATTATCTCTAAGGATAACTGGTTCAAAGTCGTTGATTCTAATGCTCATAAAACAGCTATTGACGTTATTTCAGGAACTGTTCACGATAAATTCACCGAGGTTATTGTTCAGTTTGATGAGCTCTCTGTTAGGAAGGAGATTCCTGGCCGAGGGCCTATTTATCCTAGGGTTTATGATCTCGGTGATGGTGTTGAGAGAGTTCTTGCTG
>CAZLZO010000140.1:0-1700 GCA_964564025.1 uncultured Desulfurococcales archaeon
AAACCAAAACTTACCTGGAGCAAGCATTCTTCTCCATCCTCTTCTTAATAATTAACGTGAGACCGTCTTTGCCTCCGTAAAGTCTTTCAAGCTCCTCAATGAGAATCCTAATAACTTCAGCCACTCCTAACTGGTAGGTTTCTCCAAGCTCTCTTAATTCTTGATACATGCTTTTCAAAATCCATGTCTTAGTGTACTTTTCTCTATCGTAAGGCACTTGGGAGTACCCCCATGTACTATAAGCGAAAAACCTAGGGTCTCCTAGGCTTGCATGTAATTAGAATGTCTCGAAATCTTGTAGCGAAGTTTACGATATAGTATTCGGGAATTATTGCTTTTCTGCCATCTTTACATTCGATAATGTATGCTTTTCCGTCTTCTGTTTCCTTAACCTTACATATACTGGCGTTGTTTAAAATATCTAAAAATTCTTCTTGATATTCATTGGCATGGTTATTTTTCCTCAGTCTTAATGGGAGAAGGGTGTTTATTGTCTCGATTGTTTCTTTTAAGAGATCATGTAATCTTATGTTTTCTATAGATTCTTTCCTTATTTTACCTCGTGAAACTATAATGACCCTTGAGAAACCATGTTCTCTTAGTTTTCTAAGCTTATAATATGCTGCTTCAAGGTCTCCCCTATAAACCACCTCTATTGCTACTTTGTTTGGAGAAAGAGCTACAACATCGACGAACCCTACTTCAGGAACATAGTATTCCGTTCTAATACTGTCGTAGCCTCTTCTCCTAAGCCATACTATAGCAGCTATTTTTCCTAGAAAATGCATAAAACTTTCTGAAGAAAGAGCTCTGTAATCTACACTGTATTTCCTGTAGAAATCTATTAAGAAGCTTATGGCTTCCGAAAAACTTCTAAGATCTCTTTCAAACATTATGCTTTTAAGCTCATAATAGTTTTTATACCTAACTTTCACAGACGTACCCACTCACATCACCGAAGGTAACTTTTTTCGAAAAAAGTTACCAACAAACATCCTCCCCCGTTTATACTAAGCGAAAGAGAAAACCCTATAGCTGCTATCAATAAGGTGTTAGGTAGACCCTGCTAGGTCTCTGCTACCTAACACCTACGTTAGACCAAGAGTTATTGGAAAATTTTGAGATAAGTATTAATGTTTAAAAATAGCTTCTTACAGTTTATGGAAAAGGAGAAGTGTATTAAACTCGATGATCGTAGCAGAGAGTTAATAAGGGAATGTATTTCTCTTCAGGCATCCTTGTTAGTAGCACCATTAACTTACATGCAGCTAAGCGTAAATATGGCAATGCCATTAATAGCCTCTGCATCTTTAATTTTCGCAGCTACTATGGTTATTTACACTATCGTTAAGAATGAAATCATAGCAACACTTTACCTTATTATTATGGTAGTTGCATTCGTTATTGTAACATATAGAGCAACGAAACCAATAAGAGAAGTTACTAATTATGCAAAAGAATTAAACATTACAAGAAGAAGCATCAAGAGGAGATGTATAAATATTGTTGCTAAATTGGAAGAGGAGAAGTTATGTGAAAACGATAGAGAACTTATTGAATTACTTAAAGAGATTATGAAGTAAAAAATAATTATTTAACTCTCATTCTTGATTTTTATTTTCTTTTTATTTTTGTTGTGATTATTGGTAGGATTAGTCCTAGGAATACTGCTATTATTCCTGCTAGGACTGCTTGGTCTG
>CAZLZO010000141.1:0-1680 GCA_964564025.1 uncultured Desulfurococcales archaeon
TTCTGCTTGGTTTGACTGTTTTAAAAAGAGCTTCTTCTGGGTTTTCTTGTGATTCCAGATTCATTAATACCAACATAGCTCTACTCAATTCTTCACCTAAAGCACTATGTACCTTACCATGCTTTTTCCACACCCAATCTCTAAAAGCCTCATAAATTTCTCTATTAACCCATACAAATATTTTTACCTTATCAGACATAGAAACTCACCCCACCTCAATTACAAGTTTCTTTTTAACATTTTGCTTAGTTTCATCATCTAAAATATCCCAGCAATATAATATTACAGAAGACTCAACATCTTCATTTACAAAACCCTTACTCTTTAGGTATTGATACAAAGCTAAAGCTATTTCCCTAGCAAATACTTTGTGAAGTTTCATGTGTTTTTTCATAACATATTTCTTGAATGCGTAAACTAAAGGTGCGGGAATGCGAACATTTAAGCTATCCAATTCCATAGTTAAATTTGAAAGCACAACAATATATAAGTTTTGCGAGCATTTACTCTAACAATTAATAATGACCGAACTCGCTAAATCGGAAAAACACTCCTCCAATGAAACCAAAATAACTCCTAAAGTCAGAAAGGCAAAGTATTAAACAATTAAGCAAACAATGATAATTCTTGTTACTAACTAAGACAAATCGTAACACCAGAAAGCATTAAATGTTTTTTATAGAATGAACCTTATGGCTTTTATCGTATCCTAACTTAGGACTTGGGTATATTGGTAGCCAACTAAGGCTACTTGGTAGCCAAGTTCGATATATATAAATATAATAAAAATAGAGTTATAACATAGAACAACATACATAAAAGTGTTTTCTTTAACATAAACAAACAGCGTTTTTATAAGGCAACTAAATAAAAGAGCTAAGGAGTTCTTTCTGGTGCATGTTCAGAGTACCCTTTCACTCATTCGTTTAGAGTGTGTTTCCTTTTTTGGAGTTCGACACTTAGCAACTTTTTCGGAGTTCTTAATACCAAGTGTTATTTTGCGGTATTTCTTTGTTATTAGGTGTTGTTGTGAGCTTTCTAAAAAGGTTTAATTGCTTTTTAAGCAATATCAAAAGTCTTATTAAGTACATTCTGGAATTTTGTACATGGAGTGTCTAAAAAACGAAAATAAGGTTAAAACAGTTCTTGAAGCTTTGGAAGATTATTACTTAAATAGGATTAGGTATAACCTTGAGGAGTTCTCAGATTGTTGTAAGCCTGTATATGAAAATGTTAGTAGGATTATAGATAAGGTTCGTTCTAAGTTAGAATCTAAAAAAGACTAATATTTTATGTCATGTATATAACATCGTAAGTCTTATATATGTAATTCTCAGAGTTTTATATATGAGTGGTGGAAGTAAGACAGTTGGTGAAAAGTTGGTTGAAGAGATGGAAAAAATAGCGAAAGCATTAGAAAGTATCCCAAATACGGGATTTCTGAGGCAAATGTTAGTTCTATACATCCAAGAGAAAACTAAATTGGGTAAACAAAAGATTGAGGCAGTTCTTGATGCTATTGCAGAGTTCAGAAAAGAAATAGAAAAAGAATTAAAGTAATTTTAGATGAAATCATTGGAGTGGTGATATGATGAAACAAGCACGTCTGATTGATTTCAACACGAATATAGCAATGTACAAAGCAAGTATACCGAATCTTCCAGCAGAGATAAAAGATAG
>CAZLZO010000142.1:0-1659 GCA_964564025.1 uncultured Desulfurococcales archaeon
TTAAGGCTAAAAGGCTTTACAGGAACGGAAGAGAGGAGTTGGTTACTGAGCCTGAAGGTATTAGGCTTGTTCTGGGATCTTATAGTCCAGACTCTAAGGTTGCTAGGGCTTTCCAGCTTATCAGGAATTTAGACTTTGATAGCTATTTTAGGGAGAAACTTAACTTTTCGGTTGCAGTGGACTGTCTTCTAAATGGAAGATACAGGAATGGTAGGAGAAATTTCTGCTTAAACTGCTTCTTCAACGGGAAAGCAAGAAAAATAGGTAAACCCCTATGCGCCTTTCTAGATCCTGAATACCATAGTTGGTTTCTTAGAAAAGAAAACCTCAGGAAACAAGCCCAAGAAATAGAGCAAAAATGGAAGCAAAACGGCTACAGACCTTTCTAAAAGTGTTAGATAGCGAAGAGAAAAAGAGTAACTTTACTTATCATTTTAGCTTAAAATATGAAAGGCGTAACGTTTTACTATTTTTAAGTTGTATACTAGGTACCAGGGTAGACAGCTAATGTCTATAGCTGAGGCAACGGATGCTGCAAAAGTTTTAAAGGAGAAGATCAAAGAGTTCAATATGAAGCCCGATTACGTAACCATAGTTAGCGTTGAAAAGCAAGACAATAAATGGATTATAGTGTTTTGGTACCTTTTTGAGCAGTACACTGCAGAAATTGATGAAAATGGAAGAATAATGTCATTAAAGAGGATAGAGCGTTGGTTATAGCAGAAGTTCTTCTAAAGTACAAAAATATAATTGACGAAAAGTTTGAGCAGTATCTTGAATTAAAAAGAAAAGGAGACTTAAAGAAAGCTGGAGAGGTTATTTGGTCCATATTAGTGATCATGATAAGTATGATAAGTTTAGTGCTAAAGGGAGAACCTATTTCACGACATAAGGAGGCTAAATTATTCGTGAAGAAGGAGCTAAGTATACTTTATCATAACCTTTATAGGGACGACCCGAAGCACTTAGTGCTTCTTTTCAACGATGCTGAGAAGCTTCATACAAATTTTTACTTAGACTTTCTGGACGAAAACGAGCTTTATGAATGCTTAGGAGCTAGCGAAAAATTAGTGACGATCCTATGGAGCTTTTTTAAATACTCCCTTGAAATTAAAAGGAGAAGAAAACATAGTGAAGAACATAAAGGAAGAAAAACATAGTGAATGTATTAGAACATCAGACAAAAGTGTTAGGTAGGGCTGCTCTCCTCTCCTGCTACCTAACACCTATTCTGGAAATGTAAGTATTATCCACGCTCCTACTGCTATGAATATTACAGTCATTATTGCTATTACTATTGCTTCGGCTAATGTACGGTATTTTGCGTGTTCCTCGTCTAGGCAGTTTGTTTCGATGCAGTAGGCGTCGACTATTTTTCTTGCCAGATATGCTAGTTTGCCTGTAAGTATTGTTAGCCATGTGAGTATAAACCATGCTTTCCAGCTCATGTTCTTTGGCCTCTACCGTGTTTTTCCAGGAACTCCTTTATTGCTGCTTCGACTATTTCAGCTATTGATTTCCATTTCCGATATCCAGCCTTGGCATTCTCCTGGATCATGAATTTCTCTAGTTCCCTGTATAGGTTTTCCTTTATCGAAATGTTCCTGTAGCCTTTCGGCGGCAAATAGAATGCACCGCTTCTAAATTTGCTTTTTAGGT
>CAZLZO010000143.1:0-1601 GCA_964564025.1 uncultured Desulfurococcales archaeon
TTCCCTTATTATGTGTCACCGCTCTATAGGGGTCAGCTTCAGCAAGTAAGTATGCATCCACAATTCTCTCAGCAACATCCATACCACCTACTTTTTCAGGAGATGTTCATGCCCAAGCCCTTACAATACGGTATGTAGCATAGTTTGAAACTATTCTTAACCTTGCTTCTCCACCAGCGATTTTCTCAAGCATTGGGGCAACTGCTTCAACTATTGTGTTTACGGCATTTGCGCCCATAGCATCTAAAACATCAATAATTAAATGAACTATTACTGCTAATCCACGCTTTGTTTCAATAACTCTTACCTCAATATCTTTAGCGCCGCCGCCTAACCTTACTAATACTGGATCTTGTTGATTAGCTAAATCAAGTATTTCATCCTTCCTTTCAAGAATCTTGAAGGCTACATATCTTGGAGAGCCTATCTTTACTAAATGTATTTGACCAATCATATATTGGCGCTCAGCTTTAGCTATGATACCTTCTCCTTCACGTAGCATTTTCGCAGCGTTGCTAGCTGCAGCTACAACACTGCTTTCCTCAACAACCATAGGTATGAGGTAATCTCGACCATTTATTTTAAAGTTTGTCGCTATAGCGAAAGGATACGACATTCCGCCAATAACGTTTTCAATCATGGAATCAGCAATTTCAGGGTTAAGATTTCCGAAATTCCTTAGTAACTTTACTTCTTCATTAGTTAAATTAGCCCATTCCTTAATTATTCTTAATCTTTCATCCATAGATAATTTATAAAACCCAGGTATTCGCGATGACAAATTATTCCACCATAACGTATCTAGTGTTATTTACTTTTCACAATATAGATATTACGTATTTTAGGTGTAAACTAGGCTAATGTAAAAGACGTTTCGTACTTATACAAAGCACTAATGAAAAACCATCTATTCTAAGTAGGACACTATTTAGACTTGGGAATAAAAACGTAAACATTGCTTTCTTTAACACCTTAGCGTAAAAGTATTTCGGCAAAGTGTTTTTACCAATGCTACCACTTAATTCATACCTATCAATTTCTCCTTCAGGATTAATAATTTCTATTGTTAGAACAGCATTAGCTGGGTTTAAACTAGTTATGTTTAAACCTAAGATTCTTACAATTGATTCGTCAAGAGAACTAATGCTATGAGGAGGTTCAAAAAACATTATGTGAACCCATTCCTCCTTTCCATAAATAGATGTTGGAGTACTAGATGCCATGGCATCGTAAAGTGTGCTTTTATATTTACCAATAATATTTAAAGCATCTTCTATCGAGATAGAATTAAGATTAAGCCATATGTATTTAAAATTCCATGCATCATTTTCCTTAATCACAATGGTAAATGTACCGCTATAAGTTCCAATGAGTATTTTAGTTTCTAGTAAAGCTGTAAGAACGATTCCTAACGCTATTAAGACTATTAGACTTAGTGTAAAAATCGACTTTTTACTCATAATTAGCACTCTATGTTACTTGTTATAGCGGTTTTTGAAAAACATTTCCCCATAAGTTATAAAATAATGTTTCTTTAATTGCTAGCCTAGGTTCTTTAATTTTCTCTTCAGCAGCCTTACCTACAGGTACTATTACTTCTA
>CAZLZO010000144.1:0-1589 GCA_964564025.1 uncultured Desulfurococcales archaeon
CTCGGAAAACTTAAAACACAAGCTTGAAAAATAAAAGTTTAAATTTAGGTGGTAAGAACCGTGAACACTAAGGCAATATCGCCAGTAATAGCGACAGTAATAATAGTGTCAGTAGCAATAGCCATAGCAGTAGCAGTAGCATTCTGGATGACAGGAATAACAGGACTATTCACAAGATACGAAAAACTAGAAGTAGTAAACGCCTATGCCGTTAAAGTAAATGATAATTTCAATGTAACAGTTTACGTTAGAAACACAGGTAGCTCTGATGCTACAGTTGACATCATATTCATAAACGGAAAACCACCAACGGAAGCGAATGTAATAAGCATAAATGCAAGTGGATATAATGAAATATTTGATAACGTCAGCGAGAGTTTTACCGAGGTAACAATAACTACAGGTGAAAGTGTTACATTTGCTATACTGCTGGACGGTGAACACTATTCGAGTGGTCAGATAGTTGAAATAAAGTTTCATACCGTTGCTGGTAATGAGTACCCGAGATCTGTGCAGTTACCTTAAATATAATGTAAGGTAATAAAATAATCTTTTAAACTTTATTTTCTTTTTAAAACTATTTTTAGTGTATTTTCATTTATTTCTTCTTTTTCTAATAGTTCTAGTTGGTCGTTTAGTAGTTTTATTCATGAGGTTATTAGCATTAGGCATTCTGGCGAATCCATTAGTATTTCGAGTATTGTTCCTGAGGGCATTACTAATGCTTCCTTTATCGTTTTAACAGCTGGTTCCGGACATTTTGCTCCTACTAAATTTATTGTTACTTTGTTAGCCATGTTCTCTATAACCTCTTATGTTTCACGGTAAACTCTTATTTCTCCGCTTACTTTACTATTTTGATGATTTGTAGGTTAAAGGTGTTTTCGGTTTGAGAAAGGTTGTTGTTAAGGGTGTTGGTGCTAAGAGGTTAAGGGAAGGATACGGTTTTGTCTATAATAAGTGGCTTAGTTTTCCTGAAGGTGAACCCAGTGTTGGTGAGTATGTTAGGTTAGTTAGTGTCGATGGTGAGGTTTTGGGGTGTGGTGTTTTCGAGAGCGTGGGTCCTGTTGGTGTTCGTGTTCTTTCTCTTAGGGAGTGTTTTTCTTCTCTTGAAGAAGCGGTTTATGAGAGGATTCTTCGGGCTTTTAGGGTTAGGGAGAAGCTAGGCTATGCTGATGGTGGTGCTTATAGGCTTGTTAATAGTGATGGTGATTTATTCTCCGGCTTAATAGTCGATGTTTACAATGACGTAGTTGTTATTCAATCCTCTAGCCAAGCAGTAGATAAAATAATGCTAACTATTGTTGAGGTTTTAGTTGAAATTTTGGGTAAAGACATTACTGTTTATGAGAAGAGTGTTCAAAGATCTAGGAGAGACATTGGTTTAGGGTTTGTTGAGAAGTTTCATCGTGGAAGGAAGCATCGCACAATAATTGTTGAAGGCAATTCTAAATTCATAGTTGACGTTGTAAAAGGTCAGAAAACAGGGTTCTTCCTGGATCAAAGAGATAATAGGGTTAAGCTTGAAAAGTACGTGAAAGGTGGTGAAAAAGTTCTTGACCTATTCTCCTATACTGGTGGTTTTGGAA
>CAZLZO010000145.1:0-1536 GCA_964564025.1 uncultured Desulfurococcales archaeon
TAACCATCTAGGTAGTTCTGCTTCAACATCCTTTCTAAGCTCATATTGTCCTCGATAATCAACCACCATATCCTCTAGAGATTTCACCTTAATAGGGAGCACAAGTAGCTCTCCTCTTGAAGAATCTATAAGCGTTCTCAAGGCTTCTTCGAACAATATTAACACCAATTAAGATGCTCTTTGGATTAACTACCGTATCCATATAGAATACTCACGTATTTAAAAGGTTATTACGCATTAAGCTAACTTATGTTGGTTAAAATGTCTAGCATAATTGGTGAGTAGTACTGAATTAGCTCTGTTTTCCGCATAGAATGTATATGGAGAAAGTTTAATTCTAAGTTTTAATACTCTATCCCTGTAGGTAATGCTTCAAGTATGCTGGTGTACCTTACCTCAATTATAGTATATCCTTTCTGCCTTAACTGATTTAGCATATCTAATGGCACATAAACAAACGCTATTCTATCCTTTAAGAAATTAATCTTCATAAGCTCATCAATGCTTGTTCTTACGACAAATGAGCCTATATATAGTCCGTCCATTGTTTTACTCTTATTCATAATGTTCATCATGTGACCTGCTACTTTAACTATACCGTTAATTTCTTCGTAAAAATCTTGTTCTTTAAGTATTCTTTTACCCCCGCCTATAACGTAGTTTCCCTCGTTATCGAAAACCATATAGAATACGTCTTTAACTTTACCAATAAGGTTAAGATTCTCAACTAATTTAATGAACTCATCGGGTGGAAGCGCTTTCCTAGGAACAATATATCCTTCAACTATAAGCTCTTTTAACCAGGGATCATAACCATATTTAAGCCATAAAGCGTCAATGTAGTTTTTAAGCTCATTAAATGCTTTGAGACGGTCTGGAGACAATTTCTCATCTATTCTAGGATAGCCTACATTAGGATAGCAGAGATCACAATAACTTTCAACTTTGACTATAGCGAGCGCTAATGTACTGTTTTCAGCTAACTCAACGTATAACGTAACATACTTGTTTCTATAAAACCTTTCAGTAATAGTCAAATTATACCTATAATCATACCATTCTTTCTCGTTTTCTAGGATCAATTTTGGAACGTCATAATTACTTACGGTTAATTGTCCTATGGAAGTATCTAAGGTGTTCTGGTTTAGGATGAAATAAATTACAAATAGGCTTAGGATACATATGAAAATTACTAATTCAATTACTAACGATTTTTTCTTAAGTAGACTTATTTTTCTCGCCCTCTTTAAGATGCTTTACTCTCCACGTACACTATAGAGTGTTTTTAAGTAGAATATTCTAAGTATAACTAGTAAAATGAAAGTATTTAAGTATTTATTATTTAGAGATGCTTGAAATAACACTTCTGTATATGATATAAAGGATCTTATCACAAATCCCATTTAAAGACTTTAGAACCGAGTTTAAGAATGTTAGTGTTTAAAAATACAACTATTTATAATGTAGAATTTGTGGGATAGATATTAGAGGGAGGTAGAGCATGGCTAGTGTTGAAGCAGAATTATTATGGGCTGA
>CAZLZO010000146.1:0-1524 GCA_964564025.1 uncultured Desulfurococcales archaeon
TGCTATAAGTGTTCTGTGAAGTATTGTTGCACCTATTTGGCCTTTAATATCGTCCCCCACTAAAGGCAAACCGGCTTCTTCATATAATTTAGGCCAATGCCCTGTTGGATCGCTTGCAATAAATACCGGAATTCCGTTTATAAATGCTGCATTAGCTCTTCTAACAGCTTCAGCATAAAACCTGGTTGCTTCCTCACTTCCTACTGGAAGAAAGTTTATCATAATGTCTGCCTTACTCTCCTTTATTATGTCAGCTACTTCATCTACTGTTGGTTCATTACCTGACTTAATAGGTTTAAACGCTTCCTCCATATGAGGTGCTACACCATCCATTACAGGTCCTCTATGAACTACAACACCAAGTTTAGGGACTTCGGCAAACTTAGGCGTAATGTTTGGTGGAGCAAATATTGCTTCGGAAAGATCCTTACCTACTTTCTTTTCTGAAACATCGAAAGCAACAACCCATTCAATATCGTCAACACTGTAACCTCCAAGTTTAGGATATGTTAGTCCAGGTATGAAGTCTGCATCCACGTTCCTATAGTAGAATGTTCCCTGGACAAGTGCTGAAGCACAGTTACCCACACCTATTATACCAACTCTTATTTTTCCCATAGAAGACACCCCTTAAACTAACCGTAGTTATATATAAACTACAATATCTCTGCTAAAATATATTTTTCTAGATAAATATTTTTCCTAAAATATTTATAAGATGAACTTTTTAAGGTTGAAATGGGGAATGTAGAGGCGAGTTAAATGCTAAAAGCCGAGAAGAGATTACGTAGGAAACTTACGGTTGAGAATTTATGGATGTACATAATAGCCATATTAGCGGAAAAGCCAAACTACGCTTACGGAGTTCGCGTTATGTTAAGAAGAATTTTTGACATAAAAGTTCCCTCAGTTACCGTATACACAGTATTGTATAGAATGGTTAGAGAGGGATTGTTAGAAACAGAGAAAGTAAGCGGAACTAAAGTTTACAAGCCAACAAAGAAAGGTCTTGAAGCACTTACAAGAGCTAAAAAATTCTTAAAAGACACTATAGAAAAACTGGAAAACGTTAAAGAGGAAAAATCAGAAGTAAGTAAACCTATACAATAAATCTTTAAATGTTTGAAAGCCTTGATGAAAGACTTCATTGGAAATTTCTCTAATTACTAAACGTTTACACCTAGAAAATATGTGAAACGAGTAAATGAAATGAAAAAATTTTTATATTTTCGCTATAACTTTAAATAAGTAAGTTTATTGCATAAAGGGCGTGTAGTCCATGCCTTCCAAAAAAGTAATAGGAGTAATTGTAGTTGCAGTATTAGCTATAGCCGCAATAGCTGTAGCGTTAATGGTTACACCGTCTCCTGAAAAGGAGAAAGCTAAAGTACTAATTATTGGAACAACCTATGATCCTAAAACACTGGATCCAGCATTAGCTTACGACATAGCATCATCAATGGTTATTCAAAACATATTTGACACATTAGTTACGTATAAGCCTGGAACAACCGAACTCATAGG
>CAZLZO010000147.1:0-1503 GCA_964564025.1 uncultured Desulfurococcales archaeon
GGCTCCCGTAGGTGGCTCAGCGGAGACCGTAATGAACCCATCCGTAGCAGACACAAAAAGATACACTTTGATAAATGAAGCTACGGATGAGGTGAACGGTCTAGGTCTTTTAGCATTACATCTATTAGTAGTTCATCGACGCTAACGCCGCGTTCTCTAGCTCTTCTTAAGATTTCTTCAACAACTTTAGGTAAGGTACATGCCAGTGTCTCCGAGGATAGCTAATAAATTAGCCATTAATAATACTTACCGACTAAGACAATATAGTATCATCAAAAGTAAGCTGGGAACATTTGGATGTTCTCCGTAGGTTTCGGATAAGAGGGACGGTTGTAGGGAAATGAATTGTTATTTGGTAGAGTTTTGTTTATTGTCTTAGGAATATTATTTCTTTTCCTACCCATTTGCTTAATTCTTCTATTATGTTTCTAAATTCTTTCTCGAATTTGGAGAATATTGCTGGGCAGTTTAGATGTTTTGCTAAGGATAGTGTTGTGCAATCCGCTATGCTTATTGGGTACTTACATTTACATTCCCCTATTATGTTTCTGATTTCGCTGATACTGTGTATGTTAAAGTATCCTGAGTTAACTAAAGTATTTATTAAGTTTAGAGAGTTTTCGAAACCTTGTTTTCGGCATATAACGTATAATGTCTCTATGAGGTTTAATTCCGTTATATGGGGAACTATTTTCTCTCTATAAATTAGTTCAACGAGCTTTACTCCAAAATCCGTACCTCCCATAACCTCTATTAGCACACTAGTATCAAATACAATATCTCCTTCGAGCGATTTCATTTTCTCTTGCCCTCTCAATTCTAACTATTTCTTGAAGATCCTTTACGGTTTTATCACTAAACCTTCTACTCATGAACTGTAATAGAAGCTCAGGTCTCTTGGCTCTTAAGCTTCTCTCTATCAGCATCCTTAAGGCCTCATCGTAGCTAAGTCTTCGACCTAATTCTCTTTCCAACTCAATAACTAACCTATCTAGTAACTCCTTAGTTTTCTTAGAAACACGAATTGTAGTGAACATGATCCCACAATATATGATATGCATAGTATACTTAATATATTTCGTATATTCGATTTTATGTTGCCTCAAGTATGGTTTTTAACAAAAACTGAGCAGCGCATAGTAGTATTATTTTGGTTAACGTTTCTACGAGCTTATTTCGGAGAAATAACATTTCAAAAACTGTAATAACATTTTGCTCATAGTGTCTTAATGGTTTAAGGGTGTTTTGGATTTTACCGTTCTGTTTTGAATGCAATTAATGATTGCTGGTCTAGATACTGTATTATTGTTTTTCTTTCCCATTTCTTCCTTAGTTCTTCGCTTCTGCAGTATATTATTTTCCCTTCCTTCAGAACCCTGTATTTTAGTAGTGGATCTGCTTTGTTAAGTAATACTATGTCTATTTTATCCACTGGTATTTTCAAGGCTTCAGCTATGTCTAGTGCTAGCTTTATTTCATCGATTATTGATGTGTCTTGTTTTT